>JAMPAC010000025.1 GCA_023667395.1 Blautia sp. | reverse complement strand
GGCGTGTGCCGGAAGACGCAGCAGCGGGAGCCTGCCCGGCGGAGTGCGTGCCGGGGGACGCGGAACCGGAAGCCTGAGCGGCGGGGTGCGTGCCGGGGGACGCGGCATCGGACACCGGATGTTCCGAGGAGGCAGCGCTGACAGAGGAGTCCGAAAAGAAGCTGATAATACCGAGGACAGCCTGTGATACGGCGGAATCCCCGGAGGCGGACATATGGGAGGCATTCTCCGCAGTTTCGGAAGTTTCCTGCGATTCCGCGTCCGATGCCGGATCCTCCACATCATTCACAGAAAGTTCCGCCTGGGAGGCTGCTGTGGAGGAAGTATGACTTTGTTCCTCCGGTGTTTCCCCGTGCCCGCACCCGGCCAGCAGGAAAGCCGCAAGGATAAGAGCCGTTAGGAAGCGTTTTGTATTCGATGATATCTTCATATATTTTCTCCTGAAACACGTCTGAAAGGTTGACTGGAAATTGTTACGAGATTATTATAATATAAAAGCTGTTCAGAGCCAAGCGGATTCAGCCGGAAATGTGTGTTGGATGCCTGCATTCGAGCGATATTTCCGGCGTGATCTTTTGACGAGGGCAAAGGAGGGGAAACGCGCGGTGCTTCCCCGATTGGTTCTGGACAGATTTTGAAATTGATATATTAGGAGGAGCAGGGGAGGCAATGATGAACAAAGACAGGAATCCGAAAAAGGACAATGATATTGATGAGGCCATGGTGGAAGACATTTTAAAGCATCTGGACAGCGAACTGGAAAAGGGCGCCATGCGGATGAGTGTGATCATGGATGAGAAGGCAGAGGGCAAGGAAGTGTCCCATAAATGCTGCAACAGCTACGGCAGACCTGCAAACGAGACGGTGGGGCTTCTGGACATGTATACCGACAGGAATGCGGGGGAGCCGGACAGGCAGGGCTGAAGCCGCATTCTTTCATGAAACCGCTGATAACAATTCAGCCCCGATGGGGGCTGGATTGCCACGATCACCGGATACGACATTGAAATACATAGTGAAATCATGCTTTACATATGCTATACTTACCTTAATATGCCAAGGTCTTTTTCATTATGGAAACATAACATGCCGAAAATATTACCGGAGGAGTACATCGGAAATGGGAGACACGAAAAACATAGCGCTGATCATAAACGCGTCCAATTTCGAACGCCAGAAAGTTATTGTCAAGGCGGCTCATCAAACCTTAAAGGAAAGGGGCGGCTATACGCTGTATGTGTTCAGCAATTATGGGGCTTTTTATGACGACACATGGCATGAACATGGCGAGGGGGCTATTTATGACCTGCTGAATTATATGCGGTTTGACGGCTGTATCATGGAGGGAAATCTGGGGAGCCGACAGTTCGCAGGCGAGATCGCCGAGAAGATCAGGAGGCAGGGAACGCCTCTTGTGACCATAAATATCCAGGCGGGCGACGCTCCTTTCCTGACCATCGACGCCTATAAGGCAGGTTATGAACTGATGGAGCACCTGACGGAAAAACATGGGTGCACGCGGATCAATCTGGTTCAGCAGGACAGTGGCGACGTGATCTCCATGCAGATGAAAAAGGCGTACAGGGAGGTACTTGCCAAAAAGGATATTCCGTATGATGAAAGAAGAGTGATGGCGCGGCAGGTGTCCATACAAAATGGGCGCAGCCTGTATGAGGAATTCCAGGAGATGGGAATCGGGGATGCGGAAGCTGTGATCTGTGTCCATGACGTGATGGCCATCGGGCTTTGCCTGGAACTGGAGGACAGAGGGTTCAGGGTGCCGGAGGACATGCTGCTGTGTACGCTGAACTACAGTACCAACAGCATTGTGTTCCGCCCCATGCTCACCGGCGCGGACAGAATGGACGAAGAGTCGGTAAAGTCGGCCTGCGACCTGCTGGAAGATATGATGGCGGGTAAAACGGTGAACAGGGAAAATTTTTATGAGTGCAAAATGCATTACGGAACCAGCTGCGGCTGTGACAATCACGAGGAGACGGCCTATGGCAGGCGGTATCAGGAACTGATCCTCGCGAAAGTGGAGGCGGCTACCCAGGTCAGCGGGATGATGCAATATAATAACGCGCTGGAAAAGGTGGATTCCCTGGATCAGCTGGCGGACAATCTTAAGAACATGTTGGAGGGCATCAGCTGCTCGGATTTTTTCTGCTGCCTGAACAGGAGCGACTTAAAATATATTGTCAACGAGGAGAGCGAGAGGAAAACGGAGCCGGGCAGGGTATATGACAGTACCATGGTGGCGGTCACTGGAGTGTCCAAAAGGACGGGACAGCTGAAAAATGTGGCGTTCCCGGTGGAGAAGCTGTTGCCCGCAGAGACCGGGGAGGGCGATATCCTGATATTCCTGCCTGTCCATTATAAGGAACAGGACTTCGGGTACATGGTGTTTCTGAACGAGTATTTTCCCATAGAGATATACAATTACCGCATCTGCCATGAGAGCATAGGCAGCAGTATTGAAAACCTGCGCCGCCAGATGATCCTGCAGAGCAGCATACAGACGCTGGATGAACTTCACATGAAAGACCAGATGACGGGGCTGTATAACCGGTTCGGTTTACAGCGGTTTCAGGATGATTATACGGCGGGAAACGAGTTCACGGTGGCCATCATGGATATGGATGGATTGAAAAAGGTCAATGACGAATTTGGCCATCTGGCGGGCAACCATGCGCTGTGTATTATTGCGAAAGTGCTCCAGGAAGCGAAGGAGGAGGACGAACTGTTGGTGCGTTACGGCGGCGATGAATTCCTGATGCTTTCCCGCAATACGCAGCTGGAACACTGGCAGGGTCTCAGGGAGCGGGTGGACAGGATCTTGGCGGATAAGGTGAGCAGGAGACAGATCCGCTATCAGCTGGGCGTGAGCATCGGTTATGCCATGAGTACGAAAGAGAACCCTCTGCCAGTTGAGCAATGTTGTGAGCTGGCTGACCAGGCCATGTATCAGGACAAGAGCAGCCGGAAACGTCTGCGGGCGGAGAGCGTATGAGCCTGAAAAGATCTGCCGGGACGGGAGGAAGCGCAGGAATGAAACTATTGGTGATCGGGGGCAGTTATTTCTTTGGCAGGGTATTCGTTATGCTGACTGCAAAAGAGCATGATACCACGGTGGTCAACCGGGGTACTTATTCCATGGAAGAAATGGGGGTAAGACAGATCAGGGGGGATCGCCATGATCCCGCCCTTTGGCAGGGCATTCGGGAAGACTATGACGCGGTGGTGGATTTCTGTGCCTACGACAGGGGAGATATCAGGTCTTTCTTTGAGAACTTTGGAGGACATATCAGGCAGTACATCCTGATCAGCACGGTGGATGTCTACCAACGGACAGGAGGGATTAAGGGAGAAGATTCCCTCTTTGAGAACCGGACATTCCCCGGGGAGGCGGGAGCGTATATTGCCGGGAAAGTGGCGCTGGAGCAGGAACTTCCAAAGGCCTGCGCAGCCAGGGGTGTCCAATATTCGGTACTCAGACCGGCGGTTCTGTACGGACCGTACAATTATGCTCCCAGGGAGTCCGAATATATCCGCTTTATGGTGCAGCAGGGGCTCCTGCCCCATATTATGGACAGTAGGGGCCGCTTTCAGCTTGTCTATGTGAAAGACGCGGCGGAGGCGGTAAAGAGATGTCTGCTGAATGAAAAAGCTTATGGCCAGGCCTACAACCTGTGTCAGGATGAGGTCATGGATTACGATCGCTTTTATCGGTATCTGTCCGGGGCGGCAGAGGCGGAGATCAGGGAGATCCCCTTAACCTGTGATCAGGCAATGCAGCAGGGTGTTCCCCTGCCTTTCCCGCTGACGGAGGAGGAGACGCTTCTGGTCTTCAATGAAAAGAGCAGGGCGGAACTGGGGCTTGTCTATACGGATCCGGAAGAGGGAATGGCGAAGACTTACAGGGCGTTTCAGGGCGTGTATGGCAGCTGAAAGAGAGGAAATATGAGAGAAATCATATGTTTTCATAATCCCGATGAGAGGAACGGTTATCTGAGCAACTGGTATCTCTCGGACTTTGAAACAGGGGGAATCAGGTATTCCTCCATGGAACAGTACATGATGCACCAAAAGGCTGTCCTGTTCCATGACGAAGAGATTGGGGGACAAATTCTGGACACATCGGATGTGGGAAAGATCAAAGCACTGGGGCGGTCCGTGAGAGGCTATGACGATCTGCTGTGGAACGGAATGCGGCAGATCCTCATATATAAGGGGCTGATGGAGAAGTTCCGCCAGAATGAAGAACTGAAGAAAGCGCTTCTCGCCACCGGGCAGAGTATCCTGGCGGAATGCGCGGTGCAGGACAGGATCTGGGGAATCGGCCTTTCCATGAAGGACGACAGGCGTTTTGACCTGAAAGAGTGGCAGGGACAGAACCTGCTGGGATTTTCCCTGATGTGCGTGCGGGCGGAACTGGCGTAGTCCAGGTTTCCGTCCTTTTTGGTAAGAATCAAGATATGACAATTCTTATCATAAAGGAGGATTTTTTATGCCTGTGGCAAAGAAACAGATTCGACAGATTATTGCAGATAACAACTTGAGTAGTGTGGCTGACGTCTATAGCCTGCTTAAAGACGGCTTCAAGGATATCTTTCAGGAACTCCTGGGGGCAGAACTGGATGCAACCCCTGGTTATGAAAAAACCAGAAAGGGGATGCCCCCACATCCAATAAGAGAAACGGCCACTCACCCAAGACAGTGAGGAGTCAGTCATTGAAAGGGCTTGCCAAGATGAAGTACGGCAAGGAGAAGTCGGGGATCGCCACAGAATTAGCTTTCGCTGAAGTAATTTATTTTAACTGGAAGAACCTTGAGCGGGAGCTTCAGAACGAGAGCCGACAACATAACAGGCAACAGGGCAGGACGAAACGGAGGGAGGAAGAAATTTAATGAAAATGTGACAGCAACATGGGTGTGGTTGTGGTATTCTATTAGCGATATAAATCGGCGATTTTAGGTTGAAAGGAATTTCTGGGGATGGATAAAGCGCGAGTTTATGTTGATTTAAACGAAATGGTTACGGATAATATTGTATTGTTGTCAAAAGATGATACCAACGTTGATGATAGGGGGAGCATAATTACATTTTATGAAGGAATGCCTGTAAGCCTATATTCTGATGATATGTCCGACAGTGGAGAAATAGATAATTTAATTTTTGAGGGCACTGCCATAAAATATGATTTAAATAACTATCCGAATTGGCGGCATGTAAAATGGTGTGCCTATATTGATTGGGATAGCTTTATGCATGAATCTGATATGAGATTTTTGCGGTTATTACCCATAGAAATAGAGAAACACCCAAACGATTTACTTGCTCTCCAAAAAATTTTAGTATATTTTAAAAAGCATGGAATGAATAAAGATAGTATGTTAAAAAATCTGGTAAAAATAAAAAAACAAAATAACTTTGAGGCAGAGGATATTTTGATGGATTTAATGGATTTTGTCGTTGGCTGGTGCAGTCAGGACTTGTCAATCTATTAAACGCAAGGGATTTACCCCAAAATAGGCAACGCCACCTATGACATATTATTCCATTACAGCCGACAAAGCAGGGAAAGCATGGATGACAAAATTATCCGTCTGATAGAAAAAATCACGAAAAATGGGAAAAAACTGTATAAATTTATACAGTTTATACAGTTGGCTTTTTGCCCCACCACAAGCCCAATGGTGGGGCGAAAGTATTGAAAAATAAGGATTTTTAAAAGATGTGATAATAGGTTTTACACAGTTTACACACTTTACACAGAAAACTTTTTTAGAGACAGACTGGAATTTGTCGTACTAAGTATAATCATGCACGTTGGAATATATAATTATGCCAAACAGTCCCATCATGTCCTACTTCTTGCAGAAAGCTGAAAAGACCAGCAGCCGCATCTACTAACTCATCCAAAGTATGTGCTATAAAGTTGCGGTCATATTCTTCACCATTGATCACCGTCAAACTTCTATCAAGTAGCTTACCTTTACCTTCTCTGATTGTTATGAAAAGACCACCGTTCTCTTTTACAACATCATGCATTCTGGAAAACGCTTGCCTGAGCTGATCCGTTTCGATATGCACGAGCCCAGCAATCGCAAATATTGCATCAACTTTTCCTATATAAGAATAGTCATCCAATATATTTTCACTGTAAAACAAAATGTCTGGATTTCTTTCTTTCGCAATTTTAAGGCTTTCCTCGCTAAAGTCTATTCCGACTACTTCATATCCAAGGGCATGAATTCTTGCTGATTCATACCCACACCCGCAACATAAATCAAGAAATCTGCTGCCAGACGAATACTGTTTTACGAAGTCAAGTAACGCAGGGATTTCAGCTTCATCGCTATATCCCGACTTCGCCCAATCGAAAGCCGTTGCATTATAGAAATCTGCTGTATTCTTCAAACTGCTCTTACCTCCTCAAATTTCGATTTATTGATGCAATTATACACCTTTTTGTGTTATCATGCAATTAAAAAGATATGCTTAAATTGATTGACTTTTTTAAATTTAGGATAACCGAAAATGATGTAATGAAAGGGAATCAGCCAGTTTATCCGGTAGAGAGATACGTTACCATCGGGGAAAGGAAAGTATAATGCACGATTTTTCATGCACCGATCCCGACGATATGAATTATGAGGCTCTTGCTAAAAAAGCGAGATACTTCAAGCAGGACGAGAAAGGAGTAAAAGCCATGTGCAAAATGCCGGAGGATATGAGGGATGAAGCGGTAAAAGGGGCTGCAAAAGAAAATGCCCGCAGACTTTTGAAATTAGGGAAAATAAAAGTTAATGAAATATTGGAATGTTTTCCAGATTTGTCCGAGAATGATATTAAGGAACTTGAAACCGAGGTTATGCAGTTAGCATAATCAAAAAAATTGAACATCAATAAACAGCGTAAAGGCGCATGGAAACAGTAAATGTAAACCATGCGCTTTTTGCCCCCAAAAGGAGGAACAATGAGCCAATCCAAACAGGGCAGGACTGCATGCCGCCGCCGTCCCATCAGCCATAAACCAAACCGCCAGAACCCATCGGGACTGAACGGTCACTTTTTTTGTATAAATGACCAAAGTACTGGTTGACAGACGGTACTTCATGTATTAAACTATACTTAGCAATACTAAATACTTGAACATCCTGATATATTGTTGTGGGTTACGCAGGAAAGGAGAGGGAAATGGCAGGGTACATCATAAATAGTGTGGTGGGATGTCTCGTCGGTCTTATTTTCGTCCTGCTGGGGGTCAGCCAGTGCAGGAGCAAGTTCCCGGTGGCAATGAATACCGGCGAGAAACCGCCGAGACCGGAGCAGCTGAGCGATGTGAAAGCCTGGAATCAGGGGCACGGGAGAGCACTGATCGGATTTGGGATCGCCATAGCCGCCACCGTCGGCGTGTTTCCCGTGTTGTTGGATCATGCTGATGTTAAGATGATAACGGTTGCTTTTATCGCTGCGATCGTGGTTGAGGTCGCGGGTCTGGAGGTCAACCACATCAGGCTGGAACGCAGGTATATGCTAAGATAGGAAACGGTTGTGGAATCGGAACGGGACGGTGGAAAATTGAAACCTAAGTATGAACAGCAGATGAAAAAGGGCGTTCTGGAAATGCTGGTGCTGCGGCTCCTTTCGGAGAAAGAAAAGTACGGCTACCAGCTGATCTGCGAACTGCGGGACCAGAGCGACGATATGTTTCTTTTAAAAGAGGGGACGCTGTACCCCATCCTGTACCGGATGGAGGACGACGGCCTGGTGGCGAGCAGGTGGAGCGAGCCGAAAGGCAGGGAAGTGTCCAGAAAATATTACGGCATCACGGCGGAGGGCAGGGATACCCTGGAACAGCTACGAACCCTCTGGGGCAGGTTTTCGGAAAAGGTTGATTCCATTATGAAAGGGGTATGACAAATGAGCGCGGAAAAATATGCGAAACAGGTCACAAAGCATTTAAAATGTTCCGGCAGGCGGAAGCGGGAGATCGGAAAGCAGATCACATCGGATATCCGGGCGGCGTTGGAGGAAGGCGGTTCCCTGGAACAGGTCATCCAGGATATGGGCGAGCCCAAAGCGCTGGCGGCGGAATTCAATGCGAGTTTCAGCGAGACGGAAAAGAAAGCGGCGGGCAGGGCGAAAGTGTGGAAGATCCTGGCTGTCATATTGATCGTCCTGGCCGTGCTGGCAGTCCTGGCTTGGTGGGCTCTGCCCAAGACAAGATTTTTGAGCGACAGCAGGGTCTTTTCGGAAAAGCAGGTCAGGCAGCGGGCGGAACTGATCATCGACCTGTTCAACCAGGAAGATTATGCGGGTCTGGAACCCTATCTGACCAGCGAGATGGCGGAATTTTTGACGGAGGACACCCTGGGGCAGATCAAGCTGTATATCGGCGACGACTGGGGGGAGATGCTGAACATAGGGAACGTGTATCTCCTGGAGGTCAGCCAGTTCGGACAAAAGGGAGCCATGGTACAGATGACGGTATCTTATGAAAAGGTTGGCGTGACCTACACCATAAACCTGGACGAGGATCTGAGGCTGGCGGGATTTTATTTAAAGTAAAGACGGTAATGTCGCTGAAAGGAGGCGCTTTATGGGATTCTGGATCTTTATGTTTATCACCAATATGTTGATTCCCCTTATGATGATTATTTTTGGGAAAGTATTCCTGAAGAATCCGCCGAAAGAGATCAATTCCATCTATGGCTACAGGACTTCCATGTCCATGAAAAACAGGGACACATGGGATTTTGCCCACCAATACTGCGGGAAACTGTGGTACAGGTTGGGGTTGGCGATGCTGCCCATATCGGCGGCGGTCATGTGTTTTGTCCTGGGAAAAGATGAAAACATAACGGGAATGGCAGGCGGGATCCTCTGCGCCGTGCAGACAATTGTTCTGATCGCTTCCATTCGTCCCACGGAAAAGGCACTGAAGAAAAAGTTTGGTAACAGTTAATCATTTGATGGCTGAACTGTTACGAACTGTTACATTTACACTATCGACATTTTCAAAAACGCTTGACATCAATTTGAAATTTTGATAAAAATATTGGAGATGAATATGGTTCATTTTATACCCATGTTTAAGAGGGGGTGATTCATTATGAAAAAAATCTTTTCAACAAAAAGCAGAATGATTTATTTCTTTTGGGCTTTCATTGGAATTATACTCCTAATCCTTATATCCCAATTTAAAAATACTTCTTTACAAGGGACTATAGGAAATATGGTTATCCTCTATGTATTTGGATCATGCATAATATCAGGAGTTATCCATCGTATGGTTAAAAAAGAAAAAGCAATAAAAAGGCAGATGGAGCAGGAAAAATTACCTGCTTCAGATAGAATATAGTGTTAATGGTGTAATTGACAGAAAGGAGCAGTAAGAGAGGATTATGAAAAAGTTATTGAAACTGGCTGTGGTTTTGGCGGCTGTGACTGCGTTGGCGGGCTGCGGCAGCACGGGGGAACAGGATGCGTCGGGAACGCAGGACGGCACGGATGCCGCAGGGACGCAGGGCGATACCAATGCGTCGGCAGCCCAGGCGGAAAGCACAGGTGTTTCCGCACAGGAGCAGTCCATCGATCCTGCGGGAAAGCATCATGTGGAGATTACCGTAAAGGATTACGGGACGATCGCCGTGGAACTGGACGGCGACGTTGCGCCCATCACGGTGGAAAATTTCCTGAAACTTGCGGGCGAGGGATTCTATGACGGACTGACATTCCACCGCATCATAAGCGGATTCATGATCCAGGGCGGCGATCCCCTGGGCAACGGAACCGGCGGCTCCAACCAGAATATCAAGGGCGAATTCGCCCTGAACGGTGTGGATAACAATCTGTCCCACACAAGGGGCGCTATTTCCATGGCACGTTCCCAGATGATGGACAGCGCCAGTTCACAATTCTTTATCGTACATGAGGACAGTACGTACCTGGACGGGCAGTATGCCTGCTTCGGCTATGTGACGGAGGGCATGGAAGTGGTGGATGCCATCTGTGAGGCGGTTCCCGTTGCTGACCAGAACGGTACGGTGGCGTCCGAGGAGGATAAGCCCGTGATCGAGAGTATCAAGGTGATCGATTAAGGCACAGGCGGCATGTTCCGGACGGATCCCGGCGGATATGGAATATCCTGGAAAAACAGGGTGGCAAAATGCACAATGCGCCACTCTGTTTTTATGAGCTTTTTTCACGAAATTTTCCATTGCATTTTTAATATTTTGACAATTTGAAGTTTATTCTGTTAAAATAAGGTTATAACAATAAGTATAAACACTAAAGTCGGCTCAGCGGCAGAAAGGAGAATTTTTGTGTTTAAAGTTGGTGAATATGTAGTGTGCGGCAATAAGGGCGTGTGCAGGGTGGAAGACATTACAACACTGAACATCACGGGAGTGGATAAGGAACGGAAATATTATATTCTGAAACCGAAGTATATATCGGGAAGCACCGTTTATGTTCCGGTGGATTCTCCCAGGGAATCCATGCGGAAAGTACTGCAGCCCGAGGAAGCGAGAGAGTTGATCGGCCATATCCCGGATATCCCGCTGCTCTCATTCACTGATGATAAACTGTTCGAGCAGGCCTATAAAGAATGCATGAAATCGAATGACTGCAAGGAACTTGTGAAAGTCATTAAGACGATCTACTTGAGAAAGCAGAAGCGGATCCAGGCGGGCAGGAAAGTCACTGCGGTGGATGCCAAATATTTCCACCTAGCGGAGGAGAGCCTGTACGGGGAACTGGCGGTTTCGCTGGATATGAGCCGGGATGAGGTAGAAGCGTATATTGCGGGCGAGATCGGCGGCATATGATGAAAAAAGTACTTTACATTTCACGGTAAAAGTACTATGATAAAACAGAAAACGATGACGAGAACAGTAGCCTGGCGGAAAGCATCAGAGAGAACCGCCCGTTCTGCGCATGCAGGGCGGCGCTGGGAGCGGTTTTGCGGGAAGCCATGTGAAAACCATCTCCGAGTGGCTCTAATACAGCCCGGCAGCTTCCGTTACGAGCAAATGAAGGCGGCATATCTGCTGGAAACGGCAAATGCAACAAGGGTGGAACCGCGTATGACCATGTAAAGAAATGCGTCCCTTGCAATGAAAATTGCAAGGGATTTTCTGCGTGTATAAGAAGATACAACAAAACCCTACATTTATTTATTAGGAGGAGAAAAATCATGGTATTAAAACTGAAATTGAAAAATCTGGCACAAAAGTGTTTTGAGGGCGATCTGACCATGCCCAAGGCGACTTTCTGGATGATCGGCGTCATCTGCCTGCTGGCAGGAATCGTGTACGGCCTGTGTGTGGCGCCCCTCACCCATGGCGTTACGATCGGCAGTAATAACGGTAATTATGATAACAAATATGACGGCTGCGTATGGGGGCCGGGTGAAAAAGGCGAGGAGGAAGAGGAAGCATGAAGATCACATTGAAAGACGGCTCCGTCAAGGAGTATGCGGAAAGCAAAAGCGTGTATGATATCGCGCTGGACATCAGCGAGGGACTGGCAAGGGCAGCCTGCTGCGGCAAGGTGGACGGCGAAGTGGTGGATCTGAGGACCGTTCTGGACAAGGACTGCGAACTGAGCATCTGCACCGCCAATGATCCCGAGGGACTGGCAACCATCCGCCATACCACCTCCCATGTGATGGCGGAGGCGGTGAAGCATCTTTTCCCAGATGCGAAGCTTGCCATCGGCCCCAGCATTGACACGGGCTTTTACTACGATTTTGACCATGAGTCCTTTTCCAGGGAGGATCTGGACGCGCTGGAAGCGGAGATGAAGAAGATCATCAAGCAGGGCGCGAAGCTGGAAAGATTTACCATGCCCAGGGAAGAGGCGATCAGATTTATGGAGGAGAAAGGCGAGCCCTACAAGGTGGAGTTGATCCGCGATCTGCCAGAGAATGCGGAAATCTCCTTCTACAGCCAGGGTGAGTTCGTGGATCTCTGCGCGGGTCCCCACCTGATGAGCACCAAATCCATTAAGGCTTTCAAGCTGACATCCTCTTCCATGGCATACTGGCGGGGGGATTCCAATAAGGCACGCCTGCAGCGCATTTACGGCACCGCCTACAGCAAGAAGGAAGAACTGGCGGAGCATCTGGAGAGAATGGAGGACGCAAAGCGCCGTGACCATAACAGGCTGGGCAGGGAAATGGGACTGTTCACCACCGTTGACGTGATCGGCCAGGGTCTGCCCCTGTTTACCGCCAAGGGCACAAAGATGATCATGAAGCTGCAGAGATGGATCGAGGACCTGGAGGAGAATGAGTGGGGCTATATACGCACACGCACCCCCCTTATGGCAAAATCCGACCTGTATAAGATTTCCGGCCACTGGGATCATTACAAGGACGGTATGTTCGTGCTGGGAGACGAGGAGAAGGACAAGGAAGTGTTCGCCCTCCGTCCCATGACCTGTCCTTTCCAGTATTATGTCTATAAAAATGAGCAGCATTCCTACCGTGACCTGCCCATCCGCATGGGCGAGACTTCCACCCTGTTTAGGGCGGAGGATTCCGGAGAGATGCACGGCCTTACAAGGGTGAGGCAGTTTACCATTTCCGAGGGACACCTGATCGTGCGCCCCGACCAGATGGTGGAGGAGTTCAAGGGCTGCCTGGCGTTGGCAAAGTACTGTCTGCAGACCCTGGGACTGGAGGAGGATGTGACCTACCACCTTTCCAAGTGGGATCCCGAAAACCGCGAGAAATATATTGGCGAGCCTGAGGTCTGGGAGGAGACCCAGCAGCACATGAGGGATATCCTGAACGAACTGAACATCGATTATGTGGAGGATGTGGGCGAGGCCGCTTTCTACGGACCCAAGGTGGATATCAACGCCAGGAACGTATACGGCAAGGACGACACCATGATCACCATTCAGTGGGACGCCCTGCTGGCGGAGCAGTTTGACATGTATTTCATCGACCAGAACGGCGACAAGGTTCGTCCCTATATCATTCACAGGACTTCCATCGGGTGCTATGAGAGGACCCTGGCATGGCTGATCGAGAAATATGCGGGCAAGTTCCCCACCTGGCTCTGCCCCGAGCAGGTGCGTGTCCTGCCCATCTCCGAGAAGTATGCGGATTACGCGGAATCCGTGCGGAAACAGCTGAAAGACAGAGGTGTGGATGTGACCGTGGATAACCGTTCCGAGAAGATCGGCTTTAAGATCCGCGAGACCAGGCTGGCGAAAGTGCCTTACATGCTGGTGGTAGGCGAGCAGGAGGCGGCAGCGGGACTGGTGTCCGTCAGGAGCCGTTTTGCGGGAGACGAGGGACAGAAGCCCCTGGCGGAGTTCATGGAGCAGATCTGTGAGGAGATCCGCACCAAGACGATCCGGAAAGAGGAAGTACAGGAAGAGCAGAAATAGCACAGGAGAAAGTTATGATCGGAATTGACCTTGGAACCACCAACAGCCTTGTCTGCGTGTGGGAGGAAAGCGGTGTGCGGATACTAAAAAACCGGTTCGGGGACAGCATGACCCCCTCCATTGTCAGCTTCGACGGGGACGGTACCGTCTATGTGGGAAAAACCGCGAAAGAACGTCTGGTCACCCACCCGGAAGTAACGTTCCGGGAATTTAAGCGGGAGATGGGAACGGAAACCAGGTATACCGCTTTTGGCCATGTATACACCCCGGAGGAGCTGTCGGCGCTGGTACTGAAGCAGTTAAAGGAGGATGCCGAATCCGAACTGGGATATCCGGTGGAGGAGGCGGTCATCAGCGTGCCTGCCTATTTTAACGACAGGCAGCGGGCGGCCACCAGAAATGCGGGGCTGCTGGCGGGGCTGAAAGTGGACAGATTGATCAATGAGCCTTCCTCTGCGGCGCTTTCTTATCATATAGAACATTACAACGAAGAGGAAATGTTCATTGTATTTGACTTCGGCGGGGGCACGCTGGACGTTTCCCTGGTGGATTCTTTTGACAATATTATCGAGATCCGGACCATTGCCGGCAACAATAAACTGGGAGGAAAGGACTTTAACGCCCTGATCGCCTATGATTTCTGCGAGAAAAACGGGCTTTCATGGGATGCGCTTTCCCGCCGGACACAGGAGATCCTGCTGCGGGAGGCGGAGAAGACCAAGATGAAGCTGACGGATGCGGAAGCAGCGCTCATGCAGGTGAGAATCGAGGAAAAGGAGTACTCCTATGAACTGGATAACCAGCGGCTGATCGATTTTTCGGGGGAACTTTTTGTGGAGATCCAGAAAGTCCTGACCCGGCTGATGAACGATGGCATGGTGACAGTAGGAAATATTTCCAGGGTCATCATGGTGGGCGGTTCCTCTAAGATGCCCGTGGTTCGGCAGTTCGTTTCCAGGCTTTTCCAGGGCAAGATCAGCGAGGGCGGCAACCCGGACGAGATCGTCTGCGAGGGCACCGGGATCCTCTGCGGCATCAGGCAGCGGAAAGAGGGCATCCGGGATATCGTGCTTTCGGATATCTGTCCGTTCACATTGGGAGTGAAGATAACCAACGATATCATGTCACCGATCATCATGAAGAACCAGACCCTTCCCTGCAGCTGCGTGAGGCCTTATACCACAGTGGATGATTATCAGAATAAGATCAATTTTCAGATTTATCAGGGGGAAAACCGTACCGCGTCCCGCAATCTGCTGTTGATGTCGATCATGCTGATCATTCCTGCCAAACCTAAGGGACAGGTTAATTTTAACGTGCGTTTTTCCTATGATATAAACGGCATTTTTGACATCGACATCGACTGTCTGGAGTCAGGGGAACATGTGCACAGGGAACTGAGCAGTTCCGGCAGGATGTCCGAGGAGGAGATCCGGGAGAGGAAAGCCGCCCTGGAGGGCATGAAGACACATCCCCGGGATATGGAACGGAATAAGTATCTGCTGGAGCAGGCCAATGCATTGTATGTGGAGTGCAACCAGGATCAGCAGAAATTTTTGTCTGACGCCATGGCTCATTTTGAGAAAGCCCTGGACAGCCAGAGCGCCATAGCCGTGGAAAAGGCATACCGGAGTTTTACCGTCCAGCTGTCCATGCTGCAGGTATCCATGTTTGCTTTCCAGGACTTTGACACCGATGAATGGGACAGGACCTTTGAGGACGACGACGAGACAGGAGACTGACAGATGTTCCGTACAATATGGGATTGGCTGGAAATAGACGCAACCCGCGACAGGGACGCAATCAGGAAAGCTTATGCCCGCCAGTCAAAAAAGTATCACCCGGAGGATATGCCCGAGGAGGCCAGGCTGCTGCGGGAGGCGTATAAGCAGGCCCTTTCGCTGGCGGATGGGGCGGCGGGAAGCATGACGGCGGAAAATGCCGGGAACGGTTTGGCGCAGCGTGGCGGAAAAGGCGGTGACAGCGGCGGTGGCGGGCAGGATGAAAAAAGCGCTGACAGCAAAAAGAACACTGACACCGGTCAGTACAGGCATGGGGAAAAGTCTGTCGGCACGGACTATCATTATGGGCATCAGGGAAAAATGAAAACGCTGGAGACCCCGCCGGAAAGGGAGGATGCCCATCATTGGTACAGATATGGGACAGGCCGCCATGAGGCGGCGGATGATTCGGCGAAACCTGAAAACGGCGGTTACCAGTATCATTATAAGACGCAGGCGGAAAAGCAGGTTCCGCCGGGTTCCGGTTTTGCTTATTACCAGCTTGACGGGGACAGGACAGAGCGCCTAGAACAGTTTGAAAAACAGATGGATGATCTCTGCCACAGCGCGGCCCGTGACGACATCAGTCTGTGGGCGGACGCCGTAAGAAAATGCCTTACCGCGGAAGACTTAAAGGATACGCATATGATCGCCGCGGCGCTTTCCGTTTTGACGCAGCTGCGGGGTATGGATGATCATATTTGGTATATTTTGGGAAAAGAGTTGTTCCGTTATGGTGAAAAAAGTGCGGAATGGACGTGGCTGAAATCCCGGTTTGCGGAAATTCGCAGGGAAAACGGCGTTCTCTCGGAAGAAGACGCCCGCTTAAAACGAAATATTGTGATCGCCAGACAGATCGACCCAAAGACGGGACAGACGATTCCTGAGAACCCTGCGCCGAAAAGCCATGGTTACGTAAAATATATCATAATCGCACTTATGATCATTGATTTTGTCGCAACACTTGTATTGGCGTATATTTTCTCCTGAATCAGACATACTGACAGTAGGTCTGTGCGCAGACCGTACTGAACAGGGCAATGAAAAGACAGGAGGAAATCATATGGCAGAATTAAAGTGTTCCGTTGATAATTGCGTCTACAATGACCAGCATCTCTGCTGCAAAGGGGATATCATGGTGGGCGGCAGGCACGCCAGCAGCTGCGACGACACCTGCTGCGAAAGTTTTGTCCAGAGACGGGAGGGACAGGATACTTTCAGGAATTCGACCGCTCATCCCAGCCATACCATCAGCATTGACTGCGAAGCGTGCAACTGTGAGTACAACAGCGACTACAAATGCAACGCAGGACATGTCGATATCTGCGGATGCGGCGCCTGCAGCTGCGAGGGAACCGCATGCGCCACATTTACCGATAAATAGGCGGTTCAAAAGACGGATCAGAAAAGTAAAATTGTGTATTGACAAATAGGGCGCTGTGTGGTACTCTATTTAACGTGTGGGAAACACGACAACAAGCAGAGTATCCACTCTCACCTTACGGCAATCGGGCTTGTAAGAGTTCACATTTTTAATACAGACTGCATGGGGTGTGGTCTGCGGAAAGTGAAATCAGGTGGATAGGTATGCTATCCACCTTTTCTAATATTTTCTTATGGAGGTATAAGGCCATTAGCGATTTAATGATTAACGAACAGATTAGGGACAAAGAAGTACGTCTGATTGGGGAGAACGGCGAACAGCTTGGCATCATGTCCGCGAGGGAAGCGATGCGGCTTGCCGAGGAAGCGGAACTGGATCTGGTGAAGATCGCTCCTACCGCGAAGCCCCCTGTGTGTAAGATTGTTGATTACGGAAAGTTCAAGTATGAACAGGTCCGTAAGGAGAAAGAAGCCAGGAAGAAGCAGAAGACCATCGAGATCAAGGAAATCCGCCTGTCTCCGAACATCGACACCAACGATCTGAATACCAAGATCAATGCCGCAAGGAAATTCCTGACCAAGGGTGACAAGGTTAAGGTCACGCTCCGGTTCCGCGGTCGTGAAATGGCGCACATGAACAACAGCAAACATATTCTGGATGATTTTGCTGAAAGCCTGTCCGATATCTCCGTGGTGGAAAAGGCTCCCAAGGTGGAGGGCAGGAGCATGACCATGTTTTTAACTGAAAAGCGTTAAGCGCCGAAAGTTAAGATAAATCAAATCAAAGTCTAGGAGGAAACCGATATGCCAAAAATGAAGACAAGCAGATCAGCTGCAAAGCGTTTTAAAGTAACCGGAACAGGTAAATTAAAGAGAAATAAGGCCTACAAGCGCCATATCCTGACCAAGAAGACGAGGAAGACCAAACGTAATCTCAGGAAACCTGCGATAACGGATGCAACGAATGTAAAGAACATGAAGAAGATTTTACCCTATTTATAAGTCAGGTGAGGAGGAATAAGACATGGCAAGAATTAAAGGCGGCATGAATGCCCGGAAGAAACATAACAGAGTATTGAAGCTTGCAAAAGGCTACAGAGGAGCAAGGAGCAAGCAGTACAGGGTAGCAAAACAGGCTGTTATGAGGGCGCTGGCAAGTTCTTATGCAGGAAGAAAAGAGAGAAAGCGTCAGTTCAGACAGCTTTGGATCGCCCGTATCAATGCGGCTGCAAGGATGAATGGCCTTTCCTACAGCAAATTCATGTATGGACTGAAGCTGGCAGGCGTGGATATGAACAGAAAGATGCTGGCTGAGATGGCAGTAAACGATGCGGAGGGATTCAAGACCCTGGTGGAACTGGCTAAGACCAAGATCGCTTAAGAAGCGGTGAAACATAGTTTTACGGCCTGGCAGTGTACTGTTGGGCCGTGACCATTGTTTCTGCAGCAATTCAGCCATAAAATAAAAAAATGTCTGTTCAAAATGGTTTTGGTGTGGTATAATGTATAAGTACATGAGGCGGAAATGGCCGTGAGCATGTAACGATACAGTTTATGCAGGATTAGTACATCGGTAGTATGTCAGCTTCCCAAGCTGAAGAGGCGGGTTCGACTCCCGTATCCTGCTTTTTTAATTTCTTTGCAAAGGTTTGGTATACTTTGTGGAGAACCGGATATAATATTTTGTAAATAGTAATTGATGATCCTCGATAGCTCAATGGTAGAGCACTCGGCTGTTAACCGAGTTGTTGTAGGTTCGAGCCCTACTCGGGGAGCTAAAGGTGTCAAAGGGATGACACCTGAAAGCCCGTAAACATCAGTGTTTGCGGGTTTTTTGGTGTCCGGAAAATTGCTTTAAAGGGGGACAGGATAGTACGGGTGGCTGCAAGAGCAGGCACATGAGTGATAACCGAAAAAACAGACCGGGACTGCGTTTCCTGATGGGGTTTGGCTGCCGGTTTTCCGTATCTTCAGGAAAGCGGGACAAAGAGAAAAACCAGGCGTGGGATACGGTCTGGGAACAATATCATCCACCAGCCAGGGGATGGACAGGGACCATCCCACATGGCGGAAGTACAGGAGGAAGAATCGTATGGAAGAAAGAAAAGTAACCGTTTACAGGGGAAGCACAAAGGACTATTCCCCGGTCCCCAGGATAACGCTCCAGGGACAGTGGCTGGACAGCCTTGGTTTTTCCATAGGGGACAGGCTGACAGTGGGATGTGAGCGGGGCAGGATCATCATTGAAAAGAGTGAAGCCGGGGCTGAGAGCATCGAGTTCGGGACGGTGGCGGAAGTGGCCGTCAGGTACAAACGGGAAAGCCGGATATGAAAAGGCGGCGGGGTGTGGGTATGTCAGGAGATTTCTTTTTCTGTCGGTATGTTTCCAGACCGGCATATTGTTTAGGTTTAAAGTACAAAATATTTTAATGCTTAATGCAAGGAAGGAGCGGAGGATATGGAAGCACTGGAGTATAGGAAATGCGGGGAATACCTGATCCCGGATCTGGAACTGGACGGAGAGAAAGAAATGGAGGAGACGCCGTTAGGGAAATACGGGATGTTAAGGCAGAGTTTCCTGATGGAACATCACAGGGGGACATACACGTCCATGCTGCTGACAGGGCGGCTCCTGCCGCACCTGCGGGAGACTGATAGGCGGGCTCGTGAACAGGTGGAGCAGACCGTGGCGTGGCTGATGGAGAAAAACGGTGTGGATGAAGTCCTGAAAGAGAAAGAACAGATGGCCTAGGTGCAGGCAGTGAACAGCTTCACGGCGCAGGCGGAGGAGATGGTCCTGCAGGAGATCGTGTATGGTTAGGGCAGGAAGCTGGAGCTGGGGGAAATGGAAAACTCCATGTGGGGAAAAACGGCGGGGCGGGATCTCGCCGTTTCCTTGTCCGCAGACCTGTACGGTACGGGAGCGGGCAAGGCACTGGCGACGGAAGAAGATGCCAGCATGGGAAACGGGCTGTCTCTTACCATAGGATCATAGGTCAGATTTTATGATCCAAGTTTTATCATCTGGTGGAAGCCTATGGGTTTGGAAAAAGTATTTACAGGTAGCAGGAGAATAAATTTATAAAAGGTTGTTATGGCAGAGTACCGGGAATTTCTTTTCCGTTGGTGAAGGAATCCCCGGTCTTTTGTATGGGGGGACAGGGAGACCATGCTGTTGGTAATTTATAGTGCGGGGGCTTTTACAGAAAGAGATTTTTGTGTCGGATAGTTGGAATGATGTGGAAGGATTTCTCGGGCTGTGCCTGGAAAAAGCCATGCCGCAAGGCATGTGCGCAGAGAGCGGAGTGCGCTCTGCCGGGGTCTGGGGTGTCCCCAGCCAGCGTTTCAGAATATCCAAAAGGATATTCTGAAACATTGCTGGCGAAAGTTATCGGAACATTTTGATTATCAGGAACTTTTAAAGAAATGCTCCTGGAATCAGCATTACAGATGTAAAAGTTCTGATAATATTTAAAAGATTAGAAGAAAACAATTTCGCGCATTTTTTCAGATATAGAAAAGTTCCGATAATATTTTCAACACTTATATCATATGTAAATTTTAAAATTTGTGTAGTCTCAAAAAGTTCTGATATATTTGGATTTGCATTCTTCAAATATTATAACAGACTGATTATCGCGAGTACGCATTTAAAGGATAAACGGGATTATAATTCATTATAGACTATCGGAATTTTTGAAGTATGAAGTTGATGCGCAATATTTGTGTTCTGTTGGTTTTTGATTGTTGAACAAAATGTTGTATGATAGACTGTCGAGGTTATGCATAGCGATTTTGCTCAATCCCTGTTATCGGAAAATTTTAGTGGTCAGAAACCTGAAAGATAAGATGATTAGCCAGACTGTGTTGGAAGAGAAGGAAATAGTAATCTAAAATATGCGTCCGCCATAGTTTTAACGGATTCCTTACAGTCACGGCGGATCCACTCCAAAGAGATATTGCACAGGCTTCCGGCAATATGATATGGCACATAGTGAAAATTGGATTGATGGTTTTGCTCACAATAAATAGCCATCTCCCTGTTCATGTGATCTAAATAGAAAGACTCCATATGTGCTGCAAGCAGACATTTGAATACACGCTTTTCTTTTTTCAGCTGTGAGAACGCGGTGAATATATTTTCATAAAAATCGTCGGAGCGGCTGGGAATCTGTGCAATAGATTGGATAAAGATTTTTGTTTCTGTTACAAAATATTCCCGGACAATATCGTCTTTTGTTTTGAAGTGACGATAAAAAGTTGCCCGGCCTACCCCGGCTCTTTTTGTGATATCACTGATTGCGATTTCTTCATAAGGGCGTTCTTCCATTAAGCGGAAAAGCGCCTCCGTGATATAAGACTTTGTTAATTCTATATTTTTCTGGTTGCTCATGAGACAAAACCCCTCTATGTGTTTCAAGCGAAAACATATTTATTCCACTCTGTCTATAGTGCCGTCTGCCTGATTGACAAGCAAAAGCAGATTATATACAATCAAAACGTGATACAGTTGTTTCATTCAAACAAGAAGTATAATACAGTGCGCTCGCAAAAATGTCAAGCAGAAGTGTCGTTTTTGCAGAAAGAAGGTTTGCAGGATTATAGAATGAACACAGTAAATCGGTTGGATATTGTTGATACGCAGGCACACATTGGACCTGGGCAGATAGAGGAAACCCTTTCTGCCATGAATGCCCTTGGTATCCGTGGGTTGGTTATTGACGAATGCTGGCTGCAGAACATCTCTAATTTTGATCCGCATGAAACGCTGGATGGAGGAATCATCCGTCCCATCTGCCCGACGGCGGAAGAGGCCAGCGAAAAATATCCTGACAGGTTTGCCTGGGTACTTCGTGTCAACCGTCTGGACCCGGAATTTCCAAAGCAGATTTGCAAGGTTCGGGACAGCCAGGGCGGAAAAGCCATACGCCTGGTTCCCGGAATGGATCCCCGGGAGGTACAGGCATTTGCCAATGGTGAATATGACAGGCTTCTTGACGAGGTTTCGGACAGCGGGCTGCCCTTGTTCCTGTATCTGCCGGATCAGCCGGAGTTGATTGCGGAAAGGGCAAAAAAATTTCCGGATCTGCGTATTGTGGTTGACCATTGCGGGCTTTTCAACAATGCCATGCGGGCCATGAATCCCAATGCGAAGTTTTTGAGCGGGGAAGAGCAGCTTGCACTTTATGACAGGGTTCTGCATCTTGCCGAACTGCCAAATGTGGGATTGAAATGGGCGCATTACTCTACAATGTTCCAGTGCCCTGCCTGGCGCGGCGAAGAACTTTGGCCTATCTTACGAAAAACCATTGATGCATTTGGCGCAGGGCGCATTATGTGGGCAAGTGATTTTTCGGTCAACCAGAGCGGCGATACCTGGGGGGCTTTACTTTACAGCCTGCTTGGGAATGCGGATTTGACGGAGGACGAACGAACTGCCATTCTTGGTGGGACTGCGCAGAAGTACCTGGACTGGATACAGGCATAAATGGAGTCGCTTCTGAAATACAAAATTCAATACAATAAACAGGAGGGTAATGATTATGGAACAGACAAAGTATTATCAGCAGAGGCAGGAAGGCTATCAGAAGATTCTGGAGGAGATCAAAGAAAATGCTGCAGGGCGCAGCGATTTTGAAAATGCAATCACGGAGCATATCTATCGCTGGTGGGCAAATTGGAAGCCTGATTATGAAGGCTGGCTTGAATGCGCGGACAGTCTTTATGCCGATTCCGCCATCATTGATGCAATCGGCGCCGAACCGCAGGTTTACAGGGACTATCGCGCATCTATGAAAGGCCAGCGGGATGCCTTTGATATGGATATGGGACCGATCCAGACTTTTGTGGTGGAAGGAGACACGGTTGCTTTCAATTACCGTATGTACATGACACCGAAAGCTGATATGGGGCAGATGAAAAAAGGGCAGACCATTGTCCTTAAGGTCTCTGAATTTAACACTTTTGCAGATGTGGAAGGATATGAGGAACCTATGGTAGTTCATCTGCAGTTGATTGCTACTGGCCTTGGCGCCTGACAGAAATTCTGGATGGAACCGTGGTCCTTTCAGAAAAATTTTATAGAGGGCAGCCAGATACGGGGTGTGGAACACAGGGCAATTTCCTGATTTATAAGGGGCGCGCTTGGTGACCGGCGCATAAGGTCATCAGACGCGCCTGTATATTTTATATTGCATATTGGTTATAGTGCAGAACGATAAAATAAAAAGAGCGGAGGATAGGTCTGATATGAAAGTGATTATGGTAATGTATGATTCATTGTGCCGGAAGATGCTGGAGCCGTATGGCTGTGACTGGATCAAAACGCCGAACTTTACAAGGCTGGCACAGCGGGCAGTCACATTTGACTGTAATTATGTAGGAAGTATGCCATGTATGCCTGCCAGGAGGGAATTACATACAGGACGGCTGAATTTCCTGCACAGAAGCTGGGGACCGTTGGAACCCTTTGACGATTCTATGCCGGAGATATTGAAGAATAACGGAATTTATACCCACCTCACCACGGATCACGCCCATTACTGGGAGGATGGCGGGGCAACATACCATCAGAGGTATAACAGCTTTGATTTAAACCGTGGACAGGAGGGCGACCCATGGAAAACTTCTGACAGGCTGTTGGATTTTGTGACTTCCAGGGAGCGGCGGACTCTGGAAAACCATTATGACAACGCAAATCGGGTTTATATGGATCGAGAGGAGAGGATGCCCCAGGCCCAGACATTTGGGGCGGGTCTGGAGTTTATTGAGAAAAACCATGGCCATGACAATTGGTTTCTACAGATTGAGACATTTGACCCTCATGAGCCGTTTTTCTGTCAGCCGGAATACAAGGAAGCCTTTGCCCATGAATATGACGGTCCGCTGAAGGACTGGCCGCCTTATTATCCTGTGACGGAAGGACCGGATGCGGTAAAACATATGCGCATGGAGTATGGGGCGCTGATTACCATGTGCGACCATTATCTGGGCAAGGTGCTGGATAAGATGGATGAGTATAATCTGTGGGAAGATACGATGCTGATCGTCAATACAGACCATGGTTTCCTGTTGGGAGAGCATAATTGGTGGAGCAAGTCAGTCATGCCGCTTTATGAGGAGATTGCCAGGACGCCGCTATTCCTTTATGTCCCTGGGACAAATGCAGGAGGCCAGCACAGACAGGCACTGACCCAGACCATCGATCTGCCGGTTACAATCCTCGATTTCTTCGGAGTGGAAATCCCTAAGGATATGCAGGGGAAGTCATTGCTGCCAGTGGTGGAGAAAGACCAGAAGGTGCGGGATTACGCATTGTTTGGTTTCCATGATATGCATTGTAATATCACGGACGGGAACTGGGTCTATATGAAGTCTCCGCTGGAAAATAAGCCCCATTATGAATATACCCTGATGCCTACCCATATGAACCAGCGTTTTTCTGTGGAGGAATTGAAGGATATTGCACTGCAGGAACCCTTTTCCTTTACAAAGGGATGCCGCACCATGAAGATTGCCGCCAAAGGCGCCATGAACCCGCCGATCAATTTCGGGACAAAGCTGTTCTGCCTTTCCCAGGATGCAAAGCAGGAAAATCCGTTGGTGGATTACGGAAAAGAGGCGGAACTTGCCAATGAGATGATTCGGCTGATGAAAGAAAATGATGCGCCTGCGGAGTATTATGCTTATCTTGGCTTTGATCCTGAAAAGCCTGTGACGGAAAAGCAGGTGGAAGCGCTGCGCAGGGCGGAGTTTGAAGACCGTATTCCGGAGCAACTGGCAGAACTTTCCTGGGAACGGGGGGCGCTGAACCTGTATTTTGTCATGGCGAGGTTTTTGCCGCCGCAGCTGCTGGGGAAAGTTCAGGAAACCTTGAAAGCAGCGGAAGACAAAAAGGTGACGACGGCAGGGCTGCTTGGTCTGATTCCTGAGGTGATACCCCAGGAGATGCAGCCAATGATTTATTACTTTGGATTCATGGCAAGCAGGGCAGAATGATGACGGAAATACTTGTACTGCTGATCTGCTTTGGGGCGTCCGTCATCGGGGCGGTCTGCGGGATCGGCGGCGGGGTCATTATCAAACCGCTTCTGGATGCAGTGGGAATTTATGATGCGGCTACCATCAGCTTTTTGTCAGGTTGCACCGTGTTGTCCATGAGTACCTATTCTGTGGTTCGCAGCAGGCTGGGAGGTCATTCCCAAATAGATGGAAAAGTCGGTTTTCCCTTGGCAGTGGGGGCGGCTGCAGGCGGGCTGGCAGGGAAAACAATATTTGCTTATGTGAAGTCCCTTTGCGGGGACAGCGACAGGCTGGGACAGATACAGGCAATCTGCCTCCTGCTGGTAACGGTGGGGACGCTTCTGTATACTCTGCGTAAGGAGCATATCGCCACAAGGCATATTACAAATGTTCTGGCAAGCGCGGTGATTGGCGGCGGGCTGGGGCTGCTGTCTTCCTTTCTGGGAATCGGGGGCGGCCCCATCAACCTGGTGGTGCTGTATTATTTCTTTTCCATGGGTACGAAAGCAGCGGCGGAAAATTCACTGTATATTATCTTCTTTTCGCAGCTTGCCAGTCTGCTTACAAGCCTGGTCAGCAGGAGTGTTCCGGTCTTTGGGGCAGGAATCCTGCTGTGTATGGTGGCAGGCGGGATATTTGGCGGTATCTGTGGAAGGTCATGGAACAGGAAATTGAAGGAACGGTCGGTAGAATTGCTTTTTATGGGCTGTATGGCAGCGATTATACTGATCAATATATATAATATTGTGCGGCTGCGAGGATGATGTAAAGTAAACAAATGATTCCTGATGTCAATATAGAGAATTATCCATAAATGGAGGAAGGTAACTATGCCGCCAGTCAGTGTGTTGATGAAACCTGCTTCGGGTATGTGTAATCTGCATTGTGAATATTGTTTTTACTGTGATGAGGTTTCCAAGCGGACAAAACAGTCCTTTGGCATGATGAGCGAGGAGACATTAAAAAATGTAATCCGCAGGACGCTGCTTAGGGCGGAGGGGTATGCCGGTTATGCGTTCCAAGGGGGTGAACCCATGCTGCGGGGGCTGGATTTTTTTGAAAAAGTGGTTTTTTACCAGCAGAAGTACAATAAAAATCAGGTGCGTATTCAGAATGCCTTACAGACAAATGGGACATTGCTTAACGGGGCATGGTGCGAGTTCCTGTATAAAAATCATTTCCTGGTGGGCATTTCCCTGGATGGGACAGAAGAAATTCATAACGCATACCGCAAGGGAGCGGACATGGCCGGCACTTTTGGGCAGGTGATTCAGGGGATTCGGCTCTTGGAGCAATATCAGGTGGATTTCAATATCCTGACGGTGGTACATGACCTGACGGCGGAACATATAGAAGAAATTTATTCCTTTTATAAAAGGGAAGGGTGGAACTATCAGCAGTACATAGCCTGCCTGGATCCGCTGGGGGAACCTCATGGGAACAGCAGATATGCCCTGACGCCGGAGCAATATGGGCGGTTCCTGATCCGTCTGTTTTCCCTGTGGTATAAGGATTGGAAAAAAGGGAAACAGCCCTATATCCGCCAGTTTGACAATTATATTGGTATATTGATGGGATATGCACCTGAGGCGTGTGACCAGAGGGGATGCTGCGGAATCCAGAATGTGGTGGAGGCAGATGGCAGCGTGTACCCCTGCGATTTTTATATGATGGATGATTACCGGTTGGGAAATTTCAATGAGGATTTATTGGATCGGATCGACCAGCGCAGGAAGGAAATCGGTTTTTTGGAGCGTTCCCGTATGCTGGAGGAAAGCTGTAAATCCTGCAAATATCATTTTATCTGTCGTGGCGGCTGTCAGCGGAACAGGGACTGGGATGGAGATGTAGGGGCATACCGGAATTATTTCTGTAGAAGTTACCGGATGTTTTTTGACGCCTGCATGGAGCAGTTAAAGGGTGTAGCAGATTATGCACGCACGGGAAAAGGTGAAATCAAAGGAGGAACAAAATGAGCGAGAAAAAAGAAAGCACGAACAAAATAGGGATAGGCAAGTTCTGGGGCTGGCAGGCAAGGGCTGTCTCCCTTGGCTGTGTCACTATTATCTACAGCTATTTTATGATTTTCTGTACGGATACGCTGGGGCTGAATGCGGCCATAGTAGGAACCTTACTGTTGGTCAGCAAGGTGTTCGACGGCGTGACGGATTTGTTTGCGGGCTATGTGATTGACAATACAAATACACGTTTCGGAAAAGCGCGGCCTTATGAATTCTGTATCGTCGGGGTGTGGGCCATGACGCTGCTTTTGTTCAGCTGCCCTGCAGGCTGGAGCACTATTGTAAAATATATCTGGGTATTTGTGGGATATACTTTTATCAACTCTATTCTGGTGACGTTCCTGAATGTA
Source organism: Blautia sp. (assembly GCA_023667395.1). Taxonomy (GTDB): domain Bacteria; phylum Bacillota; class Clostridia; order Lachnospirales; family Lachnospiraceae; genus Acetatifactor. The sequence goes on along the minus strand of JAMPAC010000025.1, from coordinate 10,326 downwards.
AACCAGTCTACCTATATGGTTCGTTCCTTCCCCAACCAGGCGGTTATGGTAAAGCTGAATTCCTTTGGAGGTATTGTGATCACTTTGGGATGCGCCGTGGTTTCCATGTCATTTCCCCAGCTGATGGGCACATTGGCGTCCGCCCCCGGGGGCTGGACGAAGCTGATGGCAATCTACTGTATCCCCCTTGCATTGATTGGGATGCTTCGCTTTTTGCTGGTGAAGGAAGAGGTGGATGTGGATCAGGGCAGCGACAGCAAGGTGAACCTGAAAGAAATGGGACAGGTTCTGAAGACAAATAAGTGGGTTTATTTTGTCTGTCTGGCTTATCTGCTGTATAACGCCACGCTTGGCCTGAATGCGGCAACCTATTATTTTACCTATGTGGTAGGGGATATTGGGAAATACAGCATTATCATGGCGATGTCCATGCCCATGATGGTTGTGATGTTCGTGTTCCCCGCGCTGATGAAAAAAATGCGTCTTTCCAGGCTGGTTATGCTGGGTGCGGCCGTTGCAGTGGCAGGGGGAATTATCAACTTCCTGGCCGGGACAAATATGGGCTTGCTGATACTCGGCAGTGTGCTGGTGACTTTTGGCGGGCTTCCGCTTGCTTATGTAGGCGGCATGATGATGCTGGACTGCGGCGAATTTAATGTGTGCAACGGCCTGCCCATGTCGTTAGGCACAATGAGCGCTTTCCAGAGTTTTGGCTCCAAGGTGGGGCAGGGAGTGGGTTCCGCGTTACTGGGTATCTTATTGAGCGCAGGCGGCTTTATAGAAGGCGCGGCTGTCGCGAATCAGCCGGATTCCGCATTTACCATGATCAGAGTGCTGTACAGCGTCGTTCCGGCCATCCTGTTTGCGCTGATTTTTGTAATCCTTCACTTCTACAAACTGGAGGTGATTTTACCCGGATTGCGTGAGAAGAAACAAAAAATATAAGTCTTGCGAATGAATTGCACAAAATCCCGAAAATGTCCAGAAATGGACACTTTTCGGGATTTGTAGATTGCATTAAGAACGGAGAATCCCTATAGTGTAGATAAGGATATTGGCGGAGGTATCCCAATTTTAAGAAGGAGGATTTTTAGATGGAGAATGTGATAGCGGTTATATTTGATGTGGAAAGTGAAGCATACCAGGCGTTGTCAGAGCTCAGAAGGGACAGCGTAAACAGCTACTATACGATTTTGCAGATAGGCTTGGCGAAGAAGAAAAGCGGCAGTATTCTTCCTATTGAGGGCTTTGATTCTGGTGTCAATACGGCGGATGATACCGCGAAGGGGGGCTTGATCGGAGCATTGGTCGGCATATTGGGGGGACCGTTTGGCGTGCTTTTAGGCGGCGGTATCGGTACGCTGGTGGGCGGCGCGATTGATTCATCCGATGCCGATAAAAACGTATCCCTCTTGGAGCGTGTAAGCGGGAAGCTTCAGGACGGAGATACCTTTTTGGCGGCTCTGGTGCAGGAGTCGGATGAGACCGTTTTTGACAGCCGCATGAAGAAATACAAAACGACGATTCTGCGCTTTGATGCTGCTGTCATTTCCAATGAGGTAGAGGAAGCTGCCAAGATTCAAAAGGAAATGGAAAAAGAAGCCAGGCAGAAGCTGCGGGAGAAAAAGGTCCAGGAGAAAAAGGAGAACCTGGAAGCAAAGCGCTCAAGGATACAGGCAGATTTTGAGGCGTTCAAAATGAAGGCTAAGGAAAAATAGCCGACAATAGTTTTCGCTGGCATTCTGCCATTTCTTCCTTTGGAATGTCAAAATTGCTCCGGATCCATTGGATATTTGCAGTTGCTATGCCGCCTGCATAAAAAGCGCTGACAATAGAAGCCGGCCCGGGAAGCTCGTATCCCGCCTTTTCTTTCTCACGCAGCTTATCCATAAAAATGCGGGCAAATACCGAGTGCAGGATTTCAATCTGTTCCTGCACCGGTTCGTCCATAAAGGTGTGATAGTAGAATTCTTTTTTTTCTAAAATCGCATCCAGGATATAGAGGATGGTTTCCTGCGCCGTCTTTCCTCTGGTGGAGGTTTCCCAACGGCCGATTTCTTTTTCAAAGCAATACTGCAAGAGCCGGTATTTATCTTCAAAATGCAAATAGAAAGTAGACCGGCTGATCAGTGCGCCCTGGCAGATATCGTTGACCGATATTTTCTTCAGGGAGCGATTTTTTAAAAGCTCCATCAGCTGAGAAGCGAGGAGATGCTTTGTCTGTAATACCTTCGCAGACTCGTTACGATTTCCCATATAACCATACCTCTTATTGCCCCTATCTGTTTTGGCGGATAGGGGCAATTCTATAGGAATCTATTTCTGGAACAACCGGCACATGGTCCGGATCAGGTATCTTACATTATGCTCCAGTGCGGCGCGGCTCAATCTGCCGTCCTTGACCGCCGCCTCCAATTCCTTCACATACTTTTTACTGCCCTCGGTGAGCCAGGAGTTCCCGGCTTTTGCCATTTCCACGGCATCCACGGTGTCATAGGTTCCCCAGTCGGTCATGATAAAGCCTGTAAAGCCCCATTCCTTCCGCAGCAGGGTCTGCAGGATATCCGCGTTTTCTGCGGGATAGATGCCATTGATGCTGTTATAGCTGGTCATTACGGCGCTGGGCATATTGATACGGAGGGCGACCTCAAACACCCTGAAATAAAGCTCCCGCAGTGCCCGCTCCGACACGATGCTTTGGCTGGCCTTTCTGCTGGTGTCAGAGTTGTTGCAGAACAGGTGCTTATAACAGCTTCCCACGCCTGCCTCCTCTAGCCCTTTGCCGTGGTATCCAGCCATGGTTCCGGCAAGGTAGGGATCTTCGGAAAAATATTCAGGATGGCGTCCGTTTAAGATATTGCGGTGCAGGTTCATGGCAGGGCCCAGGTTCAGCTGGATGCCATGCTCCTTTGACTCCTCCCCGATGGTTCGCCCAATCTGTCTGGCCAGTTCTTTGTTGAAGCTGGCGCATACGGTGGCGCTGCTGGGGAAACCTATGTTTGGCTTCTTGATGTTCAGCCCGGTATTGCCGTCGGAAACCGTCATCATGGGCATCTTGTATCTGCGGATGACGACGGTTTTTCCCGCCGCTCCATTCTGCCAGGGCATATACCAGTTGGCACCGCCGCAGACGTTCATATTACAGAGTTCGGAATTGCTCATCTGTGCCACGAAATCATCCAGCAGACGGTTGTCCTTTAACAGTTCAGGAAAAGTGATCCTACCTGCTTTCCCGCGCTTCAACGGCTGGGGGTTCCATTGGGGGCGTGCTGCCGGGATGGCAATGCGCTTTTCCAGGGGTACGGTTTTGGAAAGCCCTTGGATGGTCGGATCGGCCTGGGTCATTTTATGGAAATTTTCTACAGGCCGGGCCATGGGGGAAACCTTCCGTACCACAGTTTCCGTATTCACAGGGATGCTGCAGATTTCTTCCGCTGATGCCAGTTCATCGCCCAGGTAAAGCTTATAATTTCCCGGTTCCAGAATGTATGCGGATTTTTCTTCCTCAAAAGATGCCAAGTCGTCCATGTGGACATAAATGTGTAAGGTCTGCTGTTCTCCCGGTTTCAGTTCCCTGGTTTTTTCAAATCCCACCAGAATCCGTTGAGGTTTCTCCAGTCTGCCGGACGGGGCGCTGCCGTAGACCTGGGCTATCTGTTTACCGCTTACCTTGCCGGTATTGGTGACAACCGTTGTAATGCGGATATTTTTTGGGTCTTTTTCGTCCATGGCGGGCGCGGTATCGCTGAACTGAAAGGAGGTATAGCTTAAGCCGTGGCCAAAGCCATAGGCGACAGGCTTATGAAAAGTGTCAAAATATCGGTATCCCATGTAAATGTCTTCCTCATAATAGAGATGGACACCGTATTCCTTCTCGCCCGGAAGGGGATCCTCCGCCTTAAAATTGATAAAGTTCTTTGCGGAGGGGTAATCGTAATAATCCAGTGCGAAAGTATCCGGCAGCTTTCCGCTGGGGCAGGTGCGGCCGTCCAGGATCTCCATCAGCGCATAGGAAGAGAGCATTCCGGCAAAGCCGGTATAGAGTACACTGTCAATGCCGTATTCTTTGACCCATCCCAGTTCAATGGGATACCCTGTGTTCAGGATGGCAACGGTATGGGGAAAGGCTTCCGTCACGGAGCGGATCATGCTGCGTTCTTCATCGGTCAGATAATACCAGCCTTTGGCGGGTTTGTTGTCAAGGAATTCTCCGGAATCCCTTGTGATAAAGAGGATGGCGGTATCGCTTTTCTGCATGGCGTGTTCCAGTATGTTTTGGCAGGGTGTTTCATTTTTCAGGCTGCTGTATAGTTCGACGGTTTCCATGTTGATGGTAAAATGGCTGTGATCCTGCACTGCATCGAACAGGTCCGGCTGCCACCTGGGATTGATGAGTCCCGCCCCGGTGGCACTTACCCGATACATATAAAGCCCTGCGCCGAAACAGTTGAGTACGGCATTTTCCGGCAGGGGAAGCACATGATTTTCATTTTGCAGCAATACCATTCCTTCCCTGGCCGCATTCAGGGCTGTCTCGTCATGGGCACGATATGCTGGGTTTCTGGTGCGCTTGGCAGCAGTGTTGAAGGTCAGCTTTGCATTGGCAATAGGAGTACCGTCCTTTGCCGTGAACCCGGACAGTTCCAGGGTGTGGGTTCCACCAAAGTCCCGTGCGATTTCGCCCACAGGCAGCATCAGGCCGTGGATTTTGACAATGATGTCCGATTCAAAGGTAAGACCTTTTGAGATTTCCTTTCCGTCCACCTTCACCGTGCCATAGCGTTCCATATCTATGGGCTTGGAACATCGCACCTCCAAGGAATAGGGGACACGGCCAAAGGCACTCATCTTGCCGTTGATGATAGTGGGGTCCAGAGTCTTGCTCATCAGTGAAAATTTTGCTTTTCCCATAAAATGGTTTCTCCTTTTTGATTTTTTAGCCTTAATATATTTAAAATGATCTTTGCCTGAGTTCAGCTTTGTGGCGGCGGGGCAGGATTTTGAACCTGATTCCGGTACTCCGCCGGGGAGCAGTCGGCATACTTACGGAAGCATTCCGCAAAATAACTCTGTCCCCCGAACCCCAGCTGCTCGCTGATTTCCTGGATTTCAAGGCCGGTTCCCGTCAGGAGGGTTTTTGCCCGGTCAACTTTTGTCTTGTTGATGTAGTCAACAATGGTACATCCAATTTCCCTTTTGAATTTTTTTGACAGGTAATACTTGGAATAACCGACCTTTTCGGCCAGTTCGTCCAACGAACAGTTCTTTTCCACATGGATGCCGATGTAATCACAGATGTTTTTGATCTCGGGGGACAGGCTGTTTGTCTTACATCTGTGGACTCTATGTACATAGTCATCCTGCATGGCGTAACAGATTTCTGTAATCTCCCCAATGGACTTGGCGGCCTCGATGCTCTGGATATAATGATCAGCCAGGCAATAGGATATCTCCGCATTCAGCCCGCCTTTTACTGCGGCCCGGCAGCAGAGCGCAGAAAAGATGATGCAGGCGTTTTTCACCTGTCTCACAGGCTCGCCATTGGAAAGTTTCCCTATGTTACCAATGTTGATAAGATGGCTCATTTCATCCCGGTAATTCAAGTTCCCATCCGTGATCAGCTGCAGCATGGCCTGCTCGGATGCCCAGGTGCCATGTCCTTCCCGTCCTGCGGATCTGGTCGTGACATCAAGTTCCCGATTCTGGAAAAAAACAAGGTCACTCATGTTGATCCGCTGTCTGTTGATGCAGTAGTGGAGCATGACCGCATATTCCATCGCCTTGACAATGGAAATGATGGGGAGCGGTCTGATTACACTTGAAAATTCCTGCGTAAGGAGCGGCGACAGTTTTTTGCGCAAGATAGCCGCTTCAATCTGTTCAATGGAAAAATCATCTGTGAAATAAGGGCCAAGTACATAGAGATGGCGCTGTGTTTCCTCTACAGGGAATACCACTGTCCAAGTCAGGCCGAATTCATTGGACAGGATCATAGGATACTTGGGCCGCTCCGGCGGGTCTGACAATGCCTGTTTGCAGTTGTCCGCTTCAAACAGCAGGGCCAAGGCATGGGGTTTTTCATCAAACAGGCTGCCCAAGTGAAGTTCCTCGTTGCATTCCCATAGGCAGATTTCATGGCAGCAGGATATCATCTGGTAAAATAACTCCAGGTCATACAACAGGGCAGTCATGGTGACACCTCCATCCAGAAATCCTTCAGGGTTTCGTAATCTTCGGATTTGCTGCAGAGCAGTTCCCCGTTCAGCAGCAGTTCCTGTTTGGAATATACGATTGCAAAGATATATTTGCAGAGTTCGGATTTCAGGTTTAACCGGTCCCCCTCGCTGCTGATATAATAAACATCACTGCATTGTTTTGATATGATATTCAAAAACAGGCTGATATCAATTTGTTTCCGAATCTGTTTCATCAACACTCCTCCTTGTCTGCCATTACTATAGCATATCAGATTAGGCTTTGTAATAACAAAATTGCCCTGTTTTACAATTTGGACAATTTAGACGCCGCAAAAGCCGAAATGGTTATAACGGCTTTTTCATGTGGTTGGTATAATGGATGTCACAAAGAGTGCGGGAAGCACCAAAACAGTAGGAGGGATTACATATGACCACGGGAAACAAAACCAGTATTCTGGATAAGCCGTTTCTGGATTCCAGGATCAAATCCGCCAATACGAAAAAGTCCGAAGCGTGGCTTGGCTACTTTGGCGGCCCCTGCCTTGTATACATGGCCTATTTTGCAATCGCAGGAACCTATTTAACCCAGTTTTATACGGATGTGCTGGGAGTCGCGGGCATTTTTATGACACTGATGCCGGTTTTTTCAAAAGTAGTGGATGCGGTCACTAATATTATTATGGGGCGTATCATTGACCGTACACGCACAAAACAGGGGAAAGCCCGCCCCTGGATATTGGTATCCGGTTTTGCCATGACGTTGGCGGGAATTTTGCTGTATACGGTTCCGAGGGCTTCCAGGACGGTACAGCTGGTTTGGATTGTCGTCAGTTACAATCTGTTTTTTGCTTTTGCGTTTACCATCTATAACATGGCTCATGCGCTGATGGTTCCCTTGTCTACACGGAACACAAAGCAGCGGGATACCCTGGCGCTCCTTACTTCCACAGGAACCGCCATGATCCCGGGGGTTCTGGTCACGATCATCCTGCCTGTTATCATCAATGCCATCGGAGTGGGCGCCGAAGCTCAGGGCACATGGATTACTGTGATGAGCTGCCTGTCCTGTCTGGCGATTCCCGCTACGCTGCTGGAGTATTATTTTACGAAAGAGCGTGTCACTGAGGACAGCATGAATGCGGCCGGGGATAAGGACGGTGAGGTTATCAGCTTTGGGAAACAGCTGAAAGCCTGCCTGAAGGATCCCTACTGGATCATCATCATGGGTTTTTTCCTCCTGTATCAGATATTCAATTTCCTTTCCACGAATTCTATGATTTATTACTGTAACTGGGTGCTGGGCAATTCCGTGCAGAGCGGAACGGCGAACCAGGTCCTGGTCAACATGATCGGGCAGGCGCCTTTGGGAATTGGCCTTGTTCTGCTGTGGCCCCTGGTCCGCAAGTTCGGCAAGCGCAGGGTCATGATGTTCGGTTTTGGGATTGCGGCTATCGGCAGTCTGGTGGTACTGCTGTTTCCTTCCAATATGGGGGCTGTACTGGGGGGGCTGGTCATCAAGTCCTTTGGCGCATTGCCTACTTATGTCACATCTGCCATGCTGGCGGAGGCACTGGACCATATCGAGTGGAAGAACGGGTACCGGGCGGACGGTTTTTCCGCATCCGTGCAGAGTATTATCATTACGGTATCCGGTGGTATCGGGCAGTCCCTGATCCTGGGCGGCATTTCCCTGTTTGGCTATATTGCGCCCAGCTCCAATACGGAAGTGATCACGCAGCCTGCAGCCATGCAGAATTTCTTTACATGGTGCTTTGTGGGGATTCCCATGATTGGATACGCCATCGGATCCCTGCTCATGCTGCGGTTTGACGTGGAGACGAAAATGCCCCAGATTGCAGCGGATATCACGGCCCGGCACAAGGCGGAAGCGGAAGCCAGAGGCGAGACCTATCTTTCCCCTGAGGAGAAAGCGGCCATAGAGCAGAAGGAGCAGGAGCGGATTTCCGAGGAGAAACGGATTGAGGAACTGAAAGCGAAATGTGCCAAAAAGGGCCTGAACTTTGAAGCGGAAGAAGCCAAATATCAGGAGAAACTGGCGGCGAAAGCAGCGAAGAAAAAGAAATAAAGGAGCGTTTTGCTATGAGAAAGCTATCTTTTAATGAGGATTGGGTCTGTAACGGTGTGCCGGTCACATTGCCCCATGATGCGCAGATTCTGGAGAAGCGTGATCCCGAGGGTAACGGTGGACACGGTTATTTTCCGGGGGGCATATACACTTACGAAAAATGTTTTGAAGCGCCTGTCTGCTGGGAAGGGAAAAAGGTGATTGCCGAGTTTGAGGGAGTCTATAAAAATGCTTCTGTTTCTCTGAATGGGGAACGCCTGGCATTCCATCCTTATGGCTATACCACGTTCACGGTGGAACTGAAAGGGCTGCGTTATGGGGAGAAGAATACGCTGACAGTGGAGGCGGATAATTCTAAACTGCCCAATTCCCGCTGGTATTCCGGCGCTGGTATCTACCGTCCGGTCTGGCTTTACATCGGTGGTGAGGGGGATATCGCATACAGGGGTGTGAAAATAACGACACTGGCTATTCATCCGGCAAAGATTCGGGTGGAAACAATGGTTTGCGGCGGGCAGGCTTCTGTAGGAGAAGTTTCCGTAGAAATTCTGGACGGAGAGAAGGCGATAGCATCCGGCTCCGGGGCGGATTGTGAATTGGCGGTTCCCGATGCCGGACTTTGGAGCGAGGAAGTCCCAAAGCTCTATACCTGCAGGGTAAGTACAGGCAGCGATGCCGTGGAAGAGAAATTCGGCATCCGGGAAATCACATGGAGCAATAAGGGACTGTTTATCAACGGAAAGGAAACCCTGCTCCGCGGGGGCTGTATCCATCATGACAACGGGATTCTTGGCGCCGCCACTTATGACGAGAGCGAGTGGCGCCGGGTACGGATTTTGAAGGAAGCCGGCTTCAATGCCCTCCGCGCCTCCCACAATCCTGCTTCCCGTGCGCTTCTGGAAGCCTGTGATTTCTATGGAATGTATGTGATGGATGAGACCTTTGATATGTGGTATAACCGCAAAAATAAGTATGATTACGGCTGTGATTTTGAAAAGTGCTGGCAGGAGGATACGGCGGAGATGGTGGCACGGGATTATAACCACCCCAGCGTCATCCTGTACTCCATCGGAAACGAAGTGGCGGAACCGTCCCAGGAAAAGGGTCTCCAGTATGCAAAGAAGATGTCCGACCTGTGCAGACGGATGGATAAGACCCGGCCTGTAAGCTGCGGGCTGAACCTGATGATCATGAGCCGGGCGGTTAAGGGAAATGGGATTTATCAGGACGGCGAGATGGAAGTCAAGGCGGATACGGGCAAACAGAAAAAACAGGACGGCAAGCAGAATGCCAGCCTTGCCTTCAACATCATGGCCTCCTTTATCGGGAGTGGGATGAACAATGCCGCCAATTCGGCCCAGGCGGACAAGATAGCGGCCCCTGTGATGGAACTGCTGGATATTGCCGGGTACAATTATGCTTCCGGGAGATATCAGAAAGAAGGGAAGCTTCACCCGGACAGGGTTATTTTCGGTTCAGAGACTTTTCCACAGGATATCTGCAAAAACTGGGCCATGGTAAAGGAATACCCTTACCTGGTCGGCGACTTCATGTGGACGGCATGGGACTATCTGGGGGAGGCGGGGCTGGGCGCCTGGAGTTATACCGGAGGTATGCCTTTCAACCGTCCTTATCCCTGGGTGCTGGCGGGCACGGGAGTGATTGATATCTGTGGGACGCCGGACGGTTCCTGTCGGTATGCCTCCACGGTCTGGGGATTGGAAAAAGCCCCCCGTATTGCGGTAAAGCCGGTGAACCATCCTGGGGAAAGGGTCAGCAAATCCGTGTGGCGGGGAACAAATGCCATTGAAAGCTGGTCCTGGGATGGGTGTGACGGCAACCGGGCGGAGATAGAGGTCTATTCCGACAGCGCATCGGTGGCGCTGCTCCTGAATGGGAAACCGCTGGGAAAGAAGAAAATCAAGGATTGTAAGGCAGTTTTCAAGACCGGGTATGCGCCGGGGACGCTGACAGCAGTGGCTTATTCTGCTGATGGCAGGGAACTGGCAAGGAATACCCTTTCCTCCGCATCCGGCAGGGTAA
>JAMPAC010000024.1 GCA_023667395.1 Blautia sp. | reverse complement strand
TTCCCCTCCCGTTTCCGGCGTCTTTCCACCAGATCCGCGATGGTCACATTGTCGATGACCTGATTGATGGCCGCATACAGTTCCTTCCAGACCTGCAGCGTCTCGCAGGTATCGCAGCGTTCGCATTCCTCCGCGCCCTCGTCCAGGCAGGCCACGGGAGCCATGGAGCCCTCCGTCAGCCGGAGGATCATTCCCACGGTGTATTCCTCCGGCGCCCTGGCGATCTTGTAACCGCCCTGGGCGCCTCGGACACTTTTCACATAACCGGCCTTGTTCAGCACGGCGATGATCTGCTCCAGGTACTTCTCGGAAATGCCCTGTCGTGCGGCAATATCCTTGACCTTGATGCATTCTCCCGTATGATTCAGCGCCAGGTCAAGCATGACCCGCACCGCGTATCTGCCTTTCGTTGAAATTTTCATGTCTCACCTTTCAAGCACGTGATACAAAACCCTTTTCCAACCAGCCTCTTTCAAGGAATCTCTCGGACTGTCACCATTCACGCCTGCGCCATGCATAAAACGCGCACGGTTCTTTCCTCCCGGGAAACAAACTTTCCTTACTTATAAGGAATCACGCCGCCGTTATAATTCGCGTTGATATAATCCTTGATTGTGTCAGACTTCAACACATCCACCAGTGCCTTGATCTTGTCGGAATTTTCATTGCCTTCCTTTACCGCGATCACGTTCACATAGGTAGCCGCCGCATCGGAATCAGCGCTCTCATACAGCAGCGCATTCTCCGCTACGGTAAAGCCCGCCTGCATAGCGTAGTTGCCGTTCATGACGCCGAAAGTCACATCGGGCAGGGTTCTGGGGATCTGCGCCGCCTCCAGTTCCACGATCTCAATATTATAAGGGTTATCCACAATATCCAGCTTGGTGGCGTTCAGTCCCGCGCCCTCCTTCAGGGTCAGGTAGCCGTTATCCTGAAGCAGCAGCAACGCGCGCGCCTCGTTGGTGGTGTCGTTGGGCACCGCTATGGTAGCATCCTGCATCTTCGCCAGATCATTTTCCTTTCCGGGATAAAGCCCGAAAGGCTCATAGTGAATGCCGCCTGCATTCACCAGGTTCATGTTGTGCTCCTCGTTAAAGCTCTCCAGGTAAGGGATGTGCTGGAAATAATTGGCGTCGAAATCGCCGGAATCCACCACATTGTTAGGCTGCACATAGTCCTCAAACACCTGGATCTCCAGGGTATAACCCTGCTCCGCCAGGATGGGCTTCGCCTGCTCCAGGATCTCCGCGTGTGGCACTGCGGACGCAGCCACCTTGATCGTCTTGTCATCACTTCCGCCGCCGCAGCCGGTCAATACTCCCGCTGTCAGAGCAGCCACGCTTAAAAGCGCAATCAGTTTCTTTTTCATAATGTATCCTCCATTTTAACTCCGTTCCGGCGCTTCCGCCCCGGAATCGTTTTTCTATACGAAACAGCTTTGCTGTCTGTACCAAATTAACGTGCTCTCTTGTCCATCTTTTTGGAAATACGGGTTCCTATGTACTGCATACCCTGCACCAACACTACCAGCAGGATTACGCACATCCACATGATATCTTCTTCCCGGCGGTAATAACCATACTGAATGGCAATGTCGCCAAGTCCGCCGCCGCCCACGATTCCTGCCATGGCGGAATAGCCGAGAACGGTTCCCAGTACGATGGTGGCGTTTACGATCAGGGAAGTCCTGGCCTCCGCCAGCATCACTTTCCAGATGATCGTCCAAAGGTTCGCCCCCATGCTCTGGGCCGCTTCGATCACACCTTTGTCCACCTCCAGCAGGGAGGATTCCACCATTCGCGCGATAAAGGGCGCCGCCGCCAGCACCAGCGGCACGATCACGGATGTGGGTCCGTAGGCCTTCCCCACAATGGCGCGGGTCAGGGGCAATGCCAGGATCAACAGGATCAAAAAGGGAACGCTTCTCACAATATTCGCCACAAAGTCCAGTATCCTGTATATCACGTTATTGGCGCGCAGCCCTCCCGGCGCGGTGACCACCATGGCGATTCCCATGGGAAGCCCCAGCACATAAGCCAACGCCGTGGACACCACCGTCATGTAGAGTGTCACCCAGATATTTTCCAGCAGATAACTGACCATGGGGGTCATAATGGTTCCCTCCTGCTGCCAGGATGTAACGATATCATTCCACATAGGAATCCACCTCCTCCACTGTCAGCTTTCTCTCCTGTAAGTAATGGATCATTTTCGCTGCGGTAGCTTCCTCTTCGGGAAGCTGTAATATCATCTGTCCGTGGGCGATCCCGTTAATGTCCTTGGTGTCTGCCAGCAGAATATTGACCGGCGCCTTGCACTCCAGGATCATATTGGCGATCACCGGCTCAAAGGAAGAATTCTCCACAAACACAATACGGATGCATCGTTTACTATGCATTTCCGCCATTTTGGGATCCACCATAAATACCAGTTTCTTTGCGGCAGGCGTCTTCGGGGAGGTAAATACCTCCTCCACCGTCCCGTGCTCCGCCAGTTCCCCGTTGTCGATGATGGCCACATGGGAGCAGATTTCTTGCACCACCGTCATCTCATGGGTGATGATCACAATGGTAATGCCGTAGTCTTTGTTGATCTGCTGCAATAACTGCAAAATGGACTTGGTGGTAGTGGGATCCAGGGCGCTGGTAGCCTCGTCACAGAGCAGGATCTTGGGATTGTTGGCCAGAGCCCTGGCGATAGCCACCCTCTGCTTCTGCCCGCCGGAAAGCTGGGAGGGATAACTCTTTGCTTTCTCGGAAAGCCCTACGATTTCCAGCAGTTCCATTGCCCGCTTCCTGGCGTCCGCCTTTTTCACCCCCACGATCTCCATGGGAAAACATACATTGTCCAGCACATTCCTCTGCATCAGCAGGTTAAAGTGCTGGAAGATCATGGCGATCTCCGTCCTGGTACGCCGCAGTTCCTTTTCCGTCATGGCGGACAAATCCTTATTTTCAATCAGAACAGTGCCCGAGGTGGGTGTCTCCAGGAAATTCAGGCAGCGCACCAGGGTGGACTTTCCTGCGCCGCTCATGCCGATAATGCCGTAAATATCGCCCTTTTCAATCTCAAGATCGATGCCCTTAAGCGCCTCTACCTGATTATCCTTTCCCAGAAATGTCTTGGTGACATTTTTAATCTGAATGATGGGTTCCATGTGTTTTATACCTTTCTATTTTCGACAGCTGTTTCCTTTTGGCTCTTTGTCCGCCCGCTTTCCGGGTTCGACCCTTTGCCAAACTGTCTCAAAGGCAGTTTACCACAAGTTTAAGCTTCTGTAAACATCGGCGTGGAAAGATATCTGTCGCCGGAATCGGGAAGCAGCGCCACAATGGTCTTTCCCTTATTCTCAGGACGTTTCGCAATCTGCGCTGCCGCGTACAGCGCCGCGCCGGAGGTAATGCCCACCAGGACGCCCTCCTTATGGGCAATGAGGCGGCCTGTACTGAAAGCTTCCTCGGTAGTCACGGTAAAGATCTCGTCGTAAATCTCTGTATTTAAAATGGAAGGCACAAAGCCCGCGCCGATTCCCTGCAGCTTATGAGGACCCGGCTGCCCACCGGAAAGTACGGGGGAATCCGTCGGTTCCACAGCAACCACCTTAATGGCAGGATTCTTTGATTTCAGGAAAGTGCCGATTCCGGTAACGGTACCGCCGGTACCCACTCCTGCCACAAAGATATCCACCTTTCCCTCCGTGTCCTCCCAGATCTCAGGACCTGTAGATGCGGCATGAACTGCCGGATTCGCGGGATTGTCGAACTGTCCCAGGATCACCGAACCGGGAGTGGACTTTTGCAGTTCCTCCGCCTTGGCTATGGCTCCTTTCATGCCTTTGGCTCCCTCGGTGAGAACCAGTTCCGCGCCGTATGCCTTTAACAGATTCCTGCGCTCCACGCTCATGGTCTCAGGCAGGGTCAGCACCGCCCTGTATCCCTTTGCCGCCGCCACGCTGGCCAGGCCGATCCCGGTGTTGCCGGAAGTGGGCTCGATAATGGTGGCTCCGGGCTTTAAGGTTCCTTTCCGCTCCGCATCCTCGATCATGGCCAATGCGATACGATCCTTCACGCTGCCTGCAGGGTTGAAATACTCCAGTTTCGCCAGCAGGACAGCATCTGTGACGCCCTGATCCTTGGCATAATTGTTCACCTGAAGCAAAGGGGTGTGTCCAATCAGTTCTGTTGCGCTTGCATAAATTTTTCCCATAGTATTCTCCTCCATTTCAGTTCCATGTTTTCCGCATGGTTTATTTCCTAGTTTTCTAATAGGAATATTATGGATTGTATATTACTCTCTATTTTAGGTGTTGTCAAGAGGGAATTTTTATTTTATACTGAATATGTTTATTGTAAAGAAAATATCAGAACTTTGACAATATAATATGCTTAATGGAGCAGCCGGGGGACGTGCTCTCACCTGATCCGAGTTCTGTGGAAAGTGTGCAAAGATTTTCTAAGTCAGTAAAATACACTGACTAAGAAAATCTACGGTTCCGCTTTGCGGAACCTATGCACACGGAAGAATCCGCAAAGCGGATTCTTCCAGACTTGCACCAATTATTTGTACCGCCGGAGGCGGTATGACGGGAAGTGTGATCATTATGAGTACATATGAGGAAATGCAGATCATACTTACTATGGCTTTACTAATCGTTGCGATTCTGAATTTGAAAAGTAAGAAATAGCCGTCCTGTTCTTTGGCAAAACAACGGCTATTTCTAAGTAGTTTTATGTTGCGCCGAGTCAGGTGAATGCGCTCACCTTCCGACTGTTCTGTTAAGCATATTATAAATCATTGTTTCTGATTTTTCAACTGCATTTTTCATTTTTTATCCTGTTAACGATTTGAAAAGGAAGCCAACCATGCAAAAAACATATTCCGTACCCACAATCTACCAGACCCTGCAATCCCGTAGAAACACAGCGGATTTGCAGAACCCCGTAAAGGTATCCGTCCCCGGCTCCAAAAGCATCACGAACAGAGCCCTGCTGCTGGCCACCCTGGCAAACGGCACATCCACGCTGAGAGGCGTCCTGTTCTCCAATGATTCCAGGCATTTCCTGAAATGTATCCAGGATCTGGGCTTTGAAACCACGGTGGATGAAGCGGCGAAAACGATCGCCGTAAAAGGTCACGGCGGCTCCGTGCCCAAAACGGAAGCGGAACAGTTCGTGGGCAGCGCCGGTACTGCGGCCAGGTTCCTGACCGCTTATCTTGGCATATCCAACGGCATTTACCGCATGGATGCCTCGGAACAGATGCGGAAGCGCCCCATGGCTCCCCTGCTGGATTCCCTGAAAGAGTTGGGCTGCGAAGTAATTTATGACGCCGGTTCCGTGGAGGGACACTTCCCTTTCACCCTGAGAAGCCATGGCTTTCAGAAAGACCGCATTTCCGTTAACATTGACTCCAGCAGCCAGTTTTTAAGCGCGCTTCTGATCGCGTCCTGCTTATCAAAAGAAGCCTTTACCACTTATATAGAGGGAACCCACGGGCGGGCTTACATCAATATGACCGTGAAAATGATGGAACAGTTCGGCGTGACTGCCACGCCTTTATTTTACTGCGGCGGCAGCAGCGACAACCACAGCTGCACCGGCTGTATCAACAGCACCCTGCCCATGGGCTACCGCACCGCGTCAGGACAGTCCTACCGGGCGCTGGACTATCAGGTTGAGCCTGACGTCTCCGCGGCATGCTATTTTTACGCCATGAGTCCCCTGCTGGGAATCCCGGTACAGGTGGAACATGTGCATTTTGATTCCCTGCAGGGGGATGCGGCTTTTATCCATATATTGGAGGAAATGGGGTGCAAAGCCGCCGACCTGGAGGACGGAATCCTGGTGGAACCGCCTGCGGATGGGTTTTTCCACGGTATCACGGCGGATATGTCAGCCTGCTCCGACCAGGCCATCACCCTGGCCGCCATCGCACCCTACGCCGATAGCCCCACCACTATCACGGGCATCGGACACATCCGCTTCCAGGAGAGCGACCGGATCACCGCCATTGTCACGGAACTTCGCAAAATGGGAATCCGGTGCGAGGAGACGGAAAGCAGCATCACAATCTGGCCCGGCCAGCCGAAAGCGGCGCTGATCGAGACCTATGACGACCACCGCATGGCTATGGGCTTTTCCCTGACAGGGCTCCGCAGCGCCGGTATTTTGATTGATAATCCTGACTGCTGCAGGAAGACTTTCGAAGAATATTTTGACGTGCTGGACCGGGTGGTCAGGGAACTCCTTTGATCTGCAGCATTATCAGGATCATACGATCACCGCCACCCCATACCCGGGCAGCCTCAGCGTCCCCTGCACTTTCACGTCCGTCAGCAGATCCACGCCTTCCACATCTTCCACTTCCGCCGCTTCCGCATTCCCATTCAGGTAAAATGCATAAACGCATTCCTCACCCTCCCGGACATGGCGTTCCACGCCGTCGGGAAGCTTCTTCCCGGGAATCCCCGCATCCGCCAGCATCTGCCCAAACAATGACTCCATCTCCTCCGGCTTCACCCGCGCCGCCATATAATATGCCTTGCCTTTCCCATATTCTTTACAGGTCAGCGCCGCCGTATCCGCGTAAAAATCCTCCGTGTATCTCGCCAGCACCTTTGCGTCTTTCACACGCAGGATCTCCGCATAATCCGCCACTTCCCAGACCCTGCCGTCCTCAAATCGGATATGGTTCCGGTCGGAGGGATAATAGGTGTCAATCTCCTCGCTGACGATGCCGAACAGTTCCGAAAGCCCGTCCCCGGGGAAGCCTCCCAGATAGCACAGCTGTTCCGCATCCACATACCCTGTAAAGTAAGTGGCAAGCAGCTGCCCTCCCCGCTCCACAAAGCGCTTCAGGTTCTCCGCCGTCCCCGGCTGCAGCATATATAGCATGGGCGCCGCCACCAGGTCATATTGGGACAAATCCTCATCGGAACCCACAATATCCATCTCCACACCCATTTTCATAAACTGTTTCCAGATGCCGATACAGGTGTCGTCATATTTCTTGGTCTCGTCCGCCAGCGCCCGCACATCCTTGATTGCAAAGCGGTTATCCCAGTCAAAAAGCAGCGCCGCTTTCGCCTTTACCAGCGTCCCCGCCACGGCTGCCAGTTTCTTCATGGCCTCGCCTGTGTCGGCTACCTCCCGGAATATCCTGGTATCGTCCGTCCCGATATGATCCACCACAGCGCCATGGTGCTGCTCGTAGGACCCTCTGCCCTTTCTCCACTGGAAATACTGCACCGTATCCGAACCGCAGGCCACCGCCTGGAGACAGGCCAGTTTATGGACGCCGGGGCGCTTGGGCTTATTGTACTGATGCCAGTTCACCATGCCGGGAGCGCTCTCCATCATCATGAAAGGCGTCCCGCGCTTCAGCCCGCGCATCACCGTATGCTGGAACGCCGTATCCGCCATGGTGTCGGCAAAGGTTTCATAATCATTATGAAAACAGGGGTAATTGTCCCAGGAAATGGCATCCAGTTCCGGCGCCATTTTCCGGTAATCCAGCCCCTCGAACAGTCTCATGAAGTTGGTTGTCACGGGGATATCCGGCGTCACGCTGCGGAGGGTGCGGATCTCATGCTTCATGAAATCGTTCATATTCCATGTGGTGAACCGCTTCCACTCCAGATTCAGCCCCATCACGCTGGTCTCGCCGTTTTGAAAAGGAGGCTCGATCTGCTCGAAGCTGTTGTAATGATGGCTCCAGAAAGACGTCCACCACGCATGATTCAGTTTCTCGATATCATGATCGTATTTGTCCGCCAGATACTCCTGGAAACGCTTTACGCAGAGAGGACAGTAGCATTCCCCGCCCAGTTCGTTGGAAATATGGTACATCACAACGCCAGGATGGGAGCCGAATCTCTCCGCCAGTTTCCGGTCAATGATGCCCACTTTCTCCCGGTATTTGGGAGAAGACATACAATGATTGTGGCGCACGCCGTGATGATTGCGAAGTCCCAGATTGTTCACCCGCATAGCCTCCGGATAGGCCGCGTCCAGCCAGGCCGGTCTTGCGCCGGAGGGCGTGGAAAGCACCGTGTAGATGCCGTTTTGATAAAGGTTCTCTATGAACTCCTCCATCCATTCAAAATGGAATTCGCCCTCCACGGGCTCGTAGGCGGACCAGGAAAAGACGCCCAGCGTGACGCTGTTGATGCCTGCCTTTTTCATCAGACGGATATCCTCCGCCAGGATATCCGGTCTGTCCAGCCACTGATCCGGGTTGTAATCTCCCCCGTGCACCAATCCTTTTATCTGCGGAAATAAGATATTTTTTTCCATATGTACATACCCCTTTACATATTGTTGAATCCAAACAGTTATAGCATACCTTTCCCGCGCCGGAAAATCAATAGGTCTTTGCTTTTATTTGGAAATATGGTACAATAATCCTTATTCGAGGCAGTCAGCGGCCGGATGGCCATAAATACCATGTGCGGTTTGTGCACATGGTATACTGATTCCATTATTTCAAGAAAGGGATGTACAATATCATGGACAAGAAAAAGGTTGTTGTTTCTCTGGGACACGAGGCGCTGGGCTATACTACCGAAGCACAGCGGGATGCCGTTAAGAAAACCGCCAAAGCGCTGGCCGATCTGGTGGAGGCGGATCGACAGCTGACCATCACTCACAGCAACGGCCCCCAGGTCAGCATGATACATAAGGCCATGACGGAACTGCGCCGTGTCTATATCGATTACACTCCCGCTCCCATGTGTGTCTGCTCCGCCATGAGCCAGGGTTATGTGGGCTATGATATCCAGAATTCCCTCCGCGCGGAACTGCTCAGCCGGGGCATCTCCAGGACGGTCAGCACCATCCTGACCCAGGTGACGGTGGATCCTTATGACGAAGCTTTCTATGAGCCCACCAAGGTGATCGGGCGCTATATGTCCAAGGAAGACGCGGACACAGAGATCAAAAAGGGCAACTATGTAAAAGAGGATCCCGGCCAGGGCTTCCGCCGGGTGGTTGCCGCGCCGAAACCCATTGACATCGTTGAGATCGAGGCGATCCGCGCCCTGGTAAATGCGGGGCAGGTGGTCATCGCCTGCGGCGGCGGCGGTATTCCCGTGATCGAGCAGCAGCACGTTTTGAAAGGCGCTTCGGCTGTCATAGAAAAGGACGCCATCGCAGGCAAACTGGCCGCCGACCTGAACTGTGACGAACTCATCATTCTTACCGGGGTGGATTATGTATACAGGGATTTCGGCAAAGAAGATCAGACGCCCATCAGTCACCTGACCATAGCGGAAGCCAGGGAACTGATCGATGCGAAAGAGTTTGGCGAGGGCACCATGCTGCCCAAGATTGAGGCCGCTATCGCATACCTGGAAAAGGTTCCCGGCGGAAAGGTGATCATCACTTCCATAGACCGGGTAAAAGATGCCGTCAAAGGCAAGGTCGGGACCATGATAACGATAGAATGAGCGTTAGCGGAAAGCATAAAACGGTTCGGAGAAAAATAATTTCCCGAACCGTTTTCTTATTTTCTTATTTTGACAGTGCAAGCGCTGTCAGGAGGGAACCTATTATAATACAAAAGTCTGACAAGTTAAATACAATGTTCCGAAGCCATTTCCACTTCACATTAAAACTCAGGTAATCCACCACATATTTCCGCTTCAGACGGTCGTAGGTATTGCTGAAAGAACCTCCCAGCAGGAGCGTCAATCCCGCCCGCAGGGCGTTGTTCCCGTGGCGTCCCAGACTGAGCGCAAAAGCAATGCTGATCAGGATCGTAAGGATGACCGATACCGCCGCGACCAACGCCCTTTTGGAGGATCCCAGGTCCAGCATGGCGCCGGTATTGTGATATTTTTTCAAAATCAGTTTCTTCCCGGCGAAGCAGGCGGGAAAGTTTTCCCCGCCCGTCTTCTCGATCCTGTTCTTGATCCACAGATCGCCGAAAAAGATTCCCAGCACTGAAATAACACAAATACCGACAGCCATACGATTCCTCCCGATCCACGTCAACAGCCGCCGGACGGAGCATCAATCCGTCCCGTTACCGTTTTTCATGATAATACTTTTTAAGACGATCCTGGCAGCGGCATAGAACAGCCCCGCCACACCCCAGATCATCCCGAACACAAGATTCATAGGTATATCGTTGTCAAAAAGATAATCCTGATTGCATTTGCAGACCACATACACCACCAGGAAAAACGCCGTCACCACGCACCAGTACGCCCCGGAAAAGGCGCCAAGCTTCTTTGACGCGGTTTTCTGCTCCGGGGAAAATTCCTCGGACTGCAGCAGCTTATGGAAACTGTTCTGGATGGAACCCGCCCACACAAACAGGAATGTGGCGGCAGCGACCAGCACAAGCAGCAGAACCACGCCGCAGATCATTACAAAGTCCCCGGCATCCGTGATTGAAAAAAACACTAACGGCACCACACCCAGGATGCAGAGCGCCACGCCCACAGCCACCATGATGTGAAAACGGCCGGCAAAGGACTCCTTATTTTTCTTTGTGATCCCCTCCACGCCATATTGCAGCGTAAAAATTTCCTTGTCAAGGAAAGCGTAGGATTCCATATATCTTCCGCATAAAATAAGCACAGTGACGCCCACAGCCACCAGAACCAGCAGAACCACGAGGCCGGCACCCATCGCCATTTCCTCCGTGATCTGAAACCGACTGTCCTCCGCCATGCCGGCCAGCAGGATCAGAGGCGTGGGACAGAGCACAAACAGCGCCACCGCCAGCGCCCTAGGAATCGCGTTCTTCCGCGTCAGAGCCATAAAGGTATTTGCCTCCTCCAGGGACACGCTCCGTCTCACCGGCTCCTCCGACGCGTCCGCTTCCTGCGCCATGCCCTCGGATTCTTCCATTTCATCCTTTAACAGATAATCCGTGCTGACCTGAAAAAGTTCACTCAGCATGATGATCTTATCAATGTCCGGTATGGACGCGCCTGACTCCCACTTGGAGACCGACTGCCTGGATATCCCCAGCTTCTCCGCCAGTTCCTCCTGGGACCAGCCTTTTTTCTTTCTTAATGATGCAACCTTTTCCGCTAAAATCATGTTATCCTCCTGCTTCTATTCCAGTTCCGCCTCTGCACTACACCCCCTGTCCTGAAAAGGATTTCAGCCGTTTATGTGTCTGGAATTCTTTCCGGGGCTTCCGTTCCGAGACTGTATTTATTGTTACACGGAAATCCTAGCAAAAATGCCGGTTGACAACTACCAAGTGCGCTTGGAAATTTGTCAACCGGCGGTTGCAGGGCGTCTTTCACCTGCCTGGAAGACCTATATCATTGCTCCTTCATGCTTCCCACATTGAAGTCATAATCGTCCGATTCCCTGGGATTCCTGAAATCGTCAAAGGCTGCCGTTTCCGTCAGGGAGAAATAGAATCCACAGTTCGGCTCGGGAGCCTCCACTTTCTCCTTTCGGACATAACCTTTGATGGACAGGTGATATTTCCCGGCGGGTACATCAAATTTTATGTCCGTATAATCCCTCCAGCCGTTCAGAACCGTGTACCATCTCTCCTGAGGAGAGTGGAAAAACTCCTGACCCAGGGGCGACACTTTATAAACCTCTCCCGTCTCAATATGGTACTCGTCCGGCTCAAAAGGTTCCAACCTGCTGATCCCGGAAACCCAGAGCCCGTCCCTGATCTCCAGATTGAATCCGCCGTAGTCTATTTTCTGCTCCCACTGATCGTCAAAGGGCTGATCCTGTCCCTCCAGCCTGATGGCATAGGCATCATAGTTGATCTGCGCCAGGGGAACCCAGATTCCCTCTTTGATACTGGTCAGATAGAGTTCCTTATCTTTCTGCAATAGGCTCAGCAGCTTCCGTTTCCGTATTTTGTTCTTCTTCAGAAACTCCTGTAACATATCCGCGGAAAACAGACAAAGCCCATATCCATTCGCACTGACCTTTCTTTCCATATCCGTTCCTCTCATTTTAATCATCATGCCTTTCCGCAACCTGCGAATTCCTGATAACGAAAAGCGTAAGCTTTTTGTTGTACACTGTCGCAGGCACAAATTTGCGATCGGCATACCCGCTCTTTCAAACGGCACATGGTTTAGTAATCCACGCTCATCAGGCACAGTCCCTGAGCCGGGGCTGTGGGACCAGCTTTCTGCCTGTCTTTCGCCACCAGCACATCCCGAACCTGATCGCAGGTCATCCTGCCGCAGCCTACCTCCAGCAGGACTCCCACCATAATACGCACCATGTTCTGCAGGAAACTGTTTCCATGAATCGTAAAAATAATATAACCGCCCTTACGGACAATATCAATCCGATCCACATCACGCACCGTGGATTTTTTCATTCTGGGGTTGACGCAGAAATTCCTGAAATCATGTTCCCCCTTTAACAGTTCCGCCGCCTGCAGCATCTTCTCAATGTCCGGTTTTTCCTCCAAGGGGGTGATATATTTTCTGTCAAATACAGACTTGACCGCGCCGTTATAACAGGTATAGCGGTAAGTCTTGCCAGCTGCGTTATATCGGGCATGAAATCTGGGGGAAGCTTCCCCGACCTCTTTTACCGCAATGTCATCAGGCAGATAGCGGTTCAGGTATGCGCGAATCTCCTCCCCGGAAAGTTCCGTGGTCATATTGGCATTGGCCACCATTCCCTTGGCATGAACCCCTGCGTCGGTTCGTCCGGCGCCGATGACCTCTACCTCCTCCTGACACATCAGGGACAATACTTTCTCCAGCTTGCCCTGAATCGTCTCGTGATCGGGCTGTTTCTGCCAGCCGGAATAACGGCTGCCGTCGTATTCAATCAACATTTTATAATTTTTCATAAGTCCCCCCTATACCTGGCTCAAAAGCCGACAGAAATTCAATGAGAAGAAAGGACGATAACAAATGGTCACTCCCTCCAGCTTTTTATGATCACGCAGGGGATTCTCCAGCACACAGATATTCTCCCTGCGCCTGACCAGTTCCATCATTTCCTGCTCCGACTCGTAATAAACCCCGTGATCCGTAAAAATATAATCCGCCATCATTCCCACATCCTGTAAAATGTCATAAGGAATGAAAGACACTTTGTACATGTTGAGCAGGGACATCAGCGCCGCTTCCCGATACGAATTGCTGAATTTCGCGCTGACTTTCGGAACCCTGCCATTTTCCGGTTTTTTTATGTACGCCGCAGGGGAGGGATCCGCTATCTTCTGCTGGATGGCAAACCAGAATTCGCTGCCCCTGCCTTCCTCGCTCTTCACATGGATCCTGCCGCCCATGCTCCCAATCAGGCGCTGGGAAACAAACAACTCGTTGCTCACGCTGTCTCCTTTCGAGCGTCCGTGGGGAATGCGGAAAGAAAAAAGCTTCTCCATCTTCCCGGGATCGATACCTTTTCCGGTATCCTTGACAGAAATGTTTAACTCTATCATTTCATTCTCCGGCACGGGATATACCTTGATCAACAGCCTGACATATCCCTTTTCCACGAACTGGATGGAATTCTCCAAAAGACACATGATAACCTGGCGGATCCGCTCCGCGTCGCCGCGCAGCTTTGCAGGCAGATTTTTGTCAATATCAAAAATCAATTCTATCTGTTTGTCTCCTATTTTACCGAGACAGTTCCGTCCCATCTCCTCCAGCATCAGCAAAGGTTCGTAACTCCCCTCCACAAGTTTGGGCTTAACCACAAAAAATTTCACCGCATCAGGCAGCCTGCCCAAACATAATGCCACAAGTATACAAACTATGATAATGATTCCGGCTATCAATAATCCGAGCCACATATTTCCCATTCGTTTTCTCCCGCTTTTCTATCATTCATTCTCTACTCTTAGTTTACCTTAGGTCATTTCTAAAAGTCAACAACTCTGTCATCTTTTTCCGAATCAGGATGAAATCCCTTACCGTATCAGGATTTTCAGACTCAAAGTCCATTAATTGGTTCAGATACCCCTGCTCCGCCACCATGCGCAGACTGATGGGAAATACCAGTTCAAACACCAGCGAGATATGTCCCACCACGTTGTCCACTGCTGTCCGTTTTAATGCCCTCAAAATCGTATGACCCTCCTGAAACGCCTGTAAAACCTGGGGTGTGACAGGTTCGCTGCGCAACACTTCCGTTGAAACATTATAGATTTCCTCCAACGGCGTCTCCACGTTCACGCGCAGGATATCCACTTTGTCGGCATCCCGCAGGATATTGGCAAAAAGCGTTGTCCTTTCGTCATATTCCCCCGGGATCCGGTATGCGCTGTGGCAGGAAACCACTTTCCGCAGGAGGTCGTCCTCACTGTCGTCCTCCACATAGTCCCGAATTCTTCCCTGATCAAACAGAATCTCCGCGCCATACAGGGCATGATCGATGGACTGCGCGTCAATAAAAGTCCCATAATTGCGTAGCTGCTCAAACCGCCCCACATCATGAAGCAGCCCACAGAGCCACGCAAGGTCGATCTCTTCCCGGGACAGTTCCAGCGATTCGGTTATCCTCTGGCAGAATCCCGCCACGCGATAGGTATGGTCGATCTTTAATCTCACTTTGGGATCTTCTGCATTATAATCTTTGACATAATCCGCAAACGCGCGCAAGGCTTTCTGTCTTTGGATCCGCATAATGCCCTCCATCATCAAATACTCTGTCTTAATTATATGCTCAAACCCTGCCATATGTAAAGAGTAAAGAGGCTGCCACCTGGACAGCCCCCTGAATTTTACAGGTATTCCCTCAAATCCTTGACAAGGGTTTCTTCGGCATGAGCCACATCTTTCGCCAGCTTCCTGATCTTCTCTTCCGCTGCAGGATATTGGTTCAGATATTTATAGAGGCTTTTCACACCCATGTTACAGCCATCCGTGACAAGATCCGCCGCCTTATGGTCAGCATTTTCCTCGTTGATCGTCATATTGGACTTAAACTTGGACATCACTTTCGCCATCATGGCCGGTTCTTTTCCGTCGTCATGATATTCCGTCAGGTATTCGTGGGTCGTATTGCCCAGCCTAGTATGGGTCTCCTTGCTCTTCGCAAGCAGATCCCGCAGGCTTCCGCTCTGCACATGCTCCATCACGTCGTCCAGGGTGGATACGCCCATCTTAATACCCGCGTTGCACTCTCGCAATAACTTGATCGTATCGTCTTCCATATGCTACCTCCTTTTGGAAGGTAGTCTGCCCTACATGGAACAGTTTTATGCTTGCGTTATCTTTTTTACCGTCAAGGTGAAACATAGAAACTCTTTGCCTTTTCGCCCTGGTAACGTGCCAGGAACTGCCGCGTGCGTTCCTCCCTCGGATTGTCGATGACCTGACGGGGCTCGCCCGCTTCCACGATCACGCCACCGTCCATGAAGATCACCTGATCCGCCACATCCCTGGCGAAAGCCATCTCATGGGTAACGATGATCATGGTCGTTTTCTGCTCCGCAAGGTTGCGGATCACCCGCAGCACCTCTCCGGTCAGTTCCGGATCCAACGCGGAAGTAGGCTCATCAAAACACAGGATATCCGGCTTCAGCGCCAACGCCCTGGCAATGGCCACTCTATGCTGCTGCCCGCCGGAAAGCTGATGGGGATAATGATCCATCCGCTCTTTCAGCCCCATCTGTGCCAGCAGTTCCGCACCGTGTTTCCTGATCTCCTCATGGATCTCCTTTTTATTCTGTTTATAATCCGCCCGCTCCTTTGCCAGCATCTCCTCCGCCAGCATCACATTTTCCAGCGCGGTGTACTGCGGAAAAAGATTAAACGACTGGAACACCATGCCGAAATGCAGCCGCTTTTTCCTGAGATCTTTCTCCTTTCCCGCACGGGGCATGGAGCCGTCGAACAACACTTCCCCCTTTACGGAGATAGTTCCCCCATCCGGCGTTTCCAGGAAATTCAGGCACCGCAACAGCGTGGTCTTGCCGGAACCGGAGGAACCGATGATGGCCAGCGCTTTCCCCTCCTCCAGGGAAAACCCTACATCCTCCAGGACTTTTGTATTTCCAAAATGTTTTTCAATATGACTTACCTCTAAAATCGCCATGCCAGCCTCCTTTACCTGAAATATGACAGCTTCTTCTCAATCAAGTTAAACAGAAGCGTCAGGATGCCCACGAAGATCAGATAAAACACGCCCGTGTAAAACAAAGGCCATGTGATACCCGCGGATTTCATAAAGGAATAGCCCGCAAACGTCAGTTCATAGGCCGCAATGATCCTGGCCAGCGAGGTATCCTTTACCAGCGTGATGACCTCGTTGGACAGAGGCGGCACGACACGCTTTACCATCTGGAGCAGGGTGACCTTAAAAAAGATCTGGCTCCTGGTCATGCCCAGCACCTGTCCCGCTTCCCGCTGCCCCACAGGCACGCCCTCGATACCGCCCCGGAAGATCACGGAGAAATAGCAGGCATAGTTGATGGAAAATGCAACTACCGTGGCAGTGATGCGCCCCGCCTCGTTGCCGCTCCAGATATTATGCCCAAGCCACAGACCCGGGCCATAAAAAATAATGATCAGCTGCAGCATCAGCGGCGTTCCCCGGATCACCCAGATCAAAACCTGCAGCAGAAACCGCAAAGGCTTCCACCTGCTGATCGTGCCCAGTGCCAGAACCAGCCCCAGCGGCAGCGCCAGGATCAGTGTGAATAGAAAGATCCGAAAGGTGGTGGCAAGACCGTTTAGCAATTCCAATGTTACTGTCCAGAACATATCATTCTCCTTATTGCAGAGCCGTATACTCTACAAAGGCAGAGAGCCGAAGCCCTCTGCCCTATGTACTGTTATTTCAAAAAAGTCACTTCACAGGAACCACGATCACCTGCGCATTCTTGCAGTACGCACTGGTACACTCCATGGATTCCGTTACCTCAGAAGTCAGCGTCATGCCGTTCCATACCACATCAATATTTTTGGAATCAAGTTCCATGATCTTGTTGTCCCAGTCAATGACAACAAACTGCGCCTCCACGCCAAGCTTGTCCGCCACCACGCGGGCCATATCCGCATCAAAACCGATCCACTGACCGGAATCATCCCTGTAATCCATGGGTTCAAACTCCGTGATACCCACAATCAGGGTTCCTTTCCCTTGGATATACGCCACATCCCCGTCCGATGCCGCATCATAGGAACCGCCCGCAGGCTCTACCAGCGCGTCCTGCACGCCGTAGGTCTCGGCAGCCTTCTGCATGGAACCGTCCGCGTAGTTGTCCGCCAGCACCGCGTTGATATACTCCGCCAGATCGGATCCCTTACGGCAGCCTATACCGTACTCCTCCGTGGTCAATTCGTCCGTGTGCGTCAGATTGGGATAGCTGGTACCCTCGCCGATCATTGCTCCCGCCATCAGCAGATCAATGATCGCCGCATCGGAAGTCCCGGATGCCACTTCCATCAAAGCGTCCGCCTGGGATGCCACGGAATTGATGGAATAACCTTTTTCCTGCGCAACCTCCTCGCCTGCGGAACCTGCTTCCACCGCGTACACCATGTTCGCCGCGTCTCCGGATGCCGCGCTTTTTCCACAGCCGGTCATGGTCAGTCCCATGGCCAGCACCAGCGCCAATGCCAGTTTCTTTTTCATAATCTCCTCCATCTGGGAACGTTCTTTCTTGCTGTTTTATCCTGCGACATTCCCGGCACAGGATTCTCACCTTTGAGATTTTACCACATTAGCAGAGTAAAGTAAAGAGGAGAATGTCTCACGGAAAAACGTCCGCGTTTTCTATAGCCATATCAAAAATCGTCTCTTCCACAACTTTCACACACTCGTCCGCATGCTTTATTATTTCATCACCCCAAAACCGAATCACTGTCCATCCCTCAAAAAGCAGCCTCTTATTCACCTCGTCGTCCCTCTCCCTATTGCGGGATATCTTACTGATCCAAAATTCACTGTTATTCCCTTTTTCCAATCTCGGTTTTAATACTTCCCAATCCTTCCCATGAAAAAATTCACTGTCGCAAAAAACTGCAATTTTATATTTTGTCAGAACAATATCCGGTTTTCCTGGAAGCGCTTTATAATTTTTGCGGTACCGATGTCCTCTATTCCATAAAGCTTTTCTCAAAATAATTTCAATCTGTGTATCTTGTCCATGGATATTTTTCATATTCTTATGTCGCTGTTCTTTTGTTAAAACATCTGCCACAGAATCACCTCACCAGTCAACTTTTACCTTGTGCAGAATGCTCTGCCTGTTCTGTCCACTCACAATGCAACTTCTGTCAGCCATCTGATTTTTCTCACACCTTTTCATTACAAATCAGTCTGGCCTGCTACGATTTCTTACCTGGCATTGCTATGTAATCCACTGGTGTCAATTTGCAGCTTTCATCAATCGCACCTTTCAATCGGTAATAATTAACAGAATCACTATTACTTGCCAGATTATATATTCGGTAAATATAATATAACTCCCTGTATTTTCTGGAAACATCCAATTCATTTTGTGAAACATAAAATGGCATATTTTTATTACCCGCTGTCGTTTTTACCTCAATATATATTTCCTGCTCATTACCTTTTTCATCAACATCCACTGATATAATATCATATCCCAGCCCATCTTTGACTTTTGCCACATATGCAATCTTTGGGATAAGATCTTCCCGATGTAAAAACGCAAGCCTGCGTTTTTCAATTTCTATTACAATTTCTTCCCCCATATTGCCCTTTGTTTTTCTGTTATGCGCCATTATAGCTGCTTCATCCACAGATACACTTTTCCTTGTTTTATTATGACTGGTGCGAATAACAGCATTTGCATCTGGCGGAACCTCTTCAACAATTTTCATTTCCGATGCAGTGGCCGCATAAGCAATTTTAACATTATTTTTCTCGTCGGGCTCCACCATTTCATTTAATTTACCATTATCAAACAAGTCACACCACTTTGTACTGGAAAATATACCTATTACCGGTACGTCGTCATGCTCTTTAAAATAAATATACCAATAATCGCCTTTACGAAACGGAGCCATCTGTTCCCGCTTAAAATAAATTGTCATTTCTTCTTTATCTGGTTTAGAAAACTTACATGGAATTCTCAGGGTGCCGGAATGATATATTTTGCCCTTTTCACATACTCTGAATTCAATACACTGGTTATCACCAGAACCCGCTTCCGGAATATGATCACGTCCCAAATGATTCACTAAAAGATTTCTGATTATTGATTTGACGTTAAAAGTTCCTTTACGAATTTCCACTTCCGTAAATGAAGTATAAGCGCCCTCTATTGCTTCAAAATATTTTAGCATTTCTTTTGAAAAACTACCTGTTGTCACCTCAACACCTCCTATTTTACAACTTTGCTTCTACAACATCCTTTGTCTCTAAATAGTTCTTTTCAAGTTCACATTCTTTCTATTCTCCAAGATTAAACCATTCATTTTTTGGGCAAATTTTCCATCTCTGCAACAATATTTCCAGCTATCGCCCTTACAACCGGAACGGCAACGGAATTCCCAAATTGCTTGTATGCTCTTGTATCAGAAACAGGAATTATAAACCCCTCTGGGAATCCTTGCAAACGAGCACATTCTCTGGGAGTCAGCTTTCTTGGCAATTTATCTTCTCCCTGATCTATTAATATTTCACTACCATCTTTATAATAACGGGCACTAAGTGTATTGGTATATTCAGACTCTGCATTAAACATTGAAAATCCAAATCCATTTCCTTTTTTCTTATGTTCTTCTTTCCGTCTTTTATGTCCCTCGTATAATCGTTGGCTAATCGTATATTTAGGATCAACATTGTCCTCTAATATATCTCCCAATCTGGTAGGCGTTTTAGGCGGAACCGGAAATTTGAACTCATAATTTTCCGGAATGTCAAAATATTCTCTGTCAAATCCTACTACATAAAATCGTTCTCTGTTTTGAGGAACCCCAAAATCCCCTGCACGCAATACCATTGCATTTACGGAATAATTTAATTCTTTCAGATGCTCCTCTATAATTTTATACGTTCTGCCCTTATCATGCCCTTTCAACTGCTTAACATTTTCCAGCAGAAAAGCCTTTGGACCTTTTTCCTTGATAATTCTTTCAATATCAAAAAAAAGTGTTCCACGGGTATCAGAAAATCCCTTATGCAACCCTGCCTGCGAAAACGGCTGACACGGAAAACCTCCCAGTAGAATATCAAAATCAGGAATATCTTTTTCATTCACCTGTGTAATATCTCCATAAATATAACCGCCAAAATTTATCCTGTATGTTTTCTGTGCAAAAGCATCCCACTCAGAAGTAAATACACATTCTCCACCCAGTTCCTGAAAAGGTATCCTAATTCCTCCTATGCCGGCAAACAGATCTATATAACGAAATTTTGGTTTTACTGTTTTCTTCATATAAGGTGTTACTGTCGCAAAGGACATAATTTTGTTATACTGTATATCACTCGGAACCGAAAGACCTTTTTCCCATAATCTAAATTCCTTGTCGCCATCTTTTCCCATACCTATGGCATCAGATAATTCTTTAATAGTTAATCCTAATTCTTCCCTCTTAATCCGTATTGCTTCCGATTTTTGCATCAGTAATCTCCTGTTCTTTCTCTATTTCTTTCATGAGATATCTCAGCTGTTCCGGATTCATAGGCGGATCCACTCTGTGAAGCATGGCATGACAGTTGGGGCATATCGGTATCAAATCTGTTGTTGGATCAAGATAATACTGATTTTCATGTGTTGATACCTTTTCAATATGATGAACATGTATAAAGTACTGTCCCAGTTTGCCATAAACTTTTTCAAAATCAAAACCACAAATTTGGCACAAATATCCGTTAGATGCCAGACACAATTCTCTGTTTGCAGGGTCTCTTTCATATCTGTTTACAAGTGCTTTTTGTACACCACCTTCAAGAAACCCTTTTTTTTCTTCATTAAATGATTCAATATTTAAAAGTGCCAGCATCATTCCAACTGTTATTCCTGCCCATTCAACGACCGAAAATTTGATGTTATTATCTTCCGTTTCACCTAACATTATCCGAGTTGCCCGTATCTTGAATGTTTTCCAGTCCCCTCCCCACGAGGCCTGCTCGTACATGTTTCTGGACTGCTGATTAATATAAACCTCTACTTTTAAATTTTTCTCTAGAAATAAATCAAGATATTTCAAAAATACCTCTCGTTTTTCCACTTCGGCATGTTGTATGTCCTTAAGCATACCCGCCGCATATTTTTGCGGTTGTACTTCAATAATCAATCTAATATTCTGCCTAAAAATGAGTCTGACTTCAAATAACTCTTCCAGTTCATTCTCTGGCGCAATTATATATACCGGATCATTATATTCCTTTCTGTAGTCTACCCAAAAAGGAAGATCATATTTTTGTTCCAGATTCTTCTTTATATCTACACAATCTGCATTCATACTTATTCATCATCCCCATCCTCTTCTGGATCTGGTAAATCTGCAACTAATGTTTTAAGGATTCTTGAAACAGCTATTCGCATTTCCTCGTACTGTTCTTTGATTTGCTCATTATATGTTTTATGTTCAGCCTCTGCCAGTGCCCATAACAAAGCATCCATTCCAGTTACCAGAACATTCTGTGCCAAAATTGGTGAATACACTTTCTGATAATACGGGTGGCTCTGGTTTATTTGCACAGCATGTTTCCCATCTGCTATACACGGTTCCCATAATTGTCCATATTCCAGAGTCGGTTTCGGGATTACCCGCACTTGTCCGGGTTTAGGATTGGAAATAATGGTAATTTTATGTGTAAATGTCCCGTTCTGATTCTCTATAGTAGCCTCATCGGATTTTGTAACCGTAATTTTAGC
This sequence comes from Blautia sp., assembly GCA_023667395.1. Taxonomy (GTDB): domain Bacteria; phylum Bacillota; class Clostridia; order Lachnospirales; family Lachnospiraceae; genus Acetatifactor. The sequence continues at coordinate 16,782 of JAMPAC010000024.1, read as the reverse complement.
ACCCTCAACGCTACGTGCTTTCTCATCTATATTGCGATTAGACTCTGCATGTGCATCTCTCTTTTCTGCCGTTTTACTAACCTGCTGTGCTGTTCCGTGGCGATACCGATCAGCTGCAGCCCTTCTGGGTGCCGGTATAAACGAATTTTTAATATACTCAAGTATCTCTTCTGCTGGAAGAATTCTGGATTTCTTTATATCAACATTAAAAGCATCATCCAATAAATGATCAAAAGAAAATTCCACCCTTAACAAAGCACCATGAGGCTCTTTTGTAAACAAATCTAACCAATCCCCATAATGAATCAGGCGATTTTCCCTATACACATAAAAGCCCTGCATATCGTTCCCTACACGAGCATCTTTTGCTGCTTTAGGTGTAGAAAAACTATCCTTATTGGGAATCATATAAGCTTTTAGTGTAAAACTAGGACTAGACCCATCAGGCATGTCTACGACAATTTCTTCATCAGCTAATTTTTCTGTCAGTGGTTCTGAAACCACAAAGGGATCCCACGCTTCGATTGTCGTTCCATTTATCGTAATTTCAACATTACCTGCACGTTTGTCATTATGATCAAGGAAACGCTGATATACCATTCCAACATGAAACTGCAGATCATTGATTTTTCTTTTAAGAGCGTTTTTTGCATTCCCGAGATTATGATAACTTTTCAAAAGACGATCAACCTTTTCCCAAACAACAAGTGTTCCTGTTCCATCTTCTGCAGTTTCATCCAGAATATCAATCTCGTCACGACTCGGTTCTAAAAACTTAAGTTTCCACTCATGTTTGTACGCAACATAATCCAAATCCCATTGAGCTTTTCTCACATTTCCATCGGTACTTCTTGATAATACAGACAAAGATCTACAAAAAGCTGTTGAAGCAGTCTTTAAACCCAACCCAAATTTACCCAAACTCCCAAGATCTGCTCTGACTTTCGACCCATAAGTCATAGCATTCATCAAACCATTTTGATCCATTCCTGTCCCATCATCCACAATATATACTGTGATAACTCCGGCAGGATCCATATTTATAATTATATTTACTTTTGAAGCATTCGCCGCAATGGAATTATCAATGATATCAGCTATAGCTGTGTTAAAGTTATATCCGGTATCGCGTAGTCCTTCTACTATGCGTTCTGGATCCGGTGGGCAATTTATATCATTATCTTCTGTTTCCATTGCCATTTCAATCTTTGTTTTAATCATTGTCTGCCTCCCATATTGGCGATATATTAAGTGCCGCAATAACATCCTCACGATTTTCAGTTTTTCCGTCAGTTCCTACTACTGCTGCTATTGCCATCTCGCGCTTTTTTTCTATCCTTTCATTCACAACCTGTTCTACTGTGCTTTCATAATATAATCGATAAATGAAAACTGTTTTTTGCTGTCCCCTGCGGTACGCTCTCGCCGATGCCTGATCTTCTAACGCCGGATTCCATTCCAAATTATAATGAATCACATGATTGGCAGAAGTTATGTTAAGTCCGGTTCCTGCTGCTCTTGGATTTAACGTAAGAAGCGCACTACCATCATATTCATTAAATATATCTATGATGCTTTGTCTTTCCTCTACCGGCGTTAAACCATTAATTTTCCACACTGGAACACTATATCTTTCTGGAATATCTCTGTCTAATATATCAAACATCTTTTGATATGACGTGAACATAATTACTTTTTCATTCATAGAAAATATTTCCTCCAAAATTTCACATAGTCTCTGATATTTAACAGACGCTACAGCAAAGTCTTTGCAATCCCTCTCATCGCATAATGCCGGATGTGTGCAAAACATTCGCAGTTTTTGTAATACTCCCAAGTTCAAATTGCCATTCTCTGTACTTTCTTGCGCGTCCTTACGATACTCTTCATATTTTTGCCCCTCCGCCAATGACATTATCAATGGTTGGGGGATAACTACTTTTTCTGGTAAATCTATCGCAACATCCTTTACCATTCTTCGAATCATAATAGGTGACAACATCGATTCAATTTTATCTGCTCCATCTATGTCATCTGTAATTGCGCTATTATACTCTGCCAGTGTTCCGAACAAACCAGGAAAAGCAAAATCAACCAATGACCATATGTCCGACACATGATTTTCAAATGGCGTACCTGTAACAACAATACTACATTTTCTTGGTATTTTTTTTACAAACTTAGTACGTTCACTGTTCGGATTCTTTATATTCTGCGCCTCATCCAATACAACCAGTTTCCAATCAACCATACTCAAAACAGATGAGTCATTTATTGCGATTGAATATGAAATTATTACAACGTCATGTTTTTGTATTTCTTTGTAACGTCCCGAGCGGTGGGGTCCATGATGCACGCAACACCGTAAATTCGGCGCAAATTTCTCACATTCCCTTTTCCAGTTCTGGAGCAATGACACCGGTGCAACAACTAACATTGGTATATTACCCTTATTCCTGAAATCCAGCATCAATGTAATTATTTGAAGTGTTTTACCAAGCCCCATTTCATCACCTAAAATGCAGCCACTATTTTCATTTAACATATACTTCATCCAAAAGTAACCGATCTTTTGATATGCGTATAGTTTTGCATTTAGCTTTTGGGGTAATTCTCCCTGTATGTCCACGGGTTTATTTAAGAGACTCGTTTTGACATTATTTATCAAAGTACCATTTTCAAAAACATCTTGGTTTTTTATAATCTCAACATATTGGGAAGATGTAAGCTTTCCACATTGTTTGACTCCTGCTTTATTAAATATATCTACTAATTCCCGAACACTACCAGATATGTAGAACCATTCATTTCTATAAATACATTGGTCTATAATTTCTCCTTCCAGCATATTCACACTAATTTTTTTATTTTTGCGCACAACATAAAGAGTCATTATAATTTCTTTGTTTTCAGTATCCAGCTGACACTTAATCGGAGAACCTATTTTTGAAAAATGAACATCGGCAAATACTTCTTTAATCTTTTTACAATGTATTTCCGCAGCATAGCAATCACTCTCACTATCCAAAATTGCATATATTTCCTTAGCATTTGGATGAAAAAGCTGGTCATCACACATAAAGGCTATATGATTATCACTAATTGTCCATTGACCATTCAATTTAATTTCCTCCGATTTTCTTTATGCTATTAACAGAAACCGATATTCTATGTTTTGTCGGGGTAGCGCTAATTGGATGTTCTGCGCTGCTGATTTCATAATCATAAAAATCTTCAGCCACTATCGGTATGTCATATGTACTGCCTTCAAGATTTGCCGTAAAGTTCCCAAGTTCTTTCGTTAACGTTAATAATTTAGGACTGGAACCATATGCATTAACAATATCTCCAACATATCCCTGACTTGCATTAACCAAGTTCAACATATTAAGCACTACAGAATAATAAAAGTCACCTCTATCTACCGTCTTTTGTCCTGACCACCATGAATAATCTGTTGCAAATCTCCATAAACGCCTTATTGCTTTTTCAACATTATTTTCAAATCTAAACTCAATTCGTAAAACTCTATTGCCAGCTGCTATAAACGCTGTTTTATCTATAATATGTGTCTGATCTCTTAATTTCTTTGCATATATGTCTAATCTTTCCTGTTGTAGTTCACACACTTTTTCAAGATAAGCTTTATATCTATGCAATTCATTATAGACACCCACCGCGTATGATGCCATTACAAACCATTGATTCGGTACAAATATATTTTTTGATGTCGCCGTTGTTATAACCGAGGTTGCTACATTGTACTCTATCTTTGCTTTATTCTTTTCCAAGTATTCTTCATATGCATTCTTAAACTCCTGAGTTAATTCAACATCTTGCCACGAAAAATCCTGATTATAATGAATAGCTGACTGTCTTATTAAAGCTTTCAAATCTTTTAGTATCTCTACATTTGCCATTTTAGTACCACCACTTGCTCTATACAATATTTCTTTTACAAGATGTTCCATTTGCACATCGGTATATTGAGCCATTTCATCAAATACTTCCTGTCGAGATGCTCTCAGTTCTCTTTGGTACCAGCCTTTTCGCCTATTATTGAAATATGGGTCAAACTCATCTCTCATATTCTTAATATTATTAGGATTTTCATTAAGAACATCTCCGATTTTCCGAAAAGCCTCTGTAAAGTTTTTGTAACCTAATGCCCTTACTGCTTTCATGTCACATCTTGACAAATAATATGAAACTATCAAACCTATTCGCTTTCTTTCCTGGTTTCCTTTGTCCATACATAAACCCTCTTCAATTGACAATTTCCCTTGCTTTATTTACTATAACACATAATAGATTTTTTCACAATTCATTGATTCAGGTTTTCAAAGTTTTTACCCAGACAATAAAACTGTCTACCAAATCCTTCCCCTCCCCCTTGCGTCCCACCCCAAAATCCCCTATAATCAAAATGACCGAAACCAACGCCCGCCGCACGCGGGAACAAACCAAACCCAAAAAGGAAGAACACACATGATCATCGAAGAAGTCCGTACCATAGATGAACTGCTCCAGTTCGTGAACGGCCTCTACCAGAAGCACGGCCTGCGGATGTGGTACCGGGGGGTGGAGGACGCCGGGCTGGCGCTGATCCCCTCCATCCAGCGCAGCCAGAAGCGTCTGGACACGGAGCGGTACATCACCAACGATTTTTATATCCGCGCCAAGCAGATCCTGACAAACCCGCCGGAAAAGCATAATTACGCGGCCTGGGTGTCCCTGATGCAGCACTATGGCCTGCCCACCAGGATGCTGGACTGGAGCCAGTCGCCCCTGATCGCCTCCTTTTTCGCCACGGAGACTTATCAGAATACCTCCGACAAGGATGCGGGCATCTGGGTGCTGGCGCCGGATCTTTTCAACGAACAGGAGGGCTTCGGCCGCTGTATCTACCCCATCGACGCGGATACCAGCCAGGAAATGCTGCTGCCCGCTTTCAAGCATTCCCACCATAATCCGGCGCTGCGGGACAAGATCCTTGCCTGTCATTCCACGGAAAATAACCTGCGTATGTACTACCAGCAGGCAAGTTTTACCATCCACAACTCCCTGCGGCGTTTAGAGGACATCTGTGATGAGAATACTCTGTACAAGATCATCATCCCCCGCGACCGGAAAAAGTATTTTATCGACAGCCTGCGGGTATTTGGCATCACGGAGAGTTTCATCTACCCCGACCTGGATCACATTTCCAACGACCTGAAACGTTGGTATGATATATAAAAACAGTTTCGGAACGGAAGTGCCCGAAAGAAATTCTCAGCTGCGCACTGTGCAGATGAAATTTCTTTCAGAGCAGGGGCACTGGAGTGCAGAAACGGTACTGGAATGGAGGATATATGAAAATAGTATTGCAACACCTGACCAAGAAATTTCCCAGCCGCAATAAAAAGAGCCGCAGCGAGGTGATCGCGGTAAATGATTTCGATTTTGAGATACCGGACGGCAAATTAGTGGGGCTGCTGGGGCCTTCCGGCTGCGGGAAAAGCACCACCCTGAACCTGATCTGCGGCCTGCAGAAGCCCACCGGCGGCAGGATCCTGTTCGGCGAGGATGACGTCACCGACCTGCCTCCCGAGCACAGGGGCGTGGGGCTTGTATTCCAGAATTATGCCCTCTATCCCCACCTGACGGTGAAAAAGAACATTACCTTCCCCCTGGAAAACCTGCGGGGGGCGGACAAGCTGACCAAATCCCAGATGGAGGAACGCGCCCTGGAGGCCGCGAAGCTGGTGCAGATCGAAGAACTCATGGACCGCAAGCCCAGCGAATTGTCCGGCGGCCAGCAGCAGCGCGTGGCCATCGCCCGGGCGTTGGTGAAAATGCCCCGTGTCCTTTTGCTGGACGAACCCCTTTCCAATCTGGACGCCCGCCTGCGTCTGCAGACCCGCGAGGAGATCCGCAGGATCCAGAAAAAGACCCGGATCACCACGATCTTTGTGACCCATGACCAGGACGAGGCCATGAGCATCTCCGATATGATCGTGGTCATGAAAGAGGGCGTTGTCCAGCAGATCGGCAGACCCCAGGAGGTCTATGACGATCCTGTGAACCTCTTTGTGGCACAATTCCTGGGCACTCCCCCTATCAACGTGTTTCAGGGCTCTGTGAAAAACGAAACGCTGTATCTTGGCCAAGACGCCGTCCTGACCGTAAAGGGCGTGGCCGACCAGGAAGTTTCCGTGGGCATCCGTCCGGAGGGCTTCCTGCTGCAGGAGGATGGACCCCTGTGCTGCAGCTTAAGCCGCATCGAGGTCATGGGCAGGGATATCAGCGTGGTGTCCACCCATGAATGCTGCGAAGCCCCCGCCATCCGTTCCATCATCAACGCGGAAAATATTGTGGACACCTCCTCCGAGACTGTCCGCTTTGCGGTAAAGCCCCATAAGCTTTTCCTTTTCCATAAGGAAACCGGGAAACGGATTCCCTTCGACACACATCCGGCGCAATAGAAAGGACACAATCATATGGAAAAACAAAACCTGAAAGGCTGGTTATACCTGCTGCCCGCGTTCTTATTCCTGGGCGTTTTCATGATCTATCCCCTGGTCGACGTGTTTGTCTATTCTTTTGAGGAGGGATACAATTCCGCGTCCCAGACCTTTTACGATGTGGGCATGTACAATTATTCCTACGTCCTGCACGACCCCTACTTTCTGCAGGCGGTGAAAAATACGTTTATCCTGGTGATCATCACGGTGCCCCTGTCCACGGGGCTGGCGCTGCTGATCTCCCTGGCGCTGAGTTCCATCAAGCCCCTGCGGGAACTGTTCCAGACCGTTTACTTCCTGCCCTATGTGACCAACACCCTGGCCGTGGGCCTGGTATTCATGATCCTGTTTAAAAAGACGGCCTACTCCGACGGCCTGGTGAATCTGCTGATCAACTGGTTTGGCGGCAGTTCCGTGGACTTTATCGATGGCCCCTACTGGGCGAAAATGTTCGTCCTGTGCTTTTACACGATCTGGGTGGTCATGCCTTTTAAAGTCCTGATCCTGACCAGCGCCCTGGCTTCCGTAAACCAGGTGTATTATAACGCCGCCAGGGTGGACGGCACTTCGCAATTCCGCATTTTCCGAAAGATCACCCTGCCCATGATCTCCCCCACGGTGTTCTACCTGATCATCACGGGATTCATCGGGGCATTCAAGGCATACAGCGACGCGGTGGCGCTGTTCGGCACTAACTTGAACGCGGCGGAGATGAACACCATCGTGGGATATGTCTACGATATGCTCTACGGCGACAGCGGCGGCTATCCCTCCTACGCGTCGTCGGCGGCTATTCTGCTCTTTGCCATCGTCCTGACCATCACCTGCATCAACCTGCTGGTCAGCCGCAAACATGTGCATTACACTTAAGGAGTATTATTATGGAAAAGAAAACCGATTACAATAGGATCCAGCGATCCGCCCGAACCCGGAAAACAGCGGGAAACGTGGTCATTTACCTTTTTCTCGCGCTGTGGGCGCTGATAGTGCTGTTTCCCTTTTACTGGATGGTGCTGACCTCCGTGAAAAGTTACAGTTCCTATAACGCGGAACATGTGCCCGCATTCTTTACCCTGTCGCCCACGCTGCAGAATTATGCGGACGCCTTTACCGCCGTACCGCTGGGGCAGTACCTGATCAACACCCTGATCTTCACGGTGGTCACCACCCTAATCATGGTGGCGGTCATCACCCTCGCCGCCTTTGCTTTTGCGCGGCTGGAATTTCGGGGAAAGAACCTTGCCTTTACCCTGTTCCTCTCCCTGATGATGATTCCCAACGAGTTGGTGATCATCACCAATTTTACCACCATCACCAACCTGGGCTGGCGGAATACCTTTATCGGGCTGATCCTGCCCTCCGTGACTTCCGTCTTTTATATTTACCTCCTGCGGGAAAATTTCGCCCAGGTCCCAGACGAGTTGTACTATGCCGCCAAGGTGGACGGCACCCCCGACCTGCGCTATCTGCGGAAAGTGATGATCCCCATCTGCAGGCCCACCCTGATCACCATTGTGATCCTGAAAGTCATCGAGTGCTGGAATTCCTATGTGTGGCCCCGGCTGATCACCGACGACCCGGACTATTATCTGGTGTCCAACGGGATCCAGGAAATCCGGGAAAATGGCTTCGGCCGCGAGAACATCCCGGCAATGATGGCGGCCGTGGTGGTGATTTCCATTCCCCTGATCCTGCTGTTTCTGATCTTCCGCAGGAAAGTGATGGAGGGCGTGGCACGGGGCGGCACAAAAGGATAAGGAATGGCGGACCTGAACGCCGTAGCATGCAAATGCCGCTTATGCGGCTGAAAGGATGGATGAATGATCAATCTGAGATTCAAAAAACAATTCCGTTCCACAGCAGTCTGCCTGGGCGCTTTCCTGCTGGGCGCGTTGACGCTCACAGGCTGCCACGGCTCCAAAGGCATGGCGGACTTTGCGGTTCCTGAGGAATTTGACGCTTCCCGCAATTATGAGATCACTTTCTGGGCAAAAAACGATACCAACAAGACCCAGACCGATATCTACAGGCAGGCGATCGCTGATTTTCAGGAGCTTTACCCCAATATCACAGTAAACCTGCGCCTGTACACGGATTACAGCAAGATCTACAATGACGTGATCACCAATATTGCCACCAATACCACCCCCAACGTCTGCATCACCTACCCCGACCACATCGCCACTTATCTGACCGGGAACAATATCGTGGTTCCGCTGGATGAATTATTTGAAAACGGGAAATACGGTCCGGGGGGCAGCGAGGTGCGCTTTGACGCCCCCTCCAGAGACCAGATCATCCCGCAGTTCCTGGAAGAATGCGCTTTCGGCGGTCACTACTATGCCATCCCCTACATGCGCTCCACAGAGGCCTGCTACATCAACAAGACCTATGTGGAAGCGTTGGGGTATACCCTGCCGGAAACCCTGACCTGGGATTTCGTCTGGGAGGTTGCGGACGCGGCCACAGCCCAGGATGACGAGGGCAACTACCTGGTCAACGGCCAGAAAGTCATGATTCCCTTTATCTACAAATCCACGGACAACATGATGATCCAGATGCTGAAGCAGCGGGACGCCGGTTATTCCACGGAGGACGGGGAAATCCAAATTTTCAACGACACCACGGAGGAACTGCTGTATACCATTGCGGAGCATGTGCAAAAGGGCGCTTTTTCCACCTTTAAGATATCCAGCTATCCCGCCAACTTCCTGAATGCGGGGCAGTGCATCTTTGCCATCGACTCCACCGCAGGCGCTACCTGGATGGGGACGGACGCGCCCCTCTCCGATATCAGCGAGGAGGCGTTGGTGGAGTTTGAGACGGAAGTCATGGCAATCCCTCAGTTTGACCCGGAAAATCCCCGGATGATCTCCCAGGGGCCCTCCGTGTGCATCTTTAACAAAGCGGATCCCCAGGAGGTGCTGGCTTCCTGGCTCTTTGCCCAGTATCTGCTGACCAATGAGGTACAGATCGCCTACGCGGAGACGGAAGGGTATGTGCCCGTCACTTCCATGGCGCAGGATTCCGCGGAATATCAGGATTACCTGTCCCGCAGCGGCGAGGACAACAATACCTATTATGATGTGAAGATTAAGGCTTCCCAGCTGCTCCTTGATCATGTGGAAAATACTTTTGTGACCCCCGTTTTCAACGGCTCCGCCTCCCTCAGGGACGCCGCCGGACAGATGATCGAGAACGTGACAAAGTCCATCCGGCGGAAGGAAACGGTGGATGACGCCTATATGGAAAAGCTTTTTGACGACGTTACCTCCCTGTACCGCCTGAGCCAGGCCAGTCAGGCCACTGCGGGAAAGCAGGAACTTGGGAAGCTTCCCCTCACATCCGTGCTCCTGCTGGCAGCGCTTGGCGTCACATGGGTATGTATTATTTTGTATGTGGGAATTGAGATGCGAAAGAAGAAAAAGCAGACTGCTTAACCTTGATTGGCAGTTTATCGTAGAAGTTCCGCCCCGGTGGTGTCTGGCGGCTTGTCGGTTTATGGCTGATGGGACGGCGGTGGCATGCAGTCCTGTTCTGTGCGGACGGGACAACGCGGCGCTGAACTAACTGCCAACTGCGACTAGCACGCGAATAGGGCGTTCGCGTTCAAGTCTCCGTAGGCAGTGGATTTCATCCCCGCTAAGTGCGTCCCCCAAAGTCCGCTCAGAACAGGACTACACGCCACCGCCTGATATCCGCAGATTTTTTGAAAGAAATACAGGTCGTTTTCAATAGACCATATTAGGAACAAATTGTTCAGGCAGCCATATGACGCTTTTTCACAATCTACAGTATATAAGAATCAAGGTAGAAGAATCCTATATACTGCAGGTCATGTTGATCCATTCCTGAAAATTCTCTAAAGAAAAGATTCTATGTTTAAGTTGTAAATTTGCAGTATATTCTTTGATAACTTGCAATATACAGGAGCAGGGGCAGCAGGAGTATTTTCTGTGGCGTGAGCGAGATGTGGAGAGGAGACTCTGGCAAGGCGAGCCGGCTGGCGAGCATTGCTGCGCATTGAGGCTTCTCGGAACGTCTATCGAGCCGTCACAGAAAATACTCCTGCTGCCCCTGCTCCGTCCCTTTACCTGCAAACCAACAAACCGCCAGACACCATCATAGCCGAACTATTATGAATTTATATCTCCCGAATTTATAAAACACTTGATTTCTATAAAATATAAGGTATAATAACATTGTTTCTATTAACCGCTCTATCATCATTTTTCAGAAATGAGGAGAAAACAGGAGGACTTATGAAAAAATCTATTGTTTTAATTCTGGCTCTTGCGCTTGTTTTTGCATTTACGGGCTGCGGCAGCAACGCTGACAGTGATAACGCAGGCAGCGCAAACGATGTTCCCGATGTAAAATCCGAAGGCGTCATGACCTATGACGAGTATGTGGCGGCGCCGCTGGACAGCGAGGTTGTCATCGAGGCTTATGTACAGGCGAAGCAGTCCTGGTGGGAGGACAAAGCTACCGTTTATGCACAGGACAAGGACGGCGCTTATTTCCTGTATGATATGGCCTGCTCCCAGGCGGACTATGACAAACTGACCCCCGGAACCAAGATTAAAGTAACCGGATTCAAGGGCGAATGGTCCGGTGAAGTGGAGATTATGGATGCAACCTTTGAATTCGCAGACGGCGCTACCTATATTGCAGCGGCTGCAGACGTTACCGCACTGTTGGGCACCGACGACCTGATCTCCCATCAGAATGAGTATGTTTCTTTCAAGGGCATGACCGTGGAACCCGCAAACGAAAGCGGCGCTGCTTACCTGTATAAATGGGACGGCTCCGGTGAGGACGGCGACGACCTGTATTTCAATGTTTCCCTGAACGGCAATACATATACATTCACGGTAGAGTCCTATCTCTGCGACAATACCACCGATGTATACGCGGCAGTCAAGAACCTGCAAGTGGGTGATGTGATCGATATGGAAGGCTTCCTGTACTGGTATGAGGGCGTAAATCCCCATATCACTTCCGTGACTGCGGCACAGTAAATATTGTCCAATTGAAAAGAAAAGGCGGGAAATCGTATCTGTACGAATTTCCTGCCTTTATTTTATATCCGCGCATTCCGCTCCAGCCACCCCGCCACCCCGCCATCCTCATTGCTTCCTATCACCCCCGTGGCAACGGCTTTTAACTCATCCACCGCATTTTCCACGGCATAACATTCATCGGAGATCCCAAACATTGGAATGTCATTGATTTCATCTCCAAAGGATATCATCCTGTCGCAATCCAACAGCTTTTTCAGTTTCCGGGCGGCTTCCGCCTTGGTAGCCCTGGCAGGCATGATCTCGCAGAAATACTCCGGGCTGTACAACTCCTGCTGCATGGTGCAGCGGAATCTCCCATCCCCAGCAAATATCTCATACACTGGCTGCAGTTCTTTCTTTCCGCCCACACAGTTATAGTAGAACATATCCCCCTGATATAATGCTTCCCGCGTGGAAACCGGACGGAGCCGCCTATCCCCTTTGCGTCTGCCCAGATAACGCCTGACATCGTCATTTTCCCTTTCCACAAGCCAGGATACTCTCTCCACGCCCTCCACATATGCGTAGACCAACGCGCTGACCCCGAATTTCTCCAGTACTTCCACCACCCGATCCGTTTCTTCCGGGGCAAAACTTTCCCTGGACAGGATTTCTCCCGTGGAAGGGTTGATGATAAAAGTCCCATTGTGCGTGATGACCGGCATATCCATTGACAATCCCTGCGTCGCCACTGTTGCGGAGACTATCGACCTTGCGGTCGCATAGGTAAACAACAACCCCCTTTTTACCAGTCCATTGATCACTCCGATGCTTTTCGGATCGATCCTGCTCTGCTTATTTAATAAAGTTCCATCCAGGTCGGTCACATATAATGTTCTGCTCATGCCTGCTCCTTTGCCGGGATCTCCCTGCCACTGTTTTTCATACAATAACCAATAAACACAGGCGCCGCCGCCATTACCGGCAGGTAATACCTGATGCTGGCATTTAACGGTGAAGCCGTACACACCAACAGTACAATGACACCCGAGAAAAAGAGAAACAGATCCCTCTTTCTTTTTTTCATAATCAGGAACAGCATGCAGCCCAGCAGGATCCATGTGTAAACCCCGGTATGGTACAGCCATCCCGTCAGCGGGAAATCATACAGGCAATAGGACCAGTTTTCCAGTCCCTCCCGCATTCGTTGTCTGTCGGCAATAAAATGAATATCCAGATATTCGTCGCTCCGACTCTGTCCATCCACGATCGTATACCAGCCAATGACATCTATATAACACTTCTCCAGCGGATTAAAATATCCGCTGCAGTGTTCCCAATATACGCGCAGGTAAGTGCCCGGATGCTTCATCAGCTGTGCCAGCCATACCTTTAAGTAAGTCGCAAGCTGCCCCCTGTCAGGATATTCCAGAAACAGGTCTTTCAGTTCATCTGATATGACACTGTTATACCGGTCGGATATTTCACTTAATTCATTCACCTCGAAAACGCCCAGTATCGCATCGCGTTCTTCAGCCGTGACCTCATCCGGATATTCTTTCAGGTAACCGGCAGTCTGCAAAAGCGGTACGGACATTGCCTCCCGCACCGATCCGGAAGGTATATGCTGCAGGGGCATGTATACTCCCTCAACCAGGAATAAAAACAGGAAGACGCCCCCAATTCCGGCCAGACAGGTTTTCAAATATTTCCGCCGGAACAACGCAGTAACAATTGCGGCTGTCACTGCCACATACCTGCCATCATTCCGAAACGCGCAAAGCCCTGCAAGCGCGGCAATCCACAGCGCCCGCTTCCACATGGCAGCCTGCCCCTCCTCCATATCAAAAACGTCCAGCATGGAGATTATAAGCAGAAGAAAACATATATAATACCCCGAATCTTTCACGTAACTGATCCCCCAATTCGGCAGCAGGGGAAACAATCCGTAAAAGGCCAGTGAAACCCAGCGGAACCAGAGCGGCAGACGGAGCCGTTCAAACACGCAGAATCCATAAGAGATCACCGCACATTGTATCACAAACTGCAGGAACGTATAGATAAAAATACCTGCATTATCCGAATCAAACAGCGCCCGTCCCACATCCAGGAATATCCCCATGAGGAGCGTAACCGGAACCGGATGATGCCCCGTCATTTTTCCCACGCCAAGATACTGGAGCAACTGGCCACAGGAATCATGCTGTAGGGTTCCCGGCCAGAAAGCGAACCACCAGGGCAGTCCACAGCATATCAGTACCAGGAACGGACCCGCGAACGGATGATCAATAAACAAAAACCCTGATATCTCTTTCATGCGCTTCTTAATGCCATTTTTCATTTACGGAATCTGTCCTCCATATTATGTGTATTCTGCCTTTCTCAATAAGTCCTGTACAGTGCGATGCTTCCGTCCCTGAATAACAGTTCCATTTCCCTTTCCTGACACAGCAGATCGATCTGCCCGCCTGGAGCTGTAATGACATAACGGCTGTTAAGTCCGTCTATATGTTCTGTCACATATTGAGGCTGGCAACAGCTTATTCCCGTCCCCTCTGGCAGCGCGAATAAACTCCGCCAGGGAACTCCCCCCACTTCACCGTCAACCGTGTCCTGAACCACCCATGCAACAACATTTTCAAAGCCCGGAGCATTGGCATGATCCAGGCTGATGCAGGAGGAAAACGCATCACTCCAGCTTTCCACTTCCCGGGCTGCCTGCTCATCCGAAAAAGGAACCTGGTATCCTGAATCACCATCGTATCTTACCACAAACAGATACGCAAATACAACCATGGTCAGAATGTTTTTCTCAAGCGAACGATCGTCCCTCATTGCCCCCACCAGGATAAACCCTATGAGAAACACAAGGATATGTCTGCTGCCCTCGGATACCTGATATAACACGATTATGGCAAGCATCATGATCCCAAAACAGAGCAGCTGCCCTGACTCCAGCAAAATATTCCGAATCGTATCATCATTTCCTCTATGCCGCTTCATCTTAATAAAATCAGCCAGCAGCCATAGGAACAGGAGCAGCATTGCAATACAGCATGCAAAATAAATCTGGCCGTCTGTAAAGCCCTCACGCACTCCCAAGGACATATTCCATCTGATCATGCTCCACCTGTCGCCAATCTTGCGCAGCAGGAACCGGCATCCTGCAAAAAATCCCCCATTCCTGAACGAATCAATAAAATCAGTGGCCATGGAACTCTGAAAATATGGCGCGGCAAAATAATATGTCATAAGCTTATATCCCGCCAGATTAAGAACCATTGCAACAAATGTACCTAAGCATCCGGCAAGCTTTGACCTGCGTACCCACAGCACCCCGGGCAACAACAGAAAAACCATGAAATAAGGCCTCATCAGGGAAAGAACCGTGATCAGAAAAAAGAGCAATGCCAGTTTATATGTGGCATCCTTACGAAAATAACTGTATAGTACCCCATATGTAATAATGATCAGGGAATAACACGCCGTTTCCGGCATCCCGGACAGCATATACCTTGTATAGGGAGTAGTAAAAAAGAAAAAGAGCGCAATGACGCCAGCCTGCTTCCACGTCGGCTTCGCCAGGACAGAGAAAATAATAAAACCCAATGACAGCATACAGATATTACACAGGATCGGGGAAAAATATCCCCACCCGAACACCTTGCCCCACAAAGCCCAGGGCATGAGCAACACCGGGCTCCATACGCCAAACGAAGAAACCATGGCGTGACTTTCATTATATCCGAAATACCCCAGAGGAGAACCAAAGCGAACCATTCCCTCTACCATTTTAAAATAAAATATATCGTCCGAGCACGCCGTATCCGGCAGATAAATGCCTGTCAATGACTGCCCCTGGAAAACGCAGTACAGGACACAGCATAAGATCGGTATAAAACCGCAGACAGCCGCTTTGCACAATATATTTACTTTATCTTTACTCATATCATATCCACCCCAATATGTGTATTCTGAATTAACCATCGCACATGTTATCATTGTGCCATTATTGTCGCAAATAATCAAGCATAATTTACCAGTTTATCTTGACATCCAACAGAGGGGTTGATATAATTCTATTTATATTATATTTTTTTATAATAATTTCATGGCATATTCCGACAGGATTTATCTCTTATGGCTCAGGAACAGACTGCGAATGCCCTTTAAAGCTTTCTATGATCTGCTTACATTCTTCCAGTTCACTTTCTGAAACCCTATAGTTCTCGTACAGCAAAAAAGCAATTTTTTTTAATTGTTTTTCATCCGACCATATTTTATGCACTTTCTTTTTCTTCAGTTTCATAACCGCTTCCTCCCTACAGTCACAATACGATACGAGTAATATCCGCTATGTATAGTTAAAATAACACACTTTAATCGCAAATGTAAACCGTGCGCCGTTAATATTTTTCCTCATAATCGCATATACTCTTATTATCCCCCATTAAATTAAAAGGAGAACCCATATGACCTATTCGGATGTTATTATAAAACGACTGACAGATCTGTGCGCTGAAAGAAAGATTACCATAAATAAGCTGGCCACCTTATCCGGTATTACACAATCGACCGTTGAAAACCTTATGAAAGGGAAAACAAAGAATCCCAAGCTGAAAACCCTGCACAAACTTGCTATCGGTTTAAACATGACTGTCTCCATGCTGCTGGACTTTCCAGAAATGAACGAGACTGTTTTTGATGATGAATGAATGTTCTCTCTTGCGAACCATACGATATTTTTATATGTTGCATAATCAACCTTTTACTTCTCTTCCTTTTAATACATTCTTTTTCAGATTTTCGTAGTGTTTCCATCGGCCATTTAATTCATTTTCCGCTTTATCCATAGATTTATGGTCATCAGATATCTTATGCAGATCAAATGCAGCCTGTACAGATTTTGTCACATCTGTAACAAACAAAAAGAGCAATATAAAATAAAGAGCCTTTATAACCACCTGCGGGATCTGATCAATAAGTTGTACCACTATAATATTAGCTATTTGCAGCAAAACAGCCAATAAGCAATACGAATAAACTTCCCCGGTGCAAGCACTCAAACACCACAAGGGGCGGGGAATGTACCCGCTCTCATTCAAGCCGCAGTACCATCATGATCCAGAACAGGCGAAACAGGTAAAGCAAATAAAAGGTTGGTAAAAGTAAACTCCGATGAAAACGGTGCCAAATTTCATCGGAGTTTCATTTTTCGGGAGCCTGTGAAAAAAAGTCTGTAAATATTTTATAAGAATAAGGTCTTCTATGGT
>JAMPAC010000023.1 GCA_023667395.1 Blautia sp. | reverse complement strand
GATAAAGCATATAGGCGTGTATAATGTTGGACAATCCTTGTAAAATCGGCACTTTCAAAGGATAACGACAAATAAAGATAAAATGTGATAAAACCTATGCTTATGTACATGATGTCCAGAAGTCCGGGCAGGCGGAGGATATTTCTGAAAAAGCGGGAACGGAGGAAAAAGCCGTCGCTGCGCCGATACAGTACCCGGTTGGAAACAGAAGTATGCAGGGGCTGAAACCTGCGGCGGGAATGACTGACAAGCCAGCACAGAGGGCATCGTTAAAGGAAAAGCTGGAAGCGTTCAAAGCGAAAGCTGCCGGGGCTGTCAAACCGGAGGTTGGAAAAGCAAAGGGGAAGGAGGAAACGCTATAACAATCTGATCATCAATGAAAAACCAGCACGTTCGGCTCGGCTTTCTGAAAGTTCCGATTGATTTAGCAGGGATTTCAGGGTATAATGGCATTAAGGTCATATACCTTTGGGGAATGGCTTTTACATTTCCAGCAGACAGGGAAAAGGAGGTTTATGGCTAATGGATATGCTATCCATGGACACAGAGATAAAGAACGCAGTGAGTGCGGCGGATGAGGATGCCCAATATGATGATAAGGCGAAACGGCTGTTAGGGAATAAGATCATTCTGGCGCACATATTGGTAAAGACCGTTGATGAGTTTAAGGGAATGAAACCGGAAGATGTAGTCTCCTACATTGAGGGTGAGCCTTTCATCAGCGTGGTTCCGGTAGAGCCGGGGCTGACCAATGTAGCAAAGGAAGAAAACGGGCAGCGGATTGTCGGGCTGAATACGGAAAATGCGGAGATCAACGAGGGGCTTATACGGTTTGACATTATCTTTTATGTGCGCATGAAAGACGGCATCTCACAGGTGATTGTAAATGTCGAGGCTCAAAAAGATGAACCGACAGGCTACCATATCCTGAACCGGGCAGTATTCTATGTCAGCCGCCTTGTTTCCTCACAGAAGGAACGGGATTTTGTCAAGACAAACTATAACGACATCCGGCGTGTTTTCTCGATTTGGGTGTGTATGAACATGGACGAGAACAGCATGGCTTATGTGCATCTGGCAAAGGATGAGCTGCTTGGCTCTTATCCGTGGAAAGGCAGGCTTGACCTGTTAAATATCGTCCTGATCGGTATAGCGAATGAGCTTCCGGAACATGATGATAAATATGAGCTGCACCGCCTGTTGAGTACGCTGCTGTCAATGGAGCTTTCTGTTGAAGAAAAATTAGGAATTATAAAATCGGAGTATAGCATTTCGATAGATGATAAATTGAGAAAGGATGTGAGCGCTATGTGTAATTTGTCGCAGGGAATTAGGGATGATGCAAATGCAAAAGTAATTATGAATATGCACAGAAAAGGCTATACATTAGAACAAATAGCAGAAATAGTTGAAAAGAGTGTTGAGGAAGTAGAAGCTATCATAAGAAAAAGAGAGCTTGCATTGGCATAAAAGCAACTTAATAACAGAAACAGTAAAGCAGTGAACTGAGTTTTTATCAAAACGGTTCGCTGCTTTTTCTGTTTTCAGGGAGAAAGACAGTCTAAAGGGATTGTCTTTTTTTATTGTAGAGAAAGGATTGAAACTATGGCAGACGCAAAAACAGAAAGGCAGAAAGTAAAAGAGATCACCGACAAGCTGGAGGAAGGCTTAAAAGAGCTTTTTGAAAGTGACAAATACAAAAACTACCTCTCCACCATGTCAAAATTCCATAAGTACAGTTTTAACAACACACTGCTGATCACTTTACAAAAACCGGAATCGACTTTGGTGGCAGGATACCAGGCATGGCAGAAAAATTTCAACCGCCATGTGAAAAAGGGCGAGAAGGGAATCCGTATCCTTGCCCCTGCTCCGTATAAGATCAAAGAGGAACGGGATAAATTAGACCCTGTGACCGGGGAGGTCATGCTGGATAAGGACGGTATGCCGCAGACAGAGGAAGTCGAGATCAAAATCCCCGCTTTCCGTGCGGTATCCGTGTTTGACGTGTCCCAGACGGACGGGGAGCCAATCCCGGAACTGGAAGCGCAGGAGCTTTTATCCACGGTGGAGGGCTATGAGGACTTTATCAAGGCGATCACTCATGTTGCGCCTGCGCTGATCAGTTTTGAAGATATTCCCGGCAGCTCAAAGGGATATTTCAGCATAGAGGAAAACCGGATTGCGGTGCAGGAGGGCATGAGCGAGAGCCAGACATTAAAAACAATGGTGCATGAAACCGCACATTCCATGCTGCACAATAAGGAAGTCAACAAGGATATTCTTGCGCCTGCAAAGGACAGGAACACCAAAGAGGTGGAAGCTGAGAGCATTGCGTTCACGGTCTGCAACCATTTCGGGATTGACACTTCCGACTACTTCTTTAATTACATAGCCGGATGGTCGTCAGGGCGTGACATGAAAGAACTGAAATCTTCCCTCGACACAATCCGCAGGACTGCATTATGGGTATGGATTATAAGGTGATAGACGGCGGCGTGTACGATAATCCCGATATAGGTATCAGGGAAGCGCTCAATGAAATCATCGAGGATTTGGGTGCAAATTTTAACGATAGGAATTTATCTCATTCTGTTGGGAATTAAAAAATCATATTTTCCATCACACATTTCTGTCAAATTGGATGCAAATCAAAAATATTCCCATAAGAAAAGTTGAAGATAAGGGCGGACAGTGGCATAATAAAAACCATACTCCCAAAGAAAGGGGAACTTGTATGGATAAGATCCTGATTGTTGAAGATAACATGGAACTGTCGGACAGCCTGTGCCGGAACCTGCAGGAAGAAAGGTTTACCGTATCCGCTGCATCCTGTCTCGCAGAAGCGCGGAAGCATCTGGATGGCGGAACCAGCTTATGCCTGCTGGACTTGAACCTGCCTGACGGGGACGGCTTTACATTCTGCCGTTACCTTAGCGAAAATACAGCCATTCCCATCATACTGCTGACCGTGCGTGACGGTGCAGAGGATATGGTAAAGGGGCTGTCCATCGGTGCAGACGATTATGTGACAAAGCCCTTCCATTTGGATGTCCTTGTATCAAGGATACGGGCTGTGCTGCGGAGGGTAAGGAGCCGGAAGGCTGATGACGACAACCTCTATTGCGGGGATATCTGTATCAATAAAAAGGCATCTAAAGTGTATAAGAAGGACTGTCCGGTGGAACTGACACCGAATGAATACCAGCTTTTGTGCTTGCTTTTGGAGCATAAGAACCAGACCATCACCCGTGAACAGATTCTGGAAAAGCTGTGGGATGTGGACGGGAACTATGTCAATGACAATACGCTCACCACACTGGTAAAGCGCCTGCGGCAGAAGGTGGAGGATCATCCGCAGATGCCGAAGATGCTGCTGACTGTCCGGGGATTTGGGTATAAGGCGGTGGACTATGAGGGATAAAAAGCAGGGGGACAGGATTTTAATATATGGAACCGCATTTTCAATCTGCTTATGCGTTCTGGCGGGCTGCGCAGTCCTGTATCTGTCGGAAACCTTTATCAGAAACGGTATTGCAGATATGGCCGGGGCTGTGGGAACTGCGGCCCCGGAGCAGCTTGGTGATGTCATGCATCTATACAAGGCTGGTGATGGACTTAAAGGTGCAGGGGTGGAAATCTTAGGGCAGTACGGCTATGGGAGGGATGTATATTCTTTCGTTCCGGCATGGTTTGGGGCAGCGGCATATGCCGTTCCTTTCTGTATCATACTGGCCATGCTTCTTTCTTTTGGGTTTTACTGGCGGGCAAAAGTTCGGGAGGCGGAAAAGCGGGCGGCGGCGCTTTCCGGTTATCTTGACCAGATCTCAGAGGGGCAGTATGACACACTGATGCAGGATGGTGTTAATTCCGCTCTGGAGGACAGCATCTATAAAGCGGTGGTGCTTCTGCGGGAAGAACGGGAACAGGCGCAGAGGGCAAAGAAGAACCTTGCAGATAACATGGCAGACTTATCCCACCAGTTGAAGACCCCGGCGGCATCCATAGGGCTTACCCTTTCCCTGCTGAAAAAGAAAGCATGGGATGGACAGACAAAAGATGACATCAGGCGTATGGAAGGGCAGGTCAGCCACCTCCAGCAGTTGGTGGGTTCCATGCTCACCCTGTCAAAGCTGGATGCGGGCGTGCTGACGCTGGAAGAAAAAGAGTTTGACCTGGAGGAAATGGTGGTGGATGCAGTCCAGCCTTTTGTCCGGCAGATGGAAGAAAAACGGATATGCTTTGAAATACAGGGCGCTG
The DNA here is from genome assembly GCA_023667395.1 of Blautia sp. Classification (GTDB taxonomy): domain Bacteria; phylum Bacillota; class Clostridia; order Lachnospirales; family Lachnospiraceae; genus Acetatifactor. Next base: position 35,428 of record JAMPAC010000023.1, on the reverse strand, counting down.
ACGGGATTTTCCTGACTGGGGATTTCGGATGGTGCAGTGAGGCGTTTGGCAATATCATCAAAAACTGCATGGAGCATACGCCGGAACAGGGGAATATCAGCATTGCCTGCCAGGACAATCCTATCTATACGGAAATTGTCATTCAGGACAGCGGCGGGGGATTTGACGAAGCAGACCTCCCTCATCTGTTTGAGCGGTTCTACCGTGGCGCAGGTTCTTCCAAAGACAGTGCTGGAATCGGGCTTGCCCTTTCAAAGTCCATCATTGAGAAAGAAAACGGGACGGTCACGGCAGAAAACGTGGAGACAGGGGGCGCAAGATTCCGTATAAAATTTTACCATTGTCACCGAATTAGCACATAAGGGTGGTAGTATAGTGTGAAGAGATTTTCTAAGACATCTGAAGTACGCCGTCTAAGAAAATCTATGGCTTCACACGGAAGAATGCCTAAAACACAGGCATTCTTCCAGATTTCACCAGACAAGAGAGGTGCTGTTTATGGATATTTTGAGGACTGAGGGCCTGACCAGGCAGTATGGGGCGGGGAAGACAATGGTGACGGCCTTGGATCATGTAGACCTGCAGGTGGAAAGGGGGCAGTTCGTTGCCATCATCGGGGTGTCAGGCTCCGGCAAGTCAACGCTGCTCCATCTTTTAGGCGGTGTTGACCGCCCCACCAGCGGGAAGATATTTGTGGAGGATGTGGACATAGCGACGCTTGGGGAGGAGCGGCTGGCGCAGTACCGCAGGCGCAAGGTAGGGCTTGTCTACCAGTTCTATAACCTTATCCCTACGCTCAATGTAAAGAAGAATATCATGCTGCCCATGCTTTTGGATAATAAGGAGCCAAGCAGGGAGCGGTTTGATGATATAGTTGGGACATTAGGGTTAGGCGACAGGCTTACAGCCCTGCCGGGGCAGCTTTCCGGAGGGCAGCAGCAGAGGGTGGCAATCGGGCGTGCATTGATCTACCAGCCCGCGATCCTTTTAGCAGACGAACCTACCGGGAACCTTGACCGGAAGAATACGGAGGAGATCATATCCCTGCTGAAGCTGTCCAACCGCCAGTATAAGCAGACCATCCTTCTGATCACGCATGACGAAAGCGTGGCGCTGGAAGCAGACCGCATTATTAAAATAGAGGATGGGAAGATCATCTCGGATAAGGCGGTGCGGCCATGAACATCATACGGGAATACAGTTTAGACCAAGTGCGGAAGAACCGCCGTACTTCCCTTTCCATTATTGCGGCCGTACTGATCGCTTCCACTTTTTTATGTACATTGTTTGTGTTTGCACAGAGTTTCTGGAACCAGATGGTGCAGCAGGAAGTTTATGCCTACGGGGATTGGGATGCGGAACTTATGGATGTCCCGGCAGACAGGCTTGGTATGATCAGGGATAACGGCGGTGTAGAGGCAATACTTGTAAAGGGGGATAACCAGACTGCTTTTCTGCCGGAAGGGACGGCGCTGCCATATCTCCTGTTACAGAACTGCGACAGCGGCTATTGGGATGCCATGTATGAAAAGAATATGCTCCTGGGAGGGTGTACCCCGCAGGCACCGGGTGAGATCGTGGTCAGCAAGGATTTCTTTTCACAGAACCCGGCATATGGGATTGGGGATACGCTTGTCGTGGAAGTGGCCAGCCGGAAAAGCAATAATGCGGCAGATATCCAGCAAAAGGATGTGGCCAGCCTGACCATTGTGGGGGAACTGGACGTGTCTGTTTCCTCCGGCTATGGAGGCTACCTTGCCTATGGCTTTATGGAGCCGGAGGAGCTTCCGCCGGACAGCGAGGTGGTGGTCTACCTCCAGATGAAACAGCGTGGGAAAGTATATACGGCAGTCCCGCAGATTGCAGAGGCAGCCCGGCTTCCAAAGGATGAATATGGGGACTACCCATGCCGCTACCATGCTGTGCTGCTTGGCTGGCATGGGGTTTATGCACCGGGGAGTTTTTGGGAGAGTGATGTGCCAAAGCTGTTCCTTGGGCTCCTGCTTGCGGCAGGTGCGTCCATGGCAGTATTTGCCTATATCATAAGGGGCGCTTTCGGGATTTCGACAAAACAGAAGATCCATCAGCTTGGCATCCTGAAATCCGTGGGGGCGGGGCCGAAACAGATAGGAAGGACAGTACTTTATGAGGCGTGTATCCTTTCGGCCATTCCCATCCTGCTTTCAATGGTCCTGGGATACCTGTTTTCCCTCGGCGTCCTGTCTGCCTATTCGGATATGACCAGTGAAGTGTTCGGGAGCAGGATGGAGGTGTACCTTTCCCCGGCAGCGGCGTTCATGGCAGCAGCGCTTTCTTTTGTCACGGTTCTGCTTGCCGCACACGGGCCGGCGAAACAGGTGGCTAAAATCCTGCCCATAGAGGCAGTCCGTGGGGAGCAGTATGATATATCAGTGTGCCGACGTAGCGGCACAATGCGCATTTGCGCATTGAAAAAGGCGAAGAATCATCCTTTCCTGACAAGGCATTTCGGATTCCTTGGGGAGATTGCGGCAAATTCAGTGCGTGCAGGGAAAAAACTGTACCATACCTGCATGGTGACGCTTTCCCTGTGTATGCTCCTTGCCTTTGGGTTCCTTGCTGTTTTCACGGCCTCCGATATCAGCAATGCGCACGCGGAAGCGATGAATCATTTTGATGTGAATATCACGCTGGGAACGGGGGAACGGATAGAGGATACGCTCCTTGCGGAACTGAAAGCGGCGCCGGGGGTGCAGGAAAGCAGTGTCTATGCAATGGCAAGCTGTGCCGCATGGCTTTCCGGGAGTGACCAGTCAGAGGAATTTCTCCGGGCAGGAGGTTTTGACGCCGCAGACGGTTTTATCATGCAGCGGGGCGGGCGTTACCGTGTGCCCTGTGTGCTGGTGGGGATGGAGCAGGAGGCATACAATGACTGCCTGCAGGAAGCGGGCGTGGAAATTTCGCCGGAATCCTCTGCCGTCATTGTGAACAGTGTGGTGAAAGACCCCGGCGCAAGGGATTATGAGACAATGCAGGAAACAATCCCTTATCTGAATCTGGAGCAGGGGCAGCAGTTGGAACTGACGGAGAAATATTCGGATTCCGCGCAGGGCGACTATGAATTTGTGGTGGATGTGGCAGCCGTCCTGACCTCAATGCCGGAGATCGGGCTTGATCCTTCGTTTTATGCACTGCCTGTTATCGTGCCGATGGAAGAGTATTACTCCATCATCGGAAATTTCTGTGATGAGATGGAGGTCTACAATTACAGGAACTATGTAAATTATGTTGTGCCGGATGGAATGGATGAGGAAATCCAGGGCGAGGCGGAAAAGATATGCAGCTCCTATTTGGGCAGCAGTGATTTTATGACTTCCAGTAAGACGGAGCGCATGAGGAACCGGGGGAGGATGACGGGGGCGACAATGTTCATCGTATGCAGCCTTGCGGCGCTGTTCGGAATCGTGGGTATCTCCTCAGTGCTTTCGGCAATCCTGAACAGTTTAGGCCAGAGGCGGAAAGAATTTGCCATGCTCCGCTCGGTAGGCGTGGACGAAAAAGGAATCCGGCGGCTGCTTGGGATGGAAGGGCTTCTTTTGTCTGTCAGGCCGATACTGGTTGGATTGCCGCTGCTCGTTGTCGTATGTGTTGCACAGTGCTATATGATGGGCGTGTCTGTCATGGAGTTCCTTTCCGTTTTCCCAATATGGGCATTGGCGGTGTATATTATCATGGTGCTGTTTGTAATAAATGGCATTTATCTACTGGCATCTAAGAAAATCCGGGATGATGTTATTGTGGAAGCGATAAAGGATGATACGGTATAGGTATTGCCGAAGTAATAGGAAAGTGGCGTGTGAGGCATATTGACAAAGTACGGAAAATCTGAAATCCTATATGCAGCGCCAGTGGAGCCTTGTGGGAGGAATGGCTGGCACGTTCAGGGAGATGGAATGATACTTCCCAACTTGATAGCAACTACCTTAAAAGTAATCTCTTGCTATTCGGACAAAGTTTTTTTATACTAACGGCGGAGGTGTAAACATGGTTAGTTTCTATATAGTCAGACATGGCCAGACCCTTTTGAACAGCTTAGACCGGGCGCAGGGATGGGCGGATTCGCCGCTTACGGATGCTGGAAGAGAGATGGCTGTTGGCTTGGGGCATCTTTGACGGCGCAGGTTTCCTTTTGGAGCCGGATATATTGTTATAGCCTATGTCAGCAGGAAAGCCGGTTATGGTTCCCCTGCTGATTTTTTTGTGCAGCAGGGAGGCTGGATATCCAGCCCGTCTAAGAAATTCGCGCCCCAGTTACACATGGCATCCAGAACCGGGATAATGCTCCGGCCGAATGGGGTAAGCGAGTATATAGTCCTTGGCGGCTTGTCCGGGATGACCTCCCGGTGTATCATCCCGCATTCCTCCAAGTCATGTGACTGCTGTGACAGCATCTTTGCCATACTGCTGATCCCTGCTTTCCTGCCATTCAACTTATTAAAGGCAGGGCTGAATGCGGGATTTATCTTTCTGCTCTACAAGCCAATCACAACGGCATTACGCAGGACGGGGTATCTGTCAGATCCTGCTACAGAGCAGAAGAAAAAGCCGGTTGGTCTATGGCTGTTTTTCGGGGCGGTCATCATCACCTGCATTCTGCTGATTCTGTCCATGAATGGAGTTGTATAAATCTGGAATATCAGATAACTGTACAAAAGCCAACCGCCGCTATGGGAAAACCGCCCCATATGCGGCGGTCTGCCGTTTCCTCCCGCACCCGTCCGCCGTCTGGCTTGGATTATCTGCTTGGCACCTGGGGAGGGCAGAGGTAATATGCTTTATAGTCGTTTGGTGCAATTTATGGGAGTTTCGTGCAATGGCATTTGATAAAATGCCCCATAATCCGATATTATTGGCAGATAAAGCCAAAAACAGCGAAAGGAGCAGAACCATGAATTTTTCTGAGGAATTTGAAGGCTATAAGCGGTTTGTCAGATACAAAGAAGGAGCAAAATTATATGGCTTGTGCCAAAGCACGTTTGAAAGACGTGCAAAGGAAGCAGGAGCTATTATTAAGCTCGGAAAATCTGTGTTGGTTGACCGGAAAGCTTTTGACCAATATTTAGAATTGTTTAGAGTTCCGGCAGAGAATTAGTATTTGCGGGATACATATATCGGCTCAGTAAAAAAACCTGTCGACAAATCGTATTACGAAAAGTATAATAGCCATTGTGAGGAGGTGTATGCGTTGTCAAAAATGGGACGTCCGAAGTTGGAAAAAATAAAAGACAGAATTGTAACGGTCAGAATGTCCGATGAAGAATACGAAAAATTGAAAGCATATGCCGAATCACATAAAATGACTGTAACGGAGTTAATTAAAAAGGGAGTTGAGCTGGTCTATTACACGCTTCCTTAATTGGGCATAGGATCTCTTCTTTCGGCTATGATAGGAGAATAATATGGCACAATCAAGAAAAGACAGTAAGGGGCGAGTATTAAGGAAGGGGGAAACAGTCAGGGCAGACGGAACGTACCAATATGCTTATTATGATGAAGCAAAGAAAAGAAGGTATGTGTATGCGAACGATTTGATTTCACTTCGCAATAAGGAAGAACAGATTTACAAGGACAGCTTGGATGGGATAAAGAGTGTGGAAGCAAACAACATGATACTGAATGATATGTTTGACAAATATATGTCTACAAGATCAGACTTGTCACCGAGGACATATGCAGGATATTTATATCAGTATAATGCGTATGTCAGAAATACAATCGGATTTCGGAAGTTGAGCAGTATCAAATATTCAGATATTGTTGCTTTTTATACGAAGCTCTCAGACAAAGAAAATTTGAGCCTGGGAACGATTGAACATCTTCACAGGGAGTTGCATCCAGCCTTTGAAATGGCAGTCCGTGACTGTATCATAAGGACAAATCCGACGCATAGTGCATTAGGTCAATTCAAAAAAAGGTCAGGTGTCAAGAGAGGAATACGCACAGCCTTAAAGCCGGAAGAACAAAGAGCATTTCTGGATTTTATGGATAACCACCCGGTATATGACCATTGGGAACCCATATTTGTATTTTTTATGGGAACAGGGTTAAGGGTAGGTGAGCTTAGTGGATTGACATGGAAAGATGTTGATTTAGAAAAGAATGAGATTACGGTAGACCATGCAGCGGTATATTTTGCCGGAAAGATGAATAAATCTTCGGAGAAAGTGTATATGTCAACTCCAAAAACGTCGGCAGGTATCCGAAAAGTACCTTTGGTAAAAGAAGTGAAGGAAGCCTTGAAACAGATTAAAAAGTATCAGCAGGAGAATGGCATATTTTGTGTGCAGGAAATTGACGGGTGGAGAGATTTTATTTTCTTAAATCGGTTTGGACGGATATTTCTCCAGCAGGATTTGGACAGAGCGTTAGACAGGATTATTGACGCATATAATGATGCGGCATTACATGAAGCTGCAAAAGCGCATTCAGAAGCGTTGGTATTACCACACTTCACTTGTCACAGTCTGCGACACACCTTTTGTGCGAGGTTTTGTGAGAATGAAACGAATCTCAAGGTTATTCAGTCGGTAATGGGTCATGTGGATATAAAAACGACAATGGATATTTATGCTGAGGTATCGGAAGAACGGAAGAAAAAGTCAATGGATGCGCTTGCTGAGAACTTAGAATTATTTTGAAACGAATTAACATTTTTTGAAGAGTCCTTTAGGACGGTTTGAGCGTTACATCAAAAAATGGAACAGTACATCAATTATTGAAGAATGGTACTTGATAATACTTGAAAATGACCATTCTGAAAACACCTGAAAGTCTGTAATAATCAATAATACGGGATAATACAGAGGGTGGGAATGATTATGGAGGAAGTGCAGACCATAGTGGCGCTGGGAGCAGGCTCGATTACCAAGAGGGTCTATTCAGACAGGCGGATTGGGCGGTGCGAGAATGTGAAGGAAGTTGCCCAATATATCGAGAGAATTGAAGAAATGATAGAAAGAAAACGTGTGTTATTAAGCGATTAACAATTCATAATTCGGACTAAAATGTTGAGTATGCTGAGGATTTCAGGTGCAACAAAAATGCCAAAAGTCTACAGATACCTAAGGAGCGTTTCGGAAATAACCGAAACGCTCTTATTGGTTTGCGCGTCATGGGTGCGCCCTAACGGGTACAGGTTCCGGACACGCTCGGCAGTCAGGAAAAAGCCAGCCGCCTGTCAGCGGTCATGCAGCGGATGATTCATAAAATACCGCATTTTTTCAATACTTCCAGAATGTCCAGATACAGTTCACGAACCTGGTCATGGAAGGGGAAGCGGTAAATGCCCGCCAGGTCGGAAAAGACGTTGCCTTTATTGTTTTTTTCCTCAATGATCATCACTTTTTCCCTGCCAAGTCTGGCATAGAACCAGCCCAGTTCAAAGATAACATTGGGCCTGACCTGCAGATATTCTTCACCGTTTGCGGATACAATGTCATCATATGTGAAGAGCGCGAATGCAAAATCACACTGGCTGGCGACCTGTTCAAACTTTTCGATGATGGTCGCGCCGTTTATCGTCTGTTCGGATAATTCCACAGGCTCAACGCCCATATTGCTTAGGACGGACTGTAATTCCCGCCATTTTGCCTCATTATGTCCGTGTATGAGGAATACTTTCTTACAGCCGTCTGTTTTGGAGAGCATGGGACGGCCTGTGACAGGGGTTGCCCGAGGGGATGGCGTTGATACAATGATATTGTTTTCTTTGGATATTGTGTGTCCGGTTCCAAATTGAATTGATGCGCTCATACGTATTGTTCCTTTCTGCTTACCATTGTGTGGCGGAAATCACGATAGTATTTTTTTCGGATATGCTATTGTCACTGCCCAACTGTATATTATAACTGCCGCCTATAAGGCTGCCTATGACGCAGGGAATGACCGTTGAACCGGTCTGATACAATATGTTCAGGGCGAGCGTTTTGAACCGGGGTAAAAATTTGGCGGAGAGTTTGGCGTATTGCGCCTGCAGCTGTGCATATTCTTCCGTAAGCTGACTGATTATCGCCCTGTATACCTGTGATTGGAATCTTGCCAGTGTGATGAGAAAATCCGCATCGATATCCAGTGATGGGTCTGTCTGCAGCAGATCCAGTATGCGGTCGATCAGTTCCGCGCTCTGCCCATAGTTTTTCGCATCCATGGAAAGCTGCGCAAGCGTTGACAGGGTGCTGACGGCCAGACAGTTTTCATCCGTTTGCGCAACTGCCTGGTAGGCCAGTCCGAAGTGCCGGATTGCCTCCTCCAGGTTGTTTAATTGTCTGTATATGAGCCCAGTCCAGGAAGCGGCATAGTATTTTAAGTAAGGATCATAGAAAGAAGGGGCAAACGCCAGCATGCAGGCCCTTTGCCCGGATAACAGGGCGGAGTCATACTGTTGGTTCAGAAACTGGATACCGCATATATTGATCATGGAGTTTACCATGATGTTGCGGGTGTCATTCCGAAAAGAAGAACAGTAGTAGGATTGGGCAAAGTCATAGATGGCTTTTTGGTAATTTTTGGCCTGAAGATAATTTACTCCTGACTCGAAATTCTCCAAAAGCCCATTGTAGGAATTGTCATCAAGCTGATAGCCGCGTGCCTGGTCGGCAAGGATCTGCGTGATGCTGTCAGTCTGATGGCGGCCATTGATGCAGAGCGCCCCAAAATATATGTTGAACATATCCGGCGGAAGGGTCTCCGAATTGCGCAAGGCTATCGGGGGCAGGTCGATTCCTCTTTCTGCCAGCTGCGAACGCAGATTCTCGATCTGGTTTAACAGAATATCGCAGGTTTTCTTTTTAGATGAGGAGTAGGCGGCAATAACCTTATTGCCCATCTCGATCTGAATAATCTTGCTGTCAGGATTTATGTCCCACATAATATCCCTCCTTATGAATACCAGCCAGGTATATAAACAGATCCGATCTGTCTGGTCTCTTTCTTTTATGGTATATGCAATTATATTATAGCACTTTTTAACTTTGGCTACAATTGGAAATTGCTTTGCTTTACAATGATATAAATGGCGGATAAATCTTCCCGACATATAAAAGTCAGTCGGGATAATGCCCAAATAAAAGAGAGACTGCCTGAACGCCGTGGCTGAACGTGTTTTGGGCAGCTTTCTTTTTGTGTGGGCAAAATGTCGCAAAGGGAAAGGAAAATATGATAGAGTCTGGATTGCAGCAGGCGGCAGCGGAACAGAAAGGGGTAATGGCAGCATGAAGAGATTATGGAAGTTGTTTGGGAGGAAAGCATTAGGAATGACTTTGGGCGTGGCGCTGCTTTCAGGATGCGGCAATGAGCCGGCGGCAGCCTTGGGCGGACAGCCAATGGGGTCGGCGGGAACCGGTTCGGAAGAGCAGGGTCAGGGCGGCACGGGACAAAGGAATCAGGAACAGGACACCTGGGATCAAAACGGTCAGGGACAAAGTGGTCAGGCGCAGGATAATCAGGCACAAAACGGCGGACGGATCACCCTGACGCTGGGAGGGGTGTATGTGCCATGGCAGCTGGAGGACGCAGTGGAACTCTACAATGCCCGTAACGGAAAATATGAGGTTGAGATCGTGGATTACCTGCCTGCAGAATGGTCTGAGGTTGTATATGAGGCCTCCTATGACAGGCTGCGCATGGATCTTGCCGCCGGAAAGACGGATGTCATTCTCTTTGGCGACCTGGTCGCGGACGAAATAGGGTATGCAGGGGCGCTGCTGGATCTCAATACGCTGCTGACCCCGGAGGAAAAGCAGCAGAAGTACCTGGGGAATATCCTGGAATGCGGGCAGACGGGGGATGCCCTTTATGAGATATCGCCCGCCTTCACCCTGGCGTTCATTGCGGGGGACGGCTCCAGGCTTGGCATGGAGACCGGCTGGACCATGGAAGAAATGATGGAAAGCTTTGCCAGGTGCGGGCGGGACGGATCGGCGCTGGGCAGGGGCGGCGTGCGGACGGTGGAACGGCTGGTGCAGTATTCCATTGAGGACTATGTGGACTGGGATGCGGGCACGGCGGATTTTGGTAAGGAGGAATTTTACCGTATCCTGGAATTTGGCAGGGTCACCGACCACGGCGAGTTTGTCAGGACGACCAGGGAGAGCGTGGAGTCGGGGATTCACCTGGCCGACTGCGGGGGAATCGGGCAGATGGCGGATGTGCAGTACCTTCACTGGCTGTTCGGGGACAACATGGCGGTGAAAGGCTGGCCCTGCAGTCAGGGCACGGGTGTGTGCGTCGGTTTTTCCCCGGATCAGTCCCTGGGGATTGGCGCGTACAGCAAATGCCCGGAGGGAGCCTGGGATTTCGTGGAATTTTTTATCGACGGGGACTGGATCAAGGACACGGACGAGGAGCATCACCACATTTTTTCCAATGTATTTTATGGGTTTCCCGTCAACCGGCAGCGGCTGGAGGAAGAATTGGGGCAGTCCATGGTGCAACGGTATTATGAGGGGAATCCTGTTCCACTGATGCAGGGGGAAGGGGAGGTGCCGGACTTCTACGCCAACTCGGCGGAGGATGTGGAGGAACTGCGCAAGATCATCGCCCTGGCGGACAGGCGCTCCCTGCGGGATCAGTCCGCCATCGGCCAGATCATTGCGGAGGAGATTGGCGGCTACAATGCCGGGATACTGACCGCAGAGCAGACGGCGGAGAAGATCGGGAACCGGGTGCAGCTGTACCTGGACGAGCACAGATAGGCGCGAAAACGCTTGACCATCCTGCGGACGGAAGTGCAGGGAATGAAGCGGGATCTGACCGAAGTGAAACAGAAAGTTTCCAGGACAGGAGTAATCATTGAGAATGAGATCCGCGCCAATATCCAGCGTGTGGCGGAGGGGCATCATGGAAAACCATGGAATATCACAGGCAGCGCGGATCGTCAGCGCTGCTTTATCTGTCGTATCCTTACTGCGTCCTGCCCGCCCGCAGGATAGCATATATCATCAGTTCTATGGAGGGCGCTTTCTACCATGCGGAATGGTGAACAGCAATACTTTCCGTCAAATATTCCCATGAAACGTTGACAGCGGAAAGAAAAAAAAGTATCATATATTGAGAAAAACGGAAAGGCAAGGCAGGGAGAGAGTATGGCGCTGGTGAAGAAGCCTGTGACGGGCATGAAAGATATTCTGCCGGAGGAGATGGAGATCCGGGATTATGTGATCAGTGTGATCAAGGATACTTACGGCAAATTCGGGTTTACCTCCATTGAGACGCCCTGTATGGAGAATATTGCGAACCTGAGCAATAAGCAGGGCGGTGAGAATGAGAAGCTGATCTTCAAGATCTTAAAACGGGGCGAGAAGCTGAACCTGGCGGAAGCCGTGAAAGAGGAGGATGTGGTGGACGCGGGGATGCGCTATGACCTGACGGTCCCCCTGGTGCGCTATTACTCCAACAATGCGGCGAATCTTCCCGCGCCCTTTAAGGCATTGCAGATGGGCAATGTGTGGCGTGCGGATCGTCCCCAGAGAGGGCGTTTCCGTCAGTTCATGCAGTGTGATATCGACATCCTGGGGGAGCCTTCCAACCTGGCGGAGATCGAACTGATCCTGGCCACCACGACCACCCTGGGAAAGCTGGGCTTTAAGGGGTTTGAGATCCGCATCAACGACAGACAGATCTTAAAGGCCATGGCGGCATACAGCGGCTTTTTGGAGGAATCTTACGACAGTGTGTTCATTACCCTGGATAAGATGGACAAGATCGGCATGGACGGCGTGGAAGCGGAACTTCTGGAAAACGGTTTCCCGAAAGAAGCGGTTGAAAAATATCTGGAACTGTACCGGGGGCTGGAAAAGGCTGACGACGGAGTGGCATACCTGGCGGAGAAGCTGGAAAGTGTGCTGGAACCCGCCGTCACGGAAAGTCTGCGGGAGATCATCGACAGCGTAAGCGCCACCAAAGCCGCCGACTTTAAGATGGTGTTTGACGCCACGCTGGTCAGGGGAATGTCCTACTATACCGGCACGATCTTTGAGATCGCCATTCCGGAATTTGGCGGAAGCTGCGGGGGCGGCGGACGTTATGATAAGATGGTGGGGAAGTTTACCGGTAAGGATGTTCCGGCCTGCGGTTTCTCCATTGGATTTGAGCGGATCATCATGCTGCTCCTGGAGAATGGGTTTCAAGTGCCCACGCAGTCTGAAAAAGTGGCATATCTGATTGAAAAGGGCGTGGGCGGCGAGCGGCTCTGCCAGATCATTGCCAAAGCCCAGGAGAGGCGCAAGGACGGCTCCCAGGTGCTGGTGGCCCGCATGAACAAGAATAAGAAGTTCCAGAAAGAGCAGCTGACGGCGCAGGGCTATGAGGAGTTTGAGGAGTTCTATAAGGAAGGGCTGAAGAATTAGTGATGTTAAAGGAAAACAAATGGAAACATGCCGCTGCGGCGTTTCAGATCCTGGCAATCTTCTATTTGTTGTGCACTATGCTGAGTTCGGATTCCTATTATGCGGCGTACCTGTTGATCGGCATGGCGGGGATGTTTGCCTGTGGCATTAACTGGCGGGAACAGGCGTCGTTTTCAGATAAAAGGGAAAGAATGCTGACGTGGTTCTTTGCCCTGGGGTTTGCCCTGGCGATAGCGGCGGCAAATTATGAGATGTTCATGCGGATAACGGATTCGCGGAGGGGCAGGTTCCTTTCCGCCGCGGGAGTTTTCCTGGGCAGTTTTTGCGTTTTCTGGAACATTCTCCTCTATGCGGCGGGAAAGTTGAGAAATTTTTCTTTCCAAAGGGCGAATGCGGGCGGAAAGGTTCCCTGTGCGGCGGTATTTTTGTTTTCGGCGCTGCCCATGGCAGCCTTAAATCTGCTGGTACTGTTTCTGTGCGCCTATCCGGGCAATCTGACGAATGACAGCGTGGATCAGGTCGCGCAGCTGGTATCCGGGCAGTACTCGAACCATCATCCTTTTTATCATACGATGCTGATCGGACTCTTCCTGAAAGCGGGATACGCGCTCTTTGGCAGCGTCAACGCGGCGGTGGCGGTATACAGTGTGCTGCAGATCCTGTTCATAGCAGGATGTTTTGCATTTGCCATGGTCACATTATATCAGGCGGGGATACCCGGGAGCAGGATTGCATTCTGTGTGTTATTTTATACGGTCATGCCGTTTCACATCATGTATAGTTTCACCATGTGGAAGGATATCTGGTTTGCCGGATTTGTTTTGTTGTTTACCGTTTCGGCCTACAGGGTGCTTGCAGACATTGGCCGCCACCGGCTTCTTGACCGGGGCGTGTGCCTGGCAGGCGGCCTGGGGATGTGTCTGTTCAGGAGCAATGGATTCGTGGCGCTGCTGATCGCCCTTGCAGGTTTTTTCATACTGTTCCGCGGTAAGTACAGGCGGTTGTCCATCGGTTTCTTATTGATGATCGTTGTGGCCTTCCTTGGAAAGCATCCGCTTCTTGCGGCGCTGCATGTGAGCCAGCCGGATACCATAGAATCCCTTTCCATACCTGCGCAGCAGGTTGCGCGGGTGGTGGTAGCCTGCAACGACCTTACGGAGGAACAGCGGGAATTGTTGGGGGGGGTTCTGGAGGTGGATCGGATTCCAGAGGCGTATGTGTCATTTTTCTTCGATCCTTTAAAGAACCTGATCAGAGGGGAAGGAAATCAGGCATTCCTGACGGAGCACAAGGGTAAATTCCTGAAATTGTATGTGGAACTGGGTATTTCCCATCCGGTTCAATATATTGAGGCCTGGATCGATGAGACAAGGGGCTTCTGGAACGGCGGTTACAGCAATTGGAAATGGTTCAAAGGAGTCCTGGACAATGACCTGGGGATACAGGAAAGCGTAAATTCAGAGGGGGCGCTTGAACTGTTGGAACAATATCTGGAACTGTATGAAACATCAAATACACTTGTTATTTTTCTGTGTATCGGGGTTTATGTGTGGATCGTGGCGATCCTGCTCTATCTTGGCCTGATCCGCCGGGACAGGGTGTCGGTATTCCTGACGCTGCCCACGCTGGCGGTGGTGCTGACGCTCCTGGTGGCGACGCCGGTCTTTTCAGAATTCAGATACGCATATACCGTATTTTGTACGATCCCGTTCCTGTTGCTCGCGCCCTTTGCGGAGAGGCCGGAAAAGGATCGATAAAAGCCTGACGACAGGTAAATATATGGCCGAAAGGCAGATTGAGAGGAGATAGAAACATGGCGGAATCAATGAGTGGTTTAAAGAGAACCCACCGCTGCGGCGAACTGTCCACGGCAAACGTGGGGCAGACCGTCACCGTGATGGGATGGGTGCAGAAACAGAGAAATAAGGGCGGCATCATTTTCGTGGATCTCAGGGACCGTTCCGGTATCCTGCAGGTAATCTTCGAGGAAAGCGACTGCGGCGCGGAGAATTTCGGGAAGGCCGAGAAGCTGAGAAGCGAATTCGTGGCAGCGGTGGTGGGCAAAGTGACCAGGCGCGAGGGCGCGGTGAATGAGAACCTTGCCACCGGCGAGATCGAGGTGCGGGCGGAGTCCCTGCGCATCCTTGCGGAGGCGGAGACCCCTCCTTTCCCCATTGAGGCGGATTCCAGGACAAAGGAGGAACTGCGCCTGAAATATCGTTACCTGGACTTAAGACGGCCTGACATCCAGCGCAATCTCATGCTCCGGAGCAGGATTGCCGCCACGGCGCGCAATTTCCTGAGCGAAGAGGGGTTTCTGGAGATCGAGACCCCCATATTGAATAAATCCACGCCGGAGGGGGCGAGGGACTACCTGGTGCCCAGCCGTGTGCATCCCGGCAGCTTTTACGCGCTGCCCCAGTCCCCCCAGATCTTCAAGCAGCTTCTGATGTGCTCCGGTTACGACAGGTATTTCCAGATCGCGAAATGTTTCCGCGACGAGGATCTGCGGGCGGACAGACAGCCGGAATTTACCCAGATCGACCTGGAGATGTCCTTTGTGGATGTGGATGATGTGATCGACGCCACCGAGCGGATGGTGGCGAGGGTCTGCAAGGAAGCCATCGGCCTGGATGTGCAGCTGCCCCTGAAGCGCATGACCTGGGACGAGGCCATGAACCGCTTTGGTTCCGACAAGCCGGACACCCGTTTCGGCATGGAACTTGTGGATGTGTCCGAAGTGGTGAAGGGATGCGGATTCGGCGTGTTCACCGGCGCACTGGAGGCAGGCGGCAGCGTGCGGGGCATCAATGTAAAGGGGCAGGCGGAAATGCCCAGAAAGAAGATCGACGCCCTGGTGGAGTTCGCGAAAGGTTACGGCGCAAAAGGACTGGCTTATCTGTCCGTGCTGCCTGACGGTACTTATAAATCCTCTTTTGCCAAATTCATGACGGAGGAGGAACTGAAAGCCCTGGTGACGGCCATGGGCGGCGAGGCGGGGGATCTGCTCTTATTTGCCGCCGACAGGCTGAAGATCGTGTGGTCTGTGCTGGGCGCGCTCCGCATTGAGCTGGCGAAACAGCTGAGCCTGATCGATGATGACAGGTTTGATTTCCTGTGGGTGACGGAGTTTCCGCAGTTTGAGTGGAGCGACGAGGAGGAGCGGTATGTGGCCATGCATCATCCTTTCACCATGCCCATGGAGGAGGATCTGCCCCTTTTGGAGAGCGATCCCGGAAAGGTTCGGGCGAAGGCTTATGATATCGTGTTGAACGGCGTGGAACTGGGAGGCGGCAGCGTGAGGATCTTCCAGGCGGATATCCAGGAGAGGATGTTCCGCGCCCTTGGTTTCACCAATGAAAAGGCTCATGAGCAGTTCGGATTCCTGCTGGATGCTTTCAAGTACGGCGTGCCCCCTCACGCAGGGCTGGCCATCGGGTTTGACCGGTTTGTGATGCTGCTGGTGAAAGCGGACAATATCCGGGAAGTGATTGCGTTCCCCAAGGTGAAGGATGCCTCCTGCCTGATGTCGGACGCTCCCAATCTGGTGGATGAGAAGCAGTTGGAAGAGTTGTGCCTGAAAGTCGTGAAGACAGAGGCGGACTGATTTCCTGTGTTACTTTAATTTTATAAAAGCCGACATCCCGCGTGAATGCTGGAGTTGTCGGCTTTTGTGAATCTGTCTGGGGAGCCGTGGCGGCATGGCTGCGGCAGTTTGGAAGAGCGCAGCCCCGGGCGGACTGCGGAAAGGCATGGTTATCAAAATGGCAAGGCGCAGAAGAAGAACTTACAGTTATCAGAGATTCAGTTACCAGAGCAGCCGCGAAAGGGAGAGAAAGCGGAAAAGGCGGAGAATCGCCGTTTTGTCTGTTATGGCGGTGCTTCTGCTGTTGGGCGCGGGTTTTGCGCTGGGGATGAAGCTGCTGCGGACAGACAGACCGGAGGAGGTTGGCGCCGTATTGACCGGCGGGCCTGTGCTGGCGGAGGATGTCCCTGGGGTTCCGGAGGCGGACGGGCAGGACGCGGAACAGGACGGTGAGGGCGGACAGCCGGAAACGGCGCAGGAAATCTGGGCGGACACCCATCTCAAGGTAAAGGGGATCTATGTCACCGGCCCCATGGCGGGAAGCGGGGGATTCCAGGATCTGTTGACCCTGGTGGATGAGACGGAACTGAACGCCATGGTCATCGATGTGAAAAATGACGAGGGACAGATCACTTATGCCATGGAACTGGAAAGCGCCGGGAATATGGGAGCCTGCGTGAATTATATCAGGGATATGGAGGGCCTGATGGCGCAGCTGAAAGAGCACGGGGTCTATACCATAGCCAGGATTGTCTGCTTCAAGGATCCCTGCCTGGCGAAGAACCGTCCCGAGCTGGCGCTGACGAAACCGGACAAAACGCCCATCGTGGATGCCAACGGCCTGGCCTGGGTCAATCCCTATGAGCAGGGGGTATGGGAATATCTGACGGATGTTGCCCTGCAGGCGGCGGAGGACGGATTTGACGAGATCCAGTTTGACTATGTCCGGTTCCCCATCGGGGAGGACGCGGATCAGGCGGATTACGGCGTGGATATGGAGGCCTATCCGAAGCAGCAGGCGATCACGGATTTTCTTGCTTATGCCACGGAGCGGCTGGATGAAAAGGGCATACCGGTGACGGCGGATGTGTTCGGTACGATCATCGGAAGCGAGACGGATGTGGAGCGGGTCGGGCAGGATTATGTCCGGCTGGGGCAGACGGTCAGGGCGCTCTGCCCCATGGTCTACCCCTCCCACTACGGCAACGGCGTGTTTGGCCTGGCGGTGCCGGACGCCCATCCCTATGAGACGGTGCTGGAAGCGCTGACGGATTCCCGGGAGGAACTGGCGGCGGTGCCGGAGGGGCAGAGAGCCGTGGTGCGCCCCTGGCTCCAGGCGTTTACCGCCACCTGGGTGCAGGGGCATATTTCCTATAATGGGGACGAAATCCGCAGTCAGATACAGGCGGTGTATGACGCGGGATATGAGGAATGGTTTTTATGGAACGCAACCAACCGTTATACGGCGGACGGGCTGCTGTCGGCGGAGGAAAGCGGCGGGTGATGAGCGAAAGGCGGGAGTGTTTTCTGCGGGAATTGAGATGACCCGTGGGGAAAGAAGACGCTGTTTTCAGGGGACAGCGTGATGAATGAGAGCGGGTACATTCCCCGCTCCTGCGAAGCAGGAGGCAAACGCCCTTGTGGCGTTTGAGTGCTTGCACCGGGGAAGTTTATTGGAGAATGGGATGCTGGAGAAACGATATCTGCTGAATATAGGGCGGATGCTGGAAAGCGGCGGAGATGTCCTTTTCCGTGAGGCTTTTGACCGCATGGACAGGGAGCGCAGGCAGAAAGTCCTTTCCCTGAAAAATATCAGGGCGCGGGCAGCGTGCACGGGTGCGGGACTGCTGATCCAGAAAGCGCTGAAGGATTATAGGGTATATTGCCGGACAGAATGCGGGTCGGAATTAGGGGCAGGGTGTCTGGAGGAACTGTGGATAGGGTCGCGGGCGGAACCGCGAATAGAACCCTGGGCGGAGCCGGATGCGGGATGGGCAGGAACGCGGATAGAGCCCTGGGCGGAACCGCCAGAGTTGGAACGCTTTTCCGTGGAAGAACTGCTCTTGATCTTGGGCCGGGATGTGGCGGAGAACCGTTACAGATACGGCAACAACGGCAAACCATATCTACTGGATGTGCCCTTGCAGTTCAATATTTCCCATTCCGGGGACTATGTTTTCTGCGGGGTGTCTGAACGGGAGATCGGCGTGGATATCCAGAAGATCCAGGGAGACCGCGCGCTGCGTCTGGCGAGGCGGTTTTTTGCCGATCCGGAGCGCCGGGCGCTGGAGGCCTGCGGGGACGGGGAACTGCGTCAGAAGATGTTTTTCCGCATGTGGGTCAGGAAAGAGGCTTACGGCAAGCTTACCGGGGAGGGCATCGCGGGAGTGATGGGAAAATGTTTCTGGGAAGATGTATCTGCGGGAGAAGAAGCCGCCTGTGCTGAGGAAAAGGGATTGGGGCATGAGGACGGCCTGGTCTGGGAAGAATATGATGAGCCGGAGGGGTACCGGATGGCGGTCTGCAGATTTTGGCCGGAAACTTATGGAAAAACAGGATAGTGAAACCGACAAAATTATGGTATACTTCAAAGAAAGATGGTAACAGTTCAGACAGGGCACTGAACTGTTACGAAAGATGTTCCTGTATTGGAGGATTGGCATGAAGAGGCTGATGCGATATTTAAAGGATTATAAAAAGGAATCCGTTCTGGCGCCGCTTTTTAAGCTGCTGGAGGCGTTTTTTGAACTGCTTGTCCCGCTGGTCATGGCGAATATCATAGATATCGGCATTGCGGACAGAGATATGGGCTATGTGACCAAAATGGGATTCTGCCTGTTGGCCCTTGCCGTCGTGGGTCTGGTGTCTTCCATAACGGCGCAGTTTTTCGCGGCCAGGGCGGCGGTGGGCTTCTCCGCCCGGCTTAGGCAGGCTCTGTTCGACCATATCCAGGGACTGGATTTCACCAATATTGACAGGGCCGGGACTTCCACCATGATCACCCGCATGACCAGCGACATCAACCAGGTGCAGTCCGGCGTGAATATGGTGCTGCGGCTGTTTTTGCGTTCCCCCGTTATCGTCTTCGGCGCCATGATCATGGCATTTACCATCGATGTGAAGAGCGCGCTGATCTTCGTGGTGGCGATCCCGCTGCTTGCCATCGTGGTATTCGGCATCATGATGTGGACCATGCCCCTTTATAAGAAAGTGCAGAGCGGCCTGGACAGGGTGCTGGGCGTGACCCGGGAGAACCTGACCGGCGTCCGCGTGATCCGCGCTTTTCATAAGGAGGAAGAAGAAGAGGAAAAGTTCAGGGAATATACCACAGCCCTTGCCAACAGCCAGACCTTCGCGGGCAAGATCAGCGCTGTGATGAATCCGGTAACATATGTTATTGTAAATGGCGCCATTATCGCGCTGATCTACACGGGAGCGGTTCAGGTCAATGTGGGCAACCTGACCCAGGGCGAGGTGATCGCCATTATCAACTATATGTCCCAGATCCTGGTGGAACTGGTAAAGCTTGCCAACCTGATCATCACCATCACCAAAGCCCTTGCCAGCGCCGACCGTGTGGCAGGCGTGTTTGAGATTCAGAATGAAGACAAGGCGCTGCCAAAGGGTGTTTCCGGCGACGGTTCTGTCAGGGATTCCGGGGAACGCTCCGGTGCATTGGATGATGTTTCCGGACATGGAGGCGCTTCTGCGGTTCCTTTCATGGAGTTTGATCATGTGTCCCTGACCTATGCGGGAGCGGGGGCGGAGACGCTGCAGGATATGGATTTCACGGTAAACAGGGGCGAGACCATAGGCGTCATCGGAGGCACGGGTTCCGGCAAATCCTCCCTGGTGAACCTGATCCCCGGCTTCTATCCGGTGACGGAGGGCGCAATCCGGCTGGAGGGACGGGATATTCGTTCCATACCGGAGGAGACGCTGCGAAACCGCATCGGCGTGGTGCCCCAGAAAGCCGTTCTCTTCAAGGGAACCATCCGCAGCAACCTGCAGTGGGGAAAGCCTGACGCCACGGAGGAGGAGATGTGGCAGGCAATCGACATCGCTCAGGCCAGGGAAGTGGTGGAGGGAAAAGAGGGCAGGCTGGATGCGGAGATTGCCCAGAACGGCAGGAACCTCTCCGGCGGGCAGAGACAGAGGCTGACCATTGCCAGGGCGCTGGTGAGGAAGCCGGAGATCCTGATACTGGATGACAGCGCCTCGGCGCTGGATTATGCCACCGACGCGAAGCTGCGGGAGGCGCTCCGGGCGCTGGAGGGCAGCACCACTACGTTTATCGTTTCCCAGCGGGCTTCCACCATCCGTCATGCGGATAAGATCATTGTGCTGGATGACGGCGAGATGGCCGGGATTGGCACCCATGAGGAACTGCTGGCAGGCTGCGAAGTTTATCAGGAAATCTATTATTCCCAGTACCCTGACGAGAGGACGGCAGGCGGAACTGCTGAATAATCAGGGATGGAAACCGCATGACAGAGATGTTTTTGCGGTAGAATGAGAGGAAATATGGCTAAAATGGACAAAAAATCCAAATCAGGGCAGATGGAAACCTTAAAGCAGGTGCTGAACTATATCCGCCGGTATTGGCTGTTGGTAGGCCTGTCCCTGGTTCTTGCGGCGGTGACCGTGATTTTGACATTATATATTCCCATTCTTACCGGTGATGCGGTGGATCTGCTGCTGGGAAAAGGGGCGGTGGATTTTGACGGCGTGTTCTTTATCATGAAGAAGATTGCCATTGCCATTGCCGTCACCGCCGTTTCCCAGTGGGTGATGAATACCTGCAACAATCATATCACTTACCATGTGGTAAAGGATATCCGGGAGGACGCGTTCCACAGGCTGGAGCAGCTTCCCCTGAAATATCTGGATGCCCATGCCTACGGCGATATCGTCAGCAGGGTGATCGCGGACGTGGATACTTTCGCGGACGGCCTGCTGATGGGATTTACCCAGCTTTTCACAGGCGTGCTGACCATTTTCGGCACGCTGGGGTTCATGCTCTACACCAATATCCCGATCACTTTGGTGGTAGTATGCATAACACCCGTTTCTTTTCTGGTGGCAAGGTTTATCGCCACAAAGACTTACACCATGTTCAAGGAGCAGTCCGAGACCAGGGGTGAGCAGACATCCCTGATCGAGGAGATGATCGGTAACCAGAAGATCGTCAAGACCTTTTCCCGGGAGGAGGCGGTAAAGGAGCAGTTCGGCGAGATCAACGGCAGGCTGGAAAAATGTTCCCTGAAAGCGATCTTTTTCTCCTCCATCACCAATCCCGCCACCCGGTTCGTCAACAGCCTGGTGTATGCGGGAGTGGGGATCTTCGGCGCGCTGGTGGCCATCAAGGGGGGCATCAGCGTGGGACGGCTTTCCTGCTTTTTAAGCTATGCAAATCAGTACACGAAACCTTTCAATGAAATATCCGGTGTTATTACGGAACTGCAGAACGCCCTTGCCTGCGCGGCCCGCATCTTTGAACTGATCGACGAGGAACCCCAGGTTCCTGATGGCCCGGACGCAAGGATACTGACCAACGCCAGGGGGAATGTAAAGCTGGAAAATGTATATTTCAGTTATGTGCCGGATAAGAAGCTGATCGAGAACTTTAACCTGGACGTAAAGTCGGGCCAGCGAGTGGCCATCGTGGGTCCTACCGGCTGCGGCAAGACCACGGTGATCAATCTGCTGATGCGCTTCTATGATGTGGACAGCGGCCGTATCCGGGTGGACGGTTTCAACATCAGGAATGTCACCAGGGGAAGCCTGCGCACCAGCTACGGCATGGTGCTCCAGGAGACCTGGCTGAGGGCGGGAACCATCCGGGATAATATTAAGATGGGGAAACCGGAGGCGTCGGAGGAGGAAGTCATCCAGGCGGCAAAGGCGTCCCATGCCCACAGTTTCATCAAGAGGCTGCCCCAGGGATACGACACGGTGATCTCCGAGGACGGCGGGAGCCTGTCCCAGGGACAGAAGCAGCTGCTCTGCATCGCCAGGGTCATGCTCTGTCTGCCCCCCATGCTGATTTTGGACGAGGCTACCTCCTCCATCGATACCAGAACGGAGATCCGCATCCAGAAAGCCTTTGCCAGGATGATGGAGGGCCGCACCAGCTTCATCGTGGCCCACAGGCTTTCCACCATCCGGGAAGCGGACATCATCCTGGTCATGAAGGACGGCAATATCATAGAACAAGGCAGCCATGAAACCCTGCTGGCGCAAAAGGGATTCTACGCGGAGTTGTATCACTCACAATTCGCACGTTAGCAATGAGATCTGCATTTCAAGATTTGCACACTCTCAACGGGAAGCTTGCTTACCGGGGAGAGCGTGAAAGTCTTGAAACATAGTGCAACCCGTCACCAATCCCCCCGAAAATGTAGCCAACCCCAATAATATTTTCTTCTCCGCAAACCGATATATCCAATAGGACATCATACACAGTTACAAGGAGGTAAGCAATGAAGGTAGATAACAATATCACCCTGTTTGCAGGCGGACAGCCCGAGAGCAGCCTGGCCACGGAGGGCGCAGGAAAGAAGCAGGAAAACAGGAAGACCCTATTTGCGGGAGATCTGAACCCCCAGGGCGGTTCCCTCCAGGACCGGATCGAACAGAAGAAACAGGAAGCCCGGAAACAGGCCATGAAGGTGGTCGAGGACGCTTTCTCCACCGATAAGGTCATGGATGAGGAGATAGAGAACAGCCGTCAGAATATCAGGGATCTGCAGGAAGACCGCGCGAGGCTGCTGGACGAGCGGGAAAATGTGGAGATCCGCAAGGCGGACCTGGAGAAAGGCTATGAAGCCGGGGAGATCAGCGAGGCGGATTATCTGACCGAGAAAGATAACCTGAAGAAAGAAGAGCAGATACGTGATCAGGAACTGGACGACAATGAAAGCCAGGTGATGCAGGAAAACGGCACAATCCGCGCCATCCGCCGTGAAAGGCTGAAACACCATACCATGGTGGATGCCCAGGAACAGGCTGAGGATATCATGGATGCCGCCCGGGATGAGATCATGGGCCTGGTGCTCGACGAGGGCAGGGATCATATCGACGAGGAAACCGAGAAGAGGGAAGAGCAGGCGGAAGAGATCAGGGAAGAGAAGGAGGAGCAGGAGGAGTTTATCGAGAACCAGAAAGAGCGCCGCGAGGAAGAAGAGGAACTTCTGGAGAATATGCCTGTGAAAGAGATGCTCTCCCTTGATAAGGTTCAGTCTGACGTACAGCAGGAGGTACAGGAAATCCTGGATAAAATGAAGCTGATTGCGGAGGATATCAAGGGCGCGGTGGTAGACAAAAACCTCTGACAGCCGATATTTTTGCAGAAGAACGGTAACAATGAACACGCCTTTCGCATAGGATATAAAAAACTATGTGAAAGGCGCTTTTATTTTGCCAAAAGAGATTACATACCTGGGGAAGCTGTTGGCAGGAATTTGCATGGCAGTGCTGGCCAGCATATGTGTGGAAAGCTGCGGGAACAGGGAGAACATGGCGCAGGTTTCTCTTCGGCTGTCCGGTTCCACTTCCATGGAAAAGCTTTCCGGCGCGTGGGCGGAGGGCTTTATGGAAAAATATCCGGGAGTCAATGTGTCCATCGAATTTGTGGGATCCAGCGCCGGAATCGAGGCAGTGCTTTCCGGCGGCGCCGATATCGGGAATTCATCCAGAAGTTTAAAAGATGACGAAAAAAGGAATGGAGCGGCGGAAAACCTGGTTGCCCTGGATGGGATCGTGGTCTGCGTGGATCCCGCAAATACAATTGACGGACTGACTTGCAGCCAGCTTACGGGGCTTTACACAGGTGTGGTGCGCAACTGGCTTGAAATAGGAGGCCCGGATGTTCCCGTGGTCGTGGTAGGAAGGGAAGCGGGAAGCGGTACAAGGAGCGCTTTCGAGGAAATCCTGGGAGTGACGGATCAATGTGACTATGCCAATGAATTGGACAGCGCGGGAGCGGTAATGGCCAGGGTCGCTTCCACGCCGGGAGCGGTTGGCTATGTGTCGCTGGGCGTGGCGGATGATTCCGTGAAAAAGCTGTCCCTGGAAGGGGCGGAGCCTGCAGCGGAAAATATCAGGAATGGCAGCTATCCTCTGGTCAGTCCCTTTGTGATGGCGACCCGGGGAAAGATCACGGAACAGAACGAGTTGGTGAGGCGATGGTTTGACTATGTATACAGTGAAGAAGGCCGGACGATGGCGGCGCGGCTGGGGTTTATTCCCGCAGACGGCGGCTGAGGGCGCGGCGCGGGCAGTTTTTACCCTGTGCGGTTTTATCGTGGTTTTTGCAACCTCCACCGTCATGGCATATATGCTGGTCAGGGGCATACCGGCCATTTTCAAAGTGGGGTTAAAGGAGATCCTTTTCAGCGGCGAGTGGAAGCCCGTGTCGGAGGAACCGGAATATGGCATCCTGTACATCCTGTTGACGTCCGTCATTGGAACAGGGCTGGCAGTGCTTACGGGTGTGCCCATAGGCATCCTGACTGCGGTCTTTCTGGCGGAATTCGCCGGCGGCAGGATGGCGGGAGCGGTGAGCGCGGCGGTGGAACTGCTGGCGGGCATCCCGTCCGTGATATATGGCCTGCTGGGAATTTATCTGCTGAATCCCCTGATGTACAAACTGGAACGGAAGCTGTTCGAGGGATCGCCGACCCATCAGTTTACGGGCGGCGCAAACCTGCTTTCTGCGGCAGTGGTGCTGGCTGTTATGATCCTGCCTACGGTGGTCAGCGTCAGTGAGACAGCTATCCGGACAGTGCCCCCCAAGGTCAGGGAGGCATCCCTGGCGCTGGGCGCTTCCCGCGTACAGACGGTTTTCCGGTCTGTCCTGCCTGCGGCAGGATCCGGAGTGGCAACGGCGGTAGTTTTGGGAGTGGGAAGGGCCATGGGCGAGACAATGGCTATCACGCTGGTGTCGGGGAACAGTGTCAACCTGCCCCTGCCTTTTCGTTCCGTGCGTTTCCTGACGACGGCGATCGTCAGCGAGATGGGTTATTCACAGGGAACCCACAGGGAGATGCTTTTTACCATAGGGCTGGCGCTGTTTGCGTTTATCATGCTGGTAAATATGGCGCTGAACCATATTATAAAAAAGGGAAGGTGAGAAATTGAGGGAGACTCTGTACCGGAAGCGCTGGCATCCGGCGGAATCCTTTCTCCTGGCGGCGGTTTATGGCGCCGCTTCCGCCTCGGTGGCGCTGTTTCTGGGAATTGCAGGTTATGTCTTTGTCAGAGGCGCTCCTGCGGTAAACCTGGAATTTTTGACTTCTGTCACAAGCGAGTTGAGACAGACAACGGGTATTGCCGGTAATCTGGTAAATACGCTATATATGGTCGTTATGACGCTGCTGGCAGCTGTGCCGGTGGGTGTGGGGGCGGCTGTTTATATCAACGAATACGCGAAGCCGGGAATCATGGTGGATCTGATCGAATTTACTGCGGAGACCCTGGCCGGTATCCCATCCATCCTCTATGGATTGTTTGGAATGGCGTTTTTTGGGGAGACGCTGCATCTGGATTATTCCCTGTTGAGAGGCGCGCTGACACTGTCGCTGATGGTGCTTCCGCTGATCCTGCGCAATACGCAGGAAGCCTTGCGGAGAGTGCCGGAGAGTTACCGGAATGGCGCGCTGGGAATGGGCGCTTCCAGATGGCATATGATCCGCACCGTGCTTCTTCCCTCTGCCATGCCGGGTATCATAACGGGTGTGATTTTGGCGGCAGGCAGGATTGTGGGAGAATCCGCCGCACTTTTATTTACCGCCGGAAGCGGCAGGCTCCTGCCCAGGCTGGGAGGAAGTCTGGCGGAGAACCTGGAAGCCCTTGGCGCCAGGATATGGGAGTCCGGTGGAACGCTGACCACGGAATTATACCTGCAGATGCAGAACGGGCGGTATGACGCGGCTTTTGGCACAGGGGGCGTGCTGATAGTGATCGTGCTGCTCATCAATCTATTGACGAAGCTGGTTGAGCGCATTTGCGGAGGCTTTCCGATAAGAAAATGATGCATTCCCGCAGACGGCGGCCGGGCGTGGTGTCGGCGGAAATGTTGACGAAGAAAGGTCATGAACTTTAAAATGCAGAACAGCAAGATTTCAGTCAGACGGCTGAACCTGTATTATGGGAAAAACCATGTTTTGCGAAATGTGGATATGGAGATCCGGGACCGGGCGGTCACGGCGCTGATCGGTCCCAGCGGATGCGGGAAGTCCACCTTTTTAAAATGCATCAACCGCATGAACGACCTGGTGAAGGATGTGCGGATTGAGGGGCAGGTTCTTTTGAACGGCGAAAATATTTATGACGGGAGGGCGGATATCACGCTGCTGCGGAAAAGGGTGGGGATGGTATTCCAGCAGCCCGCGCCCTTTCCCATGAGCGTGTATGACAATATCGCCTATGGCCCCAGGATCCATGGGATCAGATCAAAACGGAAGCTTGACGGGATTGTGGAAAAGGCGCTGCAGGACGCCGCGATCCTGGAGGAGGTAAAAGACCGGCTGGACAAACCGGCGCTGGGACTGTCCGGCGGGCAGCAGCAGCGGCTGTGCATCGCAAGGGCCCTGGCGGTGGAGCCGGAGGTACTGCTGATGGATGAGCCCACGTCGGCGCTGGATCCCGTCTCCACCCTGAAGATCGAGGAACTGATGAAGAACCTGAAAAGGCGGTATGCCGTGGTGGTGGTGACCCATAATATGCAGCAGGCGGCGAGGGTGTCGGATGACACGGCATTTTTCCTCACGGGAGAGGTGGTGGAATTCGGGGACACGCACAGGATATTCTCAAATCCCGAAAACCGGCTGACGAAGGACTATATCCTGGGGCGGTTCGGTTAAGAAAGGTCTCTGTGGGCGGACACAGGCCAACAGGGGCTCTTTGATGCAATTTGCACATCAGGCTGACGGATAACAGTCAGCCCTTTTTCCGGAGGACGGTCTGCCTTTTGACCAGGGTGGTGGATATCTGGATCTTAACGGGGGGCTGCCCCGGCTGGCGGATGGATTCGATCAGCCGTTTTGCCGCGTTCTCGCCCATATACTGCTTGGGAACATGGATTGTGGTAAGGGCGGGTTCGATCACGTCGCTCACAGGCATATTGTCAAACCCCACAATGGAAATATCCGCCGGAATCTGATAGCCGCATTGTTTGAACGCTTTCATGGCTCCCACGGCGATCAGGTCGTTGTCCGCAAAATAGCAGGAGGCCAGGGGATCGCCGGAACGGATGATCTCCAGCATGTCGGAGCAGGCCCCCTCCACGGAGGGGGAGAGGCTGTGGACAATGCTCTTGGAGGCGGAAAAGCCGGAATCCCTGACAGCATTGTAAAAGCCGGTGGCACGTTCGGCAAAATTGCTGATCTGGTAGGAGGAACGAAGATACCCCGGCTGGGTTCGGCATTTCCTGATCAGGTATTGGGCGGCAAGATAGGCGCCCTGGTGGTTGTTGATCAGTACGCAGTCGCAGGAGAGCGTATCAAAGCAGGCATCCAGCAGGACCAGGGGGAGCGGGATATTCAGGAAAGGTTTTAAATCTTCCGGGACCATTTCCGTCCCCAGAAGAATGATGCCGCTGCAGTCCGAGAACTGGATATCCTCTATTTGCCTGGCAAGGGTATCCTCCTCTTCATAAATGTAGCTGATCTTTAATTTGTATTTCTGGTTTTTGCACTCCAGGGAGATCCCGTCCGTCACTTCGGAAAAGAAGGGTGTGTCTGTTACCACAGCCCCGTGTTTCTTGTATATGATCAGATAAATGGAACCCTCGTTCACTTTCTTTTCAGAAACTTTAGTAAAATCATAACCATATTTCAGTGCAGCATTCAGTACCGTCTGCCGCGTCTGTGTGCTGACTCCCGGTTTGCCGTGCAGCGCCATGGACACGGCTGCGGCGGACAGGTTCAGTTTTTGAGCAAGTTCCTTTGCGGTGATTCCCATTGTCATCCTCCATCTCACATGAATTTTGATGCTTATGTTTATTATGTAGTAAAATAGAATAAAATGCAAGATTAAGTAATAAATTAAGTAAAATGCACTTAATAATATAGTGAAATTAAGGCCAAAAAGAAATAAAATAGTACCTGGTAAGCAAAGGATACGTGCTAAAGCACGCAGGGAGGTGTATATATGAAAAGGATCAAAATCGGTTTTGCACCCACCAGAAGAAGTATTTTTTCCGCGCCGGATGCGGTAAAGTACGCGAATCTGACCAGGGATCGTCTGAGGGAACTGGGGATTGACTTTGTGGATATCACGGATATCAATGAGGAAGGCCTTTTTTATGATGAGGCGGACAGGGAAAAGATCGAAGCGAAATTCAGGGCGGAGAACGTAAAG
This sequence comes from Blautia sp., assembly GCA_023667395.1. Lineage (GTDB taxonomy): Bacteria > Bacillota > Clostridia > Lachnospirales > Lachnospiraceae > Acetatifactor. The sequence continues at coordinate 7,096 of JAMPAC010000023.1, read as the reverse complement.
GGACTCTTCTTTCCCCACGGGAATTTCGGCACGGAGTATGTGTGTGCGCGCCTGGCAAGGGATATGAACCTGCCGGTGCTGCTCTGGGGGCCCAGGGATGAGAGGCCGGACGAGAACGGCGTGCGCCTGCGGGATACGCAGTGCGGACTGTTTGCCACGGGAAAGGTGCTGCGCAGGTTCCGGGTGCCGTTTACATACATGACCAACTGTCGGCTGACAGACCCGGAGTTTGAGCGGGGTATCAGGGATTTCCTGGCAGTCTGCAATGTGGTGGACGTATTCAGGCACACCAGGATCCTGCAGATTGCGCCCAGGCCCTTTGATTTCTGGTCCACCATGTGCAACGAGGGAGAACTGCTGGAGCGGTTTAACATTCAGCTTTCCCCCATCCCCATGCCGGAACTGACAGAGGAAATGAAAAGGGCAAAGGCGGAAAAAACTATGGTGGAGGATGTGGTTTCCTACTGCAACAGCCACATGTGCGTGAAGATCAGGCCGGAAGAACTGGAGAACGTGGCGGCGCTGAAAGTGGCCATGAAAAACCTGGCTGTCAGGTATGGCTGCAATGCCATCGCGATCCAGTGCTGGAACGCGCTCCAGGGAGAGATCGGCATCATGCCCTGCGCGGCAAACTCCCTGCTCAATGAGGAGGGGATTCCGGTGGTGTGCGAGACGGATATCCACGGCGCGGTTACGGCGCTGATGGTGGAGGCGGCGGGCATGGATACGGACAGGAGTTTCTTTGCGGATTGGACCGTGCGCCATCCTGACAATGAGAACGGGGAACTTCTGCAGCACTGCGGCCCCTGGCCCATTTCCGTGGCCCGGGAGAAGCCCGTGATCGGCTATCCCCTGGCCTTTGACCATCCGGGGGCGGTGGAAGCCCAGGCCAAGCCGGGAAAGATGACGCTGGCACGTTTTGACGGGGACAACGGGGAATATTCGCTGCTCCTGGGCAATGCCAAAGGGGTGGATGGCCCTTATACAAAGGGCACCTATGTCTGGGTGGAAGTGGCGAACTTAAAACGGCTGGAGGCAAAGCTGGTGGAGGGTCCCTATATCCACCATTGCGTGGGCATCCATAAAGATGTGGTTCCGGTATTGTATGAGGCATGTAAATATATTGGCGTGAAGCCCGATCTGTATGACCCGGTCGAGGAGGAAGTTAAGGCGTATCTGCGTGGCGAAAGTGTGCACGGAATGAAGATTTTCTAAGGTCAGAAAGGACCTGACCTAAGAAAATCTAAGTCATTCCGGGAAGAATCCGCAGAGCGGATTCTTCCAGTCTTGCACCAATTGTTTGTGCCGCCGTAGGCGGCATGACGAAGTATGAAAAGATCTTCTAAGGGCGGGAGGATTCAAATGAGCAGCAATCTTGATTTAAAAGTTCTTGCATATGATCTCCGCAAAAAAGTAGTGGAGATGGTCATAGAGGGGAAGGGAGGGCATATCGGAGGCGATATGAGTGTCATGGACATTCTGGTGGCGCTCTACTTCCGCGTGATGAATGTCAGCCCTGAAAACAGGGAAGACGAAAACAGGGATCGGTTTGTGCTGAGCAAGGGGCATTCCGTGGAAAGCTATTACGCGGTGCTGGCGCAGAAAGGCTTTTTCCCCATGGAGGAGGTTCTTTCCCAGTTCTCTAAATTCGGCACTAAATATATCGGCCACCCGAACAACAAACTGCCGGGCATCGAGATGAATTCCGGCTCCCTGGGGCATGGGCTTCCGGTCTGTGTGGGCATGGCTCTGGCGGGGAAAATGGATCGCCGGGATTATCGCGTTTACACGGTGATGGGCGACGGCGAACTGGCGGAAGGCTCCGTCTGGGAAGGAGCGATGGCGGCGGGACATTATAAGCTGGACAACCTCTGTGCGGTGGTGGACAGGAACAGGCTGCAGATCTCCGGCGGGACCGAGCAGGTGATGAGCCATGACAGCCAGGAACAGCGCTGGTATTCCTTTGGCTGGAATGTGCTTAATGTGGACGGCAATGATATCGATCAGCTGTGCGATGCCTTTGAACTGGCGAAAGCCTGTAAGGGGAAGCCCACGGTGATCATTGCCAATACGGTGAAGGGATGCGGCTCCCCTGTGATGGAAAATAAGGCCGCATGGCATCACAGGGTGCCAACGGCGGAAGAGGCAGAGGAGATCTTTGCGGATCTGGAGAAAAGGAAAGCCGCATTTCTGGCGGAAAGAGGTGCCAATCATGAATAAAATACCCAACAGGCAGGCCATCTGTGATGTGCTGATGGAAAAAGCCAAAACAGACAGGGATATCATCGTGCTATGCAGCGATTCTAGGGGAAGCGCTTCCATGACGCCCTTTGCGGATGCCTATCCGGAGCAGTTTGTGGAGGTGGGCATTGCGGAACAGAACCTGGTAAGCATTGCGGCGGGACTTGCCAGATGCGGGAAAAAACCGTTTGCGGCATCCCCGGCCTGTTTTTTATCCACAAGGAGTTATGAGCAGGCCAAGGTGGACTGCGCGTATTCCGATACCAACGTGACCCTGGTGGGCATCAGCGGGGGCATCAGCTACGGTTCCCTGGGCATGAGCCATCACTCCGCCCAGGACATTGCGGCAATGTCCGCCATTCCCAATATGCGGGTGTACTTTCCCAGCGACCGCTTTCAGACGGCGAAGCTGGTGGAGGCGCTTTTGGAAGACGAGAAGCCTGCCTATATCCGCGTGGGGCGGAATGCGGTGGAGGATATTTACAGGGAAGAGGATATTCCCTTTGAAATGAACCGGGCCACAGTGCTGGCCCAGGGGACGGACGTCCTGCTGGCAGCCTGCGGGGAGATGGTAAAGCCTGCCCTGGATGCGGTTTCGCTCCTGAAAGAAAGGGGAATCAGCGCCGGACTGCTGGATCTGTACTGCGTGAAGCCCCTGGACCGGGAAAAAGTGGCGGAGGAGGCCCGTAAGGTGAAGATGGTTCTTACAATAGAAGAACATTCTCCCTTTGGCGGCCTGGGCTCCATGGTGAGCCAGGTGGTGGGCAGCGAGTGTCCCCGCAAGGTGATTAACATGGCCCTGCCGGATGCGCCGGTGATCTCCGGTACTTCCAGGGAAGTATTTGACTATTACGGGCTGAATGCGGCGGGAATCGCGGAACGCGTTGTGCAGGAATTGTTTGTGCCGCCGGAGGCGGCATGGGAGAATGTATGAAACAGCAGAAATACATCATCAGTATTGATCAAAGTACCCAGGGGACGAAGGCGCTTCTGTTTGACGAAAAGGGAGTCCTGTTGCTGCGCACGGATCTGCCCCACTGTCAGATCGTAAATGAGCAGGGGTGGGTATCCCATGACCTGAATGAGATTTATCATAATACGGTCAGGACGGTGGAACTTCTGGTGCGGAAATCCGGAATCCGGGCAGAGGATGTGGCCGCCGTCGGCATCAGCAATCAGCGGGAAACCACAGGGATCTGGGACAGGGTGACCGGGGAGCCGCTTGACCTGGCAGTGGTCTGGCAGTGCGGGCGGGCTGGCGGCATCGTGGAGAAATGGCTGGAAAAGGGCTATGGTGAGCAGGTAAAGCGGAAAACAGGCATACCCCTGTCCGCCTATTTCCCGGCGGCGAAGATGGCATGGCTTCTGCAGAATGCTCGGACGGCTCCGTCAGACAGAATCTGCCTGGGCACCATCGACAGCTGGCTGATCTACAAGCTGACGGAGGATCATGCTTTCAAAACGGATTATTCCAATGCGTCCCGCACCCAGCTTTTCCATCTGGAGACCCTGGAATGGGACGGGGAACTGTGCGGGCTGTTTGGCATCCCCAGGAAGTATCTGGCGGAGGTGTGCGATTCTGACGCGGTTTACGGGTATACCGATATGGGGGGCCTGTTTCAGGAGCCGGTGCCGATCTGCGGCGTGCTGGGGGATTCCCATGGCGCCCTGTTCGGCCAGGGCTGCCTGAAGCCGGGTATGGTCAAGGCCACCTATGGGACGGGATCTTCCCTGATGATGCACGTGGGGGATAAGCCGGTTCGTTCCGAACATGGCGTGGTCAGTTCCATTGCGTGGAGCAGGCGGGGGAAAGCGGAATATGTGCTGGAGGGAAACCTGAATTACACAGGCGCGGTGATCACCTGGCTGAAAGACGATGTCAAACTGATCGCCTCGCCCAGGGAAACGGAGGAACTGGCATCCCGGGCCAATCCCAAAGACACTACTTATCTGGTTCCCGCCTTTACCGGCCTGGGAGCGCCCTATTGGAAGGAAAAGGCAAAAGCCTGTATCTGCGGCATGAGCAGGACCACGGGGAAAGCGGAACTGGTCAAGGCGGGGCTGGAGTGTACCGCCTATCAGATCACGGATCTGACAGAAGTCATGGAGCGGGATACGGGGACGAAGATCCGGGAACTGCACGCGGACGGCGGCCCGGCGAAAAACGCGTATCTGATGCAGTTTCAGAGCGATCTGCTGCAGGGAAAGGTAAAAGTGCCCGAGGCGGAAGAACTGTCCGGGATTGGCGCGGCATATATGGCGGGCATATCCGCTGGCGTGTACAGGGAGGAGGAGACCTTCGGGAATCAGGAAGGGAAGACCTATCTGCCCAAAATGGAAAAGGCGCTGCGGGATGAGAAATATGCAGGCTGGAAAGAAGCGGTGGAAAGCGTTTTGAGGTGATATGGGCGGACTATATTATATGGAAGCGTGAACGGAATGAGGAGAATGGTAAATCTGGAAGGAGAAGAGGATATGGATGGTTGGAACAGGGGAAGGTTACATATCAGCGAAAACGGCCGTTACCTGATGGAGGGAGAGCACCCCTTTTTCTGGCTGGGGGACACGGCGTGGCTGATGCTGCAGAAGCTGGATGAAAGGGAGATGCAGACCTATCTGCGGAACCGCAGGGAAAAGGGCTACAACGTGATCCAGACCGTGCTGGCGCATACCCTGCCCGGTGTGTCGGAAAGCGGCTGCTCCCTGGCGCCCGGACTGAAGGATGTGACGAAAGCGGAATACTGGGAGTTCGTGGACACGGCGCTGGATATGGCGGCGCGGATGGGGCTTTATCTGGGGCTTCTGCCCTCCTGGGGCTCCCTGGTAAAGGACGGCGTCCTGAATAAAGATAACATTGCGGAGTATGCGGAGTTCCTGGGCAAACGTTTTCAGAAATATTCCAATATCATCTGGATCCTGGGCGGCGATGTCAGGGGCGACGCCGGGCAGGAGGTATATCCCCTGGAGGCCAAGATCCTCAAACGGTATAACCCGGAGCGGCTGATCATCTACCATCCCTTTGGCAGGACTTCCTCCTCGCTCTGGTTCCATGGGGAGGAATGGCTTGATTTCAACATGTTCCAGTCGGGACACAGGAGATATGACCAGGCGTCCCTGGGCGAGTGGGATGACAACGCAGGGAAGGAAACATTCTTCGGGGAGGACAGCTGGAGATATGTGGAACGGGACCACGGTTACGACGTGAGGAAGCCCACCCTGGACGCGGAGCCCTCTTATGAGGGGATTCCCCAGGGGCTGCATAATCCCCGTAATCCCTACTGGGAGGAATGGGATGTGCGCCGGTATGTCTACTGGGCCGTGTTTGCGGGCGCGGCGGGACATACCTACGGCAGCAACGCCATCATGCAGTTTTATACGGAGGCGGAAGGGAAAGGCGCTTACGGCGTCCGGGAGGGCTGGCAGGATGCCCTGCACCATCCCGGGGCGGGACAGATGAAATACCTGAAAGAACTGATGGAGAGCGTGGACTTTGTGCACGGCGGGCCGGATGATTCCATGCTCCGGTTCGGCCAGAAAGAGCGGTATCACAGGATCAGCGTTTTCGCGGGGGAGGATTATGTGCTCTGCTATGATTACAGCGGGGATGAGTTCCTGCTGGACCTGACCCGTTACAGGGACCGGGAAATGGATGCCTGGTGGATGGATCCCCGGAACGGCGTCTACAGCTATATTGACACCCTGAAGGGGCAGGAGAAGAGATTGTTTCGTCCCGCCGCCAGAAAGGAACGGGCCAACGACTGGGTTCTGGTGTTGAAAGAAAAACGGCATGGGGAGCATTGACAGGGAGGGCAGCTATGGTATATCAACAGTATGCATTCCAGGTGCCTGCGGAAAAACAGGTCAGGGTTATCCTGGATTCGGATGCGAAGAATGAGGCGGACGATCAGTTTGCCCTGGTGCACGGGCTGCTCAGTCCGAAGCTTGATGTGGTGGGCATGGTGGCTGCGCATTTCGGCGAAAAGACGCCGGATAGTATGGAGCGAAGCTATGCGGAGATGGAGGTCCTGCTGGACAAAATGCATTTCCCCAGGGAAGGACTTTTGTTTCACGGCTGCGAAAAATCCCTGGATCTGACGGGAGAACCGGAAGCCTCGGAGGGCGTCAGGCTGATTATCCGGGAGGCCATGAAAGCGGATGACAGGCCGCTTTATATCGCGCTGATGGGCCCGCTGACGGATATTGCGGCGGCTTATCTGCTGGAACCCGGGATTGCGGGGCGGATCAGGGTGATCTGGATTGGCGGAGGCTCCTACCCCCAGGGAGGGCCGGAATTTAACCTGGGAAACGATATCAGCGCCTGTAATGTGGTCTTTGGATCCGGGCTGGAGGTCTGGCAGGTGCCCAAGAACGTCTATGAGATGATGCCGGTATCCCTGGCGGAGTTGGAGTACCGGGTTCGTCCCTGCGGGGACATCGGGAGATATCTGTTCGATCAGCTGGCGGAGTGCGCTTTCTCGGAGAGCGCCCGCAAAAGCCCGTTCCGCACAGGCGAGACATGGGTGCTGGGAGATTCCCCGTCGGTGGGACTGATCCTGTATGAGGACAGGTTTTCTTTCGACTGGGTGCAGGCGCCCCATGTGACGAGGGACGCTTCCTACTATTTTGACCAGCGGAACAGACCCATCCGGGTTTACCGGAGCGTGGATTCCAGGCTGATCCTGGAAGATATGTATGCAAAGCTGGCGCTATTTGCCGGGAAAGAGAAGTAACCGTCATTCGGAATGGTGTTAATTTCTTTTCGGGAGCGCAATGATACCGGAAAGAATTAATATAATATTATTTGGTGTTAGTCCGCAAATGTGTTGGTAAGGTTTCATATAACTAACACCCCAGC
>JAMPAC010000022.1 GCA_023667395.1 Blautia sp. | reverse complement strand
ATGTGGGCATCGGTGCAGGCGTCTGCGCCGCCATGGATTCCAGCAGCGCCTCGTACTCTTCCTGCTGCTTCCTGGCCTGGCCGTTACGGTAAACAAGATATCCCAGGGCAGCCGCAGCCACCAGCGCGAACAGGACCGCCAGAACCAGATATATCGGTTTCTTCCTTTTTTTGTTTTCATTTTCCGGTATGTTGCTCATTTTCTCCTACCTGACCGCAGAATATTTGCGGTTCCTTTCATAATGTTATATATCAGGTCTCCCAGGATCACTCCTGCCAGATTACAGATTACATCATCTGTTTCAGAAGTCCCGCAGGACAAAATATACTGCATAAATTCTATCAGGATGCTTGTCCCCAACCCTGACAGATAAACCATATTCCTTTTCCATCCCATCCATCTCATAAGAATCCCAAATGGCACAAATAAAATAATGTTCCCTGCAATATGATATGCTTCGTTTGCCTTACCATTTAAAATATCCTCGAATGGCAGAAGTTCCACCTCCCTATGGGTGAACCCTCCCCTGCCATAGATAGTGATCACAGACAACAGAATCCCATAACATACCAGAAGCCCCATGTTCATTCCTGCCTTTATCCTGTTATCCCCATTCTTTCCTGACACTGCCACCAGCAGTCCAGCCAGGACTCCTCCTGTCACTGCAACAGGAATATATCCTGTCGTATATGTTTCAAACTCATTCATTACATGACGAATAATTTCTGCTATGGTCTTTCCTCCAATCTATTAAGTATTTGATGTAACTCAGTTTTTCATAATATCCATACCTTTTACCTCAGACAAGAAAGATAGTCCATGAATCTTTGTCTATTTTGTAATGGTGTAACCGTTGGCCTACCCAAATCACTCCGGGCTGCAATCGAACTTTTCACTTCAATAAAACATAATTTATCCATTGTCTTTGCCATCTCCAGTTCCTTATCCAAATCACTAAAATCGTGAACACAAGCTACATGCAAATATCCGCAGGCTTTCGCAATATCAGTCAAATTAATTTTTGATACAGCGGTTGGCATCCCCCCAACTGTTTCATGTGCACCATTATTGATAACAATATGCACGAAATTCTTCGGTGCACTTGCACCAATGACAGCCATGGCTCCCATATGCATCAACACCGCGCCATCTCCGTCAATGCACCATACTTTCGCCATAGGTTTATGAATTGCAATACCCAATGCAATGGAGGATGCATGACCCATGGAGCCAACTGTCAGAAAATCGTATTTATGCTCCTGTACATTTGCAGTTCTGATTTCAAACAATTCCCTGCTTGCTTTGCCTGTAGTGCTGACAACAGGATTTTCCCCACTGGCAGCAACAACATGCCGGATGATTTCTTCCCTGTCCATGATGTTATCATTCGTATAATATACACATTTGTCATAATAAAGCGCCCCTTTACTAATGACAAATGCCACGTCTTTTCCCAACGCGAGTTCCTTCCTGTACTCCTGCATTATCAGCATGACATCTTCGTCCGTTGTATCCCTATTAATAACAAAGGTTTTGATACCCAGATCCTCAAGCAGTCTTATTGTTATTTCCCCCTGAAAAATATGCTGCGGCTCATCATTAATACCTGGCTGGCCACGCCAGCCAATGATAAAGACGACCGGAATAGCATACACTTTACTGTTCAGTAAACTGGCTGCAGGATTAATCATATTTCCTTCCCCGGAATTCTGCATGTAAACAACCGGCACTTTCCCTGTCGCCAGGTAATATCCCGCCGCTAAAGCCGCACAGTTTCCCTCATTGGCCGCGATAACATGATGTTGCGGGTCAATGCCATATTTATCCATCAAAAAATCACACAGGCTCCTTAACAGTGAATCCGGCACGCCCGTATAAAATTCCGAATCAATAATCCTAAATAAATTTTCTACTTTCACTGCTCTTTCTCACCTTTCAAGATCTGACAATACAGGCTTTCGATGTCACTGCCCTCCAACTTTATTGGATTGTTTTTCAAGCGGATTGGATTAACAGAACCCTTAAGTACATTGATATCCTTTTCCCGTGCAATGGGGGCTTCCAATTCTAATCCATCAATTAACTCCTGAAATTTCTCCGCAGCTTCATCAGCGCTCCTTGTCCCCATAATATCCGACAACTCCGTAAATAAACTGCATAAATAGTTTTGTCCCCTAACATCCACACATTGTTCGATGTGACTAATCATATATGGCCACAGCTTCGCAACACATAATGCTGCCGCATGGCCATGCGCTATTCCATAAAGGCCTGTCAGCTTATAACACATGGCATGTCCCGCCGTAGTCTGGGTTATATTGATTGCTTTACCTGCAATATTAGCCGCTTTCAGCATTTTACTTTCCGACGAACGCTCATTCCCCAAATAACCATCCATATATTTCAGGATCAGTGAAATTGCTTCCCTTGAATATCCCTTACTCTCATGCGTTGAATGAACAGACCAGTATGACTCAATTGCATGACATAGCGCGTCAAGCATGGTTGCCTTTTTCTGGTAAATCGGTAAATCATGTAAAAATGACGCCTCAAAAATAACAACATCCGGGATGCAACTTATATGCGTTATGGACTGTTTCTCACCATTATGATAAATAACAGCATATCGTGTTGCCTCACTGCCAGTTCCGGCAGTTGTGGGAATTGCGAGAAAAGGAACATTGTTTGCCACGATTTCCTGTTCCAAATATTTCGCATCAACACCCATGTTTGAAAACAGCTTAATACATTTCGCCACATCAATCGTACTCCCGCCGCCTATAGCAACAACCGCATTGCAGGCATGTTTATGGAAAATATTTACTCCCGCCACCACTGACTCATATGTAGGATTGGATACATAATCGCTGAATCTTACTATCCTGTTCCAGTCCAACAGTTCTTTTATCTGCTGATCATCAATAAATTTATCGCATACCAGTAAAGTTTTTTTATCGCATGTCCACTTTCGTAATTCGCTTATACTAATTTCACTTTGCGGCATAATCAACAAGTTCCTTTCACTCTTCCGGAATCAGACGAATAATATCTCCGATCGGCATGCAGATTTCATCACATTCTTTCGCCCTATGATTTTTGAGGATTAATTTAGCTGCGTTTTGCATGGCCGGAAACCCTGTCCTGGTCAGTTGGTTTGCATAAATGACAATATTCACACCGCGCTCTTTAAACTCCGCTTCCGTTACCGTATTAAAAGAAGTTGGCACAACGACAATGGGTGTATTCATATCTTGTCTGCGAAAACATTCCACAAATTCAAATATTTCGTCTGGTTCCTTTTTCCGGCTATGGATCATAATGGCATCCGCACCCGCTTTAACATATGCAAATGCGCGTTCAAGTGCATCTTCCATACCCTTTTCAAGAATAAGACTTTCTATACGGGCGCATATCATAAAATCCCTTGTCCTCTGCGCCTCCTTACCCGCTGTAATCTTAGCCGCAAAATGGTCTATGGCATCCTGCGTCTGCCCTGCTTTTGTACCAAACAGACTATTCTTTTTAAGACCAATCTTATCCTCAATAATAACCATGGATACACCCAGGCGTTCCAACGACCGAACCGTGTATACAAAATGCTCAGCAAGTCCCCCTGTGTCCCCATCAAAAATGATGGGCTTTGTAGTGACCTCACAAATATCATCAATAGTACGAAACCTGCTTGTCATATCTACCAGTTCAATATCCGGTTTCCCTTTTGCGGTGGAATCACAGAGCGAGGAAATCCACATGGCATCAAACTGGTGCGCTCCACCATTTTCTTCCACCACGGTATTTTCAACAATCAACCCCGTAATACCGCTGTGGGCTTCCATCGCGGTAATCGTCCCTTTCATCGCCAGTTCTTTTTTCAATCTGCCCCGCCGGATATCCGGTGTGGAAAGTTCCATTCTTGCCCTTTTTTCCAGTTCTGCGTATTTGGCTTCTTTCGAATACGGATATTCAACAAGGCATCCTCCGTAAGAAGCAAGCACCGAAGCTGCCTCGTCCCGGACTGGTTTTTGAAATCCTGTCCGCCAGTCATCACCGTGCACGACATAGGTGGGCTTTAGCATCTCCAGATTATCCTTGTAGCTGAGAGTTTTCTGCTCTATCACCTTATATACCCCTGCAATATTCTCGAACATGGCCTTTCTCTCTTCAAATGATAAAAGCGGAAATCTCTTATAAGACATAACTGCCTCATCAGACAAAACACCAATAATCAGTTTCCCAAGCTTTTGGGCTTTTTTAATGATTGCAATATGCCCGCTGTGAATCATATCCGTGGAAAAGCCCATATATACGGTGCGATTCTCTATCTCCGCAAGCTTAACCTTGACGACCGCCAGATCCTCCGGTGTGTCAATCTCGGAACAAAGCCTTTCTTTAACATCCAATGCATATATTTCGCATTTGCCTGAAATCTGATTAAATGCGTCCTCTGCATAACAGGTTCTGGCTCCTTCCTCACAGAATGATATCATCTCATCTAACCAAAATCTCCAATCCTCTTTTTTTAATTTGTACAGTGCCTGCGCCTCCATCGCGTTGTCAAAGAACCCAACCCCAACTTTTTCAACCCGGCCATTATGTATCACTGCTTTAAAATCTTTATCCGGCAAGGCTGTTGTTGAACTTACTTTCATACAGCTACCTGGAAATGCCAGGATATCCTCCAGTACAGAAGTCTCAAAAACCAGATCTCCATGCATGAGTAAAATATCATCATCAAGGTAATCCCGGGCACAATAAATAGAATAAATATAATTTGTCTCCGCATAATCCGGGTTATCTACAAACACATATTGCAAGGGTAAATCCAATGATTCACAATAATTTATCAGCACGTCGTTATAATATCCTGTAGTCATGACTACTTCCAGGATCCCCTCTTCAGCAAGTAGTTTCAGCTGCCTGCTCAGTATTGTTTCCGTTGCTGAAATCTCCGTCATGCACTTAGGCTGCTCCGATGTCAACACACCCATACGGTGTCCTAAACCGGAATTCAAAATCAAGGCTTTCATCAGGTTCCTGTCTCCTTATCCAATCGTTTCAACATTTCAGTTGCTGTCAAAATCAAGTTCAAAAACAGGATGGATTTTTCTCTCTTTTACATCTGGCATTTTCATATAATCTCCATATATTGTTTTCAAATAATAATCATAATCATCAGGAATTTTCCACATATGACCTTCAAAACTCCATTCTTTTGTTCCGATTATCCGGCAACGTTCATATACGGATTTTTTAATATCTTTATATCCTGTATATGAGGTAATGTACCGGGAGTTATTGTTATGGTTTTTTGAAGAAAATTTATCCAGTATGACGCACCATTTAGTAGGTGGAATCAGTCCAAAAATATTCCCGCATATCCACTTGACTCTTAATTGTTTCTTTTCCTCTTTCGTCAAGGTTACATCCATTTTCTCCAAACATCTGACCGTATCCCGCATATTCACACAGGACATAACAAACTGAATCGCCAAGTTTATATATCCGTCCAATTTTCTAATAAGCGCTGTATCAGATGCATTTTCCAGCGGATATATATCTACATAAATTCCTTTCATTTTCTCCTGTTCCGGGGATAGCAATGTTAAATCGCCATAATTAATATATCTAGTTCCTTTTTTTATTACATGGCATGTGGGAATCTTCATGTTGTCTCCCTTTGATACAGCATAAACAAAATACTTGTCTCCCAATTCTTTTTCTGCCACCCTCAAAAAACTGTCATAATCACTTCTTGGCATACTAAGATCCAGATCATCGTCCCATGGGATAAACCCATTATGTCTAATGGCTCCTAATGCCGTTCCATAGGACAATACATACTTGAACTTATATTTTTCACATACCCCTATAATGTCGTTTGCTATAGATACCATTTCGTCTTTTAAACGACTTAATTCAGAATCAGTCAGATTTCTCCATTGGGGACTTCGTTTGTATAATGACATTATCATGTTGCCTGTCCTTAAACTCACTTTTAACCTCCAAGTACAGATTTTTCATTGCAATACCGGGTTTATCTTTATATTTTGCCAACATATTTCCCTGCCCTGTGTCCACTTATGTATTTCATGCCATATCGCGCAGGATTCCATAAATTTTCCGATATAGCAGGCAATGGAAATAAATCTCTTGCTAATTCTTTTTTTACGAAAAAAGCATTGGAGCCCGTAACATTAGTTCCCACTAATTGATATCCCTTTGCGTTTCCAAGAAGTTCTAACGACTTTAGTGAAGCTCCCATCTCGTCATCGTATTTCCATATATGCGATTCATCATAATTCATTATCCATTCAAAATTGGCAGGAAATTTTGCATTATATTCTATTACGACCACCCGAGGGTCTATGGAATAAATCTTATCCCACACATAATAATCATTTCCATCAATATCTATACTTAGCAAATCAATACCCCCCCCCAATTCCAAGTTCATTTAACCCGTCCAGGATCAATCGATCAATGTTATCTTTGTTGATGAAAGCATTCTTAACAAGCAAACGCTTATTTTCAATTAAACCATTAAACAGATCCCTGATTTCTTTGCAATACCTTTTGCCCCCTTCGATCCAGATGCCTTTCCATCCCTTATGCAACAGGAAATGACTATTACATTCCAGGCCATTCTGCACCCCAAACTCAACAAATGTTCTGTATTTCTCCCCTATCCGGTTAAAAATCTCTTCTATAATTCCATCTTCATCATTCTGAGAATATACCTTGTATCCATAGCGTTCCAAAAAGACAGGATCTTCCATTCTGCTATTGAGCACTGCCTCCCCATTATTTATCTGCAGACAGTCTGCTTTCTGAATTGCCCTTACCATTAAATTAATCAGTTTGTCGCTTATTATTTGTCTGATCATGCCTATACCTCTTTCTCTCTTTCAACAGCAGGCTACATTGCCTTATTTCTTCAATAAACGCACAATTTTAACGCATTCTTTATTCCCTGTTCTGATCATGTCTTTCACAGAAACACCTAATTCCTCATGCACGGCCAGAGACCAATGCCACATATTATATACGGCCTGACTGATAATCTGCGCCAATATCAATCCCCAAACACCAAATTCAAGCCCCCCGGTCATGAAAAGGGATAGAATCACACACAAAAGTGCCGATACAATAAATCCATTCATATAAATAATCCGATTTGTGCAGGAAAAATATGTCGTATAACAATTTCTATACTTTAATATCATTTGGTATATACACAATCCTGTTAATACCGGAATCGATACTACGGCAGTTGGTTTTATAATACGCAAGACCGGCATTCCAACCGCCATAAAAACAATAGTACCTGTTATATAAAGATAAATAAATGACATTACAATCATTGCCATTAGTCTTTTCATTTTATCCGTATCCGCATTGATATAAGCTGCCTGCAGTTCCGGTATATACGCTGTATATAGCGTCCCGGCAATCTGTGCAATCGCAGAAGCAATCTGTACTCCAATAGAATAGACTCCTGTTTCCGCCAGTGACAAAAACATGGAACAAATAATCGTCGATGCCTGATTGCAGAAATAATTGCAAACGGAAATCACCCCATCCCTCCATGCGTTATGCCACACCACAATGAATAACTCATGAATCTGTTTTTTTGTTGGTTCTTCCGATATCTTAGCTAAATTATCCTTAATCCCCTGATATCTATAAAAATAATATTTTCCAAGCATTCTAAAAATGGTTCCGTATGCGAGATAAGCAATACTTGCCCCAATGATTCCTGCCCCGCAGGAAAGCAATCCAATTGTCAGTAAAATCTGTATTCCTCTCGCATAAACCGTATTTTTATTTGCCCTTTCAACGGCTCCAACACCACGTAAAAACGAAGCATAATAGCCATAATACAAATTCAGTGTCACCGCAAACGCATAAATAATCCATGCGATAAGCGGAATCGTCCCTTTCACTTCCTTCGAGACGTATCTTATATATATTGTCCCTCCCGTCAGCATAAGCACTAATACCAGGCCAGATAAAATGCCATATATCAATCTGCAGGTAACAAGTACCTGTTTCATCAGTTTATAATCAGGCTCCCTGTTCTTAACAAAGGCAACATCTTCTCTTTTTAATTCCTGCGCTCCACTCCAGCAGTATGTAATATTTCTTGCAAATGTGACTGCGAAACCAAAATCAAATAAAGTGGCAATTGCTCCAATACTTGCAAATACATACCATAATCCGAGCATATCGCCGTCGAGATAATACATCAGAAATGGCAGCATAAAAAGATTTGCCCCCATAGACATAATGGTTCCAACATAACTCCATATGATGTCCTTTTTACCGAGTGTAATCTTCATTGCCCAAAATCTCCAATATTTTCAAATATACTTTTTCTACCGTAATGCTGTTCATACATTCATTCCTTTCACAAACACCTGCCTTTGCTGTTCCAAAACATGGTGCACACTCTTTTTGGGCGGCAATATAATAACTTTTATTGCCATACGGAAGATACTGTTTATAATCTGTTGCGCCAAACAATGTCAGGGATTTCCTTTTCAATGCGGCGGCACAATGCATTAATCCGGTATCAGCACCTACTATAATCTCCATTTTTTTTAATACTGACATTGTCTGTACTATACTCATAGTTCCGCACAAATTCATTCCCGTAAATTGTTGAAAACAATCCAATTGACCTATTTCATCTCTTTCAGTGGGACTCCCAAACAACACTACCAAAAAACCGTCTGTAGTTAATCGATCTGCTAATTTACTCCATTTTTCATATGGCCAATTTTTTATTTTTTTCTCAACTACTTTTCCTCTGACTCTCGTTACAACCGGAACTGTCCCCACACACAGTCCTATGCATTTCCTCTGACTGATTTTTTCATCAATGTGTAATTTCCTATATACAATCTCTAATTTGTTGTCCGGCAGAAGACCTTCATATTTCTTTTCACTCACATACCCTATTTCCTCAAGCAGTTTTAACTGAGAAATCGTAACACTATCCCTTTCTGTCCGCGGAACTTCTATATTAAATGAAATTCTAGGATTCTGCGGAACAATGGTACCAATTGTCTTTTTACAGGCATATCTCACAATGAACGCCGGCCATGCTGATGTATCCGGACTGTCTGTATACTGATGAACAAATCCATAATCATATCCCTTTTTCATTAACTTTAAGAAAACACCTAAACTATACAGCATTTCACTTTGCGCATAACTTACGACTTCATCAGCCAACTCCTGAAATTTATACAACTCTTTTTTTTCATTCAATTGTTTTCTGGTTCCGCAGCGAAACAATGTTATATATGCCGTTCCATCATTATCACGAATAGTTTTTAAAAAGGGCAGGGTGAGGATAACATCTCCGATACCAGAACCCATACATACTAAGTATTTCATCAGTCTCTCCCCATTTGTTTTTTTGAATCATATCCTATCGTTTATCTTTTGCAATTAACTTGCGATTACATCCATAATAAGATACGCACAACGCGGAAAATAAAGCATACTTATTTAAATCTGCAATACCTGCAATCAATAAAACGAAAATAGTCCACAGGAAAAATTTGCACTTCTCGTCCTCTTCATAATTCATATATATCTTCTTTAAGACCACAGCTATCAATAAAGCAAAAGCAGTCAGTAAAACAATCCCGCCCTCATATGCGGCTTGTAAGAAAATACTATGTGTGTGCACTCTATGAAACATTATTAAATTAACATACTCCGAGGTACACCCATATCCGAATATAGGTTTGGACATAATCACAGAAATAACGTCTCTCCATGCATCTGTACGATTATTTAATGTTATACTCTTACCTGTAATGTAGCTAAGCGCTTGTAATAAGGGCATATTGTTTGAAATCAATGTAATCGCCCCGAAAAGCACTATATTTAACGTAATAAGCATCCCTACAGCTCTTTTTGAGTTTAACAGCGTGTTTTTTGCCAGTATATATATACCTAAAAGCACCATCGCGATAATTCCTGTTGATGATTTTGAAATGAAAAGCACAGTAAAATAACACGCTACCACAAACACGGTATCCTTTAATTTCATTTTACGGTTTTGTTGATTAATACACATATACAATAAAAGAAACGCAAAGGAAACTGGAAACACATAACCGTTTTTTGATCCCATCAGATAATTTTCTCTCGTATATATCTCATTAATCTTCCATATTGCTACATACATACCCTCTGGATAAAGGAAATAAGAAACTATATTCAAATAAAACCAGCATTTTAAAATCAATAATGGAATCTCATAACTCGCCTGAATTTCTATTAGGATAATCCTTATGTACAACCAAATATACATATATCTGACAATATATGTACTTAATAAATACAAATCTCCTCTCATCCTTATTGTCACAGCATACTCAATAACTGCATAGCTTAACGCACATACTGAAAAAGAATCTAATAGCTTTACTTTTTTGTAATATCCAATAAATAATAATATAAATGCAAATACTATCAACAGCACATTAAATACTGTATCCAGCAATGGTGACAGGTAATTTATAGACTGTGGTTTATAAACTGGTATAAAGAAAATTAGTGCCATAATTGCTTTTTTATTTATTCTTATTACTTTACTTCTCATACTAATCTTCCCTGTTACCAAATCATAAACCCCTTATTTAAATATCCACACACATAATCTTTTACACCGATTTCCAGATCCATGAATTCCTTATCATACCCCGCATCCCTGAGTTTCTTTATTTCTGCCTTAGTATAATACTGGTATTTTTGCTTCAAATGTTCCGGCATGTCTATATATTCAATGTTGGGTTCCATATCTAAAGCCTGAAATGTTGCCTCAGCTAATTCCCGAAAACTCTGTGCCCGACCAGTACCCACATTGAACAGACCATTCACGTGGGGATTGCGCAACAACCAGTAAATCACACTACATACATCCTTAACATACACAAAATCCCGCAGTTGCTCACCATCCCTATAGTCAGGATTGCATGATTTAAATAACCCTATTTTTCCGCATTTCTGAATCTGTTTATATCCATGGAATACCATACTTGCCATGTTTCCCTTGAAATACTCATTAGGACCATAAACATTAAAAAATTTAAGGCCTACATGCTGTTTGGGAAAAGATTCTGCCTGATGTTTTACCCATAAATCAAATATCTGTTTAGAATATCCATATCCGTTTAATGGTAAAAAGTCATCTATATCCGTCTCATCGTCAAAACCTGATTTTCCATCTCCATAGGTTGCCGCTGAACTCGCATATATAAACTGAATTTCCTTTTCAGCACAATAATTCCATAACGCTTTGGTATATTCAAAATTGTTTTTCCACAAATAGTCAAAATCTCTTTCCGTAGTAGCTGACTGCGCCCCCATATGGATGACTGCCGTGACATTTTCATAGGTAATCAGTTCTTTCAGGAATTCTGACTTATGTACATATTTCATATATTTTTTATTCCGCAGATTCATCCACTTATCCGTTGTATTGATATCATCCACAACAATGATGTCCTCAATACCTGCATCATTTAATGTGCGGACTACACAACTGCCAATAAATCCTGCTCCACCTGTAACGATGATCAATGTTATCCCTCCATCTGCGCTATCCTTTTAGCACATGCCAGCAAGTCCGTTTCGTACCTGATATTTCTACACTTTCCACCTTTAACAGCTTCTATAACTTTTGAATTTTCATTTTCAGCAATAATAAATCCTCTGCATCCCATTTTTTCACAGATCGAACAATCTCGTATCTTATCGCCTATTGCATAACTTAAAGAGATATCAATGTCAAATTCCTTTATTGCCTGCCCATACATTCCCAGAGCAGGTTTTCTGCAAGTGCAGATTTTTCTGTACCTTGTCATCTTTGCCGTGGGAAGATGCGGGCAATAGTAAACCTTCGTAATCAATACTCCTTCTCTATTTAATTCCTGTAACATCCAATCGTTCAATTTCACAAAATCCTCTTCTGTATAATACCCTCTTCCAATACCCGACTGGTTTGTAAGGATGATCAGAAGATAGTCCTTCTGCTGAAGTATTTTTAATCCTTCAATCACTCCGGGAAGAAACTCAAAGTCTTCTATTTTGTAAAGATATTTTTTCTCAACGTTAATCGTTCCATCCCTGTCCAGGAAAATTGCCTTGTTCACCTGTTTCCCTCTTCTATGAAAGTTTTTTTTCCAAAATCTCGCATATGATGTGAATCAACATAATATGGCATTCCTGCACCCGTGCAGTTACCTTGCTGGGAACAATCACCGGAAAATCAACCATCTTGCCGATTTTCCCCCCATCTTTTCCCAGAAATGCTGCTGTCCTGGCACCCTTTTTTCTTGCCGCTTCCACTGCCCGTAAAACATTCTCGGAATTTCCGCTTGTGCTGATGCCAATAAAAACATCCTGCTCCTTTATATGCGCTTCCGCCTGGCGCGCAAACAAATCTTCGTAGCCATAATCATTTGCTATGGCAGTCATGGTTGCCACATCGGCATTAAGCGCTATGGCTGGCCATGCAGGACGCTCCTTTTGAAATCGTCCAACAATTTCTCCTGCGAAATGTAACGCATCGGAAGCAGAACCGCCATTTCCACAAAGTATAATCTTCCCGCCATTTCTTATACATTTCACCATTTCATCCGACAAATCAGATACTGTATCCAAAAGTACATTGTTTTTAAGAAGTTCTTTTTTTACTGTAATGTTGTCCTGGATGCTGTCCATGATAATATCATTCATCACAACCCGCTCTTTTCTCATTGTCCTGGAAAGTCTTCTCTATTACTTTAATAATATTGGTAGTGGATTTTCCTTCTACAAAAGGAATCAATACTAATTTTCCTCCCCAAGCTTCTACTTCTTTTGTTCCTATCACATATTCGTTACTGTAGTCGCCACCCTTTACCAGCACATCCGGTTGAATCTTCTTGATCAATTCCAACGGTGTATCTTCGTTAAATATTGCAACATAATCTATATATTCAAGGGCACATAATATTTCTGCCCTATCCAGTTCATTATTGATCGGCCGTTCAGATCCTTTCAGTCTTTTTACCGATGCATCACTATTAAGGCCAAGGATCAGAATATCCCCCAGCTTTGCCGCTTCCCGCAAATAGCGGATATGACCGGTATGTAAAATATCAAAGCATCCATTTGTAAAAACCACTTTCTGCCCCATATGCTCTTTCCGAAAAACAGCGACGTCTTTTTCTTCCAGAATTTTGTACAAAGTCATTCGTTTCTGATCCATAATGTATTCCCAGACTTCCCTCCAGCAAACAGAGGATGTCCCTGTTTTCCCCACCTGAATCCCAGCCGCGTAGTTGGCAATTTCAACTGCCTCCATTACAGAAAAACCATTTGCCATACACGCAGCCAGATAAGCAATTGCCGTATCTCCAGCACCGGTCACATCAAATACTTCCTGTTGAATGGACTTTAAAAAAAATGATTCCTCAGCGCTAACCAGCACCATACCTCTTGCTCCACAGGTTGTAAGAACGTACCTACACTCACACATTTCTCTAAGTTTCCCGGACGCGTCAATAATTTCATCATCTGTTTCTATTGACATCCCCGTTAAATTTTTTAATTCATTTAAATTAGGCTTTACTAAAAATGCATCCTTATACTTAGCAGCCTGTGAATCTTTTACATCGATCACTACCGGAATATCACGCGCCTTTGCCATCCGTATGATGCACTGTGTAAAATCACGGCCAAGCAGGCCTTTCATATAATCGGACATCAGGATGATTTCAAATTTACTTATTTTCTCCTCAAAAGCATCTAATAATACTTTATATTCTTCTTCTTTTAGTTCATTTGTATCTTCAATATCCAGCCTAAGCACTTGTTGATTATTTGCAGCAAGGAATCTCGTTTTGACTGTGGTATTCCTATCAAGTGCAACTAACAGATCAGTATTGATATTTTTCTCATTAAGAATCTCTCTCAATCTATTTCCATTTTCATCTTCACCTGTCACGGCCATCACAGATACCTGCTGATCCGCTGCAATCAGGTTAGCAGCCACATTTCCCGCTCCCCCTAAAACATACCGCTCTGATTTCTTTCTAAAAACCGGCACTGGAGCTTCCGGTGAAATGCGCTCTATATCTCCATAATAATAGGTGTCAAGCATCACATCTCCGACGACAAGAATCGATTTACTCATGATCTGTCTCTTCAATTCCATCTTTTGCTTTGGCCTCCCCTTTCAGTATTTCTGTAATTATTTTAAATACATGCTCCACCGTTATTTCCTTAAGACATTTTCTATCTTCGCATCGTGTATATCTGGCTGTGCCAAAGCAATACTTACATTCTTTCTCACACTCTACAAACCTTGCATTTTTTGAATATGCTCCTCGTGTATGCGGATTTGTAGGCCCAAAAATCGAAACCGTCTTAACTCCTAATGCATCTGCTATATGCTGCATTCCCGTGTCTACGCCAACCAGAACATCGCATAAACTTGCAACTGCCATTGATTCCGCAACCGTTGTTTTTCCAACAAATGATACAGATCTGCTTTTTATCTTTTCAGGCATCTGTTTGAAAAGCGGAATTTCCTGCTTGCCACCGATTAGAAACAGTGAATATTCATTATCCAGTAGCCGTTCACATAGCAGCGTCATATTTGAAATTCCCCACCCTTTTGCGTATACCGGTTTCTTTCTTATGTACTTATATTTATAAGTGGCGTCTGCATTACCTATACATACGCCAATTCGTTTTTTCTGATTCCCCGTATCCATTACACTACGAAAATATGTCACTAATAAAGGATTCGCGATCAACCTTGGTGATGTCACAGTTAATGAAATGTTCAAATCTTTTAATATTTCAAGATTTGCATCTACAAAATGCATCCTATCGTTTAATGCCTGAAAGTCCTGTTTCCTGGAAAACTGGATTCCCGCTTTTATCTCAGGCGCTATTGCGCCCATAAACAAATGTGCTTTTGTCATAGAAGTGAGCGCACAGGATATCCCCATATCGTACTTATTACGCCGCATATCCCTGCATTCTCTGACCACTTTAAACTTTTTGTCCTTATGCACATTTAAAATAATAGTTTTGCTGGCTTTAAAATTTCCATGCTCAATAATTTCTTTTCCGCCTTCTGAATTTACCAGCACCGTAATATCCGCATCGGGATACGCCAGACATATATTTTCAATCATCGGAAGTGCGCAAACCTCATCTCCAAGTCCATGCATTACTTCAATTAATATTTTCAAACCAAATCACCATAATACTTTTCCAGTTCTTGCGCACAACTTATAATATCATACAATTTTATTGCCTCTGATTTTCCTAAAACCCTGTTCTTTTTATCCATAATTTTTTTTGTCCATTCCTTAATATTTGAATAGTCTTCAACTCGTTCCACATTGCCGGAAATTATCGCCTCTTCCGGTACTGCGCCTGATACAACACAGTGAAGCCCGTTGACCTGTGCTTCAACAGTTGTCACGGAAAGCCCCTCATAGCGTGATGTCAGTACAAATACATCCATTGCCTGATACAGCTTACTCGTATCTTTTTCAACTCCCGTGAAGATAACAGCATTTTCCAAACCGTATTTTCGAACTTTTGTTTTAACTTCTTCCAGTAGTTCTCCTTCTCCAACTAACAAAAGTACCGTGTCTCTATTTTCCCTGTATATTGCATTATAAATATCTATCAGTAAATCATGGTTTTTCTGAAATACAAATCGTCCTATGTTTCCAATTACAAACTTTTCCCCCATGCCATATCGCCTGCGCACTTCATCACGAACTTCCGCATTATAAGCAAAACGTCCCAACTCAATCCCATTATGGATGATCTTTACCGGATGCCGTTTGCAAAACCTTTTCCCATATAACCAATTTGCCGCATATTCAGAGCATGCTGCATAGTGTGTCGGGAAAATTCTTGAAAACATCTTAAAAATATTTTTGGCAGTATTTCTTATAAATTCCCCTTCCGCATCTGTAGAATGATTATGGCAGATCCGTATTTGTGCGCCTGCCAGTTTTGCCGCAAGCAACGGAAAAATATTTAAGGAATTCATATGCGCATGGACAATCTGATATTTTTCGGTTTTAATTATTTTATAAACATCATGAATATACCTAAGCACATTTTTCAAAGAAGACACGCGATATAATTTACTTCCGCCAGCTATTAACTCGTTCTGCTGAGGAAACGCACAATCAATGTTTACCGCAAAATCAAACTGTACTTTAGATTTATCAATATGCCTGTAATAATTCATAAGTACTGCCGAGACTCCGCCATAATCCATTTTCCCTGGAATCTGCAATACCCTTATGACTTTCTGTGTGCGCATCTTCCTACACCGCCTCAGCATTTCTAAGCGCTGACATCATCAAATGATCGAACATCATATGTACGTCTTCCGATATCTGCATGTCTTCCACCCCTGCGTCCAGATGATAATCCGCCAGCTGCTTCAGCCTGCCGCCATGATATCCCGTAATACCGATTACCTTGCAGCCAATATCTTTTGCATACTGAACCGCATTAATCACATTGACTGAATTTCCGCTTCCTGATATACCGATCACCAGGTCATCCGCCCGGAGTCTCCCTTTCAGTTGTTCACGAAAGATTTCCTCATAAGCAATATCATTGGCAATCGCCATCAGGGTCGGGATATTATCTGACAGACAATGAAACCTGTACTTATTCCCTTTCGTTTCCGCAGAGACCCCTTTATTAAAATCCCCCGCGTAGTGGCTTGCTGTCGCCGCGCTGCCTCCATTGCCAAAGATATAGATATCCGCATTTCTTTCCCTGGCTGCTTCAAGCACATTAAGTACTTCGTTGATCCCATCCGGATCAAGTGCCTGCAGTACCTGAATCTCTCTGTTTATATAATCCCGAATTGTCTTGCTGTAATCCATTCCTTATGCCCCTTAAGATCAGCGGTTTTGCCTGCCAGGTATTTGCCCGCCACCTGTAAACTGCTGAAAGTATAGTCCTGCCCGTACTTTTCAGTTTCATCTCCTATCAGGATCGTTTTAACCCCATAAGCAATCCCTGCCATGATATCATTCTCAAAATCTCCAATACACCAGGACTTTTCCTTATCGATCATCCACTCCTGCTCCGCCTGCCTGAAAAGTCCGATACCCGGTTTCCTGCAGTCACATTCCCCATAGTTATGGGGACATATATAGATTCCGTCAATATGCGCCCCCATCCTTTCCAGGTATCCGCACATCATTTCATGCAGGGTCTGAACCTCTTCAATAGTATATAATCCCCTCGCGATCCCCCTCTGGTTACTGATAAGAAATATCAGGTATCCGGCGTCATTCAACAATTTGATCCCTTCAACGGCCCCGGGCAGGAACTCGAAATCCTCCCACCTGGACACATAACAGTGCGGCGCCGCGCATTTATTAATGACCCCATCCCTGTCAAGGAAGACCGCTTTCCGGGGTCTTGCGTTATTCAAAATAAACCACCCTGCTTCCATACCTGGCTACCCTGAAATACAGCTGCTGTAGTCCAAGCGCCTTTCTCAACTGTTCCTGCTTGTCTTCCTCACAATAGAAGAGCAGGAATCCGCCTCCCCCGGCTCCCAGGAGTTTCCCCCCAAGAGCGCCTGCCTGTATCCCCGAGTCATACATCCTGTTAATCTCCAGGTTACTGATCCCGCTGGACAGCAGCTTCTTCCTCTCCCATGCCTGCTGCAGCATCCCGCCAAAATATGCGCCGAAACCGTCTTTCATAAGCTTCTCCTTTAACTGGTCCGCCTGGTCCCGCATCTCGTCCATCGTTTTCAGGTGACTGCCCGTACTGCTTTTCTGTTCCCTTAAGATGGCGCCCGCCGAATGTGTCTGTCCTGTATAAAATACCAGCAGCCTGGATTCCAGTTTCTTAAAGTCCTCCTGCGACAGTTCTATCCGTTCCTGCCCCACACTGCCGTCTGCACGGAATTTGAAGTAATTCAGGCCTCCAAAAGCCGCTGCGGCCTGATCCTGCTTGCCAATCGGCTGTTTCAGGATGTCTATTTCTATCTGGCACGCTTTCTCCATCAACTCATAGGAGGAAAGCCTCTTGCCGACATGGCTGTATAATGCGTTCAAAAGCCCCACTGTCAGGGCGCCGGAGGAACCCATCCCCGTACCGGCCGGGACTTCACCGATGGAAGTGATCTCAACACCATTATCTATACCCACCATTTCCAGACAGGCTTTCACAATGTCATGCTCCAATTCATCCGCATGGTTTACGATCTCGGTCTTGGTATAGCCCACGCGCAGGGAATTGTCAAACCGTCTGTGTACTGTCACATATACGTGCTTGTTGATTGCTGCGCTCACCACTGCGCCGTAACCGGTCTTATAATAACTGTCAATATCCGTGCCTCCGCCTGCGAAACTGATCCTCAACGGTGTCTTAGAGATGATCATATGCCCATTCCTCTCTTGCTGACTGTAAATTCTGCAGTGTGCCTATGTCCCTGAGCCAGGCATGTATTTCATACCCGTACATGATCCCCACAAGCCTTGGCAGGACATCCCTCCCAAAATCACAGAAACCGTCATTTTCGAAATATTGGTACAGCATCTGGTTGGCGACATATATCCCCGCATTGGCCAGATTGCCCTCCGGACTTTCCGGTTTTTCCACAAATTCCGTTATCAGCCCGTTTTTATCCACTGCGGCAATCCCGCATTGCTCCGGCATGGTCGTATGGAACAGTGCCATGGTCAGAACCGACCCGTTTCCCCGGTGCACATTGATCAGTTCCTGCAGGTTTACATCTGTCAGGTTATCCGCGTAACATATCAGGAAATCTTCCCCTGTTTCAATGAAATCCCTGTTCGCATTCACGGTGCCCCCGCTTCCCAGGAGTTCTTTCTCATAAAAAAGCGTCACTTTTATATCCCTGTGTACCGCAGTGTACCCGTTTACAAACGCTTCAACCTGATCCGCCATATAGTGTGTATTGACCAGCACCTCATCAATCCCATGTTTCCGGAACAGTTCAAACCACCATTCCAATAGCGGCTTGTCCTTAATGGTGACCAGGCATTTGGGTATCGTATCCGTTATTGGCCGAAGCCTGGTTCCGAACCCGGCTGCCAGTAAAAATGCTTTCATCTTGCTCCCTCGCCCGTGATGACCTTTTTGAATGTCATCCCTAAAATTTTGATGTCATACAGGAAACCCATATTTTCCACATATGCCAGCTGCAGGTTTTGGGATTCCCTGCTCAGATAAGCGGCATCCCCTCTTCCATATACCTGCCAGGTTCCCGTGATGCCCGGCCTGACGCTCAATAAAACGCCTGCCTTGCCTGCATATGCCTGAACTTCCCTTTCTATAACCGGCCTCGGGCCGACAATGCTCATCTCGCCTTTCAGCACATTAAACAGCTGTGGCAGTTCATCAATGCTTGCCTTGCGTATCACTTTACCCACGGTTGTGATCCTTGGGTCATCCGCCAGTTTTATTCCCTGCAAATATTGTGCCTTTATCTCTTCCGGAAAGCGATCGATCAATTCATCCGCGTTTACCACCATGCTCCTGAACTTATACATGGGAAAAGCTTTTCCATTCTTCCCAACACAATATCTTTTATGTATAACCGGTCCGCCGTCATTCATCTTGATTGCAATTGCCGTTATCAGAAAGACTGGCGCTAAAATGACCATTGCCAGGATCGAAAGGACAATATCAAACAGTCTCTTCACTATTCGATATCCAACTTTCCCCCCGAGGATCTCCCGCGTCTGCCGCCCTGAATCAGCGGTTCCATCTATCACATAAAAGACAGACGGCTCCTTTTCCGGTTCCACACCGGAACCTGCCATTCCCAGATCCATCGCGTTCGCGCCATAGCTGTTCTCCATACACGCACCTCTCTGACCTTATTTGCAATACTTTTATTTGATCAAAAATTCATCAGGTTATCGCATACATTACTGTCTCCGATGGGGTATCGGAATAATGCCTGATATATATCCTGTACTCTGGAACCAGGCTCTTTACATACATTGGTATCCTGTACAGATCCTCATATTTATGATAGATGCATATGGCCAGCTTGGGTTTATTTTCTTGTATTGTCCTGCAGGCGCCTGTCAAGGCTTCCATTTCTGCCCCTTCAATATCCATCTTTATAAAGGAAACATATGCACCACTTAACAGATTATCGATTGAATCTGCTTCTATACGGCGCCCCCCCCCACGCCCTACATGCCCCGTTCCAATTCCATCATCAGCAAATGATAAAGTTTCTTTTTTGCTCCAGGCAGCTACCGGAAAAATAGTAAGCCTGTCTTTTGCTGATCTTGCATTCTCTTTCAGGAAAGCAATGATATTATTATCGGGTTCCAATGCATAAATATGTTTGTATTCACTGTTCCTCTTCACAAATTCCTCGATTGTGTCTCCTATGTATGCACCGCAATCCACCATGACTTCATCGTCGGAAAACCGCATGATATCTTTGTCAAAGTACTGGCCGCCATCAATGATTCCCCTCAGGTATTTCCGGTTGTAGCTTGCCCGGTATCGTAATATGTTTTCAAATACCCTTTTTGATTTTTCATCATCTAACATGTCAAATATATTTTTTAATTTTTCTGCGTTATCTTTACAAAATTTATTAAAATCATCACAACTCTTTTTTGAACGGAATAAATCTTCAAAAAAATGCAAAATATTGACCGCACCGATTTTTCTCAAAAACATCAGGAGATTCCTTGATCTTTTATTCTTTTCCAACCTGCTCCTGAATGTACTAAATATTTTAAAGTTCCCCATACCTACACCTCTCTGACCTGTTTCCTATACTCCCAAAATAACCATGACCGGTCATACTCCTGATATTTTCCAACCAAAAAACTCCCGGCATAAGACAACTGCATATCTTACACCGGGAGTTTTATTCCCTCTACTATTTTATGGTCTGGCGGTCATTGCCAGTACAACGCCATGCTTTCCTTTACCCTGGAATCATCCAGCGCATATTTTTCCTTTACCTTGTCCGCCGTTGTTTCAAATGTTACGCCTAATTCATGGCATGTGGAGATCAGCGCTTTTATGCCCTCCTGACGCCCTTGCTGCAGCCCGCCTCCCCAATACTTATCCATCAGCTTGCACACGGTCCAGTTCCCTCCTTCCCCTGCCCCCTCTTCGCCCATGAGGTTTTCTATCACTGTCCCATACCGGTCATCCCTCGACAATGCCTGCATGAGTTCCAGCAGCGCCGCCGGGTGGCTGACTTCCTGTTCCAATTGATCCACTCCATCCTCATCCGCCAGATATTCCAGGACGATCCGCATGTCACTCCGGAACCTCCCTATGACTTCCCTGGGCAGGTGGCGCATCTCGAACACATGGATCCTTTCATTGTCCATGTACCTCCACGCCCTGGGATGGATGCCTTTCCCTTCGAAAAATTCCCGCATGGAACGCGGTGTCCGCCATCGTTTCCTTCCCCAGTACAGCACCAGCTCCATGACCGGGCAGATTTCCCTCATCTGCTGCTCATACTGTCCCCTGTAATAACCGCCGACATATCCGCATTTCCTCAGCAGCATCCTGCTGTCCGTCCGCGACTGGTTGGCCAGCAGGTACAGTATCCTCGCATTGCCTTCCCCGTCCGTCTCATACCTGCCCAGGTCCTCATACTGGTTCCTCAGCCTGCGCTCCTGGTCCCTGTAGCGGGTTTCCGTCCCTGCCTGGCTGAGACGCCGCAGGTCTACCACCTGCTCTCCCCCGTATACCAGTGCGTTCAGGATATCCGCGAACACATCCGGGTATGATTCCAGTTCCTTCTGTGGGATGTCATGGCCGCCTTGCCATGGGTTCCGTGGTCTTCCCATCCGTTTTCCTCCTTCTGTCTTCACAGCGGCGGAAAAAGATGGTTTCTGCAGGTTCCCGGTTCCGCCACTATCCTCTTTAAAAAGTTGAATCTGTGGCGAAATGCCTGAACATGCACTTTGAACCGCGGATTTCCACGAAAATGCGACTGATTCTTCCTCTTTATGGCATAAGTCTACCACAGGATGCCGCAATGTGCAATACCCTTTTTTAATAATCCGTTCTTTTTTTCACGGTGTAAGATATGCAGTTGTCAAGGTACATGGTTCCATTTATCTACACGGGCTTTCGCCCGGTGTATTCATATTTTTCCCGTCTTGAAGTGGGGGCTTTCACTTTCCTCACATCACCCGGTTCTTCACTTTCTGAACAGTAAGTTTCACTCCATATTTCTGGACAATCCTTATTCCATATCCGATCGAACGAGCCATGCTCCGAAATTTCATTACTGATTCCGCCTTGGGGTTCGCGTTTTCCTGACGATTTCAGGTTCAATGAAGTCCGGGGGGACAGTGGAAAATATATTGTTTTTTACATCGTATACAAAAAAGCCCCGCTTCCTGTTTTTAAAGATGCCCCGTGCCTTATCAATGACACGGCCGAGATATATCTGCTGTTCCTTGCCAACAGAACCGTTTGCCCGGACGGAATGAGCAGCTGTCCCGTACTCTATGCCGTTTATGACGGTGTAGTTGATGTACATGCACCGGATCCTCCCTGACCTTATTTCCAATACTCCCTACTCATTCCCATAATTCCCATAATACTTACCGTAATATTTTCCGTAGTACTTCCCGTAATACTTGCCGTAGTATTTTCCGTAATACCCTTTCCCGGTCATATCCACCTTATTAAGCACCACGCCCAGGATCTTTGCGTTGGCCACCTCCAGCTGTTCCTTGATCCTCCGGGCGAACTGGTAGCTGATCGCCCCCATCTCCATGACGACGGCAACGCCATCGCAGTGCCTGGATATGATCGCCGCGTCGATCACGCTGCCCACCGGCGGCGTGTCGATGATGACCATGTCGAACACCTCCCTGCACTCCGCTATCATCGCGCTGAACCTGCTGTTCCCCAGCAGTTCACTGGGATTCGGCGGTACGGGTCCGGCGAATACCATATAGAAATTGGGGACATCCGTGGTACAGGTCACGTCCGAGAATTCCTGTTTTCCCGCCAGGTAGTTCGTCAGCCCGTATTTGATCTTCCCCCTCTTATATCTGGAACGCATCACCGATTTACGCAGGTCCGCGTCTATCAGTATGGTCTTCCTGCCCGCCTGGGCAAAGGACAGCGCCAGTTCGAAACTCACGGAGGATTTCCCCTCGTTCGGCGTCGCCGATGTCAGTGCGACCACCTTGATGTCATCCCCGGAGAACTCTATGTTTGTCCTTAATGTCTTGAAAGCCTCTTTTGCCCTGAAATCCAGGTTCGCCTGTCTGATCTCAAATTCCTGCATGGTTTTCCCCTCTTTAATTCACTGCTTCCGCATCCTTCGTCCTGGCCGGGGCAGGTCTCCTCCTGACGGTATTCTTCCTTGCCGCGCCCCTCTCGCCGGGTTCTTCCTCTATCACCGGTATCAGCGCCAACGTCCCCCACCCGAGGTATTTCTCCACATCCTCGGAAGATTTGACCGTATCATCCGCCACATACCGGACGATCAGTACCAGCAGGCTCAGGAACACCCCCAGGGCAGCCCCCAGAACCGTCCACATCAGGACGGAGGGCTCCGACGGTTCTTTCGGCAGGTTTGCCAGTTCCACTATGTTCACCGCCTCCACGTCCGTGACCTCCGTGATCTGCTCGGAGGCCACTTCCCTGATGCTGTTGGCTATGTACTGCGCCATCGCCGGGTTGGTGTCCTTCACGGTGATGTATATGATCCTCGTGTCCGTGAGGTTCTCCACCGTGACGCGGTCCTCCAGTTCCTCAAATTCATCCGGGAGGCTGCACTGCTCTATCACGGTCTCGAGCACATACCTGCAGGTGATCAGTTTCTCATAGTCCTTTGTGAGCAGCGTGGAAAACTGCGCGTCACTGTAGGAAAAATTGGAACTGTCCTGCCTGCTCATGACATAGATGCCTGTCGTCGATTCATATTTGGGCGTGATGAGGAAAGCGCTCACCGCAAACGCCGCCAGCCCCGTGGCCACGCCGCACAGCAGTATCAGCCACAGCCGGTGTAGCACCAGCCCTAAAAGTTCTTCCAGATCGATCTCGATCACATTGCTATTTTGTTCCTGCATATCCCTCTTACTCCGCGTTTATTATTGTTAATGCATTTTCATAAAAAATCTCGTTTATGTACGATGCGTCAAATCTTTTTGCCAGCGCCTGGCGGCATTTGCGGAACTGCGGCGCCCTGCCATGGGCATCGTGGGCGTCCGTCCCCACGTAATCGACCAGGTTTTCCTGCAGGATGTCATGGATGAATCTCTGAACCTGCTTTCCCAGCTGCCCGCAGGCGCTGGCGGCATTGACCTGGATCTCCGCATCCATCTGTTTCAGTTCCCTCACGCGCTTCCAGTCCCGTACCATGCACCCATACCGCTCCACATGGGCAAGAACCGGCACATATCCTTCCGCCCTGACACTGTCAAGGGCATTGCGGATATAAATATGATCCGCTGTGGGCGGGAACTCCACCAGCACACGGTCCGTATGGTTCAGGCTCAGGACTTCATTATTTTCCAGCCGTTCCGGCAGTCCGTCAAAATAGAAGATCTCATTCCCCGGGTACAATGGGATGAAGATGCCCTGCCTTTCCGCTTCCTCCTGCACTTCCCGGATCCTT
Organism: Blautia sp.; assembly: GCA_023667395.1. GTDB lineage: Bacteria > Bacillota > Clostridia > Lachnospirales > Lachnospiraceae > Acetatifactor. The sequence goes on along the minus strand of JAMPAC010000022.1, from coordinate 16,268 downwards.
TCCATGATGGTGGCGGGGCTGGCGTTATGGCGTCCTTCCTTATAATGCGGGGTCACGATCATTGCCGTTATCCCCTCGCCCTGCGCGATCCGGAGCATGTCCATCGTCTGTCCCATGTCCCGGGCGCCGTCATCCACCGCAGGCAGGATATGGCAGTGCATGTCCGTCATCTTTCCCGATCTTTTTTCCCTGAAAAACATATTCCCCCTGCTCCAGGCCAACAATGTCCTTTCATGAATTTTCCGTGATTCCATTGTGATATTTGGGACATAATATGTTCGTAGATTTTTGTAATCTGCGAAAACGACCGCTTGATATCCTTATTTAAAAGGATTCATCCACAGGCCTGACCACTATATTGACCATAAATGACTGCCAGCGTGTCCATATGGCGGCGCTTCGTCTCGGTCGTGGGATGTACATACCTGTTCAGCGTTATCCTCACATCAGAGTGCCCCAGGATCTCACTCAGGCTCTTGATATCCGTCCCGCTGTCAATGCAGTTCGTTGCAAAGGTATGGCGCAGGATGTGGAAATTGGTTTTCCCTATCCCGGCGGCTTCCAGGTATTTCATGAACCTGTTCTGGTATGTCCTCGGTTCCATGGGCTTATTTCCGCACAGTACATATCCGCCGTTTTCGCGATAGGGCTGCAGCAGCCTGACCAGGTCGTCGGTAATGGGGATTTCACGTTTTGAAAAACAGCTTTTTGGCTCGCTTTCCACCAGAGCCGTTTTGGAATTCCGATCCTGTACGGAAATCCGCTGGACAGTGCGGTTGACACACAGGATCCTGTTTTCGAAATCGATGTCCTCCCATTTCAGCGAACAGACCTCCCCAAGCCTCAGCCCGGTGGACAGGCACAGGATGATCCCGGTCTTATAAATGTCCGGGAAACTGTACAGGTAGTGTATGAGTTTCGCCTGCTCTGACCGTGAAAGCGCCTCTACCGGCCTGCGGACTTTTTTTATCCTGTCACACGCAGCCAGGCGGCATGTGACCTGGTAACGATCCGCGGCATATTTCATGATCTGGTTCGTCACGCATGAAATGCTTCTGAGTAGGCTGTCTGATTTCGCAATGTCATGGGGAAATATGGAATTGATCTTATCCTGGGAGATTTCGCTGATCCGGATGTTCCCGATGATGGGTTTTACATGGATGTCATAGATGTTACGGTATTTGACGCAGGTGGAATGTTTTCTTTTCTTTCCCATGCATTCGAACCATTCATTAGCGCTGTCATCAAACGTTATGCTGTCCGCCCCTGTATCTGTCGTCCCTTTCAGTCGGCCGGTTCCTTTGCATTTCATTTTTTCTGTGGACAATTTCTCTTTCACATCCCTGTAAGTCCTCGCGTAGACCGACCGGGAACGGACTGTACCGGCGCTGTCCGTATACCGGTATCGCCCTTCCCACCGTCCGTCCTTGCGTTTCCTGATGTTTTCTCCTCTTCTTGCCATGTCCTTTCCTCCTTGACCACTTTTTTGACCACTAACAGCTTTTTGTAAAAGCAGGTACCAAAATTATTGAACCGATTTTTTATACAATTTTCAAATACTATTGACAAAAATGAAAAAAAGAACTATACTTGCATAGTTGATATCTGGGAACGTTGTACCTGCCAGATGCGGCAGGGTTGCACATATGCGGTTTTGTAATTTCGCAGATTACAAAAATCCACGAAAAATGGCATTCGAAAAAATTCGAATGCCATTTTTCATGGATTTGGAATTGTCACACATTTTTCTCTTTCTGGTACTCCTCCAGCCGCCGGTTCATTTCAGCGGCATCCTTTTTCCCTTTTCTCCAGGAGACGGCTGTTATGACCCCGAAGATAATGGCAATGGAAAGCATCATGGCGGCCACGCTGCTGAATTCAGAAGGATTGTACCAGTCAAACAGCACCCCGCTGCCCAGCACTACCGCATTGATCAGGGCATAATGGATCAGCGTCCTGACGATGGCCTCCACCTTGCCCATTTCCCTGCGCCATGGATAAACCACCAGCGACATCAGGGTGCACATTCCCGATACAAGCGCCATCTGCCACAGAAGCGCCGATTCCACCCGCTCGATGGGATTGACGATGGTGGTGAACACCGCCACCGCGAACACAACGCCGGTCATTACCATGGTATAGATTTGAAATAAAAATCTCAGTCTGCTCACATGCATCACCTCTCTTCAATCTGTAAATCCGGTCTACAATCCCAGCTTCGCTTTCAGATCCGGTACATACTGCCTGGACACGATCAGCTTTTCCCCGTTTTTCATCAGCAACTCAAACCGGCCGTTAAAGGCGGGGCTGAAACTCCTTACCCAGGCGAGGTTGACAATGGTGGATTTGGTCGCCCTGAAAAAATCCGTCTCCGCAAACCTCTGTTCCAGTTCATACAGCTTAAGCCGACATTCATATACATCCTTTTCCAGATAAGCAAACACCTTATTATCCACTGCCTCAAAGTAGTATATCTCTTTCGGGGAAATCTGGACAAATTTTCCTTCCCGTAGGACTGTCAGCTTCTCCTGCCCTGCTTTCAGGGCATAGATCATTTTCAGCATCCTGTCGTCCAGATGGCGGCACCGGACAATGATCTCATCCTCCTCGCCATCCGGGCGGTCCTGTATCGTTATTTTCATGATATCAGTCCGTCCTGTCCTTTAATCTGCGTCCCTTATTTAAAATAACTGCGATACATATAGCTATTATACCATATAACAGCAAAATGAAAAGCTGTTCTTTCATGGTCATGATTCTTTCCCCTGCCGCCAGCGTGATCCCCATGCCCTCCTGGAAGATTTCCACCGCCTGGGAGGGCATTCCCTGAAAAGTGCTCTCCGTGATCTCCTCCAGGCAGACCCTGCGCATCATGGATATCCCCTGCAGCACGGGCAGACACTTCAACACGGTCTGCAGCCTTTCTGAGAGGGCTGACATGGGCAGATAGATGCCGCCCGCAAAGCCCACCAGCGTACCCACGATGGTCAGCATCCCGCCCCAGGCGCTGTAGCTGTGGATGAACATGGCCAGCAGGTACCCCAGGGCGGCATACACAAATGCATTCAGAAAGATCATACCGCACATAGCTGCAAGCACCGATACAGGAAGAAGTCCCCATCCTTTGACCGCCATATAAATTTCGCCTGCTGCCAGGGTCAGGATGCTCAACCCCGCCCCCGTCAGCCATGCCGCCAGCACATACCCCAGCACCAGCTTCCCCCGATTCACCGGGGTCACATAGAAGCTGGCCAGGCGGCTCTGTTCCTCATCCTGCACCATGGTGCCGATGACGGTCAGGGTAATGGTTACGGAATTGACAACCAGGATTCCCGCCAGCGTCCACAGCTGGATCAGATGTTTTGCATTGTCCGCGTCCCGGGCCGCATCCCGCTCACCTCCATACTGTTCCAACAGGAGCACCAGATCCTCGCTGTTCATGCTGCCCAGGAAAATGACCATCAGTCCCAGCACGATCAGCATGGACAATATGGAAAAAAATACCGCTTTCCTGTCCCGAAGATATACCAGACTATTCCGTTTTGTCAAATATAATATTTCCCTCATCTTAACCCTCTTTTCTTTTTTTCTCACACATCCATGTTATCCGCAAGGCGCACTTTGATGCTGTGTCCTGTCCATATGTCCCCGTTTCCGGCGGATCACTTTTAGATTTCCTCCAGGTTTTTCCCCGTGATATTCAGGAAAACGTCATCCATGGAACCCTGCGCCAGTTCGAAGCCTTCCAGAAATTCTTCGGCCGCCTTCAAAACCGGTAGCGCCATCATGCTGTCCTGCAGGAAAATGTCGTACAGGCGCTCTTCCGGGTTCCCGGCTGATCCTTTCCCTGATATCTCTGCGGGCTTTCTTTTGGCCAATGTTTTTGATTTTTCAGTGCCGCTATCTTCCTGCCCGCAGTTGATCGCATCCAGCCTCGCCTCCAGCGCGGCGCCCATCCCCGGCTTCGCCATCAGCCGCAGCCTGTCCCTGGAGTACTTTTCTTTCAGGGAAAAGGGCGTTCCGTACTCCCTGATCTTCCCGCTGTCCATCACCGCGATATGGCTGCATTTTGCCGCCTCCTCCATGTAATGTGTGGTGAGGAAAATGGTCATTCCCTCCTGCCGCAGGTTTTCCAGGCTCTCCCACACCGTCTTCCTGGTGGCAGGATCCAGGCCTGTGGTGGGTTCGTCCAGGAACAGGATCTCCGGTGTGTGGAGGAGAGCCCTTGCGATCTCGCACTTCCGCTTCTGCCCGCCGGAAAGCCTGCCAAAATGCCTGTCCAGTGTTTCCTCCAGCCTGAGCCGCCCGCAGACCCGCTCCATGTTCCCTTTCAGCATCCTGCTGTCTTTCTCGTACAGGCTGCCCCGGATCAGCAGGTTCTCCCGCACCGTCAGCCTGTCGTCCAGACAGTTATTCTGATACACCATCCCGATCAGGCGCCGGATTGCTTCATCTTCCCTGCCCAGCGCATTGCCGCCGATTTTGATCTCCCCTGCGGTGGGCCGGAAGAGCGTGCACAGCATGTTGATGGTGGTGGATTTCCCCGCGCCGTTCACCCCCAGGAATCCGAACAACTCCCCTCTCTCTACGGAAAAGCTGATATCGTCCACCGCCTTCACTTTCCCGAAATATTTCTTTAATCCTTTTACCTGAATGATCTGTTCCATCTGCTCCTCCCTGTGGTTTTGCTTTTCTGTAGCATACATAAAAAAACAGCCCTCCGCAAGCAAATCGCGGTAAGCTGCTTTTTCAGGCAGGTAAGCTGCATGACGGGTAGCAGTTCGCCTTTTGCCAAAATGAGTACATTTTGAGAGTTTCCAGTACCAAGGGAGGGGGACACAAATGTGCGACATATCGCACATCGGAAAGTAAAGTGAAAGGTAAGCACTATTGGTGTTCGGAGTAATTAAAGAGACAGCTTCGCTGCTCTTGGATCTTGCCGGTATTGTAGTGACAATTATCAGCATCATCGTCACGATAATCAGTATCCGGCAAACTAAGAGAAATAAAAGACATCAAAAAAGCAACCGCCCCGACCAAAGTTAGGTTGCTTTTTTGATTAACACTTAACCGAGGCGAACCGTTGCTTTACGGTACACCTTTTCTGTAAATATCTTAGCACTTATCCGCACTCCCGCCAACAAATTTTTCATTCCCCCAGACACAGCGCCTGACTCATTGCCTGCAGGGCATTCAGATGCAGAAAGCCGCATAAAGGGGAACCGTTTTCTTCCCGTCCTCCATGCCGAAATTTTTCGCGGAAAGCATGATGGCGTAGTCGGGCCTGTAGGTTTCCATATAGACTTTCAGGCTCTTGGCTTTCGTGTTGTCGGCGGACTTGACCTCAATGGGGATCAGCCTGCCCTCCCGCTGGATCACGAAATCGATCTCCGCCCCCCGCTGGGACTCCCAATAGTAAGTCTGATAGGCACGATCGTCTGCCCGGCGATACGGGACAGGATCGGGATCAGATAATCAGGACTGATGTCTTCGTCAAAGATTTCATTCAGCTTCGGATTTGTCTCAAAATTAAAGTAAGCCACATTCTCATAATAAGTACGCCCAAACTCCAGCATGGAATACGTCTTGCGGACCTGCCTTGCGCCCTGCAGGATAAGAGGCTTGCGGTGTTCGTTTTCTTTCCATTCCCTTAAATAATCTATGATCTTGCGATACATAAGCAGCCCTCCCTGAAGAATGTCACTTATAGTATAGCAGATATTCGTGTAAAACCAAGTGATATTGATGTCTGTTTTCATATCAAATCGCGCGAATATTTTTGAGAATTTTACATCATTTGACGTGAAACGCTGTTGATTGCCTGAAATATAGCCATTTATGACAAGTTATATACCATGTAGATTTCAAAAAGAAACGTATATGCCTTATGACTGCACCCTACAGCCCGGCAAGATCGCGAAAATCCCACTGGGGTTTGGAATCGGACAGTTCATTATTACGCTGGCGGTGATCGCGGATTTTGTGACAAAACTTGGGGAACAGCGGGGCGTCGGAGCCTTTGGCTGCACCGGGAAATGGCAGGGAAAGGCGGCATCCGCTGATACAACAGGCGCCGCCTATACCCTTAATATTGGTCTAAAATATCGTGATGTCCCACGTCAACGAGGATGATCAACCTGTCGCCTTCATAGTACCAAATAATGCGGATGTCCATGTTGACGCTGCACTCAAACAGGTCTTTGATCCCCTGAATGCGTTTGGTACGCAAAGAAGGGTGCATAGGGTTTTCGGCAAGGAGCCGCAATTTGTTCCGAAGCTGCTTTTTCTCCTGCGCGTTCAGATCCTTGAAGTGTTTTTCAAACCGTTTGGTAAAGGTAATCTGATAAGCCATCAATCTGCCTCCAACCTTGCAAACAGCGCGTCCACGCTGTCAAAGACAGGCTGCTCACCGGAGGCGATTTTTGCCTTCATCTCGCCCAGGTCGTCCCGCAGTTCGTCGAGGTATTTTTTCGGGTAAACGACCACTGGCAACATACAGATGGCTCCGTCCCGTTCAAAAATATCCAGCTTGTCGCCCTCGGAAAGGCCCAGTTTGACAATAATCTCCTTCGGTATGGTAATCTGTGACTTCTGACGTAATTCGGCCAGCATACGATCATCTCCTTTGCTTTATGTTAGTAAGTATGAAAGTAAACGTCACCGGACGGCACCGCGTGAGATTTTGGCATTTTTTTGCCAAAATCCGAGACAGCAGGCGCCAAAACGCCGTCCTTTGGCGTTTTGTGTGCATCAACTTGTTGTCATGCCACAGATTTCATGGCCATTTGTGCCGCTTGTGAGTGGTATGGTAACAAGTATGAATTTCTAACTTTCTCACTTATAGTATATCCACTTTCCAAGGATTATGCAAGCGGGCACGAAAAAAGATTACATTTCAAATTCCTGTATCCCTATTCCGAGCGACATCGCAGACCGCTATATAAGATGTGTGGCAGAGAATCTTGAAGAAGAGGAATATCTTCCGTTTGATTGATATCTGTGCAAAAGGTGGCCGGACACCCGACCACCAAAAAATTACACACTTTATTTAACCAACCCATCAGTCTTATAACAGTTCCATATTCACAGATTTATCAGTGAAACCATAATCGGAGTACATTTTATAAGCAGCTTCATTCCCGGCATTTACCTGCAGTTCGATCCCGTCATATCCTCCCTGATCCCTTAGCCCCTTAAGGAAATCAAAAAACGCGTGTCCGATGCCTTTCCCACGATATCTTTCTTCCACTGCCATGGAATCGATAAAAATAATATTTCTTGTCACATGACACGGACTTTCCACATGGCGGTATTGGATCGATAAAATTCCCGCTGCATCTCCGCCATATTCCGCAATGAAAAAGGTTCCGTCCTTTACCGCCTGTTCATACATTTCCAAAGGCAGTACCGTTTCGCCATACCTGTAAATATCCGGCCGCCATTCCACATGCATTTTCTGAACCTGCTTCATGATCATTTCTGCGGTCTCATACTCATCCTGCCCTGCGGTTCTGATATGAATGTTCAATGCCTCTATCTCATCTCCTGTCCCAAAAACTGAATTTATGAAACGCAATTATACCTGGAGAACCGCCTCTTTCATGCTCTTCACATACTGATAGACTTTCTCCGGCGCGTCGTCGCCGTACTGCGCCACGATCTTCACAATGGCGCTTCCCACAATGGCGCCGTCCGATGCTGCCGCCATCTTCTTCGCCTGTTCGGGCGTGCTGATGCCGAAGCCCACGGCGCAGGGAACATCCGTCACCTTTCGGATGCTCTCCACGATCGCCCCCACGTCCGTCCGGATCTCGCTTCTGACGCCGGTAACGCCCAGGGACGATACCACATAAATAAAGCCTTTCGCCTCGGAAGCAATGGCCTGGATGCGGCTCTCCGAGGTAGGCGCGATCATGGACACCAGCGCCACATTGTGGGCATTGGCAGGCTCCTCCATCTCCCGCTTCTCCTCAAAGGGCAGGTCAGGAATGATGATGGCGTCCACCCCCAGTTCCTCGCATTTTACAAAGAATTTCTCATACCCATAGTGGAACACCGGATTGGCGTAAGTCATAAAAGCCAGCGGAATCCGGGATTGTTCCCGCACGCGGCGGACGATCTCAAATGCCCCGTCGGTGGTCATCCCGCCTTTCAGCGCACGGATATTGGCCTCCTGGATCACCACGCCCTCGGCTGTGGGGTCGGAAAAAGGAATGCCGATCTCGATCAGGTCGGCTCCTGCACGCTCCATCTCAAGAATGCAGTTTACCGTATTGTCCGCCGTGGGGTCCCCCGCCGTGATAAAGGCGATAAAAGCCTTGCCGTTTGGTGTATCGAATACCTTGTTCAGTTTATGATTCATGGATTTCCACCCCCCTGTATCTTGCAATCGCCGCAACGTCCTTATCTCCCCGCCCCGACAGGCAGATGATGATGCTCTGTTCCGGGCTGTAATCTTTCGCGATCTTCCGCACATGAGCCACCGCATGGGCGCTCTCAATGGCGCAGATGATTCCCTCCGTCCTGGCGATATACTCAAAGGCGTCCACCGCCTCGTCATCCGTCACAGGCACATATTTCGCCCTGCCGATATCGTGCAGGTGGGCATGTTCCGGCCCGATGCCGGGGTAATCCAGGCCTGCGGAAATGGAGTACACCGGCGCGATCTGCCCGTACTCGTCCTGGCAGAAATAAGATTTCATGCCGTGGAAGATGCCCAGGCTCCCGGTGGCGATGGTGGCCGCCGTCAATGCGGTGTCCACGCCCTTTCCCGCCGCCTCGCAGCCGATCAGTTCCACTTCCCTGTCCTCGATGAAGTTATAAAAAGCCCCCATGGAATTACTCCCGCCGCCCACACAGGCTACCACCGCCGCAGGAAGCTTTCCCTCTTTCTCCAGGATCTGCGCCTTCGCCTCCCGGCTGATGACGCTCTGGAAATCCCGGACGATCATGGGGAAAGGATGGGGACCCATGACGGAGCCCAGCACATACAGCGTGTCATCCACCCTGCCCGTCCACTCCCGCATACATTCGTTGACCGCATCCTTCAGGGTCTGGGTTCCGGTCATGACCGGATGCACTTTCGCGCCCAGCAGTTCCATGCGGTACACATTCAGCGCCTGACGCTCCGTGTCCTCCTTTCCCATGTAAATCTCACACTCCATGCCCAGCAGGGCCGCCGCCGTGGCCGTGGCCACGCCATGCTGGCCCGCTCCCGTCTCGGCGATGATGCGTGTCTTGCCCATTTTCTTTGCCAGCAGCGCCTGGCCCAACACATTGTTGATTTTGTGGGAGCCGGTGTGATTTAAGTCCTCGCGTTTCAGGTAGATCTTTGCGCCGCCCAGATCCTTTGTCATCTTCTCCGCGTAATACAGCAGGGACGGCCTGCCTGCGTATTCATTCAGAAGAGTGTTCAGTTCCGCCTGAAACTGCGGATCGTTTTTGTAATGCTCGTAACACTCCTCCAAGTGGATCAGTTCATTCATCAGTGTTTCGGAAATATACTGTCCACCGTGTATTCCGTAACGTCCTTTGCCCATGTTGATACTCTCCTTTTCTATCCTGCATCATGCAAAATTATCGCAACTATCCGGATCCTGCCCCGAAAACTCCGCGTGGCCTCCCAATGATTGTAACGACCGCACCAGATTTACCGCTTCCTGTATCTTTCCCCTGTCCTTGATGCCGTCAGTCTCCACCCCGGAACTTATGTCCACGGCATAGGGTCTGACTGTCTCCACCGCCTGCCGCAGGTTCTCCGGATTCAATCCCCCTGCCAGGAAAAATTCCCTGGGGATATCCTTTAACAGCCCCCAGTCAAAAGCAGCGCCGCTTCCCATGCCGCTGTCAAACAGCAGATGATCCGCCGAAGAATCCAGCCATGCCTCCACGTCACGGCGGTTCCTGACCTTGACCGCTTTTATGACCGGCTTTCCGGTGGCTGCCTGTAAATATTGGATGTCTTCCTCCGTCTCCCCGCCGTGAAGCTGCGCCAGATCGATCACACCCTCCCGAAGCAGGGAAAGGATCTCCTCCCTCGGCGCGTCCACGAACACGCCCACCGCCTGTATCTCCGGCTTCAGCAGCCTGCGCAGCGCCGCCGCCCGCTTATGGCTGACATACCTGCGGCTGTGCTCCCAGAACACAAACCCGATATAATCCGGCATGGCCTGATTGGCGTATTCCATATCCTCTTCACGGGACAGACCGCATATTTTAATTTTAACTGCCATAATAACCTCCATGGGAAGAACGCCGTATTTGCGTTCTTCCGCGTGGAAAAAGTCCGCATTACAGACTTTTTTCACGCTGCTCCCTTAATTCCCTTAACATCCCCACCTTATCCAGGCTTCGCATAAAAGTCTCCCCGATCAGCACCGCATCGGTTCCGTTTTCCTCCAGCCTGGCAATGTCCGCCCTAGTTTTCATGCCGCTCTCCGACACGAACAGGATATCTCCCGGCACAAGTTCCCGGAGCCGGACGGAATTATGGATATCCACCGTAAAATCTTTCAGGTTGCGGTTGTTGACACCAATGATTTTCGCCCCTGCCTGCAGCGCCGTCCCGATCTCCGCCTCGTCATGGGCCTCCACCAGCGCCGACAGTCCCAGGTCCCGCGCGATTCCCGCATACTCGGAAAGCTGCATGGGAGAAAGGATGGCGCAGATCAGGAGCACAGCGTCGGCGCCGATCTTCTTCGCCTCATAAAGCATATATTCGTCCACCGTAAAATCCTTGCGCAGGAGGGGGATGGACACTTCCCTGCGGATGGCGGCAAGATATTCGTTGCTGCCCTGGAAATAAAACGGCTCCGTCAAGATGGAAATGGCGTCCGCGCCCGCTTTCTCATATTCCTTTCCGATCTCCACATAGGGGAAATGCTCCGCAATCACTCCTTTTGAGGGGGAAGCCTTCTTCACCTCGCAGATAAAACTCATGCCCGGCTTTGCCAGCGCTTTTTCAAAGGGAAAACCTGTGTCACGGTTCAGTTCCGCCGCCTGGGCTTTCAGTTCCGCCAGGGGCAGCCTGCGTTTCTCCGCCTCTATCCGCTCCCTCGTTTTTGCCGCGATCTCATCCAATATCATATCTGCCTCCTTATGCATCCTGACGCCTTTTCATCCAAAAAGGTGGGTAATTCCCGCTGCTTGCTGCGGGGAGTTTCATTCTCAAACAGCTGTCTTGCACTCCCCGTCTCCACATACGCTTTTTCCTGATCGGTACTGTAAATCTGCCATCACATTTTCCAGGCAGATACCTGCCTCTGGCTTTGGGATTACCTGTTGGAGGCCTCCACAAATTCCTCCAGCTTCTGCAGCGCTTTCCCGCTGTCGATGGTTTCCTCCGCCAGCTTTACCGCCGCTTTCATGCCGTTTGCCTTTCCTGCCACGAACAGGGCCGCCGCCGCGTTGATCACCGCCGCGTCACGCTTTGCACCCCGCTCCTCCCCCATCAGGATTGCCCTGGTGATTTCCGCATTTTCCTGGGGCGTGCCCCCCAGCAGGTCGCCTGCCTGCCCCCGCCGCAGGCCGACGTCTTCGGGGGTAATCAGGTATTTCTTATACTCGCCCCGATGGAATGCAACGACTTTCGTGGGGCCGCAGATGGAGATTTCATCCAGCTTCTCCTCGCCGTAGACCACCATACCCTTTTTCACCCCAAGGTTGGAAAGGACATGTGCCATGGGCTCCAGCAGGTTCTCGTCATAGACGCCCATGACCTGCATGTTGGCCCTGGCGGGGTTGGTCAGGGGGCCAAGGATATTGAACACGGTGCGGATGCCCAGTTCCTTACGGATCGGCCCCACATACTTCATGGCCGTGTGGTATTTCTGTGCAAAGAGGAAGCAGATACCCGTCTCTTTCAGCAGTTCGGCCGCTTTCTCCGGCTCCACTGAAATATTGACCCCCAGCGCCTCCAGGCAGTCCGCCGCCCCTGACCTGGAACTTGCCGCACGGTTGCCATGCTTTGCCACGGGAACGCCCGCCGCAGAGACGATCAGGGCCGCAGTGGTGGAAATGTTAAAGGAATTGGAACCGTCCCCGCCGGTGCCCACAATCTCCAGCACATCCATATCGTGTTCCACAGGCAGCGCGTGATTGCGCATCTCCTCTGCAGAGCCGGTGATCTCCTCGATGGTCTCCCCCTTCATGGAAAGTCCCGTCAGATACGCGCTCTTCTGGATATCCGTGGCTTCGCCACTCATGATCTCATTCATGACGGCTTTCGCCATCTCATAACCGATGTCTTCCTTTTTTGATAATTTGATGATTGCTTCTCCTATCATTTCGCTGTTCTCCCTTATATTTGATTGATCTGATTCTGTTAAATCTGTTGCATTTTCCCCACGGTTTCCATTTGATTCTGCGGAATCCGCCGCATTCTCCAGAAGTCTTGCCTGGTTTTCTTCTGATTCCATTGCAATGTCAGGAGTTTTGCTTCGGAATCCGGACATATCAGTCAATGGACTTTTTCTGCTGTCCGCTGTTTCTTTCCGCAGGAAATTCTCCATGATCCTCCGCCCCTTGGGCGTCAGCACGGATTCAGGGTGAAACTGCACGCCGTATACGGGGTAATCCCGGTGCTCCACCGCCATGATCTCACCGTCCGGCGTCATGGCCGTTACCGCCAGTTCCTCCGGCATCGTTTTCGGATTCGCCGCCAGGGAATGGTACCTGGCCACCACCATCTCCCGGTCCATGCCCCGGAACAGGACGCTCTCTGTATCCAGCGTCACCGTGGACTGCTTCCCATGCATCAGTTCCCTCGCGTAGGTCACCGTCGCGCCGAACACCTCGCAGATGGCCTGATGTCCCAGGCAGATGCCCAGAATGGGGATCTGCCCCTGGAAAGTCCTGATGACCTCCTCGCAGATCCCCGCCTCCGAGGGCCTGCCGGGACCGGGCGATAAAATGATGTGGGAGGGTGACAGCGCGCCGATCTCCTCCACTGTCATCTCGTCATTCCTGATCACTTTCACATCCGGCTCCACAGAAGCCGTCAGCTGATACACGTTGTAAGAAAAACTGTCGTAGTTATCGATCAAAAGTATCATTCTTCCAGCCCCTCCTTTGCGATTTCAATGGCATTCCTGACCGCCGCCGCTTTCTGGATGCACTCCCTGTATTCCTTTTCCGGCACGCTGTCCGCCACAATCCCCGCGCCGGAGCGGATGAACACCCTGCCGTTTTTGGAAAAGGCAAGCCGGATGGCAATGCAGGTGTCCAGATTTCCCGTAAAGGAAACATAACCGATTGCGCCGCCGTAGATTCCCCTTTTATTGTTTTCCAGTTCGTTGATGATCTCGCAGGCCCTGAGTTTCGGTGCCCCCGACAGGGTTCCCGCAGGCAGGATGGCATCCACCGCATCCAGCGCGTCCTTATCTTCCCGGATGATGCCTCCCACCGTGGAACCGATATGCATCACATGGGAATACCGCTCTATGGACATATATTTTTCCACTTCCACGGTTCCCACCCTGCTGATCTTGCCGATATCATTCCGTCCCAGATCCACCAGCATATTGTGTTCCGCCCGCTCTTTCTCGTCGGCAAGCAGTTCCTTTTCCAGCGCCTGATCCTCCGCCTCCGTCCTGCCCCTGGGTCTGGTTCCCGCCAGAGGGAACGTGTACAGCTTTTCATTTTCCAGCTTCACCAGCGTCTCCGGGCTGGATCCGGCAATCTCCCCGTCCGTCCCCGAAAAATAGAACATATAGGGGGAGGGGTTGGTGGTCCGCAGAACCCTGTAGGCATCCAGCAGGCTGCCCTCCATCTCCGCCTCCAGACGGTTGGAAAGGACTACCTGGAAAATGTCGCCCTCCCTGATATAATGCTTTCCTTTCCGCACCATCTCACAGTATTCTTTTTCGCTGAAAAGCGGCTTAAAATCTGACTTTAATACCAGGGGCGTGTCGGAAGCCCTTTCCCCTTTCCGGATCAGCTGCCTCATGCTTTCCAGTTCCAGTACCGCCCTGTTATAATTCGCTTCCATATCGTCCGTCTTGATGTTGACAATGAGGATGATCTTCTGCCTGTAATTGTCAAAGGCGATCACCTTGTGGAACAGCATCAGGTTCACATCCTGAAATCCCTCCTCATCCTCCGCGTCCAGTTTTAATGTGGGCTCGCTATATTTGATGTAATCATAGGAAAAATACCCTACCAGGCCGCCGGTAAAGGAGGGCAGGTATTCCATCCTGGGGCTGCGGTTTTCCTCAATGATATTTCGGATACAGGCGCGGACATCTTCTGTGGTGGTCTGGGTCGTCAGCTGGTTTTTGATCCTGGTGGTTCCGTTATAACAGGTGATTTCCGTCAGGGGATCGTACCCCAGGAAAGAGTACCTGCCCCATTTCTTATCCGCCTCAGCGCTTTCCAGCAGATATACGTGGGCGCTGACTTTCTTCAGGATCTGCAGTACTTCAATGGGCGTGGAAGTATCGGAGAGGATCTCCGTGCTGACGGGTATCACGCCGTAGCTGCCTGAGGCGACAAGTTTTTTACATTCTTCGAGAGTTGGTTGGGTGGTCATATCTTTCTCCTTTCCTAAAATAAAATACCCCGTCCCTGACAAAATAGTATTTGTCAAGGACGGGATGAACATTTTATCTATTCATTATTCCCGCGGTGCCACCTTGCTTCGCTCCAATAAAAAAGCGCTCTTACCGGGATACCATCATACCCCTAGCCTCTCACGCGTGCCTTACGTCGCAATATACTCGGAAGAATCAATCCTCAAACATCTCTCCCTTTCCCTGCGCCCTCCGTGGTCCATTTAACAGCCGACGTTCTGACCTTTCTCAGCATCCGGTCTCTCTGTAAGTGCCTGTGCGACGCTTCCCGCATCACACACTGTTTTTATCTCCACATCTACGGTTTCGGTTCCGCTATTCACTTTTTACTATATTACTCCCGATGTAAAAACGTGTCAAGGATTTTTTATATTTTTTCACTGCAATCTGAAATGGCGCAGCAGCCTCTCGCCCCTTTCCCGCTGACCGATCTGCCTCAGGATCTCTTCACACTCTTCTATTTCTTTCAGATAATCCTTTATCAGGCTTTCAAGCACCTCATTATGGATAAACCTGTTCAATTCATCCAGTTCTTCCTCCCTGTATTTTCCAGCTTCCACAATGCACCGCATCAGCTTATCGTACTGCTGTCTCGTTTCCTTGCCTGCGTCACATGGCAGGTCTCTCAGCAGCAGATGCAGGATGTCCCGCCACTGTTCTCCTGCTTTCTCCACGAAATGCTGCATGCACAACAATACATTTTCTTCCTCTGCCGAGTCCCCGGCATGCTCCTGTCCCGCAGCCGCTCCCTTTTCATTTTCCCTGCTTTCCATATACTCTTTCACATTAGGTGGAAGCGTATAGATCTTGTATTTTCCTATCTGCATGATCTCAATGATGGGAGGGCTGCATTCCTGCATCTTCTTGATGATCGAGTTCAGGCCACTGGGCGCCATATTCAGTTTCTCCGCTAGGTCACCATGATACAGTTCACCCTCCTGCGCAAGCAGCTTCAATATCGGTTCGCAATATTTAGAACGGATCCCCATAATCTGTTTTCTGATCGAATCATCCATATCGTTTCCTCCGTATATCAATATTGGTCTGCCGCATATCGAAATGCCGTCGCAAGGCTCCGCGCCCTCCCAGCTTCTTCATAACCAGGGCACACATACGCTATATCCTCATAACACTGGGCAATGGTCAGCAGCTTTTTCTTAATGGACGTGTCTGTATTATCAGCATATTTCAGGCAATCCATGTGATACAGGATAGAGTTTGCGTAATAATAAACGATCGTGGACTGCTCTCCGCCGTGCCAGACCAGTAAGAGCGCCATCTTCCTGTAATCATTTGCCACCAATTGCGTCAAAGTCCTCTTGGGGTACTTCTGGTTCGCACTTTCGCGATCTTCCAATCGTCTCTCTACATCAGCAAAACTGCTCCATTCATTCTCAGTGTCACTTGCCTGACTGATAGAATCCTTGATGTCCTGCGGCGCGCCTCCCTGGTCAGGATCCCTGTCGAAAACATTGTCACGTTGTTCATCACGCCATTCTTCTACCATATGTAGAACTCTGCCATTAAGCTGTTCCTGGGTTTCACTGGTCTTAACGCCACTTTCCTCATAAAGAAACACACGACACTTCTTTTCATCCGACAAGTTTAATATCACATTCCTCTGTTCACGGGTGACTCTTGCCCCGTCCAACTGCTGGATCATCGTTTCGTCCTCCCCGGTCAGATACAGTTTCATTTCCC
>JAMPAC010000021.1:3718-46125 GCA_023667395.1 Blautia sp. | reverse complement strand
GCGTCCACCGCTTCCGTGTTCAACGCCCGTTTGTAGCTTTCACAGATTTTTTCGACCGCCTCCGGCGTTTCATAGGGTGCAAGAGGGGTAAACCGTACAATCTGCGTTCCGTCGGGGCGTGTTTCGTTGATGTAGTTCTGCGTATTCTTAAAATTGCCGCCATAGGAAAGACCTGCGTGTTTTAACAAATCTCTGTGAAGCTGGAGAATGTAGGATGGTGTTACCGGAATATAGTCGTGGCTTTCGTGAATGGTGTTCAGGACATCCCGATACCCTAAAATCTCACTTTCATCACGGTTTCTTGGCGTGGTCTTTTCCTCCACCAACTGCCGGATACGGGTACTCGTAGTGACGATACCCTCAATTTTATTGGAAGCTTCGGTACTTTGGATTTTTGCGACTTCGATCAGTCGGTCAAGCTCTATTGGCTTTTGCCGCACAAACAAGTCTTGTCTGCCCTTGCATTCATGTATTTTGGCAACATAGGAAAGCACTTCGCTGTCCCACTTGTAATTTGCCAGCTTTGTATAATCAAAATTTCTCATGGAAAACTCCTTACTTGAAATAAGTTCATCCACTTCTGTTTTCTTTCGTCCATATTATAGCATATGGTGGACGAAAAGTCAATGAAGCGGACGAAAGACACTTGCGATACATATTTATATAGTATTGTTCGGATGGGAGGATAAAAATAGCGTTAAAGCTGCGCCTGCATCTGCCCGCAGGGATTTACAAGGTTGGCATATTCTGGTATAGTAAGGGCGACATATCTGCTACATTTTAGTCTGCATAGTTAAATTCTACAAAATATCTATACCGAAATTAGTAAAAATGCCGAAACTGAAAAACGTTCAAAAAAAGGTTGAAATTTTTTAACCGCATAAAACAATCCGATTGATTTGGCAGGGATTTCAGGTTATAATAATTCCGAGATCATATACCTTTTGGGGATGGCTTTCCATTCTGCCAGTGACACAAAAGGAGGATACCAGTGGATACAGAAATAAAAAATGCGGTAAACGCAGCGGACGAGGATGCCCAATATGACGAGAAGGCAAAGCGTTTGTTGGGAAACAAGATTATTCTGGCGCATATCCTTGTAAAGACCGTTGATGAGTTTATGGGAATGAACCCGAAAGATGTGGTATCCTGTATTGAGGGTGAGCCTTTCATCAGCGTGGTTCCGGTAGAGCCGGGGCTTACCAATGCAGTAAAAAAGCCATCGGACGATGGCTTGGAAAACGGGCAGCGTATTGTCGGTCTGAACACGGAAAATGCGGAGATTAACGAAGGGCTTATACGGTTTGACATTATCTTTTATGTACGCATGAAAGACGGCATTTCACAGGTTATCATAAATGTTGAGGCACAGAAGGATAACCCGACAGGCTACCATATCCTGAACCGTGCGGTTTTCTATGTGAGCCGCCTGATTTCCTCGCAGAAGGAACGGGATTTTGTCAAGATAAACTATAACGACATCAAACGTGTTTTCAGTATTTGGGTGCTTATGAACATGGACGAGAACAGTATGGACTATGTGCATCTGACGGATGATAAGCTGATAGGCTCTTATCAGTGGAAAGGCGGGCTTGACCTGCTGAATATCGTCCTGATTGGTATAGCAAACGAACTTCCGGAGCATGATGATAAATATGAGCTGCACCGTCTGCTGAGTACGCTTTTGTCAATGGAACTGTCCGTTGATGAAAAATTAGGGATCATGGAGAAAGAGTACAGTATTCCGTTAGACGATAGAATAAGAGAGGATGTGAGCGAGATGTGTAATTTGTCACAGGGAATAAGGGAAAAGGGCAGAGCTGAGGGCAGAGCTGAGGGCAGAGCCGAAAGTGAAACAGAATTTATTTTAAATATGCACAGGAAAGGATATACATCTGAACAGATAGCGGAAATTGTTGAAAAGAGTGTCAGCGAAGTAGAAGCTGTCATTCAGAAAAGAGAGCCTGTACTGGCATAACCACATAGTAACTTAATAACAGAAACAGTAAAGCAGTGAACTAAGTTTTTATAAAAGCGGTTCGCTGCTTTTTCTGTTTTCAGGAAGAAAGTCGATCCGGCGGACTTTGAACTGGTGCAGAGGTTTTGAAGCCTTTTGCGAAAGAAGCGGAGCTTGCGGAAAAGCTGGAGTGCCTTTCTGCCTTAAACGTGCTGCTGGATATGGACGAAAAGGGAGACAATACAATGCAAGAACTATGCGGATGGCCGGAACCGGAGATCACGGGGAAGGAACTGATCGGGCTGGCGTGGGCGGTGATCGAGGAAATACAGTACATGGGCGGGGCATGGTGACATTCCTGGCGGCGGGACAGGGAGCGGAAAGCACAACTTCCCTGAAAGCCCGCCTTGCGGAGAAAAAGGCGCTTGTCACCGGGCAGGGGAAAGCCCAGGATGCGCCGGGAAATATACGAAAGCAGGGAAAAGAACGGTAAAAAAGAATTTCACACCCAAAATGAAGCAGTTCACGCCCTGCAATCAGTTGATTATGTGCAAATGACGATATAATATAAGACGGCAGATTTGCAAATTTTCTTTAGGAAGTGAAAGGGCGTTGGGTATTATGAGGATTGCAGTTTGTGATGATGACCGGGCAATCCGGGAAGAACTTTCCCGGCTGATACAAAAGCAGGCGCCGGAAGTGGATATTGTGGAGTATCAGTCGGGAGAAGAATTGATAAATGTAAATGGAATCTTTGACATTTATTTTTTTGATATTGAAATGGGTAAAGTGTCCGGCATGGATATAGCAAGGCGTATCAGGGAACAGGAAGAAAGCGGCGGGCAAAGGAGCATTATTATTTTTGTGACAGGGTATCGGGAATACATGGAAGCGGCGTTTGATGTAAATGCGTTCCATTATCTGATAAAGCCCATTGACGAAGAAAAGTTTGCGGAAGTTTTTGGACGGGCATGGAAAGAAGTGTCTGTTTCCCTTGAACAGACAAAAAAGCATATCATGGTAAAAAGCAATGGAACACAACAGAAAGTATTGCTGAAAGATATTTACTACATCGAAAGCGGCAATAAAAAAGTGATTTTCCATACAGTGAACGGGACACTGGAAGTTTACGGGAAAATGGAAGAACTGGAAAACGGGTTGGGAAACACTTTTTACCGCTGCCATAGGTGCTATCTTGTAAACATGGAGAAAATCTCATCTTACAGTGCGGATAACATACAGGTCACAAACGGGGACAACCTGCTCCTTGCAAGGAAGAAATATTCTGATTTTATTAAAACTTATATGCGGTATGTGAAAAACGGAGGGATTGTCAATGTCTGATATGTTGCTGCTTTCAGTTCTTATTTATTTGATTAACAGTATATTAAGCGGTGTTTATACACGGAGTTTTCTGAAAGAAAAATATAGGAAAGGGGCAGTTTTGGCAGTATGGGGCGCAGCCTATTTTCTTATTCAGTTTGCGGTATTTGAAATACTGGACGGCAGGTTTCCAGTCGGGGAAGTTGCGGGGATCATCTTAAATGTCAGTGTCCTGTTGTTTATGCAGTCCCTTTTCTTTGAAAAAGATGTGCAGAAACAGTTTTTTGTTGTCTTTAGCTTTATGGCGGGGAAAGAAATTGTAAAATATATCGTCAGCGTGTTCAGTACTATACTCATTGGATTATGCAATAATATCTCGGACTATCTCATTGAAAAAGAAACTATAAATACGTTAGAAAAATCGTATATATGGATAAACATTCTTCTTTTCTTTGTCATAATTTTATGTGCGCTGTTCTATACCCTGCTGCTGTCTGTATTTCTGTATTTGATGAGCAGGAAGTTTGTGAAAAAAGATTACCTGTTGCAAATACATGAAAATATCTTTTTGATCTTACCCTGTATAGCTGCATTGTGCATTTCCATAACAATGAAGCTGATGATCCTATCAACCGGAGCCGGAACGACAGCCCTTATGTATGATACTGTTCCGGCAACAAAGTTTTGGATACCTGTTATCTGCGTTTTGCTGCTCTCCACCATTGTTGCAAGTGTTATATTGTTTCAAAAGCTGGTACAGTATCATGAGGAAAGCGGGAAACGTGCCATACTGGAAAATCAAGTGCGGCAAATGCGGAAAGAGATTGTTGAAATACAGGATATATACACGGACATGAGGGGACTTCGGCATGATATGAGAAGCCATTTGGCAAATATCTCCCTGCTCGTCAAAAGCGTAACAGGTTCAGTGAATGAGGAACTGGAAAGCTATATCGGGAAAATGGAGGAAACCGTCAGCAAGTTAGACTTTGCCTATCAGACGGGAAACCCGATCACGGATATTATTATCCACCAGAAAGGGCAGGAAGCAGAGAAAAAGCAGATACAGTTTAAGGCTGATTTTGCCTATCCCCCGAAACTTCTGATAGATGTTTATGACATTGCCGTTATCTTGAACAATGCACTGGAAAACGCCATAGAAGCGTGCTGCAAGGCAGAGGGTACAAAGCAGATAAAGCTACATTCTTATGTGAAAGGCAGCCTGTTTTTTATAGAGGTTGAAAATGATTGTTCAGAAAATGTTGTTATAGAAAAGGAAAGCGGTCTGCCTGTCAGCAGCAAGGAAAACGGAAAGCTGCATGGGATTGGAATATCCAATATCCAAAGGTGCGCAAAGAAGTACATGGGCGATATTGACATTGTAATCTCTGATACAGAGGGCAGGAAGAAATTCAGCCTTACGGTAATGATGAACGGAAAGCCTGCGGCGGCAAACGTGGCAGCAAATTGATACCATATCGGAAATTTCACACCCAAAATGGAGCAGTTCGCGCCAAATTTATGAAAAATTTTTACAGATTGGCGATAAAACAGATAGAAACTATTTTTAATAGCAGAAAGGAAAGGTGTCTGATATGTCAATGGAGATTACCAGCAATTATAGTAACTATGCAACAAACAATACAACTACTACCAAAAGTGCGGGTAGCACAAAAGAAAGCAACGTGACCACAAGTACGGTAGAATTGAAAACTTCAAACGGTGGAACTAAGACGGAGCAGATTAAAACGGGATATAGCAATGTAAATGACTATTCCAAATATTTACAGGAAAAATACAGCTATATGAATACGGGGACTGCTTCTATGCAGGGCGTTCCGACAACGGTATCGGTATCAAGCGCTTTTTTGAAAAAGTGCATGAATGACCCGGAAAAGGCTAAATATTTGGAAGAAAATCTGGCGGCTATTCCCGACTGTGTCAAATCTCTGGTCAATTATACAAAGACGATGCCCGGTAGTCCCGTTTGTACATATGCAGCTTATTATATTGATGACAATGGCAATATCACAGGCATGAGTGGCTGCACAAATGACCCGGACGGAAAAATAGCTAGAGAAAATGCGAAAAGGAAGGCGCAGGAGAAAAAGGCGGCAGAAGAAAAAGCGGCTAAAAGGCGGGCAGAGAAAAAGGCGGCAGAAGAAAAAGCGGCTGAAAGACGTGCAGAGAAAAAAGCAGCCGAAGAAGCAAGGACAGAAACGGGCGAATATACCGTAAGCGCAACGGGTACGGATATAAAAGATGTTACGCAGAAAGTTATCGCTGTGTCTTTGGGTACATCTGCGCCGACAGGGGCAAGTTTTGATATAAAAGCGTGAAGTGGGGAAAGAATATGTCAGTTCATTTTTTAGAAAAACCAGTTCATTTACAAAGTAGCATCCAACTTGATAGAGAATATGCCAAACAACAGTCACGGGAGATCCGGAATGCGAACCGAAAAGTATTTCAACGAGATACGTTGGAAATTTCTCAAATATCAAAAGATCGGGAATCTTTCCTGTATAGGATCAGCCATACGGTCGATCATTCGGTGGTGTTATTCGGCAATGAATTAGCCAAAACATTAAAGGAGGTCAGAGAAGGAGTAGGGCAGTATGGTTATTCTGAGGTTGTAAATGCCTGCGGGCTGACTTATGCAAAGCTCTATTCGGATATTGAGCAGCGCTATGAAAATGAGCAGGAGCAATGGTATGACCAGCTTGGGACGCCGTTGACAAAGGAAGACGAGATTGCATGGCTGAATATACAGTATGAGTCCCAGGTGGCGTGGCAGAAAGCCTGTGCAAGAGTGGCGCTCCAGGGACAGGTCTGCTGGGGGCATATTTCTGATCTGACAGCGCGAGAAATATCGGAAGTAACGGAAGAACTGGAGGACAGCTTTTATCAGGCGAAAGATGCCTATATGAAGCTGCATCGGGAAAATAAGCAGAATGGGACTATTCTTACCTTGCAGAATTATATGCTTGGGAATAGCCGAATGTATGAGATACTGACCTCTATCATGGCAATGCCCAGAGCATGACGGAGAACGTGTCCGAGAGTGCGGAAGCCCTGGGGCAGAGGAACACTTGCAGCATGAATCTGTGGGGTGTATAATCAATCAAAATGGAAAGGTTCGCAGCAACATGATATTAAGCGTCAGCCGCCGCACAGACATCCCTGCATATTATTCAGAGTGGTTTTTTAACAGGATCCGGGAGGGCTTCCTGTATGTCAGAAATCCCATGAACAGCCGTCAGGTCAGCAGGATCGATCTCTCGCCGGAACTTGTGGACTGCATTGTGTTCTGGACGAAAAATCCAAAACCAATGCTGGATCGCCTTGGCGAATTAAGGGATTATGCCTGTTATTTCCAGTTTACGCTGACCGGATATGGAAAGGAGCTGGAGGCAGGTCTTCCGGACAAGGAAAAGGTCATGATCCCTGTTTTTCAGGAATTGTCCTCTAAGATAGGGCGGGAAAAAGTGATCTGGAGATATGATCCCATTGTATTTTCTGATAAGTATTCCATCAATTATCATCTGCGGACATTTGAAAAATATGCCGCGCTTTTGAACGGATATACGGAAAAATGCGTGATAAGCTTTGTGGATATCTATGCCAGGAACAAAAAGAACATGGCGGCTTTCGGCTTGCAGGAGATCAGCCCGCAGGAACTGCGGGCTTTTGCAAGGCAGATCGCCGATATGGCTCATGCAAACGGCATGGTAATGGCAGCCTGTTCTGAGGCGATGGATTTGGAGGCCTGCGGAATAGAACATAACCATTGTATAGATAAAGAACTGATCGAAAGGCTGACTGGATACAGGATCAAGGCCGGAAAGGATAAAGGGCAGCGGGCGGAATGCGGCTGCATCGAAAGTGTGGAGGTCGGAACCTACGATACCTGCAGGAGCGGGTGCAAATATTGTTATGCGAACCACAGTCCCGCGGCTGTCGAGGCGAACTGTGCTCTTTATGATCCGACGTCCCCGCTGTTGTGCAGTGAACCCCTCGGTAGCCGGGATAAAGTGACTGACCGTAAGGTAACTTCGCTGAAAGGGGAGCCTGTAAACGCGCCGGAGCAAATGAGTTTTTTGATCTGATGCACTTCCAAACAGTTTGCAACAGCGGATTCCGCGATGGACGAACAGAGGCGGATATTGTATAATAATCAGGTAAGGCTGGAGGTTATCAGAGTGTAAACGGAGGGTGATGACAAATGAAATCATACGGATTCTACGGCTGGCAGCAGGCGGATGTGCCTGCCATAAACGATGAATACAAACAGATCAGGGATCCCAGGCATCTCTACGATCTGCTTTCGGAGATCTGGTGCGCGGAGACCTGTGCGCCAAGGATGCGGGATGGCTGGACGAAAGAAAATATGACCCTGGGACAGTGTTCCATCACGGCGTTCCTTGTCCAGGATGTTTTCGGCGGGGAGGTCTACGGCATACGCAGGCCCGATGGAAATTATCATTGCTACAATGTGGTCGGGGACTGCGTGTTCGATCTCACAAGCGAGCAGTTCGGGGAGGAAGCGCTTTCCTATGAGGATAATCCCGTGCAGCTGCGGGAAACCCATTTCGCAAAGGAAGAGAAGCGGCTTAGATATGAGTATTTGAGGAAAGAACTGCAGAAAAAGATCAGAAACTGACAGGAGAGAAAATATGGCGCAGCATATATCGATCAGGGTTCCCTGGAAAGATAACGGATACGCAGGTCTGGTGTGTGAGAAACCCTGCTATAACAATGCCTGCCTCAGGCTGAAGAATATTGCGGGCGGCAGGGATGACGAACTGGAAAGGGAACTGGCAGGCTGTCCCATTGCGGGACACGAGGAGGAGATTCCCTGTCTTTCCGAGGGCGGATGCTTTATGTCATCATGCGCTTACATGAGGATCGAGGAACATCCGTATAAGCGGAGGAATCCGTCTACCCATGGACATTTTCAGATGACGGAACTGCATTATCCGCCCTATTCGCTGCCTGCGCGACCTTTTGGGTGGACCATGCTCCACAAAGGCTCCGACCAGGACAGGAATATTGAGAAGCTGGCGGAGCGGCACGGGATTGCCTATGATGCGGACAGGGAACCGGTTCTGCCATTTGACACAAACTGGGTGCAGGACGCGGAGAACCAGCGGGCTATTTTTGAAACATTTTATGAGGATGTGGAACCGGAAAAGTCGCTGGTCATTCCTTATGCCAAGCAGGTGCCTTTCATAGATGACGCAAAACGTGTGGTGATGGGGATCGGCGTTGTCACATCCGTTATGGAGCCGCCGGAGCATGAGCACACGGAGGCGGGGGAACTGCGTTCTATCTTATGGGAGACCATGATAGGGCATTCCATACGCGATGACGGGAAAAATGGTTTCCTGATGCCCTATTGGGAAATGATGGAGTATGCCGGATCGCATCCTGAATTTGATATCAATTCCGTTACAGTGTTTGCGGAGGACGATTATTTTGATGAATTTTCCTATGCCACGGAACATCTTTCCCATGACGCCGTGATCAGCGTGCTGCTCCAGACGATCAGGGCGCTTACGATCATAAAAGGCTGCATTCCCGGTAACTGGGGCGAAAAGATCGCGTGGACCAGGGCGCGGCTGCGGGAAGTATGGCAGGACAGGGGGGCTTATCCCGGACTTGCCACCATGCTGCAGACGGTTGGATTCCGCTATTGTGAAGCGGTGGTAAAGGAGATCCGGCGCAAGGTTTCCCCGGATGCATATGAGGAGATGCTGGGTGTCTGTTTTGAGCATCCGGAGGAGTTTTTTTCGAAAAAGGTCCTGTCCGTGATGAAAAGTACGGAACGGCGGACATTCCTTTCCCTGTCGGGGGATAGGAAGAAGCTGTTCTGGCTGCTGGCGCGGATGTCCCTGACGACGGAGCAGGCGGAGGCGGTCTTTTATCCTGAGATACGGCAGAAATACGGACTGCGTCTTACGGACAGGGAGATACTGGAAAATCCCTATATTTTATATGAGAAGACCAGGCTATGTCCGCCGGAGATCATGATCCCGGTGAAAAAGATCGATATGGCTGTCTTCCCGCCGGAGGATGTGAGGAGCAGGAACCCATTGCCGGAGGAGACCATGCTGGATTCCGAAAATGACAGGAGGCGCATCCGCGCCTATGCGGTCAGCCAGCTGGAGAAACAGGCTTTGCAGGGACATACGGCGTACTTCCGGCTGCATCTGATCAACAAGATCAATGAACTGCCCATAGAGCCGGAATGTCATATCAACAGTGATATCATGGAGAGCATTGGGGATTTCCTGGAACCGGAACTGCATATCCTGAACTGTGCGGATGGTACAAAGGCGTATCAGCTGATGCGGTTATTTGAGATAGACGAGGTGATACGTTCCTCTGTGAGTAAAAGGCTGAAAGGCAGACGCCATGAAGTCAGGGAGGATTGGCGGAAGATCGTGGACTCTGAGTTTGGGAGCCAGAGGGAGACGGCGTTCGAGGAACGGGCGAGAGAGGAAAAAGCGGCTGTCCTGAAGGAACTGGCGGAATCCCGGCTGTCTGTGCTGATCGGCGGCGCGGGAACTGGCAAGACGACGCTGCTGGCGCTTCTCTGTAAATCGCCCCTGATCCGGAACGGCGGGGTGCTGCTTCTGGCGCCCACCGGAAAGGCAAGGGTCCGTATGAGCCAGGCCATGAAGGAACATGGAGTGAGCAGCAAAGCAAAGACGGTGGCGCAGTTTTTGAGTGAGAGCGGGCGTTTTAACGGGCGCACCATGCAGTACTGCCTTTCGGAGAAAGAGGCCGTGGATGTTCCCTTTACCGTGATCATAGACGAGAGCTCCATGCTGACGGAGGAAATGTTCGGCGCCCTGCTGCAGGCGCTGCGGAAGAAAGCGCAGCGCATTATTTTCGTGGGGGATCCCAACCAGCTGCCTCCCATTGGGGCGGGGCGTCCTTTTGTGGATCTGGTGAGATGCCTTGACCATGATATCAGTGAATTTCCAAGGGTGGGAAAGGGGTTCGGCCAGCTTACGGTCACCATGCGCCAGCTGTCAGAGGACGGTCAGCCCAGGGGAGATACGGAACTGGCGAAATGGTACACGGGAAATGCGGAAAATCTGGATGACAATATCTTTATCCGGCTGCAGTCGGGAACCCTGGGCAGCC
Source organism: Blautia sp. (assembly GCA_023667395.1). GTDB lineage: Bacteria > Bacillota > Clostridia > Lachnospirales > Lachnospiraceae > Acetatifactor. The sequence continues at coordinate 35,693 of JAMPAC010000021.1, read as the reverse complement.
ATATCAGCTTTCAGACATGGCATACGCCGGAAGAACTGGAAGAGACGGTTTTCCAGACCATTGCCGATGAGACGGAAATGGAGGATGCCGATGATATCGAGGGATTTAACAAGTCCATCGGGGGCAGGATCGACAGGGAATGGATGAATTTTGGCAGCGACCCGAAGAAAGTGGAGGAGTGGCAGATCTTATCCGCATACCGGAATGATGCCGTGGTGGGCACGGCGACCATCAACCGGTATATTCATGAGAAATATCGCTCTGCAGAACTGTTGGAACTGGAGCATTGCAAGGTAAGGAGCACCCGCAGTCTTCTGGGGACGGACGGTATCATGTATGGGGATAAGGTGATCAATGTGCGGAACCAGAGACGCACCGGTTACCCCAAAGGGGAGGACAACCAATATGTGGCAAACGGCGAAGTGGGCATTGTGGATAATCTGAAGAAATCGGAGAAGGGCAGAGGAGCCAGCCATCAGATCTGTTTTGCGTCCCAGCCTGACTGCCATTACTACTGGTTCTCCGTTATGACGGAGGAGGGGACGTCGGATCTGGAACTTGCCTATGCGCTGACCGTACACAAGGCACAGGGAAGTGAATTTAAGAAAGCAATCCTGGTGTTGGGGGAACCGGCAGGCATGCTCTCCAGGGAACTGCTGTATACGGCGATCACCAGGCAGCGGGAGAAGCTGGTGATCCTCTATAATGACGAGGCCTGTAAGCTGCGCGATTACGCGTCCGCAGTTTACTCTGAGACCGCCCGCAGATTTACCTGCCTGTTTGAACTGCCTCATATTGTGGAATACCAAAACCACTACTACGAACAGGCATTGATCCACCGCACGTTAAGGGGTGAAATGGTTCGTTCCAAGTCGGAAGTTATCATTGCAAACATGCTTTTCGAGGCGGGGATCTATTATGAATACGAGAAAGAGCTGGACCTGGGAGAGGACGGGATCCGTATACCTGATTTCACCTTTGCGGACGCGGAAAGCGGCGATCTCTACTGGGAACATTGCGGAATGCGGGGAGACGCGGGATATGAGAAGCGTTGGAAGGAGAAGCAGGAAGTTTATCAAAAGCATGGGATTGTGGAAGGCGACAATCTGATCGTGTCAAAGGATTCCCCGGATGGGGGCATCGACTGTGAGGAAATCAGGAAACTTATTGAGAGATACCTGAAATAGCGGTGTGATTCATTGCGGTATGTAAAAGGATGGGAGAATGACCAAAGATGGCAAATGAATCGGGAACATGGATCATGCATGGTGTTGCCGGGGACGACCCCAGGTGTATCCATACTGTGGAAGAGGCAATTGCGTATATCAATGAAGCGGGTTTTTTGCCCTTATTTCAGAATGAGATCCCCGGTTTTTCCCTGGAGGAGCGCACGGTTCCCGAGGATTGGTGGATCGGCGATCCGAAGCGCGATCCCTGGGAGTGGCGTGAGATCATTGCCGGAAGCGGGCAGGTGGCTTATGGAAAGTTTTTTGACCGGAAAGCCGGTTTTATTTCCCGGGAATGGCTGCCATATTTTGCAAATTACCGCAGGGACGGATATGATTTTGACGCCCTGTGGGATGATGAGAAAGCTTCCATGCGCCAGAAGAAGATCATGGATCTGTTTGCGGAAGAAAACGCGGACGCGGAACTCTACTCCTTTGAAGTAAGGCAGAATGCAGGTTTTGGAAAAAATGGCGAGAAGAACTTTGAAGGCACCGTGACGGAACTGGAAATGAAGCTGTACCTCTGTATGCGGGATTTCCGGCAGAGGAAGAATAAGAAAGGCCAGGATTATGGATGGGCCATCGCCGTATATTCCACGCCGGAGCACCTGTGGGGATACGAACATGTGACATCCGCCTATAAGGAGTCTCCCGGGGAATCCTGGAAGCGGATCCTGGAGCGGACGAGGCAGATCTGCCCTGCTGCCACAGAGGGTCAGATCCGCAGGATGCTTGGCATTTCCAAAGCGGGAAGCGCGGCTCCGCGAAAGAAATCCAGCCGCACCGAGCCGAAGGACTGGATCATTCCGGCGAATCCGAAATATTATGATGTGATTGCGGCATTTGAGGAATCTAGTGTCGTCACATGGAAGCAGGGCAGCGATATTCATGTGGGAGATACGATCTACATGTATGTGGCCGCGCCATATTCGTCCATACTGTATAAGTGCAGGGCGATTGAAGTGGACATGCCCTGGCAGTATGAGGACGAGAATTTATCCGTGAAGACGGCGATGACAGTGGAACTGCTGGAAAAGTATGAGCCGGGAACATGGTCGTTTGAGCGGATGAAGCAGTTTGGTGTGTACGCGGTGCGGGGTCCCAGGAGTATGCCGGTGGAATTGAAGCGGGAGATGGAAAAGGTAAATTTTGTGCACGATTAATTTGCACAAACTGGTCAAAATTAAAAAATGTGCACGGTTATCTTGCACAAATTCACAAAAGATGATAATATGTGAATAGCGGAGGTGCACAAAATGAAATTGAAAAGAGAAGCATACCTTGAACAGATCCGCCCTTATTATGATTCGGACATCATTAAGGTTATCACCGGGGTGAGGAGATGCGGAAAATCGATTCTTCTCGACACGATCAGGGATGAACTTGTGGAAAAAGGGATTCCGGGGGACAACATCATCTATCTGAACCTGGAAGATATGGACTACGAATATATTGCGGATGCCTCCGACCTGAATCAAGAGATCAAGAGCAGGATCACCCATAAGGGAAAGTATTACATTTTTCTGGATGAGATCCAGCATGTGAAAAATTTTGAAAAGGCGCTGGCGTCTTTCAGGGCGACGCTGGACGTATCCCTGTTTGTAACCGGCAGCAATTCCACTTTATTATCGGGCGAACTGGCGACCCTCCTGACTGGGCGGACTGTGGAGTTCGAGATACTTCCGTTTTCCTTTTATGAGATGAAACAGTATTATGAGATCAACCGGATGGAGTGGAGCGAGGAAATGTTCCCGGACTATCTGAAATGGGGAGGTTTTCCGCTCCGCTTCGATTATAAGGACGAGACGTCCGTGCACAGATATCTTTCCAATCTTTACGAGAGTATTGTGAACAGGGATATTGTGGGGAAAAGCAGGAGCGCGGACAAGAAAAGCTTCATGGATATCTCGCTGTACATCCTTGCCAATGCCGGAAAGGAGCTTTCCGTTGATAATGTCATTGCGGCTTACAAAAAAGAGAATAAAGAGGTCTCCAGGAGGACAGTTTATAATTATCTGGATCGCATGAAGAAAGCGTACCTGATCCACGGAGTGAGCCGGTATCATATCACGGGAAAGGCGGCGCTCAGTAACCGTGCGAAACAATACGCCATAGATATGGGATTTCGGACGATCAATACGAATACGATCAATTACGAGGATACCTTTTTCCTGGAAAATATTATTTATAATGAATTGATCACAAGGGGATATACGGTATTTGCCGGAAAGACCTACAGGGGGGAAATTGATTTTGTGGCCGTCAGGGGCGGTAAAAAGTGCTTTATACAGGTGGCGTATCTGCTGACGGGCGAAGAAACGATCAGGCGGGAGTTTGGCGCTTACGGCAGGATTACGGACGCTTCGCCCAAGTATGTGATGTCCCTGGACAAGATCGACCTGAGCCATGACGGTATCGTGCATATGAATATCATTGATTTTCTGCTGAGGAGAAAGGATCTGGTGGTGACTTGAAAAATGATGTATGGAGTTTAATGTTATCTCGCGCCTATCTTGATGTGAGGGAAGAGATTGATTTTGTTTGCAGTTAAGATTATAATTATAGCATCTTGTTTTTGTAGAAAATGGAAATAAGATATGGGGTGTTTATCGATATGTCAAATAACGAAAAATATAGGATTCTGTTTGTAAAATATATATTTTAGAGGAGAAGAGCAGTGATGAAGCATGTATATGCAATACTTTGGAGGAACATTAATCAAGCTACTTTTGATACTTTGTCAGGAATATCAAAAGGACAATATGATATCAGGTTAGGCTCAAAAGCAGACTATTCATCATTTTTCAAAGATGAAAAAAGGGATAATATTACAACGTTGAATGGATTTGATATTATGATAAATATTCAGCCATACGGAAATGAGGGGGATTCTGACTTTGTAGACGTATCGCAATTATGTGTCAGGTATATGGGTGATGGTTCTGCGCGTAAAGATTGGAATATTCCTTCTCAAAGGCCTGCAACTGCATACCCATTGTGGATAGAAGCAGGACGTTTTCCATCGGCGAAAGATGAAAAAAGTTACGTAATGTTGATTCGTACAACGGACGATTTGTATTATGGACGAATTCTTTTGGGAACAGAAGTACCAAATCTTCCTCCAGTGCTACGGACAGAAATACTGAAAAGTGAAATGGGAATGTTTTGCCTGGATGCAGTGAAAACTTCAAGTGAAGCGGAAAGAATATATGATGAATTAATGGAGAATACCAATTTATTGATGTATGGGCCTCCCGGAACAGGGAAAACGACATTAATGCAGGAGGTAGTATCGATTTTTGAACATGGCGGTTCCGGCGAGATTTTGTTTGACGAGAAGAAAAAGAGTGATTATTTTTATGAGGAGGATATGATTGAAAATTCTAAAGTCGAATGGACAACTTTTCATCAAAGCTATTCATATGAAGAATTTATTATTGGTATGACGACAGATGGCGCCAGTTCAAAACTTCTTGAGATAAAGCCAAGGCCAGGAAAGTTGATAGAATTATGTGAATATGCACGAATTAATGGAAATAGAGCACTTCTTGTAATTGACGAATTAAATAGAGCAAATGTATCAAAAGTGTTTGGTGAATTTATTACGGTTATTGAACCTGATAAAAGGTTGAAATCAGACGGCACAAAATCATCGGGAACAGTGGAACTGAATCTGCCATATTTAAGTTTTGGAGAGAAACTGACATTTGAAAACAAAAACGGAAAATTTGAGTTAACAAATCCATTTACAATGCCATATCATGTATATATTATAGCAAGTATGAATTCTGTGGATAAATCAATTTTTCCTTTGGATAGTGCCTTGCGGAGAAGATTTTTCAGACACGACCTTTATTGAAACCATACAGACCTTGAAATGCACTTTGGCATAACAGGTATGAAATATGTACCGACAGTTTCTTCTGAAATTGATGATTATGATGTGAAAATGTTAAAAGTTTTAGTGAAAAATGTGGTAGACACTATTAATTCAAAAATCAAGATTTTTTTGGGGAAAGATTATACATTAGGAGGATCTTATGTATGGAATCTCGCGGAAGCGGATAATTCCCAAAGGTTGATAGGTGCATTCAGAAAAAGTTTATCTGAGCAGATATACCCTCAATTGGAAGAAATATTTAGGAATAAAGAGGAGCAGCTTATGTATATTTTGGGCTGTGATGATGGAAAGGCAGGTCCATGTGAGATAATCGAGCCTACGGATGGTGAGTTGGAGTTGGGAGCGTTTACGTCCATTATTTTTAATGACAAAAAATTAAATGACTTACAATTTATTGAGTGGTTACAAAGAATTTCAGGTTAGAAGGAATAAGCTTTCATGAAGCCTATAGAAGTCAAAGAACTGGTAGAATATGAAATAAGTTCGTTGTTTGGAAAGGACAATACTTTAAAAACAATAGAATTATTGGAGAGAAAAAATACGGAATTGTGCAAAAATCTGAGATTACATAGTGATGCTATAAAAATTTATAAAAAGAATAAGAAGCAAATGGTTCAATTCTCAGGTATATCTGGTGTTATTTCATATTCTAATGTTGAAATAGAGATTATGCCTAAGTTTTTGAATGCAGGTATTGAATGGCGGGAAAGTCTTTTTAATATGATATGCATTGCAGGCAGTAGAAGGATATTTGCGCAGCAATCCAGCCATATGGCAAAGAAACAGTTGACTTTTTATGATCATGTCGCAATTATGTTCATAGATGAAATGGTAAAAGCATTAGGTCAGGATACAATACACACATATCGCGACGAAGAAGACAGTTCGAGATTTTTGCGTGGAAGACTGTTAATGTATGCACAATTAGAACATATTATCACGAATGCAGGTACTTTATACTATGAACATGATGTTTTTGACACCGAAAACGAATTTAATTACATATTAAAGTGGTGTGCTCAGTCCTTGGAGGCAAAAGTAAAAAACAATGATATCAGGAATAAGTTGCGGGAAATCGGAGAAGAACTTCCTAAAGTATCCGGTACATATAGAATTCCGGTAGATGCAAAGCTTCCGCCTCAATATAGTCATTATTTAAAAGCTTTGGAAATAGCGAATAATCTGGCGAGCGGATATGGTTCTGCTTTTCAGAAAGCGGAAGGCAGGGGGATGAGTTATATTGTGCCCATGGAAGTGATATATGAAAAGTTTATTGAGAAGATTTTGAAATCATTAGTGTCAGAAAAATATTCAATAAAATCCGAGGCACAAAGTAGTGTGTTATTTGCTAAGGCAGAATATACAGATATGAAATCTTATTACACGAGACCGGATAACAAAATTGTAATAAACGGGAAACCGATGCTGCTTATAGATGCGAAATACAAAAATAATTTTGTAAACAATCGCGGGAAAAAACCGATTAACACTGATGTGTATCAAATATTTGCATCCATGGTCAGCCATGGATGTATGAAAGGTATATTAATTAGTCCATGTGAATCTACAGAATCTATGTACAGCAGGCATTGGACAATTGAAGACAATGGGAAAAAATATACGATATATTCTTTGATGTTGAATATAAGCGATATATCTACTGTAAGCAAGATCAGAGAATTAAAAAGAAATATTTTGTGCTTTATTGAAAAAGAATTGGAAATATAGAGGTGGCTGATGAGCATAGAGTTTTTGGGAAACAAAAGACAGCTTGCTGCTTTTATAGAAGAAAATATACGAAGATATACTAAAGAGTGCAGAAGTTGTATGGATTTGTTTTCGGGCAGTGGAAGCGCATCTGTTATATTTAAAAGAATGGGTTATCAAGTTTATGCAAATGACTTCTTATATTTTTCAACCATTTTAACAAAGGCCGTTTTATTGAATAATGAGCCTCCAGCATTTGAAAGTATCGGAATGGATTTTAATGGTAAATCTAATGCCGAAAGATATCGGCAAGTATTAGATTTTTTGAATAATCTGGAGGGCAAAAGGGGCTTTATTTTTGAGCATTATTCTCCAGCAGCGATAGAGACTGATGGCGTAGAAAGAATGTATTTTACAAAAGAAAATGCTAAAAAAATTGATGTCATGCGGCAGCAGATTGATGATTGGAAAAATGATTTGACTGATAATGAATTTGCATTGTTATTATCTGATTTGTTAAAAGCTGTTGCTCCTGTAAGCAATATTGCGGGAACATATGGATGTTATATGAAATATTGGAAAAAGAGAGCAATCAATCCGATCAGATTAAATCCAGCCCCATTTTTTGATGGTTGTAAAGCAAAGGCTGCTGATATTTTTTGTGAGAGAGCAGAAAAACTGGCAGGAAAATTTTATTGCGATATCGTGTATGCGGACCCTCCTTATACTAAAAGACAATATGGTGCATATTATCACTTGCTGGAAACCATTGCACAGAATGACACGCCGAAAATATCCGGCACTACAGGATTGCGCGATTGGGCTGAAAAGTCATCTGATTTTTGTTATAAGAAAAGGGCTCTGGGAGCGTTGGAATTGATATTAAGCAGGGTCAAATGTAAATATTTTGTTATGAGTTATAACAATGAAGGTCAGATGATTCATGAAAAGATTGTAGAACTTATGTCAAAATATGGAAACTTGGAAATATGTGAAACTAATTATAAAAAATACAAAAGTAATAATGCGGTTAAGGAAAGCAAAGTGACAGAGCGGTTATATATTTTAGAGATGGGGAGTAGCTAATGTCCGGATCAAGAAAAACAGTTTTGGAGTTTATTGAAACAACTATACAAAAAGTTATGGCTGTGTTGACAGATGAAAAGTTGCATATTTCATATGAAGAAATACTGTTGGCTTTTTTTGATTGCATAGTTGTGGTGTTTCTGGAAAAAAGTCTGGTGATCAAGTCCCGTCAGAAAACTCACAGTATGATAGATATAAAAGTGCAAAGAATTACTTTATTTTAGAGATTGCAAAAGAGAAACAAACAAATATTTTCAGGGATAATATGCCATCCGACATTTTGAAAAAAATTCTTGGATATTTGCTTCCATTAAGCGATCATCTGATTTATGAGAAAGATTTCAGACCAGAAGATTTTGGCTATATCTTTGAAGTATTCGTTAATAAAGAAAGCTTAGTTGAAGATAAAAACGTACTAATTGATAATGAGAATAGAAAAGATGAGGGAATGTTTTGCTCCGATATACATATGGCACATTTTATTTCCAAACAGATTATAATGGATATAAAAAAAGAAAATAAAAGCAGTTTTACGATGATAGATCCTTCCATGGGCGGGGGAGTGTTTATCTACAGTTTTTTATCAAATATTCAGGAATATCTGGATAACCGAGAACTTAAAAATTGTATTGAACAATCGATATATGGAATTGATAAAAATGAATTGGCTGTTGATTATTTTTTGGCTTTTTTAGCTTTGGATTATAGGCATCTGGGATTGCGATTTGAAGTGTTAAAAAAACATTTTGTTGCTTTAGACAGTTTATTATTATGCTCTGATAAAACATGTAATTCGTGGAATTTTTTGTTCCCTCAGGTGTTCAAAGAAGGCGGTTTTGATTATGTTGTAGGTAATCCGCCATGGGGAAGAATAAAGGCAAACTTAAGGGAGTATAACTTGCTTCACATGGATATGACTGCTGATTTTCAAGGGAATTCATTAAAAAGAGAAATCCAAAAAAATAAAAAATTTGTACATGATTGGGAAAATTATAGAAAATATATTGGTTCATACTCTGAGAAATTAAAAGAATCAACAGATTATAGTCATCAAAAATATGAAGTTGATGGGAATCTGACTGGCGGAGATTCTGATTTATATAAGTATTTTGTGGAATTAGGATACAAATTATTAAAAAAGGACGGTATATTAGGATATATCATTCCCGCATCATTTTATATGGCAGAAAGCGCAACCGGGTTAAGGCATTTATTGTTAGAAAATGGGAATATTTGTTATTTGCTGAATTTTGAAAATAAGAAGAAAATTTTCCCAATACACACATCGTATAAGTTTATTATTTTAATATATAAGAAAACAGGGCAGGCAGGGAAAGTAGAAAAAGCAGCATTTAATTTGACGGAATTGTCTGTTTTGGAAGCTGATCTTAATAAAGCGATACATATGGTTTCATACACGCGGCAATTTCTAAAAAAATGTAGTGGTGATTATTGGACAATTCCAGAGTGCACTTCCATTTTTGAGCAAAATCTTTTAAAAAAAATGTATTGTCAATATCCGATGCTGAAGACAAAAAGAAGAGATTTATGGAGTGTTACTTTTAATAGAGAATTGGATATGACTACAGATAGTGGGCAATTTGTAGAAAAAGATAATGCAAATAGAAAGGATCTAATACCTGTATATGAAGGCAGAATGATTAATCAGTACGACAGTTCCCAAAAGATATATATAAGTGGCGCTGGTCGAAAGGCGGTTTGGAGAGAAAATAACAATAAGAAAAATGTGATTTCACATTATTATGTTGACAGACAGATGAATAAGTTTCAATATTATAGGGCTTGTTATTGCGATATAACAGGTCAAAAAAACGTGCGAACTATTCTATCTTCTCTGATTATGCCTGACGCACTATGTGGAAATAAAGTGCCTACATGCAGATTTTTTCCTGATAATTCCATTTTTTATCATTTATTATGGATAGGATTATCTAATAGCTTTGTCATTGATTGGATCATGAGAAAGAAAATGACCATTACGCTTAATTTTTATCACTGGAACCAAATCCCTTTTCCCAGGTTAAATAGTAACGACGAAAATGCTCTGATCATTGCGACGGCAGCAGCAGTTATTTTGGAAAAAACTAATTCATTTGATTTGAAACTGGCAATACAAGAAGAAACATCAAATCTGTTTATGCAGCGTTATATTGCCAATAGAGGAAGAAGCATAGATGCCCTAAGGCTAGAAATCGATACAACGGTTGCTAAATTATACAATCTCGGATTGGAGGATTTGGCCGTTATAATGATGGATTTTCCTGGAATAGATGCATTAAAAGAAGGAATAGTTGGAGATAAAAGGCTTGGAACAAATAAAAAAACATCGTTTGTTACGCGAGATTCAATACTTTATGCTTACGCAAAAATTTGTGGATTGGAAGATGTGGATTTGAAATTATTGTATTCAAAGCATGGGGAAGAAATTTTGGTTACTATTGGAGAGATTTATATTTTGCAGGAAAGAATACGTTATTATGAGGAGAAAAATATCATGCCATATTAGAAAATGTGGTAAAACCAGCCTATTGAAACAACCCGGATGTTCAGGGCAAAAACGGCCTCACAACAGCCAGGATGTCCCCCCGCTTTTTGAGCGGGATCTGCACCACGGAACCGTCCGACATGAGCAGGTCGTTTCCGGTCTGGCCTGCCACATGGTTCAGGTTGATCAGATAGCTTCCGCCCACGGGCAGAAACGTATCCGTGCCGCTGAATTTCCTGACGATATTGGACAGGCTTTCCGTAAAGGAAATGGTTTCGGAGAGCGTGTGAAGCAGGACGGTATGGCGGCCGGTCTCAAAAAAGACGATATCCGCGTAAGGCAGGGTAAATGCCTTTTTCCTCACGGTAAAAGTAAATTGTTGCTGTGCTTTTTCAAAAATCCCGCCGCATCGTTCCATGGCAGCCGCAAAATGTTTATAATCATACGGTTTCTGCAGATAATACAGGGCGTTGACCTCGTAGCTGTCCATGGCGTGCTCCGTGGAGGAGGTAGTAAAGATAATGCCGCCCTGGTAGCCCATGCCGCGCAGCTGTCTTGCGGTGTCCATTCCGTTTCGCCCATCCATGTAGATATCCAGGAAGATCAGTTCCGGCTGGGGTACGGCTCTCACGAATTCCGCCAGCAGTTTTTCACTTGCGGAAAAGGCTGTGACGTCGTATGGGAACATTTTTTCCCGGGAAAATCTGTCCAGGTGTTTTTTCAGCCGTATCAGGTCGCTTTCCGCATCGTCGCATATGTATATCAGCATAACGTCTTCTCCTTGTATGGAATCCATGGAATTACTTTAAAAGTATATCATACACATTATGTTTTTTTAAACATATTTTTCGTATTGGCATTTTTCAGGGCATAAAGTGTTTCCAATCTGGCATTTTTGAAGCCAATCCGGTATTTTAGCTTGAACAAATAAATCTTTGCCTGTCATAATATTTTACATAACGCTTCGATTTTGCAGACAAGAACTTTGCAGACAAGAACCAGACCAAAGGAGAAGATCATTTATGTCGCTGATATATAATATCTATTTTGAAGCCGCTTCCGCCGTTTTCCTTGTGATCCTGTATATTTTCATGAAACTGCAGTACGCCGTGCAGTCGGAAATCAACCGGGAATTCCGGAAACTGACGCTGTTGGTGTTGTTTGCGGATATCATGGATGTGGGTACGGCGGTCACGCTCAGTTATGCGGCGGCGCTGCCGGTATGGGTCAATCTTTTCCTGAATACCGTATACTTTGCGGCGGACGCCTTTGTGGGATATCAGTTCATGTATTATTCCAGGCTCTGCGTTGACAGGAAAAACAGAAACAGCAGGATGCTTCGGATCAACAGATGCCTGCTGTGCGCGTATTTTGTGATCCTGGCGGCGAACCTCTTTAACGGATGTATATTCTCCATGGGAGAGGGCGGGGAGTATGTGCACGGCGTACTGTATGTCATGGTCTATCTGGCGCCGTATTACCTGATAGCCTGTTCCGCTTTTGTTCTCCTGAGTCATTTTCAAAAATTTAAAAAGTGGCAGAGGGTTTCCATTGTGCTCTATCTGGTATTGGCATTTATGGGACCGGCCATTCAGATGCTCTTTTTTCCCCATGTGCTGCTGGGACTGTTTTCGGTCACGCTGGCTCTTATGATGATATTGTTTACCATGGAAACGCCGGATTATCAGGCGCTTGTGAGGACCATCGGGGAACTGCGGGAAGCAAGGGAGAAAGCGGAGCGGGCAGAACAGGCGGCAAAAGAATCGGAGCAGACCGCCCGAAACGCGGAACAGGCAGCCAGGGAATCCGAGCAGACCGCCCGGGAAGCCGAGCAGGCGGCAAAAGAGTCGGAGCAGACTGCCCGAAATGCCGAACAGGCGGCCAGGGAATCGGAGCAGCTGGCCAAAGCGGCCGAGCAGACCGCCCGGGAAGCCAGCCGGGCGAAGACGGAGTTCCTTGCCAATATGTCCCATGAGATCAGGACGCCCATCAATGGGATACTGGGCTATAATGAGATGATCATGCGGGAGACTAAGGAGAGCGCTACCGCCGAATATGCCATCAATATCCAGGCCGCAGGCAGGACGCTGCTTTCCATCGTCAACGATATACTGGATTTTACCGATATTGAAAAAGGGGAACTGACGCTGGAGCAGGAACCTTATTTTGTGCTGTCGCTGCTGCAGGACATCCTGACTTACGCGGAATATAATGTCCGTAAGAAAAATCTGGAACTGCGGGTTGACATAGACGAGAATCTGCCCAGGCAGCTGTCGGGTGACCTGGTGCGGCTCATGCAGATTTATAATAATCTGATTTCCAACGCGGTAAAGTATACGATGGAAGGCTTTGTGGAAATCCATATTGGCTGGGAAAAGACGGGCGATAACACGGGCATTGTGGAGGCCGTGATAAGGGACAGCGGCATCGGTATGCGCGAGGAGGATGTGCGCCGGATTTCGGAAAGCTTTTCCCGCTTCGATCCCCGCAGAACCCGTAATGTCCAGGGAATCGGGCTGGGTCTTTCCATTGTGACCAGGCTTTTGGATCTGATGGGCAGCAGTCTGCGGATCGAGAGCGAATATGGAAAGGGAAGCGCTTTTTCTTTCCGGCTGGAGCAGGCGGTCATGGAAGAAGCGCCTGTGGGGAAACTTGTGCCTGCGGATACCAATATGCTGATGATGCGGTATGGGGAGGAAGAATTTACCGCACCGTCGGCGCGTATCCTGGCGGTGGATGACAATGCCATGAACCTGGATCTGTTCCGCAGGATAATGAGGGAGACGGAAGCGCTGATCGACACGGCGAATAACGGAGAGGAAGCCCTGGAACTGCTGGAGCGGAATTCCTACCATATGGTTTTCATGGATCATATGATGCCGGTCATGGACGGTATGGAGGCGCTGAAAAAGATCCGGGAGAAAGGGCTTTGCAGGAATACGCCCATTATTGCGCTGACCGCAAACGCCGTGGCGGGGGAGAAGCAGGGATATCTGGATGCCGGATTTGACGATTATCTGTCGAAGCCCATTGTCGGCAGACAGCTAAAGGATATGGTGCGCTTGCGGCTGCCCGGGGAATTGCTGATTAAACAGAAGTCAAAGGGGCAATTGGGGATACAAGATACCGCATTTGTGGATAAAAAAGCAAGCCGATTGACTGGGCAAATGCATCAGACAGTGGAAAAAAGGGAACAATCGGTTGAAGATATACGCCGGATGGCCGGAAGCGCGGATCTGCCGGGAATGTCCGGATGGCCGGAAGCGGATACCGGGCTGCTTACCCGGTCGGACAGAGTGCAGGAAGTGAACTCCGGGCTGCTTGCCCGGCTGGACGGAGTGCTGGATACTGCCCTGGGAATGGAATATTGCTGTGACAGCGAGGAATTTTATCAGGAGATGCTGTCTTCTTACATAGAGAACCAGAAATATCAGGCCATAGGGGAAGCCTATGAAAAGGAAGACTGGGACAATTACAGGATTCTGGTTCATGCGCTGAAGAGTACCTCCCTTTCCATCGGTGCGGTCAGCCTTTCGGAACAGGCAAAGGCTCTGGAAATGGCGGCAAAAGAGGGAGATATTGCATCTATTCGGGATAATCACGAAAAAATAATGGCGGATTATCGCGATGTGTTGAATGAACTGAATGCTGCAATTGGGAAGCCTTCGGAAGCGAGGCAGAGCCAGCCTCCCAAAGAGGATCGAAAGCTTTCGGCCAACCTGCAGGCTGCTGTCGAAAACCCGCAGTCCGCAGCACAGCAAAGCCACGTGGAGGAAGCCCTTTGTCCCCATATACTGATCGTGGATGACAGCGCCATGAACCTGCAGATCGCGGAGAAGATGCTGGGCGGCGGTTTTCGGGTGAGCAGTGTGGATTCCGGGGAAAAGGCGCTGGAATTCCTGAAAGCGCAGATACCCGACCTGATCCTGCTGGATGTACACATGCCGGATATGGATGGATTCACGGTGATGAAGCGGATCCGGGCGGATGATGCCTGCAGGGCGGTTCCCGTGATTTTCCTGACGGCTGATGACGACAGGGACACGGAGATCAGGGGGTTCCAGGCGGGAGCGCTGGATTTTATCACCAAACCCTTTGTGGCCGACATCATGATCCAGCGTGTCAGCCGGATCCTGCAGCTGGATCGTCTGCAGAAGCATCTGCAGCAGGAGGTGGAAAAGCAGACCCATGTGGCGGAGGAGAGGCGGAAGAAAGTGGAGCGCCTGTCCCTGCAGGTCATGAAAACGCTGGCCGCTGCCATTGACGCAAAAGACAAATATACCAAGGGACATTCCGCCCGCGTGGCGGAGTACTCCAGGGAGATCGCAAGACGCAGCGGCAGGAGCGAACAGGAGCAGGAAGATATTTATTATGCAGGCCTGTTGCATGATATCGGCAAGATAGGCATTCCGGAGGAGATCATCAATAAAACTTCCCGCCTGACGGACGAGGAGTATGAGGTGATCAAAAGCCATCCGGTCATCGGGGGCAATATCCTGAAGAATATTTCGGAACTGGCGGACATCGGCATAGGCGCGAAATGGCATCATGAACGCTACGACGGCAGGGGATATCCCGACCGGCTTCAGGGGAAAGATATCCCGGAGGTGGCAAGGATCATCGGCGTGGCGGACGCCTATGACGCGATGACTTCCAAGCGCAGTTACCGGGACGTGATGCCCCAGGAAGCGGTGCGCGGGGAGATTGAGAAAGGCAGGGGAAGCCAGTTTGACCCCTATTATGCCGACGTGATGCTGGCCATGATCGACGGAGACATGGAGTACCGGATGCATGAGTAGGATAGAGCATCAGGTGATGCAGGTTATGGAAAGACACGGTTATTTATATGGAGAAAGGAATGAATACGGGTATGGGAAAGACAATATTGGTGATCGATGACGACGCAATGAATCTGAAAAGGGCGGAGTTTATTTTGAACAAAGCCGGATATAACGTATTGACAGCGGCCTCCGGCGGGGAGGGCATTGAAATCCTGGAAAAAGGGGCGGTGAACCTGACACTTCTGGATATCGAGATGCCGGTGATGAACGGAATCCAGACATTGAAGCAGATACGGGAAAACAGCGCGATCTGTGGGAGCAGGGTCATGGCGCTGACTGCCTCGGATGATGAGGAGATGCGCAGGCAGATGGATGAGTTGGGAGCGGTGGGGTATATTAAGAAACCTTTTATGCCGCCTGTCTTACAGAAGCAGGTGGAGGAAGCGTTGGCATGAACAGGAGAAAACGTAAGGATATCCCGGAAAACCGTATGGCGGACTCGGTGGAAGAGATTTATGTTCCCTCAGGCAAAACGGTCTGCCTTGTATTTGCCATTGTCTGCGCCATTTTTGTGCCCATCAACCTGGGAGTGGGCAACATCCCCCTGGTGTTGATCAACGCGGGCATCAGTCTGATGATGGCGGTGGGCTATCTGTCCATTGTGAAAAGCAATTCGCTGAAATACGCGGCGCCTATCATCATGCTGGTTTTGGTGGCGGTTACCGTCCAGTACCTGGTCACGGGCGGGGAGGAAGGCTTCAGTATCCTGTGGATCCTGCTGATCCCGCCTTTTGCCATTTATATACTTGACCTGAAAAAGGCGGTTATTTTTTCCTTACTGATAGGGCTGATCGTGGTGGTGGGACTGTGGACCCCGGTCAATGCGTGCTGCTATGATTTTAACAGGACTTTTGAGATCCGTTTTCCCATTCTATATGCAGCGGAGATCGCGGTGGCCATCCTGATCAAAAAGAAGATATCCCAGGTGGAACGCAGGCGCGACGAACTGCTGAAACTGAACATTCAATATAAGGAAGACGCGGAAAAGGCCAGTCGCGCCAAAAGCGATTTTCTGGCAAGCATGTCCCATGAGATCCGGACGCCCATCAACGCAGTTCTGGGCATGAATGAGATGATCCTGCGGGAGAGCGCGGAGAAAAACATTCTGGAGTACGCTTCCAATGTGGAGTCCTCCGGGAAGATTCTGCTTTCCCTGATCAATGATATCCTGGACATCTCCAAGATCGAGTCGGGGAAAATGGAACTGATCGATGGGGAATATTCCCTGCGTTCCCTGCTGAATGACGTTCTGCAGATGGCATATTCCCGGGCGGAGGAGAAAGGGATCAGGATCCATGTGGAAGCGGCGGCAGATATACCGGAACTGCTGTATGGGGACGGCATGAAGATCCGCCAGGTGCTCACCAATATCATGACAAACGCGATCAAGTATACCGGCCAGGGCGGCATGGCCACGCTGATTGTTTCGGCGGAGTATACGGACGAGACGCATATCCGGTTGACCATGGGGGTCCGGGATACCGGAAAGGGAATCAGGAAAGAAGATATATCCCGGCTTTTTGACGCCTTTCAGCGGGTGGACGAGAAAGCCAATCGCGCCATAGAGGGCACCGGTCTGGGTCTTGCCATATCCCGGAGTTATGTCCGCATGATGGGCGGGGAACTGCTGGTGGAGAGCGAGTATGGAAAAGGTTCCTGTTTCTGTTTTACCATTCCCCAGGCAGTGCGGGGCGGCGGTGTGCTGGGCGAATTCGGAGAAAATTCCGTGGGGGACAAGCGTCCCATGGGGGGAGGACATTCCATAGGAGAAAGACATCCCATAGGAGAAGGACATCCCATGGGAGAAGGACATCCCATGGGAGAAGGACATCCCATGGGAGAAAGAACTTATCGACGGCAGTTTACGGCGCCAGAGGCGCAGATCCTGGTGGTGGATGATGATGCCATGAACCGCGCCGTAGTGAGGGGGCTGTTAAAGGAGACGCGGGTAAAGATGGATTTTGCGGACGGCGGGAAGAAATGCCTTGCCATGGTGGATGGAAAATCCTATGACGTTATCCTGTTGGATCACATGATGCCGGATATGGACGGCATCGAGACGCTGGCGGAAATGCGGAAGAACTACCCCGGACAGACCGCGAAAGTGATCGCCCTGACCGCCAATGCGATCTCCGGCGCGAGACAGATGTACCTGGAAAGCGGATTTGACGACTATCTGACAAAACCCATCGATGGGCGCTCCCTTGAGAAGATGCTGATGAAATATCTGCCTGGGGATAAGATAGGGCAGGCGGAGGAGCCCGGAAGCCGTGCGGCGGGTGAGGCGCCGCGCACAGATACGGCACAGGCCGCCGACCATGATGGGGGAGGGACGGAAACGCAGGCAGATTCCCCTTTCTCCATGGCGGAACTGCGGGCATGGAAAGAGGCGGCGCCGGAACTGGACGTCCTGGCAGGGCTGGCATACAATCTGGAGGACAGGGATTTTTACCTGGAAATGCTCCGGATGTTCACGGAGCAGGATAAAACGGCGGAACTGAACCAATATTATAAAGAGCAGGAATGGGACAGATACCACGTCGCCATACACGCCCTGAAAAGCACGGCACAGAGCATCGGGCTGGCGCGGCTGTCAGAGGAAGCCAGGCAGCTGGAATACGCCGCAAAACGGAAGGACGTGGAATACATTCAGCTGTTCCATGATGAGGTCATGCGGTTTTACGGGGAATGCATGGATATGATCAGAAAATGCATGGACAATAACGTTTAATTTAATTGACATATTGCCACTTTGTGTTTATTATATTAAACATAAGAGGTGAAATATGAGTAAGAGATCGGTAGCAGTCATGCCAGATACACAGAAAATACTGGAAACAATGGGTAACCAGATCAAAATGGCCAGATTGCGCAGGAGCCTGTCCGTAGAAATGGTTGCGGAAAGGGCGGGGATCAGCAGGGCGACACTATGGGCTGTGGAAAAAGGAACCCCTACAGTGGCAATGGGAACATATGCCGCAGTGCTTCATGCGTTAGGCGGTATGGACAGAGACCTGGAAATGGTGGCCAGAGACGATGAGTTTGGCAGAAAGCTGCAGGATCTGAAACTTTCTGCCGGAAAAAGGGTAAAGAGGGGCAGCCGATAGATGGATGATGTGGGGAAAATTTATGTGTATGAAAATTGGAAGAATGTTTTCCCATCACAGATAGGAACTTTATATGTGGATGGTAGAAAAGGGCGACAGGTCATATCTTTTGAATATGAGGAAAAGTGGCTGGACAGTATTGGCGATAATTTTGTGTTTGATCCGGATCTGAGTCTGTTTAGAGGGCGGCAATATGCGCCGGGAGACAAGAATATCTTTGGCGTTTTTGCGGATTCCTGCCCTGACAGGTGGGGAAGGCTTTTGCTCAAAAGACGGGAAGCCGTCCTTGCAAAAAAGGAGGGAATTGGCGACACCGCCCTGGACGACTTTACGCAAATTGGAATCTGCCTCTCTTGCTTTCGAAAAAAATGAGGATGGATTAGAAGAGAAGTGGCTGCAGCAATTGGTAGAGCCAGGATCTTCCCTGGGTGGAGCCCGGCCAAAAGCATCTGTACTGGCGCCGGACGGTTCTCTGTGGATTGCGAAATTTCCCTCAAAAAATGACGAGGCTGATATTGGCGCGTGGGAAATGGTGGTGCACGACCTGGCGGAATTGTGCCGCCTTAATGTGCCGGAAGCGAAAATGGAGCGTTTTTCAAAGACGGGTAGTACTTTTTTAACGAAAAGGTTTGACAGAAACGGTGAGAAGCGGATTCATTTTGCTTTGGCGATGACGCTTCTGGGAAAAATGGACGGTGCAAATGCTTCCGATGGTTCCAGCTATCTTGATCTGGCGTCTTTTATAAGAAAATATGGCGGAGCAGCTAAAAAGGATCTGCATGAATTATGGCGCAGGATTATATTCAACATGGCTGTGTCCAATACAGATGACCATTTAAGGAATCATGGTTTTATATTAGGAAAAGAGGGCTGGATTTTATCCCCGGCATACGATATCAATCCATGCATTTATGGAGATACGTTGTCATTAAATGTTGATTCAGATAGCAATCTGATCAATTTTGATCTGGCATTGTCTGTAGCCAGGTTCTTTGACCTGACAGAAAAGCAGGCGAAAGAAGAATCGGACGAAATAAAAAATGTTGTTGAAGCAAACTGGCGGAAGTCAGCACAAAAATACGGCCTGGGCAGACACGAAACGGAGAATATGGCTCCGGCGTTTGATATGAAATATAAATAGCGCTTTCAGTCAAAATGGGTATGACAGGCAGAGACACTGTGTTCCGTTCTCTTGCGGAAGAATGGAAGCATATTTTCCCGGCGGACCGGGTATCATAATTATAAAAATAAAGTAAAAAATAAACAAATCATAAATTATTAGCACTCACTATTGACGAGTGCTAATAAAAGTGCTATAACAAAATCAACAGGAAGAAAACTTCCCGAACCAATCAATTGTAACCCAAAACAGTCTCAGCTGAAGTGCAGAGACCGGAACAAATTGTCGTAAACGACAATTGGAAACAGTCTCGGAACGGAAGTCCCCGGAAGGAATTTTCAGCTGCGTTTTTTGCAGATGGAAATTTCTTCCCCGCCAAGGGGACTGAAGTGCAGAGACGGAACTGGAATAGGAGGAATGACATATGTTAATGCCCAGTATTTTTGGAGAAAGCTTACTTGATGACTTTTTCGGAGATTTGAACGGATCTGCGAGAAATAATATGAGATATCCCGCGCCGTCCAACAGTATCATGAAGACCGATATCAAGGAATCGGAAAACGATTACGAGATCAATATCGATCTTCCCGGGTATAAAAAGGAGGACGTGCAGGCTGAACTTAAGGACGGTTATCTTGTGATCACCGCAAAGAGCGAGAGCAGCGTGGAAGACACCGGCAGCAAGGAGTATATCAGGCGGGAGAGATTCTTCGGAACATGCAGCAGAAGCTTCTATGTGGGTAAGGAAGTCCAGCAGGAGGATATCTCGGCAAGGTTTGAGAACGGCGTCCTGATCATGAATGTTCCCAAGCATGTGGAAAAGCCGGTGGAGGAAAAGAAGTATATCTCCATCGAGGGATAATCCCTATACGACAAGTCAAAAAGGGCAGCAGGCATCTGAAAATGCCGGCTGTCCTTTTTTTATCCCATCAAGACTGCAGGCCGCTTCCCGGTGAAAATATTTCCTCTGTCCCCCTAAAGTATTTTTTCATCCTGTCGATAAATAATACATGAAAGGTCAATGAATCAAGACTTGCAGAAAGGAGGAATTCATATGCGTATTGAGGCGTATTCCCAGGTACAGCAGATATATAAGCCCAGGCAGTCAGCCAGAAACAAGCAGGTGAGCGCGGCTTCTTATACTTCTGACCAGCTTCAGATCAGCACGGCGGGCAGGGATTATCAGACCGCGAAATCCGCAGTGGCAGCGGCTCCTGACGTAAGGGAGGATATTGTGGCGCCCATCAGGTCCAGGATCAACAATGGAACTTATCAGGTGGAGACATCGGCATTTGCCGAAAAGCTTTTAGCAAAAATTGATGAAATGAGGTAGGAAGTCCCGTGGCTAGTTTGATGGAGAACCTGATTGACGTTTTAAATCGGGAATGTACTGAATATGAGGGACTTCTGGCCTTATCCCAGAAAAAGACGCCGATCATTGCGAGCGGCAGTCTGGAAGAATTGCAAAAAATCACGGATGATGAACAGAATGTGGTAATTCGTATCAATCACTTGGAAAAACAGCGGATTGAAGTTACGAAAGATATCGCCAATGTGTTGAACAGGGATGTTGACAAACTGAAACTTACAAATCTGATCGAGATGCTTGCCGGCAGACCTGTGGAACAGGAACAGCTGGAAGCGGCGCATGACAGGCTGCGGACAGCTGTTTACGGTTTGCAGCGCGTCAATGAACAAAATAAAGAATTGTTGACGAATGCATTGGAAATGGTAGAATTTGAGATGACTTTGCTTCAATCCATGAAAGCGGCGCCTGAGACGGCAAACTACAACAGGGGCGCTTACACCTCAGGGAATACCATGGGAGTGCCCAGCAGAGGGTTCGATGCAAAGCAATAAATTTAGAGGTGATTGATATGCCATTAATGGGAAGTTTATATATAGGGGCATCCGGATTACAGACCAGTCAAAGTGCGCTGAACACCACAGCGCATAATCTTTCTAATGTGGATACTCCCGGTTATACCAGGCAACAGGTGCAATTGGGTACCAGAAGTTATCTGAAGATTTCGACAGACCCTAAATCTGTAAACAACAAGCAGACAGGTTTAGGTGTCTCTTATTCCCGTGTGAAATATGTGAGAGATTATTTCCTGGATCAGACATACCGCAAGGAATCCGGGCGCAGTATGTTCTACGAAGTGTCCACGGGAGTATTGGAAGAGATCGAGAGTCAGTTGGGCGAACTCAACGGCGAAGCGTTCCAGACTACCATGGAGGATCTTTGGACAGCCATAGAAGAACTGGCGAAAGATCCTGCAAGTTCCGTCACACAGGGAGTGCTGGTGCAGAGGTCGTCGGAATTCATAGAGAGGGCGGCGGCTGTTTATGACGGCCTGGCTTCCTATCAGGACAACCTGAATGCACAGATCAGGCAGCAGATTAACAAGATCAATACCTATGGGAAACAACTGCTTGCTTTAAATGACAGTATCAGGGCCATTGAAAGCGGCGGGATCGAGCATGCGAACGATCTGCAGGATGCCAGGAATTCCATACTGGACGAACTTTCCCAGCTGGTGAGCATGACTTATGAATATGACATATATGGCAGTGTGTCGGTCAAGATTGAAGGGGTTGACTTCGTTAAGAGCGGCACTTGTTATGAGATAGGGCTGAACGTGGATGAGACCACAGGGTTTTATACGCCGTTCTGGCCTACGGATGCGAAATATTATACTGCAGACGATGGTACGAGGGTATATGATATTGACGGCGCCGAGGTATTCGATCTGGAACGCCAGATATCATCCGATCTGGATACGGATATAGGCGGCATCCGGGCAATGCTTTACGCCAGGGGGGACCACAGAGCCGATTATACGGATCTGGATCCCAGTGTCTGCACCCAGCAGAAGCTTGACGCGCTGGGGATTACGGAAGAAGAATATTTTAAGGATCCCGAAGGATATGGGAGCGAGTACTATGACACCTATGTTTCCAACTCGATCCTGATGAACATCCAGGGTGAATTCGACCAGATGATTCACAGCGTGGTCACAAAGATCAACGATATCCTGGCAAAGGGAGCAGGGCTTGAGACAGGAACGCTCAAGTATTCGGTTTATAATGAGGATGGGACCGTCGGCAGGGAGATGGAAGGAACCGTTCAGTATTGCGAGGCGGATCCTGACGGTTATCTGAGGGACAGCGAGGGCAAACCTTTCCAGATGTTCACCAAGGTCACCACCGAGAGTTATACTAGGGTGAAAGGGTCGGACGGTAAAGATTACTTTATTTTCAATGAGGAAAACGGCTTGGAGCCTGACAGTATATATACCGCCAAAAACTTACAGGTCAATCCGCTGCTGATGCAGGAGCCTTCCAGGCTGGGCTTCCGGAAAGAGGACGGTTCTGAAGACCAGCAGATCGCGGAAGAACTGAAAAATGCTTTCCAGGACAAAGCCTATACCCTGAATCCCAATGTGACGAAGCGGACCACTTTCATTGATTATTATACGGATCTGGTAAATCAGGTGGGCAGCAACGGCTTCATCTACAGAGGCATTTATGAGAATCAGCAGAGCGCCCTGGAGTCCATTGAAAGTTCCCGCCAGCAGGTGGTCGGCGTATCGTCCGACGAGGAACTTTCCAATATGATCAAATTCCAGAACGCCTATAACGCATCCAGCCGTTACATCAATGTGATCAGCGAGATGCTGGAACATATCATCAATACATTAGGAGTATAGGGTGAGAAGAATTTCTAATGCTTATGCCAGAGGGCATTTCGCAAAGAAATTCTAAGTCTCACCCAGAAGAATGCCTCAAGTGCGGCATTCTTCATAAGTCAAACGATACTGGGAGGGAAAGACGATGCCTTCACAATTTTTTGGATTGAATATTGCGTATACGGGTCTGTTGGCGAGCAATGCGGCGTTGAATACCACGAATAATAATATCGCCAATGTGCAGACAAAGGGCTACAGCAGACAGGAAGTAAACCAGGCGGCCGCAAGCGCGCTCCGGGTGTTCCAGACTTACGGCTGTGCCGGTGCAGGAGTGGAGACCCTGTCCATCGAGCGTATCAGGGACGGCTTCTATGATACAAAATACTGGAACAACAATGCCAAGGTAGGCGAATATAGTATGAAAGAGTACTATATGGAGCAGATTGAGACTTACTTTGACGATAATGGCAAGAATGCCGGATTTAAGACGGTATTTGACCAGCTGATGATCACTGGTATGCAGGCACTGCTGGATAATCCCAATGACGCCCCTACAAAGACGCAGTTCGTGGGTTATGCGGGAGCGTTGGCGGAGTATTTTAACGGCGTTGCCGGCAATCTGGAAAACGTGCAGAAAGACGTCAACTCGGAGATCAAACTCAAGGTGGATGAGATTAATTCCATCGCGGGACAGATCGCTACCCTGAACAAGCAGATCAACACCATTGAACTTACCGGGGTGACCGCCAATGAACTGCGGGATAAGCGGGAACTTCTGGTGGATCAGCTTTCCGAGATCGTGGATGTGAAGATCACGGAGTATCCTATCGTGGATTTGAACAACCCGGATCGCGAGACGGGGGCAAACCGCTATATCGTCAAGATCGCCGGAGGCCAGATGCTGGTGGACGGCAATGAATACAATGGCCTGGAGTGCAGGGCAAGGGAGACTTATGAGAAAGTCAACCAGACGGACGTGGACGGCCTGTACGACGTGTATTGGGAGACCGGACAGAAGTTCAGCCTGTATAATGCGGCCATGGGAGGCGCACTGCAGGGACTGATCCAGATGAGGGACGGTAACAACGGGGAGAATTTCATCGGACAGATCACAAAGACGGATACTGTTGCGAAAGAAGGCAAAGTTCATGATATTGTAACTGTCAAGGTGGGTCAGGCATATCTTCAGGACCTGAATAAATGTAACCTGTCAGAGTCCGGCGGCATTATCGATCTGGGCAATCAGGAATTTTACTATGATTCCTGGAGCTGCGAGATCAGTTATGACGCGGATGGGAAGCCGGAGTATTCCTATACTTTTGTCCTGTCAGACAATACAAAGAACACATCCAGGCTGACCAATGACCGTGTGGGAAAAGTGGCTTCCATCGGCGCAAGCATTTCCTATCAGGGTATTCCTTATTACATGAAGCAGATGAACGAGTGGGTGCGTACTTTCTCCCAGAAGTTTAATGATATCCTGATGAGCGGCGTCGATTCCAACGATCAGCAGGGAGCCATGATGTTTACCGGCGACCATGCGTCGGAGAGCGAGCAGTATGAATTGCCGGAGGAAACCAGGTATGACCTGTTCCAGCAGGGGCATAAGCTTTTGCAGGAGGCTTATGAAAATGCGCCGGAGCTTATGGTGCTGGAGACGGCGGCGAAGTCCATTTATGATGCAAATATACAGACGACGGCTTTTCAGGATGCGGTGAAAGCTGCAAAGGATGCAAAGCAGGCTGTAAAGACAGAGGCAAAACTCAAGGAGAAAATTAATGTTGAAATGACGAAAACGGAGATCCAAAACGAGATAAACACTAGGGTGTCGACTCTTATGGCGGATCCAGACAATAAATTGACCAAAGCCGCTGCGGAGAAAAAGATCCGGGAAGAAATTGAAGATGAGTTCAGAAACGGCGGACATAACGGGAAAGTGATCACCCTTACAGCCACCGAAGAAGCGGATATAGCCACAGCAGCCGAGAACGAAGCCACAGCCGAAGTGCAGGCAAAGTATAAGGCGGATGCCCTTGCCCAGGCGGAACAGGATCTCAAGGACGCGGGTAAGTGGGATGCGGCCATCGCGGATGCGAAGCAGGAGATCCTGAACGGCACGCCGGAGGGAAAAGCCGCCCTGGAACAGGCAAAGGCGGAGACTGCCAGGAAGCATGATGTGTCCGTGAGCGCGCTGGATATGGTAGATAAGCTGGTGGAAGCGCGGAAGGCTGAGATACAGAAAGAGGGAAGTCTGACGGATGCGGAGGATATCCTCAAGGAGGCTTTCAAGACGGTGAAATTTACCGTCAATGCGAATGATGACAGCTACTACTGGGTGACGGCCATGAATTTCAGCGTGAATACTATCATGGAGAACGATCCCACAAGGCTTGCCAACAGATATAAGGACAGCGACGGCGTGGAGCAGAACGACCTGTTGGAAGACATAAGGGATCTGGCTACCGACAAGGATAAAATGACGTTCCGCGGCTGTTCCGCATCGGAATTCCTGCAGTGCATACTGGCGGATGTGGCGTTGAACGCGTCCAGGGCCAATATGTTCAGCCAGAGTTTTCGGGATATTGCCAATACCATTGACAATCAGCGGATCTCAATCTCCGGTGTGGATGAAGATGAGGAAGCGGTAAATCTGGTAAAATATCAGATGGGATATAATCTGGCATCCAAGATGATACAGACCCTGACGGAGATCTATGACAGACTGATCCTGGAAACCGGCGTTTAATTTTTGGTGGAGGCAATCATATGAGAATTACAAATAAGATCATGCAGCGCAACAACCTGTCCAATATCAATACCAACAAGATATATCAGGATCAGCTGAGTACGCAGATGTCCACTCAGAAGAAGATCAACAGGCCTTCCGACGATCCGGTGGTGGCGATCAGGGCGCTGCGCCTGAGGAGCAATGTGACGGAGGTCACGCAGTATTATACCAAGAATATCCCTGATGCGGAAAGCTGGCTCAAGGTCACGGAGGAATCCCTGGAGAACCTGTCCCAGATCCTGGACAATATGATCAAACGCTGTACAAAGGGCGCCAATGGGGACCTGAAGACTGAGGACAGACAGATCATCCTGGAGGAACTGAAAGCGTTGGGGGAGGAAATATACAGTACCGGTGACGCGGACTATGCAGGCCGGTATGTGTTTACCGGTTTCCGCACTGATACTTCCTTAAGCTTCCTGAAAGAGACAACGTTAAAATACTCCATCAAGGAGCAGCTGGGCACGGGAGCTATTGACAGCATAAGCTATGTGGATACGGGGAAGCTGCTGGATCTCAATTCGTCTAATTTTGACGACACGACCATGAGCGCGATCAAGGAAGACCAGATCACCGCTACGGATGTATATCGTATCAGGCTGGCCTATAATGACTGTGATGCCGATGGCACGACGCCCATGATCCAGTATCTCGATCCTTCCGATCCGGTTGACGCCCCGCTCAGGACCATGGCTGTGACAGACACGCTGAGCATCCACGGCGCAACGGATCCTTATAAGGAGGCGGCTGCCAATGATAATGCCGTGATCTTTGTGCCGGAGACAGGCGAGATCCTGTTAGGGAAGGAAAGCTACAAGACGCTGATGGCGGTGAAAGACAAAGAAGAGACGACCGTCAGGAATGAGAGTGAGATCAGGGTCACATACGAAAAGAGCCATTGGAATGAAGGGGATCTCCGCCCCCAGCACTATTTTGCGTGTACCACCACGGATGCCGAGGGAAAGAAGATCGATTATAATGCTGAATATCTGGAAGGCCATGTAGCCCATCAGGAAATAGAGTATGATGTGGGATTCAATCAGAGGATCCGCGTCAATTCCACGGCGGATGAATGTTTCCAGCCCGGCATCGGCAGGGAGACGACCGATATCGTCAATGCCATGCAGGATGTGCTGGATCTGGAAGCGATTGCCGCTACACTGGATAAATTAAAGAAAGAGAATGAAGGGGACGCCGATAAACTGAAGACCATCCAGGATCAGCTGGATGCGGTGAATAAGGCGTTGACGTATGCGAAGCAGAAAGAGCAGAGTCTGTTTGAAAGAGGGATCACCACTTTCCAGAAATATCTGGACGATGCAAACCTGTGCGTCACCAACTGCGGTACGCGGAGCAGCAAGCTTTCCCTGATCAAGAACCGTATGCAGAACCAGAAGACGACTTTCGAGACCCTGAAGAGTGAAAATGAGGATGTTGATATCACAGAGGTGGCGATCAACCTGAACAGCGCGGAACTGACGTACGAGGCGGCGCTGATGGCTACCGGAAAGGTGATGCAGACGACATTGCTGAACTTTATTTAATGAAGAAGAGGCCGCAGGCGCGGCGGAATGAGAGGGACTATGAGGATCGACACAAGATTATTTGGAGAAATTGAGATCGCGGATGATAAGATCATTACTTTTGAAAATGGCATTATCGGCTTTCCGGATATGAAGAAGTTTGCCCTGATCCATGATGAAGAGGTTGGGCAGGGGGCGGGTATTCGTTATCTGCAGTCCCTGGACGAAGCGGGTTTCGCCATGCCTGTCATGGATCCGCTGCTTGTGAAGCCGGACTATGATCCGGAAGTGGATGATGAACAGCTGGCTCATGTGGGTAATATAATGGAAGATGATCTGCTGGTTCTTGTGACGGTGTCCATACCCAGTGACCTGACGAAAATGACCGTGAATCTCAGGGGTCCTTTTGTGATCAATGTGGGGACGCACAAAGCCTGCCAGATGATCATTGACAACAGTGATTTTCCTGTAAAGTTCCCGATTTATGAGATTCTACAGAGCGGAAAGGCGGGTGTGTAAGATGCTGGCTTTGTCCCGTAAGAAAAATGAGGCCATTGTTATCAACAATAATATTGAGATCACCATCCTGGAAGTCAAGGGCGATCAGGTGAAGATTGGCATCAATGCACCCAAAGAGGTGCCGGTATATCGGAAAGAAGTATATCTCCAGATCCAGGAAGCGAACAGCGAGGCTTTCAACGCGGAGGGTATGGAAGCGTTAAAAAATTTGTTGGGGTAGGGTGTATTTCTGTAAACTTTCAGGGTTTTCTGTCCGATAAATATTTTAGGTGTATATCCAAATATGAATATCAATAAACACAATCACATGGAGGTGAAGGGAAATGGCAATTGAAGCAGTTTCAAGCATCATGACTGTACAGGCACAGGGAAGTGTAGTACAAAAGCCCATAGCTCCCGCACAGACGGAGAAACCGGAGAGTGCGGTCAGCAGTGCGGCGCCTGTGGAGACAGTAGACAGGACCACCAGCGTTGTGGAGAACGCGCAGGAGAAAGGACAGTCGAACAACGGCGACCAGCCGGCGAGGGATCAGCAGGCGACCAATGAGCAGATCCGTAAGGCAGTGGAAAAATTAAATAAGAGTATGCCTAATTCAGAGGCGGTATTTGGTATCCATGAGAAAACCAATCGTGTCACAATCAAGATCGTGGATAGGGGCACGAAAGAGGTCATCAGGGAACTTCCGCCGGAGAAGACTTTGGATATGATCGCCAAGGTATGGGAATTGGCAGGAATCTTAGTGGATGAAAGACTTTAAGGAGGTTGTGAAAGATGGCAATGAGACTGAGCGGACTGATGTCCGGAATGGATACGGAGAGTATCATTCAACAGTTGGTAGAGGCAAAGAGCACAAAGGTAACGACTGCGAAGAAAGCCCAGACAAAGCTGAGTTGGAAGCAGGATGCGTGGAAAGAACTGAACACCAAGTTGAAGAATCTGCAGTCCAAGTACCTGAGCAGCATGCGTTTCAGTACCGCTTATACCAAGAAAACCACCAAGGTGTCTAATTCCAATGCGGTAAGCGTGATCACAGGCGAGAACGCAGTGAACGGCGTGCAGTCCCTGGAGATAGAGAAACTGGCTAAGACCGGATACATGACCGGCGGCGTGGTAGAGAGGGCGGAGGGCGACGGCGAGATCACGGCCATGACTACGCTGAAAGAACTGGGCTTTACCGGTGATGGCGGCTCCATCAATGTAAAGACAGCAAGCGGTTCCGTGGACATCAAGGTCACCGAGGATACCAAAATCTCGGATGTGCTGTCACAGCTTAAGAGCGCAGGGCTGAACGCCAGCTTTGACGCTAAGTGGAAGAGATTCTCCATCAGTTCAAAGGAATCCGGCGCAGCCAACGATTTCAGCGTCACCGCTGTGGATGCGCAGGGACAGAGCGCCCTGGCTGCCATGAAGCTTCAGGTGAACCTGAATGATGATGACGCTACCCGTAAGGAATATGAAGAGTATGCGAAGTATGTGGGGGCGGATGCTACTGCGACCGCCGCAAACATGAGTAAACTGATCAATGCGGATATAGCATCCAGAAGAGACGCTTACCTGAAATCTTATGAGGACAAATCCAAGGAACTGGAGTCTGCGAAAGATGCAGCCAAGGCCATTACGGATAAGTATACCGGCCTGCGTGCGAATGCAGAGGCTTATGACGACGACATCAAGAAGGCAAACGACAATATCACTCAGTGGAATAAGGATCTGGCGGCTGCCTCTACCGATGAAGAGAAGAAGACAATCCAGGATAAGCTTGATAAGGAACTGGAAAAGATGAAGACCCTCACGGAAGAGCAGGGAGCTGTCAAGAACCTGGCTTCCTATAATGATACTATCACTAAGCTGAATGCGGATATCGCCGATATTAAGACTTATGTGGATGTGGACGCCGGAACGGAAACGGCAGCGCTGACCAATGAAGTGACGAAGCGTTACGTTGACAAGGCGAATATGGCAAAGCAGGTCTGGGAAGCATATGATCCTACTGATAAGACGGCAACCGGCGCAACCAAGGTATCCGGACAGGACGCAAGGATCTACCTGAACGGCGCGATATATGAGAACAGCACCAACACCTTTGAGATCAACGGCCTGACCTTTACCGCCCTCAATGAGACAAAGGGAGAGCAGATCACTGTCACCACCGAGCAGGATGTGGACGGCATCTATGACATGGTGAAGAACTTCCTGAAAGAGTACAATTCCATCATCAATGAGATGGATAAACTCTACAATGCGGAGTCAGCGAAAGGATATGAGCCTCTGTCTGATGAAGAGCGGGAGGCGATGTCCGACGCAGATATCGAGAAATATGAGAAGAAGATCAAGGACGCCCTGCTCCGCCGTGATGAGAATCTTTCCTCTGTCAGTTCAGCAATGAAGAGCGTAATGTCTGCCGGAATCGAAGTGAACGGCAAGACGATGTACCTGTTTGATTTCGGTATTGATACGTTAAGCTATTTTACGGCTGCTGATAATGAGAAGAACGCGTATCATATCGACGGCGACCCCGATGATGTGAATACTTCAGGAAATGCGGATAAGCTGAAAGGCATGATCGCCAGCGACCCTGACACCGTGATCAGCTTCTTCACGAAGCTTTCGCAGAATCTGTATTCCAAGATGTCGGATCTGTCCAAGTCGGTGGACGGCTACCGTTCATTCGGAAGTTTCTATGACGACAAGAAGATGAAGTCCGATTATGACGACTACACTTCCAAGATCAAGGATCTGGAAGCGAAGCTGAATGATTATGAGGATAAGTGGTACAGCAAATTTGCAGCCATGGAGTCTGCGATGGCGAAGATGCAGCAGAATTCAAGTGCCGTGACGGCACTGCTGGGAGGTTCATGATATGGCATTACCTAATGCGTATGCTCAGTACAATAACAGCAAGATACTGACGGCAAGCCCTGCGGAACTGACGCTGATGCTGTATGAAGGCGCGATCAAGTTCTGCAATATTGCGGTGACGGCTATTGAGGAAAAGGATATCCAAAAGGCGCACGTTAATATTGTGAAGACACAGAAGATAATAGACTATCTCAGGCAGACTCTGGATATGAAATATCCGGTGGCAAAGGATTTTGACAACATTTATGTTTATCTGGAAAGCCGCCTTGTACAGGCGAACCTGAAGAAAGATAAGGAAATACTGGAAGAATGTCTTGGGCATTTGAGATCCGTCAGGGATACCTGGAAGGAAGTCATGCGCATTAATCGCGAGAAGGGAAATGCTTAATGGAGAATCAACTGACTATTTTATCCGAAAGCCTTGATAAAAAGCTGCAGGTGCTGAATGAGATCCAGGAATATAACAGGAAGCAGGAACGGAGTTTCCTGGAGGAGACGGCGAATCTTGACGACTTTGATGCCGCCATTGAGGAAAAGGGACGCCTGATCGAACGGCTGGGCAAGCTGGATGAAGGTTTTGAAACTGTCTATGGCAGGCTTGCGGAAGAATTAAAGGGCAACCGTGAGAAGTACCAGCTGCAGATCAGGGAATTGCAGGATAAGATACGTCAGGTGACGGAACTGGGCGTGTCCATCCAGGCTCAGGAGCAGCGCAATAAGAAGCTGGTGGAGCAGTATTTTGCCAAGGCGCACAACAATCTTCGCCAGGACAGGAAGAATTCCAGGGCTATGTATGATTACTACAAGCGGATGAGCGGCATTAACATGCCGACATCACAGTTTATGGACAGTAAGCAATAAAAATTTTAAATTGGCTCTAAACTTTTCCCGGAATCTTCCGATATACTTTACAAGTAAAGCAAATGAACAGGACGTCAGGAGCTTACCTAACCGTAGCCGGAAGCTGATCCGCACAATCAGGGAAAGGTTACAGTAACATTTGCCGGGACGGCGATACGTGCGAATCGACAGAACGGCAAGCAAAAATAATATGCCGCAGGGAAGCGGTATCTAATTTCAAGGAGGAATATATTATGGT
>JAMPAC010000021.1:0-3618 GCA_023667395.1 Blautia sp. | reverse complement strand
CGACCGAGATGGTTAAGTATGCTAACAACAACATCCTGGCTCAGGCAGGTCAGGCAATGCTGGCACAGTCCAATCAGGCTAACCAGGGCGTACTTTCCTTACTGCAGTAATATAGGCAGTGGTGCAGCAGTTATAAAAGAGAACCGGTTTCCGGTTCTCTTTTTCTATCCATTTTTTCGCATATCTGCCAGACATTCGGCTAAAATTTTAAGCTGCTTTTTATAGAATGGATACTCATGCGATTGTGTGCCCTGTACAGGCGTCATATAATCGCCATAAAGCTGTTTTAAGACAGCATCGTATTCCGCCGGAACCGCGATAAAGCTGGTCTCAAAAGGAAGCATGATACTGTCTCGATACCATGCTGACTGAAGATGTGCCCCCTCCAGGTTACCCGCATGAAAGACAATATCGGGTAGCCCGTTTTCTTTGGCAGGATTATAGAGTTGGGCCATCTGGTCAGCCAATAGCATTAACTGATTTTTCAGGTGATCTGACCGGTTCAATGTCACGTTACAGACCCTTTCGATGTCCGGCAGAAAGCTTTCCGCCTGTAAAGGTTCTTCTTCATACAACCGGGCGGTATATACCAACAGCTTAAGTAATTCCTGCACAGTTTGTTCCTCTTCATAAGAGGGAGCCGGAGCATCTAAAGGATATAGATCGAAACCCACCGAGAAAGGGCAGCCATGAAACCGGTCAAGATGCTCCGGAGAATAATCGATCTTGACACTGTTTGATACTGCGGAATGCATCTGCTCGTGAAAAGGATTATTGCGGACGCTCAGCACGCGCCAGCCCTCCGGAAGTTCAGTCGGCGCTATTTCTAAAAAGTGTTCATAGTCATTGCGGAACATACAGATATCCATATCATCGTCCCAGGGGATGAATCCCTTATGGCGTACCGCCCCCAGCAGAGTGCCCCAATCGGCAAAGTAACGGATATTGTGTTTATAACAGATCTCCGCGGCCACGTCCAGAACCTCGATCATAGCGGCCCAGGCGCATTTCATCATGGGTTCGATATAAAATCCGTCGCGCGTTTCTCCTTGAAAATAGTCTTTAGGGAAATTGGCCATAATAAAATTCTCCTCTCATTAATCTGTGATATCAAAAGGTGACTGTCCGTTTCTGATCCGTTCCGTTATGATATCCTGGACTTTCGCTATCTGTGCTTTATAAAAGGGATACTCATGGTCAACCGCACCGTATACGGGAGTCATGTAGTCGTTGTACTGCGTTGTCAGGATCTGTTCATAGCCGACAGGAACAGGTACTTGCACATTTTCAAAAGGCATCCATCTATGATCTGAGTACCAATCCCTGGCAAAAGTTCTCTTGGAAGGGTTACTCTGCACTACACAGGATATATAGGGGCTTTCGGAATCATCATAGCACTGGCTCAACCGGTCGGAGAGCAGGCATAGCTGCTGGTGTATGTTCCCGCCTCTGTCGATCTTAGTACGACATAATTCTTCAATGTCAGGCAGGGATTCCAATACTTCTTCCATCTGCTTCTCACACTTTAACATGCTGGATATGACAATGTTAAAAAGCTGGTAAAGCGTTTCCCGTTCCGCGGGATCATCCGGCACAGTGTCAAGGGGCATGATGTCTACGCCGACAATATAAGGAAAGCCGTGGAAAGCCTGGAGACGCGTGGGGCTATAACTGACAGAGGTGGCGTTGGCAAGAAAGGAAAAAGCTGTCCTGTGCTCTGCGGTGTTATAGGGAGTGTAAAGATGATATCCCTCAGGGCATTCAGCGGGCGCAACAGACAGAAAACGATGATAGTCTTCCCGGAACATCATGATATCAATGTCATCGTCCCAGGGAATAAAGCCCTTGTGCCGTATGGCTCCAAGCAGGGTGCCGTATGCCGCGTAATAGCGGATATTGTGCCTCGCGCAGATCTGCCTGATGACTTCTAAAACCTCCAAACCGGCGGCCCAGGCACATTTCATCATAGGTTCAATATAAAAGTCATCACGCGTTTCGGCCTTAAAGAAATCTTCTTTAAATATGAGCATATTTCTGCCTTTCATTTTCATAAAGCATTAATTCAGCATACTGCCATCAGTTAATGACTTGATCAGGGACTGCTTAAACAGTTCCTGCTGCTTTTTGTAAAAAGGGTAATCGTGTTCGGCCGCATAACGGACGGGGGTCATATAGTCACCATATAATGCGGTCAATACAGCATCATAGTCAATGGGGGCAGGAAGTTCAAAATACTCAAATGGCAGATAAACGCAGTCTCGAAACCATTCTTTCCGGTAAAAATATTTATGTGACACATGCGAAGTGAACTCGACCATAAGGGGACTTCCGGAATTCTGATAGGACTTTGCTATGAGTTTGGCGGATCTTAAAAGCTGGTTTTGGATATCTCCTTCTCTGTCGATCTTGATAGGATAGAGTTCTTCTAACTCAGGGATCAGTTCCCCTATATCAGAAGATAGTTGTTTATAATTCGCACCTGTCTGATAAAGGACGGCAAAGTATGTTGTGAAAGTTTCTTCCAGCTGAGGATCTTCCGGTACTGTATCCATAGGAAAAATATCAACTCCTACTACATAAGGACAGCCGTGGAATTGTTGCAGCCGCTGGCTGCTATAGTCAATGGAAGAAGCATTGATGACACGCGCGAAAAACTGTGTCCAGTTGCGATTGGTATCTATGGAAAACAGATGATAATCGTCAGGCAATTCATTCTCCGCGACAGCAAGGAACCTGTCGAAATCTTCCCGCAGCATGCAGATATCCACATCATCATCCCAGGGAATGAACCCCTTGTGGCGAACTGCCCCAAGCAGGGTCCCACCCTCAGCAAAATAGCGAATATCGTATTTATTACAGATCTGTTCAATGACGGCTAATACCTCCAATTGGGCAGCCCATGCGCATTTCATCATAGGTTCAACATAAAAATCACTTCTGGTTTCTCCGAGAAAGAATTCTTTTGGAAAGTCAAGCATATCCTATATCCTCCTATTTCAGTTCCGCCTCTGCACTTCCGCTAAGAGACTGTTTTCTCTTATTTCAGTTCCGCCTCTGCACTGCTGCGCCCACTGTAGGGGAGGAAATTTTCACCCGCAAAAAACGCAGTTGAAAATTCCCTCCGGGCGCTTCCGTTACGAGGCTGTTTTTCCTAAACCAACTGTGCTGTCTCAAACATTTTCCGGATCCTGTCGGGATAAGAGAAATCCCGGCAGACACGTCGGTATCCGTTTCGTGCGATCTTCTTGCGAAGTTCCTCGTGCTTCAGATAAAAGTCCGCCTTGTCAAAGGCATCTTCCATACTTTCATACAAAATCAGTTCCTTTTCATTCTCAAAATATTCTGCCAGTTCCGGCTGAAAGTTGGAGAGCAGCGCTCCTCCTGCACCCATGATATCCAAAGCACGCAGCGGTATGCCGGACTGGATGCTCTTTAAGGTGGGGCAGAGGTTGAGCCTGCTGTAACGGAAGACGCCGGGCATTTCCGTGTGGTACTTTACGGGGCCGCAGGATCTGACCGCCGTGGCAAAGCGGTAAGGCTCGGTAGAGTAAAAATGAGTCTTGTAAAGTTCTCCCATCTGTTCGAGAAGAAAGATCCTCTCCAGATGCGTGATCTGAG
>JAMPAC010000020.1 GCA_023667395.1 Blautia sp. | reverse complement strand
AATAATCAGGAATTATTCTTTAAAACCAAATCCAATGGATAACTTTCAATTATCCTTTCATACATTATAAAAACTGCATTATTTTCCCAAGGCGTTTCCACGCCAGACGGTGGGGGTGGCGTCTGGGAAGCAAATACAAAAATTATAAATTATGGGAATTTAGGAACTGAAACAATCTCAGCGCTTATCTGGTATGAATCGAGGAAGAGAATGATGTGTGATCTGTGGCGCACGTCCCCTACCCCCACCTCCTCCGATACTCCACCGGGCTGACACCTTCCGTCTGTTTGAATATTCTCGAAAAATAATACAGCGGATAAATGCCGCATTCCACACCGACCTGTTCTACGGATTTATCCGTAAAGCGGAGCAGCTGCTTTGCGTGTGTGATCCTTACATTCAACAGATGGCTTATAATGGTAGTCCCGAATTGTTCCTTGAAAATACGTTCGAGATAGTATTTATTGATCAGAAATTTTCCAGACAGATCATCCAGGGATATTTTTTCGGTGTAGTGACTGTCCAGATATTCTTTTACATCGATCAGGGACCGCTGTTTGCTGGAGAGTGTTCTGGCATCCGGGTTCCAGCTTTCATCCATGATCAGGGTGAGGATGGAAAACAGGTTTTCATTTATTTTCATATCTTTGATATAATCATTGGAGGAGGCAAGATGATACAAATCATCCCATAGGCAGCTGAATTTGGCGAGATCGCCCGGTTGGAATACGGGTTGGCCTCCCCGCTCCACATATTTCAGGTAAATGGCATGGATGGTGGGGCCATAGAAATGGATCCAGTTGAGGGACCACAGATCTTCGGAACTCTGATGGAAATAGGGCGTCTGGCAGTTGATGAACACACAGTCCCCGGCGGCGGCGGCGTAATCTTTTCCGTCATAATTCAGGATGCCGCTGCCGGAATTGATATAAAAGAACAGATAAGACATCAGGTTCCTGCGGCTGCTGATATGGGGCTTTATGGCCTGGAGGCTGCCAATCTCCTGCAGGTAAAAAAGGTTTGTCCGGGCAAATTCCGAGGGGGTATAAAGTATGCGGTTTGAGTTGACGGATTCGCCCTGGAATAAATGGTTGTTCATAAATGTGGCGCCTTTCTGTTAGATGTATCTGCCTGATCCTGATACAGTATATTACAAAAGTCAATATAATGCAAATAGTCATCAACATTGTTTATTTTATAAAAGATAAAAATTGGATAAGATATTGACAAAACCAACGGAGGGAAACAAAATGGTAAAGAAAGCGTTGATCACCGGAGTTACAGGGCAGGACGGTTCCTATTTATCGGAATTTTTACTGGAAAAGGGATATGAGGTTCACGGAATGATCCGCCGTTCATCCGTGGATTACAGGGAGCGGATCGCCCACCTGGAGGGAAATCCGGATTTTCATCTGCATTACGGGGACTTAAGTGATTCCATGAGCCTGATGCAGGTCATCGGAACGGTGCGGCCTGACGAGATTTATAATCTGGCGGCTCAGAGCCATGTGCAGGTGAGTTTCGATGTGCCGGAGTATACGGCGGATGTGGTGGCTACCGGCGTGTTAAGGGTGTTGGAGGCAGTCAGGCTCTGCGGTCTGGCAAAGACCTGTCGCATTTATCAGGCCAGCACTTCCGAACTTTACGGCAAGGTGGAGGAGGTTCCCCAGAAAGAGACCACCCCGT
Organism: Blautia sp.; assembly: GCA_023667395.1. Lineage (GTDB taxonomy): Bacteria > Bacillota > Clostridia > Lachnospirales > Lachnospiraceae > Acetatifactor. The sequence continues at coordinate 48,484 of JAMPAC010000020.1, read as the reverse complement.
TCCATCCCTACAGCCCTTATGCGGTGGCGAAGCAGTATGGATTCTGGATTGTAAAGGAATACAGGGAAGCGTACAATATGTTCTGCTGTTCCGGTATTTTATTTAATCATGAAAGCGAGCGCCGGGGGGAGACCTTTGTCACCAGGAAGATTACCCTTGCGGCAGCCCGCATCGCGCAGGGAAAGCAGGACAAGCTTTATCTGGGCAATCTGTCCTCGCTCCGCGACTGGGGTTATGCAAAGGATTATGTGGAATGTATGTGGCTGATCCTGCAGAATGACAGGCCGGAGGATTTCGTGATAGCAACCGGCGAGCAGCACTCCGTCCGGGAGTTTGCAACGCTTGCGTTCCATTATGCAGGCATCGAACTGGAATGGCAGGGCGAGGGCATGGCGGAGCAGGGCATCGACAGGGCCACAGGCCGGGTGCTGGTGGAGGTAAGTCCCGATTTCTACCGTCCCACCGATGTGGTGAATCTCTGGGGGGATCCCACGAAAGCCAGGACAGAACTGGGATGGAATCCCACGAAGACAAGCTTTGAGGAATTGGTAAAACTCATGGTGGATCACGACATGGAGAAAGTCGCGGTGGAGAGGGCGGAAGAGCACATCAGGATGAACCTGGAAGAGTATCTGGAGAAAGGTGTCGTAAAGTAGGATGATGGAGAAAAATGCTAAGATTTATGTGGCGGGACACCGTGGAATGGTGGGATCCGCAATCGTGAGGGAGTTGGAAAGGCAGGGGTATGCCAATATCATTACCCGTACCCATGGGGAACTGGATCTTCGCAGGCAGGATGCCGTGGAAAAATTTTTCGCGGAAGAGAAGCCGGAGTATGTGTTCCTGGCGGCGGCAAAGGTCGGCGGGATCGTGGCAAATCAGGAAGCCCTTGCGGATTTCATGTATGATAACATGACGCTGGAAATGAACGTGATCCATTCCGCATGGGAAAATGGCTGTAAGAAGCTGGAGTTTCTGGGAAGTTCCTGTATTTATCCAAGGATGGCGCCCCAGCCCATGCCGGAGTCCTGCCTGTTGACCTCGGAACTGGAGAAGACCAATGAGGCGTACGCCCTGGCCAAAATTTCGGGGCTGAAATATTGTGAATTCCTGAATAAGCAGTACGGGACGGATTATATCTCTGTGATGCCTACGAACCTTTACGGTCCTAACGATAATTACCACCCAACCCACAGCCATGTGCTTCCGGCGCTGATCCGCCGGTTCCATGAGGCGAAAGAGAGCGGGGCAGAAGAAGTGGTCTGCTGGGGAGACGGCTCGCCCCTGAGGGAATTTCTGTATGTGGACGATCTGGCGGATCTGTGCGTGTTCCTTATGAACCATTACAGCGGTGACGAGACGGTCAACGCCGGAACGGGAAAGGAGTTGTCCATCAGGGAACTTACGGAACTGGTGGCAAAAGTGGTCGGCTATCAGGGTGGGATCAGGTGGGATACCAGCAAGCCCAACGGGACACCCCGGAAGCTGTTGGATGTGTCCAAGGCCACAAGCCTGGGCTGGACATATAAGACGGAACTGGAAGACGGCATACGTCTCAGCTATGAGGATTTCCTGAACAATCCAATGAGGGCGGAGCGATAGTTTTCCAGTGAGGAGCATACGAGGCATGACAGAGAGCAGAAAGAAAAAGATTACAGCGATTGTATTGTGGGGCGGGCTGTTGGCCGCTTTCGGGGTGACCAGGCTGCTTTACCTGATGGAGTTACCTGCGGGCTACCATATTGACGAGGCAGGAATGGCTTATGACGCATGGTGCCTTGCACAATATGGGGTGGACCGTTATCTGAAGTCGTGGCCAGTGTATTTGATAAATTTTGGCGGCGGGCAAAATGCGCTATATACGTTTCTGTGCGCTTTCTTATTTAAAATATTCGGATGGAATCCCTTTTTAATCAGGGTTCCTGCGGTTTTGTTTTCCCTGCTGACCTTGATATTCGGGGTGAAGATCGCATGTGAAATCTACTCAAAAGACAGTTATCTGCCCTATGCAGCCGGTGCGCTTATAGTGATATGCCCCTGTTTTATCCTTTCAGGGCGATTTGGACTGGAAAGTTATCTGATGCTGGGAATGTCAACGGTATTTCTTTATTTTTTCCTGAAGGCATTGGAAAATGGAAAGTATGTAAACTACATATTGGCAGGGATTACGGGAGGACTTGTGCTGTATACCTATGCGCTTACTTATATCATCCTTCCGCTTTTCCTGCTGTTGAGCCTGTTCTATTGCATCAGGGTCAGGAAACTGGAGTGGAAAAAATGGTTTGTGATGGCAGTGCCCCTGGCGATCCTGGCAGCGCCGCTGATCGCGGTTCAGATCGTCAATATGTTTGACCTGCCGGAAATGACATGGGGGATTTTCACCATCACCAAATTGGAAGTATACCGCGCCAGTGAGATAGGCCGTTTCCGATGGGACTATTTTGTAAAGGCATGGAACAGTATTTTTAATGGCGACCACCTGATCTATAACTCAATCCCCGGCATACCTAATTTATATGGAAAGACCCCCATGCTGTTTATCCTGGGGCTGGTCTGTATTGTGGCGAAAACGGTCATTTCCGTGAAGGACAGAAAATGGCTTCCCTCCTGTCTTGTGCTGTTCTGGTTTTTAAGTGTTTTCGGTCTCTGCGCCCACATTGACAGCAATGTTAACAGGATCAATGGTATTTTCTGTTCCGTCATATTGATTGCAATTGAGGGAATATGGGTGCTCTGGCAGGCCAGGGGATGGATCGCCAGGGGGATATGCTGTCTGTGGGTCCTTATTTATGCATGGGGATTTCTGCGATTTGGGCAGTATTACTACAGCGGCGCGTATGCGTTGGACAACCCGGATATGATGTACTTTGACGTGACGGTTGAGGAGGGAACGGACTATATTGAAGCGCATCCGCAGCTGGGGGAGAGGGTGACATACATGGCTGAACAGGGAATTTATCATGCCCTGGGCAGCAGGATATCACCTTATGAACTGCGGATAGGCGAGCGGAAAGACAATAGATACGGTAATTATGTCTGGGGTCAGCTTGGGTTAATATATGAGGATTGTAATTATATTGTGCGCCACACTTTTACAGAGTATATGGAGGAACTGCGCCAGATGGGATTTCAGGAAATTGATTTTGGGGACTATTCGCTGTTTTTTATGGAATAACGAATGACAAATGCCATAATTTGTGTTATACTGAGCAGGAATGTAAAATCACATTGGAGGGCATTTTGGTGAAAATAGAAAAAATATGTGGATTTCTCGGGTTCCTGGTGATCATCCTGCTGGCATTTGTCATTGTCTGGAATGCCAATATTATTGGGGTTGCGGCAGGAAGTCTGGAGAAAGATGCCAGGGAAGAGCAGAATATCGCAGGCGATTGGGAAATGGCGCAGGCAATGAATGACGATCTGTGTGCGATGCTTTTCTATGACGAGGAGACAAGGGATTACACTTATTCCATTTATATGAAAAAAGAGGGGACCGCATACGGCTACTTTTTCAGCCATGGCGGTAAGGATGCCTATATCGGCGAGGGCGTGCGGGGCATGGTCTTTGATGATAAAGGGATTGCGCTTCTCTCCATGAATGAAGATAAGGTTTGTAAGATTGAAGTGGACAACGGCGTGACGGAGAAGACCATGGAGATAGATCCGGTGAAGCCTTTTGTGGTAGTGGTTCCTATTAACAGCGGGGAGATCACCATGTATAATTCCCTGGGAGACATAGTATCGTTGTACGATACATACAGGTGATGGACAAGTTCATAAAAAGAATGAAAGCTGCCATGGTTCGACGCCGTGGCAGCTTTTTGACGGTGTGGGTTTCAGATCAGCCCTGCCTTTACCAGCCGTTTACGGATCTGGATTCCCACAGCCATGGCAATGGCCAGCTTGATGAGATCGCCCGGAATATAAGGCGCCACACCGGCCATCAACGCCTGGGTAAAAGTAAAGTCCATCTGATATGCCATCCAGACAGTGCCAAAGAAATAAAGCGCTGCGGTGCCCAGAACCATGCCCGCAAAATGCATGAACGGATTCGTCCCAAACTTATCCACAAAGAATCCGGCAATCAGCGCGAGAAAAATATAACCGATGATATACCCGCCTGACGGTCCGAACAGCTTTCCGGGACCGCCTGTAAAATTCGTGAACACAGGGAGCCCTGCCAATCCCAAAAGAATATAGATTACCACGCTGATCGTTCCCAGCTTCATCCCCAACACCGAAATAACAAAATAAATAGCCAGTGTTCCCAGGGAAATGGCTACGGGGCTCACGGGAATGGCCAGGGCCCAGGGACCCAGGACACAGATCACGGCCGCCATCAGTCCGGCCAGCGCCAATTGCTTTACATTGAATTTCATAATAAACACCTCATCATATACAAATTGTAAACCGTACAAATGAGCGGTTTACAATATAAATATACGCTGCCCTTGCTGGATTGTCAACCAAAATGTAAATATAGTTGACGAACCCTTGTGATCATTCCTGCTTTTCACTTTTGCCTTTCCATAAAACAGTTGCCATTCCCCCCAGTTTAGCATAAGATAAAAACAACAGTATCAATAATACAGGGAGGCGCAAAATGGAAAGACTTCATATCAGTGAAAATAAAAAATACCTGCTGCAGGGGGACAAGCCGTTCTTCTGGCTGGCAGACACGGCGTGGCTGATGCTGCAAAAGCTGGACGAAGAGGAGATGCGTACTTATTTGCGAAACCGCAGGGAAAAAGGTTACAACGTGATCCAGACCGTGCTGGTACATACCCTGCCCGGCGTGTCGGAAAGCGGCTGCTCCCTTGCGCCCGGCCTGAAAGATGTGACGGAAGCGGATTACTGGAAGTTCGTGGACGCAGCGCTGGATATGGCGGAGGAAATGGGGCTCTACCTGGGACTGCTGCCCTCCTGGGGCTCATTGGTAAAGGATGGCATCCTGAACAGGGGTAATATTACGGAGTATGCGGAGTTCCTGGGCAGGCGTTTCCAGAAATACTCCAATATCATCTGGATCCTGGGCGGCGATGTCAGGGGGGACGACGGAAAGGATGTGTACCCGTTGGAGGCCGGGATCCTGAAACGGTATAACCCGGAGAGGCTGGTCACCTACCATCCCTTTGGCAGGACATCTTCCTCGCTCTGGTTCCATGGGGAGGACTGGCTTGATTTCAATATGTTCCAGTCGGGACACAGGAGGTATGACCAGGCGTCCCTGGGCGAGTGGGATGACAACGCGGGAAAAGAAACATTCTTTGGGGAGGATAACTGGAAATATGTGGCGCGGGATCACGGTTATGACGTGATGAAGCCCACCTTGGACGCGGAGCCCTCTTACGAGGGGATCCCCCAGGGGCTGCATAATCCCCATAATCCCTACTGGGAGGAGTGGGATGTGCGCAGGTATGCCTATTGGGCCGTGTTTGCGGGCGCGGCGGGACATACCTATGGCAGCAATGCCATCATGCAGTTTTATACGGAGACGGAGGGAAAAGGCGCTTACGGAGTCCGGGAAAACTGGCAGGACGCCATGCATCAGCCCGGAGCCGCACAGATGCGGTATCTGAAAGAACTGATGGAGAGCGTGGACTTTGTAAATGGGAAACCGGACGACAAGATGTTGTTATATGGACAGAAAGAGCGGTACCACAGGGTCGCGGTCTTTGCGGGAGAGGATTATGTGCTCTGCTATGATTACAGCGGCGATCAGTTCCTGCTGGACCTCGGCCGTTATCAGGATCGCCCCATGGATGCGTACTGGATGAATCCCCAGGACGGCACATACAGCTATATCACAACGCTTCAGGGCGTGGGGAAATGGTTGGCAAGCCCGCTGGCGAGAAAAGGCGGGGCAAACGATTGGGTTCTGGTACTGAAAGCGGGATAATGGCGGACGCCTGTCATCAAAAAACGGTGAGCCTACAGCTCACCGTTTTTATATTTTGCAACAATATTCTGGATTCTCTCATTGGGATTCAGCAGGTCGCTGATCGAGGAATCGTGGTTCAGGGTGTCGATGATATATGCAATGTATTTGCTCAAATCGCAGTTTATGTACCACTCGCGTTCCAGCAGTTCGGGCGTCTGGTAGATCAGGTTGGTGGTCAGTACTCTGTTCAGGATGCCGGACTCATAGGCCTCGTCAAATTTGTCCAGGCCATTGGTGAACAGGCCGAAAGTGGCAAAGACAAAAATCTTGCGTGCCTTGCGCGCCTTTAACGCGGCGGCAACCTCCAGGACGCTTTCGCCGGAGGAGATCATATCGTCGATGATGATCATATCCTTCCCCTCCACGCTGGTGCCCAGGAACTCATGCGCCACAATGGGATTGTGACCGTGGACGATCTTGGTATAATCGCGCCGTTTATAGAACATGCCCATGTCCAGTCCCAGCACGTTGGCAATGTAGATGGCGCGGCTCATGCCGCCCTCGTCAGGGCTGATTACCATCATGTGGCTCGAATCCAGTTCCAGATCCTTTACATGGCGGAGCAGTCCCTTGATAAACTGATAAGCGGGCTGCACCGTCTCAAAGCCGTGCAGGGGGATCGCGTTCTGCACGCGTGGATCGTGGGCGTCAAAGGTGATGATGTTGTCCACGCCCATCCTTACCAGTTCCTGCAGCGCCAGGGCGCAGTCCAGGGACTCCCGTGAAGTCCTTTTATGTTGGCGGCTTTCATATAGGAAAGGCATGATCACGGTGATACGGCGGGCCTTACCGCCCACGGCGGCAATGATCCGCTTCAGATCCTGATAATGGTCGTCCGGGGACATATGGTTCTCGTGCCCGCAGAGCGAGTAGGTCAGGGAATAATTGCAGACATCTACTAGCAGGTAAAGGTCGGTTCCACGCACGGATTCCAGGATCATTCCCTTTGCTTCGCCGGAACCAAAACGGGGAACTTTGGCGTTCAGCAGGTAGGAATCTCTCTGATATCCTGAGAAAGCCAGGGAATCCTTATGCTCGCTTTCCCTTTCCGCCCGCCATTTTACAAGAAATTTGTCAACTTTTTCTCCCAGGGGCCTGCAGCCCTCCAGTGAGATGATTCCAAGAGAACCAACGGGAATAGTTTCCAAGTTCCTTTTTTCTTCTCGGTTGCCCATGAAAAATTGTCCTCGCTTTCTGGTAAGTGGTGTCGATTGTTACAGTCGCCTGGAAATACGAATGTCCGCCCCAGTCAGTTTACAAAACGTAAAGCCGCTGGTAAGGCGTGAAAAAATCCTGTCGGAATAGCGTGCCTGCAGTTCCTCCAGATTCAGGTTGGTGGAGATCACGGTAGAGTTCCGTCTCAGCTGACGCTCGTTGAGACAGGCAAACAGCTGGGAATTGATAAAAGCATTCGTGGTCTCCGTGCCCAGGTCGTCGATGACCAACAGGTCGCAGCCATAGATATCCTCATAAAAGCTGTGAAGTTTCGCTTTCTCTTTGGAATCAAAACTGTAATACGCCAGACACTCAAAAAGGTTTAAGGCACTGAAATAAATGACGGAGTGTCCGCGCCTGATCAGTTCGTTGGCGATGCAGCCCGACAAAAAGCTTTTTCCAGTTCCTACTGTACCATAAAAGAAGAGATTATGGTAGTCCTCTTTGAAGTTTTGTACAAAATTCAGGCTGACGGAAACAGCAGCCTTGAAATGGAGCAGATCCTCGCCCTGGAAATGATCGTAGGAGAGCGTTGAGAAATTCTCCCGCGAGATCATTTCCCGGATATTGGACTGGTCATACAAGATTGAGACCTCCTGCTGGCGGAAACAATGGCATTTTTCTTTCCCACCGCCTGCGCCGCTGATATAACCGGTATCCTGGCAGTCGGGGCAGTCGTAGACCAGTTCCAGATAATCCGCGGGATAACCGGCGTCCTGAAGTAGCTGCTTCTGTCTGCGCGAGATTTCCTTCAGGGATTCATGCAGACGGGGTAAAGCCTGATCATCCCCTGACAGAGCCATTTTTGCGGCATCTACGGAAAGGGTGCTGACGGAATCCGCCAGTTCTTCATAACCGGGTATTTCGCTGAATACCTTTTTCTGCCTGGATGCCAGCAGGGACCGGTTGATGTCGCGTCGGCGCTCGTAGTCCCTCATAATTGCTTCATACTGGGAATTGGTCAATGCCATGGGTAGTCCTCTCCTGTTTTAATTGCTTAACAGCTTTTTCTCCAGCGCCTCAAAATCATAAGTGTTCTGCGGAAACTGGTTAAAGCGGTTCACCGGTTTGCGGGATGCGGCGTCCGTATCCGCCGGGCGGCCGCTGCCCCTCTTGTTCCTGCGGTATGCTTCGTCCAGCTTGATGATATCCGCAGTGCTCCGGACATTCTGCTCTTTCCATGCGGAGAGCATTCTGTCGGCGTACTGGAAACGGTTCTTGTCGGTATTGAGCACCGTGCGCTGGCAGGCCTCGAAAATGATATCGGGATTGAAAGCGTAATCCACGGTCCAGCGGTTGATGAAGCTCAGTTCCGTGTCCGTGGGAGCGCTGTTTTTGCCCAGCGCCTTCATGATGGAATAAACCTTTTTATCATAACCGGCGGAGACGGACTGTGCCTGCTCGGGCGTGGTAATGCCCTCCTCCGCCCAGCTTATGGCGACTTTCTCAATATACCGGAAACTCTTTTTGCCACGCTCCACGCAGTACTGGAGCAGATAGTCGATCAGGTCTTCGGAAAAATGGAGCGTATCCGTAAAGAAAAGGATGGACTTCACTTCCGATGGCGTCAGGGGTTTTCCGATGTAGGTTTCCGCGATGAACAGCAGCTGCGCGGTACTCTGGCGGTTTCGGAATTCCCTCAGCTGATCTGCGGAATATGCGGGCTTTTCGTAGAGGGGCGCATTTTCCGCCTGAGCCTCCGGTTCCGTGGAACATGGTTCCATGGCAAAGCCGTGGACGGAGGGTTCCGCGGAGGACACCGTGGGCATGGGGATGAAAGTGGCTGCAGGTTTCGATTTCCTGAGAGACACTTTTTCCGCGGAGAGTTCCCTGATATGGATGCCCACAAGGGTCTTGTCCTCGTCATAATCCAAATCCAGAAGCCCCTGCTTCTCCCAGTATTTCAGGGCGCGCACCACATCCTTTTCGGTATGGTTGAACTTATCCGCAATATCGGACACGCTGGTAGCCAGCTGCGCATTCATCATGCGCAGAAGATAAAGATAGATCTTCAGTTGCGCGTCGTTGGCCGCTCCCATGTATTCATCAATAAAAAGGTTGGGTACGACAGTGGAATTGATATCGCTGTCCTTGTAGATCGTTAAAGGCGCCATGGCGGTTATCCCTCTTTCCATTTCAAAGTAGTCAAAGTATAGCATAAGCTTTTTGAAAAAGAAATAGTAATTTTGCCGGAAAGCCCTACGGGCGCTGGAATTGCAAGAAAATGTGGACAATGTGGAAAATGTGGACAAACAGGAAAGAAAGCGCCTGAATATGCCGGAAATCCGGCGGGGAAATTATCCACATTAAAATACAAAATATCCACAGAGCCGGAACGGGAGTTTCGTCGTCGGCTTTGTGGATATTGTGGAAAATTATATTCCAAGGATGGTTTCGCCGATTTTCACCACGTCGCCCGCCCCCATAGTTATCAACAGATCACCCTTTAGGCAATTTTCCAGTAAAAAATTTTCAATCTCATCAAATGAGGGAAAATAATAACATTCTTTTCCCAGGGCCTGCACCTCCTGCTGCAGAATTTCCGAACTGATCCCCAGGGTGTCCGTCTCCCGGGCGGCGTAGATGTCCGCCAGCACCACCTTGTCTGCCAGTGTCAGCGCCTGGGCAAACTCTTTCAGGAATGCCCTGGTCCGGCTGTAGGTATGGGGCTGGAACACGCACCAGAGCGTCCTGTGGGGATAGCGGGCGGCGGCGTTCAGGGCGGCGGCGATCTCCGTGGGGTGATGGGAATAATCGTCGATCACTGTGACCCCGCCGATGGTTCCCTTGTACTCAAACCGCCGGTCCGTCCCGGTAAAACCGTGGAGCGCCCGCGCGATGCAGTCCCTGTCAACGGACAGCAGGTCGGCCGTGGCAGCGGCGGCAGCGGCATTTAAAATATTATGGTCCCCGGGAACCTGAAGGGCGATCTCCGTAAGGGAGCCGTCCGCGTGATGCAGGGTGAAGCGGGGGTTTCCTTTCCCGTCATAGGAAATATCCGTGGGGTAACAGTCCGCCTCCGCGTCCGCGCCGAATGTCACCACCCTGCAGGGGAGCCCCCGGGCAATCTCCTGCCAGTCGGGAATCCCCGCGTTAATTATGAGGCAGCCGTCCTCAGGCAGCAGCTGGGCGAACCTGCGGAAAGAACTGCGGATATCTGTCAGGTCTTTGAAGAAATCCAGGTGGTCTTCCTCTATGTTAAGTATGAGCCCGATCTTAGGGAAAAAGCTGAGGAAACTGTTGGTATATTCACAGGCTTCCGTGACAAAATATTCCGATTTCCCAACCCGGATGTTTCCGCCGATGGTCTTTAAGATGCCGCCGATGGAGAGGGTGGGATCCCTATCCGCCTGAAGCAGGATCTCGCTGAGCATGGAGGTGGTGGTAGTCTTGCCGTGGGTGCCGCTGACGGCGATGGGCATATTGTAATTTTTCATGATCTGCCCTAAAAGCTCCGCCCTGGTGAGACAGGGGATGTTCCGCTCATGGGCGGCGATATATTCGGGATTATCCTTTCCGATGGCGCTGGTAAAGACCACACAGTCAATATTTCCCGTCATATTTTCAGCTCTTTGTCCATAAAATACAGTGATCCCCTTTGCCTCCAGCATATCGGTGAGGGCGCTGCGGGAACGGTCGGAGCCGGAGACGGTAAAGCCTGCGTCCGCCAGGATTTCTGCCAGCCCGCTCATGCTGACGCCGCCGATCCCCACGAAGTAAATGGAAGAAGGCTGTGAAAAGTTTATCTGATACATAATCTGCGCACTTCCTTGTCATTCATTTTTATACCTATATTATAAGCACATGGGACGTAAAAAACAAATAAAAATGCGAAATATAAAATGTGACAGCAGAAAATGAATACAAATTCAAAATAATTGGTGGAAATGAACAAAAACTATCTGACAAATTCGGAAATTATGCCTTTTTTGTGGAATAAATATTCCATTTTACAGTATGATGTGCTATAATTTGTATACCTAAAATTCAACTTAGGGAAAAGGCTAGACAGAGGTGATGACATGATTAAAAAAGAAATGATTGCCATGTTGCTGGCAGGCGGACAGGGCAGCCGGCTGGGAGTGCTGACTTCCAAGGTAGCAAAGCCTGCCGTGGCTTTCGGAGGAAAATACCGCATCATTGATTTTCCTCTTTCCAACTGCATTAATTCGGGAGTGGATACGGTGGGGGTCTTGACACAGTATCAGCCTCTCAGGCTTAACACACATATCGGAATCGGTATTCCCTGGGATCTGGACCGCAACATCGGCGGCGTCACCGTGCTTCCCCCCTATGAAAAGAGCAGCAACAGCGAATGGTATACCGGTACGGCCAATGCCATTTACCAGAACATGGAATACATGGAGAGTTTTCATCCCGATTATGTCCTGATCCTCTCCGGCGACCATATCTACAAGATGGATTATGAGATCATGCTGGATTTCCACAAGGCCAACGGCGCGGACGTGACCATTGCCGTCATGCCGGTTCCCATGGAGGAAGCCAGCAGGTTCGGCATCATGATCGCCGATGAAAACAGGAAGATCACGGAGTTTGAGGAGAAGCCGGAACATCCCCGGAGCAATCTGGCCAGTATGGGCATCTATATCTTTAACTGGAAGACCCTGAAGGACGCGCTGATTGCCATGGCGGACCAGCCCGCGCTGGATTTCGGGAAACACGTGATCCCCTACTGCCACAGGCAGGGGGCGCCCCTGTATGCCTATGAGTTCACCGGTTACTGGAAAGATGTGGGAACCCTGAACTCCTACTGGGAAGCCAATATGGAGCTGATCGACATTGTCCCGGAATTCAACCTCTACGAGGAGTACTGGAAGATCTACACCAGCAGCGAGATCCAGCCGCCCCAGTATCTGGCCTGGGACAGCGTGGTGGAACGCAGCATCATCGGGGAGGGCACCAATATCTTCGGACAGGTGTACAATTCCGTGATCGGATGCGGCGTCACCATCGGAAAAGGCACGGTGGTCCGGGATTCCATCATCATGAACCGGACCCAGATCGGCGACAACTGCGAACTGAACAAGGCCATTATCGCGGAGGATGTGGAAATCGGCGGCAATGTAAGGCTGGGCGTGGGGGATGAGGCGGAAAATGAGACCGCGCCCCACATCTACAACCACGGCATCGTCACCATCGGCGAGAGGAGCGTGATCCCTGGCGGCGTTTCGGTGGGTAAGAATTCCGTGATCTTCGGCGTGACGACGGCGGCTGATTATCCGGACACGGCTCTTGCGAGCGGCAAAACATTGATTAAGGCAGGTGAACAGTAGTGAGAGCAATAGGGATTATTTTAGCGGGCGGCAACAATCACAGGATGAAAGAACTGTCGCAGAAGAGAGCCATCTGTGCCATGCCCATAGCCGGAAGTTACCGCAGCATAGACTTTACATTGAGCAACATGTCGAACTCCCACATACAGAAAGTGGCGGTGTTCACGCAGTATAACGCCAGGAGCCTGAACGAGCACCTGAGTTCATCCAAATGGTGGGATTTCGGGCGGAAGCAGGGAGGGCTGTTCGTGTTCACCCCGGCGGTGACGGCGGAGAACGCCAACTGGTACAGGGGAACTGCGGACGCCATATACCAGAACCTTTCGTTTTTAAAGAGCAGCCACGAGCCCTATGTGGTGATCGCCTCGGGGGACGGCATCTACAAGATGGATTTCAATAAGGTCCTGGAGTACCATATTGAAAAGAAAGCGGACATCACCGTGGTATGCCGGGATATGGATCCGGAGACGAACATAGAGCGGTTCGGCACCATCCGCATGAACGAGGAGAGCCGGATTGAGGAATTTGAGGAGAAGCCGCTGCTGGCAAAGAGCCGCACGGTTTCCTGCGGGATTTATGTTCTGCGCCGCCGCCAGCTGATCGAGATGATCGAGAAATGCGCGGAGGAGGACAGATACGATTTCGTCAGGGATATCCTGATCCGCTATAAGGACGTGAAGCGGATCTACGGCTACAAGATGAAAGAGTATTGGAGGAATATCGCGTCGGTGGAAGATTATTACGGAGCCAATATGGATTTCCTGAAGCCTGACGTCAGGGATTACTTCTTTAAGCAGTATCCCGATATTTATTCCAAGGTGGACGACCTGCCGCCTGCGAAATACAATGTGGGTTCCCAGGTCAAAAACAGCCTGATGGCCAGCGGCTGCATCATAAACGGTGTTGTGGAGAATTCCGTCATATTCAAGAAATGCTACATTGGAAATAACTGTGTGATCAGGAATTCCATTATACTGAATGACGTGTATATAGGGGACAACACCCGCATCGAGAATTGTATTGTGGAAAGCCGGGATACGATCCGCGCGAATTCGACTTATATCGAGGAGCCGGGCAGGATCCGCATCGTGGTGGAACGCAACGACAGATATGTAATGTAAGGAACCAAAGGGGTAAAATTTTGGAAGAAGCACACTTCCAAATATTGATTTAACGCCCGTTGAAGCGGGCAGGAGGGTATAATTATGCAGATCACAGATGTACGAGTGAGAAAAATCACAAAAGAGGGAAAAATGAAAGCGATCGTTTCCATTACGCTGGACGACGAATTCGTGGTGCATGACATCAAGGTCATAGAGGGTGACAAGGGGCTTTTCATCGCCATGCCCAGCAAGAAAGCCAACGACGGCGAGTACCGCGATATCGCCCATCCCATCAATTCCACCACAAGGGATAGTATCCAGAGGACGATATTATACAATTATGAGAGGGCGCTTGAGATTCCGGATGAGGGAATAGAGCAAATGTGACAAAAAAGGGAATGGATTTTAGAGGCAATTTGACTAAAAATTAACAAGGAGTTGTGGAAAAGTTAAAAAAATATAAAAAAATTAATAAAAAATATTGCTTTTTATGTGCATATGTTATATACTGTGAAAGTACTTACATTTTGATGATATCATAATGTGTACAACAACAAGCTTTTATGAGCGAAAACAGGAGGAAAAAAAATGAAGAAGAAATTTTTGTCTGTTGCGACAGCTTCCGTACTGGCAGTCTCCATGCTGGCAGGCTGCGGCGGTGGCGATGACAGCAACGCATCAAGTGCCCCCCCCAGTGACTCCAGCAGCCAGGCGGCGGGCAGTACCGCTGCAGATGCAAGCAGTGCAGCTGCAGATTCAGGCGCAGAACTGCTTCCCGCACTGAGCGATGCAGAACAGGGTAAGCCCGGCGCATTGACAACGCCCCGAAGCAGCTATGTACAGTATCCCTACGCAGACGGCGCAGGCGTGAAGCTTACATACTGGATGAGCGTTTCCAGCAACGTAATGAACCATGCGGAAACACCTGATTCCGTTCAGATGACTCTGTGGGCTCAGCGTTGGCAGGAACTGACAGGTATCGAAGTAGAGTTCCAGGGACCTGCTACCACAAAGAGTGATGAGGTTACTACCGCATTCAACCTGATGACCACAGGCAGCACCCTTCCCGACATTATTGAGTGGGAGTGGACAGCCGGATATCCCGGTGGACCTTCCCAGGCAGAGGCGGATGGCGTTGTGATTTGGCTGGATGACCTGATCACACCTGACGGCCCCGCGGCAGACCTTTGGCAGTACCTGCAGGATAATCCTTCCCTGGATACCGCTATCAAGACTGACGACGGCCATTACTATTGCTTCCCGTTTACCCGCGGCAGTGCGTTACTGTGCACCACATCCGGACCGATCGTTCGTAAGGATCTGGTAGAGGCGGCCGGCTATAAGGTAGAAGACCTGACCACCATCGACAAGTGGACAGAAGTTATGACCGCCATGAAAGAGAACGGCGTTGAGCATCCTCTTTCTTTCGAGAGCACAGGCTACATGATGAACCTGATGCCCGGTGCATGGAGTTTCAGAAGCGGTATGTATGTATCCGCTGAGGACGGCAAGGTTCACTATGGTCCCATGGAAGAGGGCTACAGGGACATGCTGGCACAGGTTAAGGCATGGATGGATGCAGGCCTGGTTGATCCTGATTCCGCAGAGTGGACCAGTGCTAACACCAAGGCGGATATCATGAACGGTGATTCCGCGATCAGCTACGGTGCACTTGGTTCCAGAATGGGTTCCTGGAATACCGCAGCATGGGCAGAGCCCGCTACTTATGGTGAGAATTTCGAACTGGTTGGCGTGAACTTCCCCGTATTGACCGCAGGTCAGGCTGTTCAGTACAGCGGCGGTTCCACCGATTATGCTACAGGTTCCAAGGCACATGCGGCTATTACCGCAGACTGCAAGAATCCTGAGGTTGCAGCAGCATTCCTGAACTTCTGCTATACCGAGGCTGGACACAATGAGATCAATTTTGGTGAAGAAGGCGTTGCATACAACGGATTTGAGGAGACTTCTTACGGTACCGCAGCTAAATATGCTGATTCCATTATGAATGCTGATAATATCGCAGTAGAGATGGCTCATCATGGTCGTGCGAACATGTCAGGCGCTTTCATTCAGGATCCTGCATATATCCTTGGTTACTACGCAACCGAGCAGCAGAAGGCAGCAGTTTCCCTCTGGGCTACCAATGATGTAAGTGGTACGATCATGCCTCCTGTAACCATGACTCCTGACGAATCAGATGAGTACGCTAAGCTGAATGCTGTAGTAGATACCGCTGTAACAGAGTTCCGTGGTAAAGTTCTGAACGGTTCTTCCGATGTGATGGCTGAGTGGGATGCATACGTTGCTCAGATCAAGGATCAGGGCGTTGACAGGATGATCGAACTCCAACAGGCAGCGCTTGACCGTTACAATGCAAGATAAGTCCGCAGAAAATAAATAGTAAGATGTGGAGATTAGACAGGCCGGCTGCTGCTGATGCAGCAGCTGGCTTTTCTGTCCTTATCATCTCGATAGGAGGATTGTGCATGGGAAAAGACAAGGTTTCTGCACCGGCTAAGGTTAATCGGAAAGCGAATTGGGCGAGGTCATGGAAGATCATAAGGAAAAACAAAGCGGTTTATTTTATGCTTCTTCCCGTTATTCTCTATTATGTATTATTCCACTATAAGCCTATGTACGGTGTCATCATTGCCTTTATGGACTACAATCCCAGAAGAGGCATAGACTTTAATGACTGGGTGGGTTTACAGCACTTCAAGGATTTCTTCACGGGCTATTATTTCGGGCGTCTGCTCGCAAATACCTTGAAGCTGAGTTTTGCGACTTTGTTGATCGGTTTCCCTATTCCCATTATTCTGGCGCTGCTGATCAATGAACTGCGCAGCAAGAAATTTTCCAAGATTGTACAGAGTATCACTTATATGCCCCACTTCGTATCCATGGTGGTATTGTGTGCAATGGTTCGTCAGTTTGTAGGCGGAAACGGTTTTATTACGGCATTTATGTCGCTTTTCGGATATGAGGGAGGCAACCTGCTGGCCAACGGGAAATACTGGATTCCGATCTATGTTATTTCCAATATCTGGCAGGGTGCAGGCTGGGGTTCCATTGTATATCTGGCGGCTCTGACCAGCATCGATTCCGAATTGTATGACGCAGCCAGGGTGGACGGCGCGAACCGCTGGAAACAGACGCTGCATGTTACGATCCCCAGCATCCTTCCCACCATCATCATCATGCTGATCATGCGTGTGGGTCAGATCATGGGTATCGGATATGAGAAGACACTCTTGCTGTATAACGAAGGAATTTATGATGTGGCTGATATCATTTCAACCTATGTATATAGAATGGGTCTGCTGAACAGGCAGTTCTCTTTCTCAACGGCAGTAGGTCTGTTTAACTCGGTAGTCAACTTTATTCTGGTCATCATTGCGAACCAGATCAGTAAGAAGACTACGGAAACAAGCTTGTGGTAAGGGAGGCGTGAGAATATGGCAAAAAAAGATAGAGATATGATGGACTCCAGCCCCAAGGTAAAGCACAGCCGTGGTGAAAACATCTTTAATGTGTGCAATATTATCATACTGTCCTTGTTCACGATAGCCTGCCTTTATCCTTTCTGGTATGTTATAGTGGCGTCGTTCAGTGAGTCAAACCTGTTGATGTCCCATCCGGAAGCGTTGATGCTGCCTCTGGGATGGAGCACAAAGGCATATGAGTATGTATTTAACACGAAAGCGATCTGGACCGGTTATGGAAATACGATCTTCTATGTGGTGGCCGGTACCGCCATCAATATTTTCATGACCCTGCTGGCAGCTTACTTCCTTTCCAGAAAGAACCTGCCCGGCAAGACGTTCTTTACCATTTTTATTATGTTTACCATGTATTTCTCAGGCGGTATGATCCCCGGATACCTGAATATCCAGGATCTGCACCTGTACAATACGCGTTGGGTGCTCCTGCTTCACGGCGCCCTGAGTACTTACAACCTGATCATCATGAGGACCGCCATGTCGGGTATCGACGATGCCCTGACAGAATCCGCCATGTTGGACGGCGCGGGGCATATGACCATTTTGTGGAAGATATTGGTTCCCCTGTGTAAGGCAACCATTGCCGTGCTGGTATTGTACTACGGCGTTGCGCACTGGAATTCCTGGTTCCCGGCATTCATCTATCTGGATGACGATGCAAAGGGTAAGACCATGCAGCCCTTGCAGATTGTACTGAGGCGTATCCTGATCCTGACGGATATGACGGATACGGGCGGCGCCGATGATGCAGCCCAGATCGCCGAGACCATCAAGTACGCGACCATCATCGTTTCCACAGTGCCTATTTTGTGTCTGTATCCTTTCCTGCAGAAGTATTTTACAAAGGGCGTTATGGTCGGCGCTGTGAAGGGTTAAGGGATTGTGTTTTAAGGATTATAAATGGAAAGACACCTGAGAGATTCAGGTGTCTTTTTCATATTGCGCTAATCGGGCGCGCAGTCGTTCGATTTCGGACTCTTTTTGGGATAACTCGGACTCTTTTTGGGATAACTCGGAATTCTTTTGGGATAACTCGAGATTTTTTTGGGATAACTCCGCTTTCAATTCGTCGACCATATACCGAACTGTATTCCGATCCATGATGTATAGTGCTTCAGAAAACATAGTAATCAACTCCTTTGGCTGGTAGCGAAATTTAACAATGTCATAATATAGTTCCTGGAAGAACGGATATCGTTTCATGATCCGCAGTATGTCTTCCGGATGGTCAGACCCCAGAAAGTACATCCATGCATCCAGTTCCGTAAGTTCATTATGAACCATCTGCCGGAAAATATCAAGTGGAATATAGATAAAGTTTTCCAATTGTCTGGTTTTCAGCCCGCTGTCGAAACCAAACTGCGATCGATGCATGTATTTGTCAGGATATTTGTGGAAAATAGGGGGACTTTGTTCCATAAAAACAATAATATACACAGGTTCAATGTGACTGTACGAGAAATTTTGGTTATTATCTTTGTATTCTTTCCGAACCATATCATATTGGCGTACCAGCAGGTCCGCGCCATAACAGAATCCCCTTTCTATGGGGAAATCATATCCCATCCGCTGCATTTCCACATTGACCAGGCGGTTGTCGGAAAGCTGGACCAGAATATCCATAATGATAAGCGAACTGTCCTCCGAAATGCGGCGTCGTTCCCTCGGAAGAACTTCCAGGACCGTAACTTTCTGGTTTAAAATGCAGGATAACAGCCGGTTCAACCTGTCCGGGTGAATGGCGGGGTCAAACAGATGGAGAAAAAAAGGGTCGTAAGTGATCTTCAAGCCCCTGTTGCCCATGCAGAACCCTAGGAAAGCATCCCGCTCCTCCTCAGAGAGAGCCTGAAAAGCGGCATGTGCGCCGGAGTCGCTTTGGATCTGACGCAGAATCTCCGTTTTAAGTCTGGGTTCACCAAGTACCTGCGGGAGCGGTTGCACTATCGGAAAGATCAGTGACGCATTGTCATAATCATGCATAAAATATCTCCTTTGTATTCAGTATAAATAAATGAGGGATATCTGGTGAAACACCGAAGACCCTGCAAGATGCCATCAAATGGCATATAAGATAATAGGACAATAACATATCAATAGGATTTTGTCAATAAAAACTTCCTCATTGCCATATTCCACAGAAAAGGCTATACTGTAGAAAAAGAACTTGCCCGTCATTCATCTATCTGGATGACGATGCAAAGGGTAAGACGATGCAGCCTTTTCTAAATCAGTCTGTAAACTTTTCATGCTCTAACGCCCGATATTCCCGTCTTAATTCCTGTAGCAATTCTTCCTCGCTCGGCAAATATAATTTATATTTAGAAGCGAAAATCTGTGTCTCATTCTCCGGCAAGGTAAATCTAACCACTGATTCACTTTTGTCCGCACATAAAACAATCCCAATCGGCGGATTATCTCCCTCATTCATCAACTCACGCTCATAATAGTGGACATACATCTGCATTTGCCCCAAATCCTGATGCGTCAAATCGCCAACCTTCAAATCAATCAGCACAAAACATTTCAGGATATAATTGTAGAACACAAGATCAATCCAAAAATGTCGTCCGTCAAAGGTGATCCTCTTTTGCCTGGCAACAAAAGAAAATCCCCTGCCCAATTCTAACAGAAACTTCTGCAGATGAGTAATCAATGCCTGTTCCAAATCACTCTCATAGAAATCATCATTTGGATTTAATCCGAGGAATTCAAGTACATAAGGGTCACGAATAATATCTTCGGGCATTTTGGCTGCCTCCAATGTCTGAATTTCAGCAGCAACCTTTTCCTTATTTTGACTGGAAAGCAGTCTTTCATAAAAGAATGTATTTATCTGGCGTTCAAGCTGTCTGGTACTCCACCCTGATTTCACAGCTTCCTGCATATAAAACTCCCGTGCATGATTATTTTCCACACGCATTAAAAGACGGTAATGAGTCCAACTCAATTCGCTACGCAGCGCGTAGCCATTTGGAAATGTTAAATAGAACTGACGCATATTTTTTAAATTTGCAACCGTGAATCCTTTTCCAAAATCATGCGTCATCTGCTTTGAGAGTTCCTTTAACAGTCCCGTACCATATTCGGCTTTTTCGTTTCCGCCCTGTTCTTCTATAATAGACTTTCCGATATTCCAGTATGCTTCAACCATTGCAAAATTAGCGGTCTGGTAAACTTTGGTTCTTGCAGAAAGCAAAATATTTCTTATTTCATTGTAAAAATTCTGATCCACAAAGGTCTCCTTTCACTCATTAGAATTCAAAAAACTCTGTAAATTGATTATGAACCATCCGCCGGAGAATATCAAGTGAAGTATAGATAAAGTTTTCTTCCTCATTTCCATATTCCACAGAAAAGGCTATACTGTAGGAAAAGAACTTTCCCGGCATTCATCTATCTGGAGGACGGTGCTAAGGGTAAGACGATGCAACCTTTGCAGATCGTGCTGAGGCGTATACTGATCCTGACGGATATGGGCAGCGCTGTGAAAAGTTCAGGGATTGTGTTTTAAGGATTATAAATGGAAAGACACCTGAGAGGTTCAGGTGCCTTTTTCATATTGCGCTAATCGGGCGCGCAGCCGCTTAATTTCGGAATCTTTTTGGGATAACTCGGAATCCTTTTGGGATAACTCGAGATTTTTTTTGGATAATTCCGCTTTCAGTTCGTCGACCATATATCGAACTGTATTCCGATCCATGATGTATAGTGCTTCAGAAAACATAGTAATCAACTCCTTTGGCTGGTAGCGAAATTTAACAATGTCATAATATAGTTCCTGGAAGAACGGATATCGTTTCATGATCCGCAGTATGTCTTCCGGATGGTCAGACCCCAGAAAGTACATCCATGCATCCAGTTCCGTAAGTTCATTATGAACCATCTGCCGGAAAATATCAAGTGGAATATAGATAAAGTTTTCCAATTGTCTGGTTTTCAGCCCGCTGTCGAAACCAAACTGCGATCGATGCATGTATTTGTCAGGATATTTGTGGAAAATAGGGGGACTTTGTTCCATAAAAACAATAATATACACAGGTTCAATGTGACTGTACGAGAAATTTTGGTTATTATCTTTGTATTCTTTCCGAACCATATCATATTGGCGTACCAGCAGGTCCGCGCCATAACAGAATCCCCTTTCTATGGGGAAATCATATCCCATCCGCTGCATTTCCACATTGACCAGGCGGTTGTCGGAAAGCTGGACCAGAATATCCATAATGATAAGCGAACTGTCCTCCGAAATGCGGCGTCGTTCCCTCGGAAGAACTTCCAGGACCGTAACTTTCTGGTTTAAAATGCAGGATAACAGCCGGTTCAACCTGTCCGGGTGAATGGCGGGGTCAAACAGATGGAGAAAAAAAGGGTCGTAAGTGATCTTCAAGCCCCTGTTGCCCATGCAGAACCCTAGGAAAGCATCCCGCTCCTCCTCAGAGAGAGCCTGAAAAGCGGCATGTGCGCCGGAGTCGCTTTGGATCTGACGCAGAATCTCCGTTTTAAGTCTGGGTTCACCAAGTACCTGCGGGAGCGGTTGCACTATCGGAAAGATCAGTGACGCATTGTCATAATCATGCATAAAATATCTCCTTTGTATTCAGTATAAATAAATGAGGGATATCTGGTGAAACACCGAAGACCCTGCAAGATGCCATCAAATGGCATATAAGATAATAGGACAATAACATATCAATAGGATTTTGTCAATAAAAACTTCCTCATTGCCATATTCCACAGAAAAGGCTATACTGTAGAAAAAGAAGAAAGGATACCGCCATGAAAAAAGACCATGTGTTATGTAAAGAGGATTTTCAGGATTTTGCCATAGGGGAGTTTCCCTTTGACCCGGAACATACGGCCACGGGAGAGTATCATTATATTGTAGAGAAAGGCTATTCCGGCAATTGGGTGGATCAGGTATGCAATTACACATACAACGGAACGGGTCCCAGCTGGATTGTCACGGAACTGGACGGCGTTCATTACATGGAATCCATGCGGATCGAGAAAAACCGTCCTCACCGCATGTTTCCCACCCTGGAGACAGGGGACGGGCTCTGGCGGGATTATGTGGTTTCCGTAAAGATGCAGAGGCTGTCCCAAAAGGGGATGGCGGGACTTGCGTTTTGCATGAACAACAGTATCGACACGCTGGTCTTTTCCCTGCGTGATAAGGACAGGGCGGAACTTTCCTACCGCCACAAGGAGGAACTGACCCTGCTGGCGGAGTGCGAATTTGTACATGACTGTGATACCCTGTACACATTAAGCGTGGACTGTAATGGGGAACAGATCGCCTGCTGTGTGGACGGAAAATTACTGCTCCAGGCGGAAAGTGAACTGGCGGCAAGGGGCGGCAAGATCGGCATTACGGCGGATTGCCCCACCCGGTTTGCAGGTGTGACGGCCATGGTATCCGGGGAGGAAGCATTAGCGCTCTTGACCAGGCAGGGAAAAAAGCGGGAACAGGAAATGACAGAAATGTCATATCATCCCCGGATGAAACTCTGGAAGAAGATTGATTTAAAAAATTTTGGCACTTCACGGCAGATCCGTTTCGGACATCTGACAGGCACAGAACAGTGGTATGTGGTTCTGGCGCAGATGCAGAAGCGTGTCAGCAGGGATGCCTATGGATTTATCAGCTGCCTTACGGCCATTGACCTGGACGGCAGTATTTTATGGCAGTCGGGAGAGCCGTCCCCTGACAGCTGCAGGCATGGCAGGGTATCCGCCGATATGCCCCTGCAGGTGTATGATATTGACGGAGACGGTGCGGATGAGGTCATAGTGGGGAGAAATTTTGAGATCCAGATCCTGGAGGGCGCCACCGGAAAGGTGAAAAAGTCGGTAAAGACGCCTTATTCCGATGACGACGACAGTACCCTGATCGGCGTGCCTTTTGGCACATATGCCTTTGAGCGGATCAATCCGGACGGCATCCGGATCTGTAATTTCAGGGGGAAAGACAGACCGGCGGATATCCTGATCAAGGATCGGTATTGCAGGGTTTACGCGCTGGACGAGGATCTGAACCTGCTCTGGAAATACCGCAGCGACAAGAATACGGGACATTGCCCCCTGCCTGTGGATATCGACGGCGACGGCAGGGATGAGGTGTTGGTGGGCTACAACATGCTCAGCGCGGAGGGAGAGAAATTATGGAGTTATCCCATTGCCAAAGATCACACGGACGAGATTGTCATGGGAAAATTCAGGGGGGACGGTAAGGGATATTTTGCCTGTGTGTCAGGGACACAGGGATTTTTCATAGGCGATTTTGCGGGAAATATTGTGGCAAGGGATCTTATAGGACACGCCCAGAGGGTCAGTGTGGCGCATTATTGCAAAGACCGGGAGGGGTTCCAGATCGCAGTGACCAATTTTTGGGGGCATCAGGGGGTGATCTATCTCTATGACTCGGATGGGAAGCAGATCTGGGAGATGGAAAATGAGATGAATGGCAATCTGGTGACTCCCGTAAACTGGGATGGCAGCGGTGTGGAACTGATCCTTACCAACGCGGATGCGGAAAAAGGCGGTCTACTGAACGGAGACGGCGTGCGGGCAGTTGCGTTTCCGGACGACGGGCATCCCACGCTTTGCTGTGAAGCTATGGATTTGTTCGGCGACGAGAGGGAGGAGTTGGTGTGCTGGGACTATCACAGCATGTACATATACACCCAGGAGGACAACCCTGCGTCCCAGACATATCATCCCGTGAAATTCCCCCATTATAACGCATCGAACTACCGGGGCGAGTACGCGTATCCCGATGGAAGTTACCTGGATTTTTCATAAAACGGTATAAATTAATTGATATTTTGCATTTTTGGTGATATGATTAAGCGCAGGTAAAGACTTTGGAGGTACAAGCATGATCGACCGAAAGGAATTGATAAGCAGCCATGATCCGGTGCTGGAAGAGATGGACAGGGAATCCGCCCTTACGGTGGGAAACGGCGAGTTTGCATTCACGGCGGATGTCACGGGTATGCAGACGCTGTATGAGGAATATGACGTACTGCCCCTGTGCACCATGTCCCAGTGGGGATGGCACACGAAGCCCGTAAGCGATGACAGGTACGACTATACTTTAAACGACCTGGTGATGACAGAATATGACGTCTGCGATGGCAGGCATGTAAGGTATGCCAAAAAGAAATTTCCCGGCAACGAAGATGTCTATCAGTGGCTCAGGATGAATCCCCACCGGCTGAACCTGGCAAGGATCGGTTTCCTGTATCAGGGACAGAGGATCCGGTCGGAGCAGCTGACCTGCATCCATCAGGAACTGAAGCTGTATGAGGGCATCCTGGAGAGCCGTTTTCTGCTGGATGGTATCCCATGCAGCGTGCGGACGGCGTGTCATAACCAGGGAAAAGACCAGCTGGCTTTCCGGGTGGAGAGCCCGGCGCTGGCGGACGGAAGCCTGACGGTGGAAATCCGTTTCCCTTACGGCTCCCCTGACATTACCGCGTCCGACTGGAACGCGGAAGACCTGCATACCACGGAGGCAGTGAGCCGGGCGGAGCAGAGTATTCTGTTGAAAAGGCAGCTGGACAGGGATTGTTATTTTGTGGCAATATCGTCTGACGGCGTGATTGGGGAACAGCTTGCGAAACACACTTTGACCGTGGAGGCAAAGGGCAGTGTCCTGGAGTTGTCGGCAGCATTTTATGCGGCATTTTATGCCTGGGACAGTATGATCGGGAAATATGTCGATGACAGCGAGACCATAAAAAAAGACAACGCAGGCACGGCAATGGAGAAATGGGTGGAATCCGTCTCTGCAATCATGGAGGCAAGCCGCCAGGGCTGGAAAGATTTCTGGGAAAAGGGCGGTATCATCCGGCTGAACCAAAGCAAGGATAAGAGAGCCTGGGAACTGGAACGCAGGATCATCCTGTCCCAGTACCTGATGGCGGTCAATTCCAGCGGTTCCACTCCGCCCCAGGAGACGGGACTGATCTGCAACAGCTGGTATGGAAAGATGCACTTGGAGATGTACCTCTGGCATTGCGCATGGCTGCCGCTCTGGAACCACTGCGATCTGCTGGAACGCAGTCTGAAATGGTATAAAGAACACCTGCCTGCAGCCAGGGAGAATGCCCGCAGGAACGGCTATCAGGGCGCGCGCTGGCCAAAGATGATCGCAGCGGAGGGGATAGATGCGCCATCTCCCATAGCAACGCTCCTGGTATGGCAGCAGCCGCACATCATTTACATGATGGAAATGCGGTACCAAAATCAAAAGAGCCGGGCATTCCTGGAGGAATACTGGCAGGTGGTGGAGGAAACGGCGCAGTTCATGACAGATTTCGTGGTATGGAATGAGGAGCACGGCTGTTACGATATTCCCGCCCCGGTGATTCCCGTGCAGGAGTGCCATAAGGAGACCGACACGGTGAATCCTGCATTTGAGGTGGAGTACTGGAGGGTCACGTTGCGCATGGCGGCGGAATGGGCGAAGCGGCTGGATAAAGTCCCGGATGCCAGGTGGCAGGAGGTGGCCGACCATATGGCAGGCCTGACGGTGGAGGACGGCGTATATCTGGCGCATGAGAAATGCCATGACACTTACACGGTGTATAATAAAGATCACCCTTCCATGCTGGGCGCATACGGACTGATCGGAAGCGACCGGATCGATACGGGGATCATGGCGGATACCCTGCACCTGGTGGAAAAGTGCTGGGAGTATCCCACGCTCTGGGGCTGGGACTTCGCACTTATGGCAATGACGGCCGTCCGCCTGGATGAGCCGGAACTGGCCATTCGGCTGTTGTTGAAAGATACGCTGAAAAACTGCTACCTTGCCAGCGGGAACAACATGCAGATCAGCAGAAAAGACCTGCCCCTGTACCTGCCCGGAAACGGTTCCCTGCTTCTGGCGGCTGCGATCATGACCGCAGGCTACGAAGGCTGCGACAGAGAACTGCCCGGCTTCCCCAAGGACGGAAACTGGACAGTGGAGTTTGAGAATATACAGAGACTTCCGTAAGAGAAGAGAACGCAGTGGGCATTGGAGTGGAGAGGCGGACCAAGTTCCCACAGGTGGGACCAAGTTCCCGCAAGCGGGAACTGGAATAAAAAAACAGCCTCGGAACGGAAATGCCCGGAAGGAATTTTCAACTGCGTTTTTTGCAGGTGAAAATTTCTTCCCCCGCAATGGGCATTGGAGTGGAGAGGCGGAACTGGAATAGGAGGTTATTGCTTATGAAAACAGTGGATGTAAAATTGCCGGAGATCCCGGAGAGACGTTTTGTGATCACAGAATATGGCGCTGTGCCTAACGGCAGGGCGTCCAACACGAAAGCCATTGCCGCCGCCATTGAGGCGGCTTCCCAGGCGGGCGGCGGCACGGTGGTGATTCCTGCGGGTGTCTGGCTCACCGGCCCCATTGAATTAAAATCCAATATCAACCTGCATACAGAGAAAGGCGCGCTGGTCTATTTTGACAAAAATCCGGAAGAATATCCCGTCTTTCTGGCGGATTACGAGGGACAGCCCCGCATCCGCACCGTATCCCCCATCCATGCAAGGGAAGCGGAGAATATCGCCATTACCGGATATGGGATCTTTGACGGAAACGGACAACTCTGGCGTCCTTTAAAAGAAATGAAAGTGACCGCAAAGCAGTGGCAGCAATGCCTGAAAAAGTGCCCCTGCGTGGTGGAGGGCAAAGAAGGCGGCATCTGGATGCCCACTGAGTCGATTTACAGAGGAGCCACGGAGGGGGAACCGGATGTGCTCTCCCCCGGCGCGGATTTGGAAGCAGCCTTGCGCATGGCGGCGGAATATTATGATTATTTCCGTCCCGTGATGGTGAGCCTGGTAAAGTGCGACAGGGCGCTCATTGAGGGCGTGACCCTCCAGAACTCCCCTGCGTGGAACGTACATCCCCTGTTTACCACCAACCTGACCATCCGCAACGCCAGCATCAGGAATCCCTATTATGCCCAGAACGGCGACGGGCTGGATCTGGAATCCTGCAGCAGGGTGCATATCCATGATGTGCAGTTTGACGTGGGCGACGATGCCATCTGCATGAAGTCGGGCAAGAATGCCGTGGCAAGGAAGATTCCCGTGCCCACCGAGGACGTGTATATCCATGATTGCGTGGTCTACCATGGTCACGGAGGATTCGTGGTGGGCAGCGAGATGTCCAGGGGTGTACGCAGGGTTACCGTGGAGAACTGTACCTTTGTGGGAACGGATGTTGGGATCCGTTTTAAGAGCGCCCTGGGCAGAGGCGGCGTGGTGGAGGATATCGACATCAACGATATTTATATGACCGATATCGTAAATGAGGCGATCATCTTTACCATGGGATATGTGTTGTCCAATTCCGACGGCTCCGTGGACGAGAATCCGGAGGAGGCGCCCCGGGAGGATGTGCCTGAATTTAAGAATGTGAGGATGCGCAACATTAACTGCATGGGAGCGAAGCAGGCCATTAAGATCGAAGGCTTAAAGCAGCTGCCCATCCACGACCTGCTGGTGGAAGATTCCTATTTCAGGGCAGAGATCGGTTATACGGAGAGTTACGCGGAAAATATTATGCTGAACAACGTTGTGATAGAGTAAACTGTTCAGCAGATGCATCCGCGAGGTGTTTTTTGTGAGTGAAGCGTTAGCGAAAGTCACAGAAAACCGAGACAGCGGGCGTATGCATCAATGTAACTGTGCGGAACAGAGTTCTGAACAGTTACTGATAGAGTAATCGGTTGTCTGGCGGAGCGCATAGTGTGGCGATTGTCCCAGGTCGCAGAAAGGCGTGGTTGTTGATATGTACATTATCGTAGGTCTGGGAAATCCCGGACGGAATTATGAAAATACCAGGCATAATATCGGTTTTGACGTGATTGACAGGCTGTCGGATCAGGAAAACATCGGCGTGCTGGAAAAGAAGCATAAGGCCGTGATCGGAAAAGGTGTGATCGCGGGAGAAAAATGCGTCCTTGCCAAACCCCAGACCTTTATGAACCTCAGCGGCGAGAGCGTGCGCGCGCTGCTGGATTATTATAAGGCGGACGAGACAACGAATCTGATCGTGATTTCCGATGACGTCAGCCTGGATGCGGGCAAGATCCGGATCCGCAAAAAGGGCAGCGCAGGTGGGCATAACGGATTAAAGAACATCATTGCCCACCTGGGGCACGACACTTTCATACGTGTGAAGATGGGCGTGGGAGAAAAGCCCAGGGGCTGGGATCTGGCGGATTATGTGCTGGGGCATTTTTCTACTCAGGAGCGGGAAGTCATGGACGAAGCCGCAAAACGCGCGGCGGATGCCATCCGCATGATCATCGCGGAAGATGCGGACAAGGCAATGAATGAGTATAACGCCACGGTTCACACGTCAGACTGACGCGCATACCGCAGGCACAGTTTTGCAAATGACCCGGATGTGGACGGGGATGATATCAGAAAGGTATAACGATGCAGGCATTATTGGCGCCTCTTAAAGAACTGGCAGAGTTTGACAGTATTCGGAAAGCGGTGGCGGGAGGACACGCGTCCATTGCCCTGACCGGCTGCGTGGACTCCCAGAAACTTCATATGATTTATGGGATCAGCGATGGCTTGAAGTGCAAGGTCATCGTTACTTACAGTGACATAAAAGCGAAGGAAATATTTGAGGAATACAAATTTTATGACAGGAATGTCATGCTGTATCCGGCAAAAGACCTGATCTTTTTCCAGGCGGATATTCACGGAAACCAGCTGGTAAAGGAACGCGTCAAGACGCTCCGCAGGCTGATGGAGAGAAAGCCCGTCACCATTGTCACCACCTATGCGGCGCTGATGACGCCCCAGGCTCTGTGGGATCGTGAAAAGGATGTCATAGACGTGGAAAGGGGAGGCGTCCTGGAGGAGAAAGAACTGGCCCGGAGGCTGGTGTCCATGGGGTATGAGAAGTGCTATCAGGTGGAGAGCCCGGGGCAGTTTTCCGTCCGGGGCGGCATTGTTGACATCTTCGACCTGACGGAGGAAAATCCTTTCCGTATCGAATTGTGGGGGGATGAGGTGGATTCCATCCGCAGCTTTGATATTTTAAGCCAGCGCTCCATTGAGAAGCTGGAGAGCATTTCCATCTTCCCGGCAACGGAATTTGTGTTGGATGAGGACAGGATACGGGCTGGCCTGAAAAAGCTGGAACAGGAGGCGGCGAAGCAGGAAAAGCTGTTCCGGGACCGCCACTGTCCTGAGGAGGCGCACAGGATTGCGGTTCAGATCAGGGAACTGCGGGAACAGCTTCTGGAGTTCCACAGCAAGGTCAATCTGGAAAGCTATATCCGCTATTTTTATGAAGATATGGTGACGCTGCCGGAACTGTTGAGAACCATGGGGGAGACGGCGTTTTTCCTGGAGGAGCCCGCCCGCATCAAGGAACAGGCGGACGCGGTGGAACTGGAATTCCGAGAGAGTATGACCCAGCGTGTGGAAAAGGGATACATCCTGCCGGGGCAGATGGACATTCTCTACAGCGGGGAGCAGGCGGCGGCATCCTTAAGCGGCGGGAGCGTGGTGACGGTGGCCACCATGGAGGGCAGGACGGGATATTTTAAGCCGGAGCGAAAGCTGGATGTGGCGTCCCGCAGTATTGCGTCCTACAATAACAGCTTTGAAGCCCTGGTGAAAGACCTGACAATGTACCGGAAGAAAGGATACAGGGTGCTCCTGCTGTCCGGCTCCAGGACCAGGGCAAAGCGCCTGGCGGAGGATCTGCGGGACAGGGAACTGACCGCTGTGTACACGGAAGACCCTTTCCGCACGGTACAGCCGGGGGAGGTTCTGACCTATTATGGGCACGTGGGAAAGGGATTTGAGTATCCTTTCCTGAAATTTGTGGTGCTCTCAGAGACCGATATTTTCGGTTCCGAGAAGAAAAAGAAGAAGTCCAGGAAACTGTATCAGGGACAGAAGATCAAGGACTTCAACGAACTGAAGGTGGGGGATTATGTGGTCCATGAGACCCATGGCCTTGGCATCTATCAGGGTATCGAGAAAGTGGAGATGGAGAACGTCGTCAAGGACTATATCAAGATCGAGTACCGTGACGGCGGCAATCTCTATGTCCTTGCCACGGGCCTGGACGTAATCCAGAAATACGCGTCTGCTGACGCGAAGAAGCCCAAGCTGAACAAGCTGGGCTCCAAAGAATGGGAAAAGACCAAGACAAAGGTTCGGAGCGCGGTCAACGAGGTGGCGAAAGACCTGGTGGAACTGTATGCCATAAGGCAGCAGGGCCAGGGTTATATGTACGGTAAGGATACGGTATGGCAGCGGGAGTTCGAGGAGATGTTCCCCTTTGAGGAGACGGAAGATCAGCTGGCGGCCATCGCCGACACCAAGGCGGATATGGAGAGCGCTAAGATCATGGATCGCCTGATCTGCGGCGATGTGGGCTACGGCAAGACGGAGATCGCCATTCGCGCCGCTTTCAAGGCGGTGCAGGAGGGAAAGCAGGTGGTGTACCTGGTGCCCACCACCATCCTGGCACAGCAGCATTACAATACCTTTGTCCAGAGAATGAGCCATTTCCCGGTAAATATCCAGCTGATGAGTCGGTTCCGTACGCCTGCGGAGATCAAAAAGACCATTTCAGAATTGCAGAAAGGCATGGTGGATATTGTCATTGGCACCCACCGGGTTTTGTCCGACGATGTGAAATTCAAGGACCTGGGGCTTCTTGTCATCGACGAGGAGCAGCGTTTCGGGGTGACCCATAAGGAGAAGATCAAGAAACTGAAAGAAAATGTGGATGTGCTGACCCTGACCGCCACACCCATTCCCCGGACGCTTCACATGAGCCTGGTCGGTATCCGCGATATGAGCGTGCTGGAGGAGGCACCGGAAGACCGTCTGCCCATCCAGACCTTTGTCTGCGAATATAACGAGGAAATGGTGCGGGAGGCAATTTCCCGGGAACTGGCGCGGGATGGACAGGTTTATTATGTCTATAACAGGGTCAATAACATTGCGGATATCGCGGCGAAGATTGCCGCCCTGGTGCCGGAGGCCACGGTGGCTTTCGCCCATGGCCAGATGAAAGAGCGGGAACTGGAGCGGATCATGTTCGACTTTATCAATGGGGAGATCGATGTGCTGGTGTCCACCACCATCATAGAGACGGGCATGGACATTTCCAATGTGAATACCATGATCATCCACGATTCGGACAATATGGGGCTGGCTCAGCTGTATCAGTTAAGGGGGCGTGTGGGACGTTCCAACCGCACCGCCTATGCTTTCCTCATGTATAAGCGGGACAAGATGCTAAAGGAGGTGGCGGAGAAGCGGCTGGAGGCCATCCGGGAATTTACGGATCTGGGCAGCGGCTTTAAGATCGCCATGCGCGACCTGGAGATCCGGGGAGCGGGGAACCTGCTGGGTGTGCGTCAGCACGGCCACATGGAGGCGGTGGGATACGACCTGTACTGTAAGATGCTGAATGAGGCGGTGCAGACGTTGAAAGGCGTTACCGTGGCGGCGGATTTCGCCACCCTGATCGACCTGGATGTGGATGCCTATATCCCCGATACCTACATTGTCAATGAAGTGCAGAAGCTGGATATTTATAAGCGGATTGCGGGCATTGAGAACAGTAAGGAGCGGGACGATATGAAAGACGAACTGCTGGATCGTTTCGGCGAGATTCCGGGGGCAGTGGACAATCTGCTGAGGATCGCGCTGATCCGCGTGGCGGCCCACGGGCTTTACATGACGGAGATCAAGGGAAAGAACGAGAGGATTGCTTTTACGTTCAGGCCGGACGCTGCCATCGATCCGGCGGGGATTCCGGGACTGCTGAGAAAATACGGGCAGAGCCTTGCCTTTACGGCATATGGAAATCCGTTTTTCACCTATAAATATAAAAAGACGGGGCTGGTGGAGACGGACGCGGAACTGTTATTGAATAAGACGGAAGAACTTCTGGAGGAGTTTAAGGGAGTTTTATTACCCTTGTAAAGTGATATCTTCTATTCAGAACAAAAAAGATTCTGAATAGGAGGTATTTTACATGAAAGGTTATCATACGCAGAGCGGATACATGGGACTGGTGGATGGCAGTTACATCCTGTTTGCAAGCGAGGAGGAGTACAGGGAATATATGGAGGAGTAGAAAATGAATATGGATTAATTGTGTGATTTGCGCTCTTTTCTGTACGTTCAAAGTATGATAAAATAATGATCAGAAAATAATTACGGTGTGGAACGAGTACACGCATAAACCAAGAAAAGAGAGGGTATAGCACATGAAGAAAGAATTCGATCTGTTGTCACTGGGTGAGATCATGCTCCGCCTGTCGCCGCCATCCAACGAGCGCATGACCAGGGGGGACACTTTCAGCAAACAGGCGGGAGGCGCGGAACTGAACTCCGCTACCGGCGCCGCCATGCTGGGACTGCGCTGCGGCATCATTTCCAAGCTGCCAGCAAACGACCTGGGCATGTATATCAAGAATCGGGTCCGCCTCTGCGGGGTCAGCGACGACTATCTAGTGTATGACGAGAGCAAGGATGCCCGGCTGGGCGTGTATTACTATGAAAGCGGCGCTTATCCCCGTAAGCCCCGCATCGTATATGACAGGAAAAATACGTCCATCAACAAGCTGTCCGTCAATGATTTTGACGAGAATATCTACAGTTCCGCCAGATGCTTCCACACCAGCGGCATCACACTGGCACTGAGCCCGGAACTCCGCGCTGTCGCAATCGAGATGATCCACAGGTTCAAGGAGCATGGGACAATCATTTCCTTTGACGTGAACTTCCGGGGGAATCTCTGGAGCGGCCCTGAGGCAAAGGAATGTGTGGAATCCATCCTGCCCTATGTGGATATTTTCTTCTGCTCCGAGGAGACGGCGCGTCTGACGTTCCTGAAAGAGGGGGATGCAAAGAGCATCATGAAGAGTTTTACAAAGGATTTCCCCATTTCCATCGTGGCATCCACCCAGCGTATCGTCCACAGTCCCAAGCGGCATACGTTCGGCTCCATCATTTACAGCGCGAAAGATGACACGTATTATGAGGAGGCTCCCTATGCGGATATCGAGGTGGTGGACCGGATCGGAAGCGGCGACGCGTATATTTCCGGCGTGCTGTACGGGCTGCTTTCCCATGAGGGCGAGTACCAGCGCGCCCTGGAGTATGGCAATGCGGTCAGCGCCCTGAAAAATACCATTCCCGGCGACCTTTTGAGCACCGACCTGAAAGAGATAGATGGTATCATCAGGGAGCATAAGTCTACGGGACGTGTTGCGGAAATGGATCGGTAGTCAGTCCCTTTTCGGTACGGCCACATACCAGTCATGGAACCTGGTCAGGGTAAAGTCATTTTCAAAAAAGGGAACATCATTAAAGTACAGGATATAGATACTTTCGCGGTCGATGTTGTCCAAATCTATGCCCACATGGATGCAGATTCCGCTGTCAGTGGTAAAGCAGGCGGGAGTGGGCGGGGTATCATGTATCACTGTGGAAAGATATTGGGAAGGCAGTGTCTCCGTGTATAAAAGCAGCCGGGGCCACTGCGTTCCCTTTTCCGCGATAATGGTGTCAATATGGCTGGCGGAGCATTGCTCCATGGCATAATCAACACAGTCTTCCACGCCCTCCCCAAACCAGGCGCTCACAAGGATGCGGTAATCGCCGTAATAATCCTTTTGGAATAAGACAAGGCAGAGCAGGTAAAGAAAAATAATGCCGCGAAAAATCCATACCGCGAGTTGATTGCGCTTACGCGCAATCAACTCTGTTACCGTCCATGCGCCATACGCTTCGCTGAGCACAAGGGGAATATAAAGGGCATTGATCTGATGCAGGATGACTGTCACCAACAGGCAGACAAGTGCCCCCCCCAATAACGAAACGAACAAAAAATACTCAGGACAGAATTTCCTTTCGCGAAAGCTGCGTAACAGTCGCAACAGAAGAGCAACTGTTCCGACGACAATAAAAACCCTGCCAATGTCATAGAAAAGCCCCCAGGGAAGCAGAATATCAAAAGCGCTTCCGTTGCGCTGATGCCATAAGAGCGACAGGGCGGCGCGCAGATTGCTCCACATGTCGGAAAAGGTCAGTGCGATCTCGGAGCCCCGGTAGCCGCTCATTCTGGGGATCGTGATAAAAGGAAGCGCGATCTCGGGGATTACTTCCGAATTGACCAGAACAAATAAAAGGAGTGGAACTGCCATGACAAACAGGATTAAAGACGCGCCGAGGCTCCATCTGTCAATGCGCAGTTTCTTATGGGCCAGACAGTAAACAATCTGTAAAAGCAGCATGAACGGAACTGCGGGCCAGATCACGGCATAGCAGTACAGGCTTAATCCATAGAACAGCCCCGACAAAAGGAGATATTTCTTCTGCTCCAGTCCTTTGACAAAGAAAGTCAGCCCGAAGATCAGGAATCCGGGCGCTAGGTTCGCGTCCAGTCCCCACCGGGACATCATGATATGCCAGGGGCATACAGTCAGCAGGAAAAGGCTCCACAGCGCCAGTTTTCTGTTAAAAAGGGATTTGACCAGGCAGTATACGGCCCACAGGGTAAAGATGGAAACAATTGCCTGGGGCAGCCTGCTGAGAAAAGGGGTAAAGTGTCCTCCGTTCAGCGCCAGCAGCGGTATCAGCAGCCAGACATACAGGGCGCTGTGGCCATCTCCCCAGTCCGCCATATAGACCGGAAAGCGGTGTCCTGCGGAATCCATGCCCTCGTGCAGTATGCCAAAGGCGTTCCATGTGACAAAGCTTTCGTCCTGATGCATTCCGCCGGGGACATCGCCAAGGCGGAACAGCCTCAGACATACGCCCAGCAGCAGTATCAGAAAAGGAAGTAACCGGCTTAAGGAAATTTTCTTGAATCTTTTATCTGTCATTGTTTCTTCTTTCTCAGGATGCCCCGCATGAAAAGCGGGGATCCCGGCTGTAATGCACTGACCTCCACCATAATATAGCATATGACGTATTTTTTTTAAAGTTTTTTTTGACGGGATCCGGAAACATACAATTCAGGTATAAAAGTTCACCATTTACAGATACTAGCAATGCCTTGATGTTTTGAGGAACCTAAGAGTATATTAAGATTTGCAAATGGAGGAGTTTTTATGAAAGCAACAGGAATTGTAAGAAGAATAGATGATCTGGGACGAATCGTCATTCCCAAAGAGATCCGCCGGACCTTACACATCAGGGAATCAGATCCCCTTGAAATTTACACGGATAAAGAGGGGCAGGTCATCCTGAAAAAATATTCCCCCATTGGGGAGATGACCACGTTTGCGAAGCAGTACGCGGAAAGCCTGGCACAGGTGTCCGGCCATGCGGCGCTGATCGCGGACCGGGATCAGTTTATTGCGGCGGCGGGCGGTTATAAGCAGATGGTGAATAAGTCCGTGAGCAAGCAGATGGATGAAAAGATCCACAACCGGGAAACGCTCCTGGCAACCAAGGGAGACAGGAACTTTATCACGATCTGCGAGGAGGCTTCCAGCGATTACCAGCATGAGGCCATCACGCCGATCCTCTGTGAGGGCGATGTGATCGGGAGTGTGGTACTTCTGCAAAATGACAATAAGAGCCGGATGGGAGAGGTAGAGCAGAAACTGCTGCTCTCCGCAGCCGGGTTTCTGGGAAGGCAGATGGAGCAGTAGCTCTGTCTGTCTTTTTTGGCAACTGTCCTTTACTTTTTTGACATTTTTTGATAAGCTATATGTATATGGAACTGTAAACTCAAAAAGTGGAGGCTGGACAGAACGTGAATGGATTGAATATTAATGCTTCAATGTATCCTGCGGCGAAATTTACCTTTTCTTTAACTGTGCATGAGGCGAACAGTCTCATGTTCCGCTTTTTGGGTGAGCACCAGTTTGTTTCGTTGTATAAGATCGTCAGGGAGGAGGATCTGGAGCGGCTGCAGGCTGCGGTGGAGAAGTGCATAAAACTGCGTCCCGATGAAGAACTTGACGAGTGCATCCAGCTGCAGAATCAGCAGGGCGAGTACGAGAAGTGCTTTGTGATCCTGCGTAAATATGAGGATGAAGACTTTATTTATCTGGAACTGAGGAACATCAGCGGCAACGAGAAGAAGACGGCGGAATTGAAAAGGCGGCTGGCTCTGTTCGAGGATCTCCTGACTCTCAACGGCAAGGCGTATTTCCTGTATTCGCCTGAGGATGACAGGTTCCATCTGTTCTGGATGGATTACAGCCAGATGGTGGATATCTGCGATCAGCCTCTTCAGGAGTGGCGCCGCCGGATCGTTGAGCAGAAATATGTGGCGGATAAGGACGTGGCCGTCTTTGAAAGCTTCTGTGACACGCTGGCCAGGGCGAACAGCGAGCAGTCATTTTTATTTTCCGGCAAGATTCTTTCTTACGGCGACAGTATGGACGGATATAAGATCCATATGGTTCCGAGGGAATATCAGGAGAAGAAGCTGGTTTTGGGAGTCTGGTCCGTGTTCAATATCAAGACCCATGAGGAGACGGACGATTATCTGGAGGGGACTTTTGTGGATTCCCTGACCAAGACCCTGAATAAGAAGTCCATCACGGAATATGCGTTGAAAAATGTGAAACCGGGTGTGCAGGCGGCAGTTGCCATTGTGGATCTGGATTATTTTAAAAATGTCAATGATACTTACGGCCACCTTTTTGGCGATGAGGTCATCAAGGGCTCTTCCGACGTGATGAAAAAAGTGGTGGGCGGCAGCGGCATGGTAGGACGGATCGGCGGAGATGAATTCCTGATCATCCTGAAAGACTACGGGGACGAAGCCGGGCTGCGAAGCTATCTGCGTGGTATCAGGACGAATATCGGCATGCTGTTTCTGGATCGTGTGGGCGAAAACAGGCTGTCATGTTCTATCGGCGCCGCTCAGTGCGGCGTGGATTCCAATGATTATAACGAGTTGTTCCGTATCGCGGACAAGGCGCTGTACATAGCAAAACAGAAAGGCAGGAACCGTTTTGTCATCTACGATGTGAAAAAGCACGGAAAGTTCCATATGACGGATGTTTCCTCCGACATGACGGAGATCAGGGACAGCTTCTTTTCCGAGAAAGACATGGGACAGATCAACAGATACCTGGCGGATATGGTATTGAACGGAAGCGGGTGTATGCCGGAACTCCTGGAGTTGATGGTGCATACGATCATGACTGACAGGATTGTGATATTCTGGGGAAAAGACAGGAAGATCGTGGGGCAGTATCCGAAAGATTTCGTCTGGGAACAGGATGAACAGCAGGCTTTTGAGGACGCGGATTATCTCAGCCTGTTCAAGGATGATCTGATGATCTGTACCAACACGAATTTTATGGAGTATTCCCAGAGCCGCGTTTTCAGTGCCCTGCAGAAGCAGGGAGTGCTCAGCTGCATGCAGTTCCTGCTGCGGGACAGAGACGGGGAAGTGTGCGGGATGGTCATATTGGAGGCCTGTGTGAACCGGAATTCTTTCCCGAAGCTGGCAATGCAGTTGTTTGAGAATATGTGCAGGATCATAAATGCGGTGCTGATCAAAGAATCAACTTAGCACTTGACAAGTGAAAAAGGCAGATATTATAATACCTCATATGAAAACAGGAAATGCGATGACGGAGAGAGTAGCAGTATCCGGAAAGGCAAAGCGAGCCGGTGGGGGTGGAAGACCGGTGCGAGTAGGGATTCGGTGAAGATCACTTCCGAGCAGTCAGAACCAAAGGAACAGACCACAGAGTCGGCCCGGTAGTCCTGAACGATATTCCCGCGTTAAGGGATACCATATCATCCTTATGGATTTATCCGCGAAGCGGTATTCGTCAGGATCGTATGATGTAACGGGTGGTAACGGAGTCATGAACCTCGTCCTTTTACAGGACGGGGTTTTATTAATCTTAAGAAAGGAATAACGGAAATGTACAAACAGGTTGACAGCAATTTAAACTTTGTGGAAAGGGAAAAAGCGATCGAGAAGTTCTGGGCGGACAATCATATTTTCCAGAAGAGCATCGACAGCAGGAAAGAAGGACCGGTATATACTTTTTATGACGGGCCGCCTACCGCCAACGGCAAGCCCCACATCGGCCATGTGGAGACCCGTACCATCAAGGATATGATCCCCAGATACCGCACCATGAAAGGCTATATGGTGCCCAGGAAGGCGGGGTGGGACACCCATGGACTGCCTGTGGAACTGGAGGTGGAGAAGAAGCTGGGGCTGGATGGCAAGGAGCAGATCGAGGAGTACGGCCTGGCGCCTTTTATCGATCAGTGCAAGGAGAGTGTCTGGAAATACAAGGGTATGTGGGAAGACTTCTCCAATACCGTGGGCTTCTGGGCGGATATGGACGACCCTTATGTTACCTATGACGATAATTTCATCGAGTCCGAGTGGTGGGCGCTGAAGACCATCTGGGACAAGGGGCTGCTGTACAAGGGCTTCAAGATCGTTCCCTACTGCCCCCGTTGCGGTACGCCCCTGTCCAGCCATGAGGTGGCCCAGGGCTATAAGGCGGTAAAGGAGCGCTCCGCCATCGTCCGTTTTCAATGTGTGGGCGAGGACGCTTATTTCCTGGCATGGACCACCACCCCCTGGACGCTGCCCTCCAATGTGGCGCTCTGCGTGAATCCGGAGGACACCTACTGTAAGGTGAAAGCGGCTGACGGCAGGACTTATTATATGGCTCAGGAACTTCTGGACAAGGTGCTGGGAAGCCTGGCAAAGGAAAATGAGCCCGCTTATGAGGTATTGGAGACTTATACGGGAAAGGATCTGGAATATAAGGAATATGAGCCCCTCTTCGCCTGTGCCGGGGAAGCGGCTGCGAAGCAGCGGAAGAAAGGGTTTTATGTAACTTGTGACACTTATGTCACAATGACTGACGGTACGGGAATTGTGCACATCGCCCCGGCATTCGGCGAGGACGATGCCAATGTGGGCCGGAAATATGATCTGCCTTTCGTACAGTTTGTGGACGGCAAGGGAAATATGACGGAGGATACGCCCTATGCAGGCAGGTTTGTAAAGGATGCCGACCCGCAGATCCTGAAAGACCTGGACGCAGAGGGAAAGCTGTACGATGCGCCGAAGTTTGAGCATGACTATCCGTTCTGCTGGAGATGCGACACGCCGCTTCTGTATTATGCGAGGGAATCCTGGTTCATCAGGATGACGGCGGTAAAGGACGATCTGGTGCGGAACAACAATACCATCAACTGGATCCCCCAGTCCATCGGCGAGGGTCGTTTCGGCAACTGGCTGGAGAATATCCAGGACTGGGCCGTTTCCCGGAACCGTTATTGGGGCACGCCCTTGAACATCTGGGAGTGTGAGTGCGGACATCAGCATTCCGTGGGGAGCAGGGAGGAACTGTATCAGCTGAGCGGCAATGAGGAGGCGAAGACGGTGGAACTTCACAGACCCTACATCGACGCCATCACCATCCCCTGCCCTGAGTGCGGCAAGGCCATGAAGCGTGTGCCGGAGGTGATCGACTGCTGGTTCGATTCCGGGGCAATGCCTTTTGCGCAGCATCATTATCCTTTCGAAAATAAGGAACTCTTTGAACAGCAGTTCCCCGCCCAGTTCATCTCCGAGGCGGTGGATCAGACCAGGGGATGGTTTTATTCCCTGCTGGCGGAGTCCACGCTGTTATTTAATAAGTCGCCCTATGAGAACGTGATCGTCATGGGGCTGGTGCTGGACGAGAACGGCCAGAAGATGGCCAAGTCCAAGGGGAATGCGGTGGATCCCTTTGATGCGCTGAAGACTTACGGCGCAGACGCCATCCGGTGGTATTTTTACACCAGCGCGGCGCCCTGGCTGCCCAAGCGGTTTTCCGGCAAGGCGGTGATGGAGGGGCAGAGGAAGTTCATGGGCACGCTCTGGAATACCTATGCGTTCTTTATCCTGTACGCCAATATTGACAATTTTGACTCGACGAAGTATCAACTGGAATATGAGAAGCTGTCCGTCATGGATAAGTGGCTGCTCTCCCGCCTGAACACAGTGGTGGGTGAGGTGGACAACAACCTGGATAAGTACCGCATCCCCGAGGCGGGAAAAGCGCTGCAGGATTTCGTGGACGAGATGAGCAACTGGTATGTGCGCCGCAGCCGTGAGCGTTTCTGGGCGAAGGGCATGGAGCAGGACAAGATCAACGCCTACATGACCCTGTATACCGCCCTGGTGACCATCTGCAAGGCGGCGGCTCCCATGGTGCCTTTTATGACGGAGGAGATTTACCAGAATCTGGTGCGCAGCGTTGACGCTTCCGCGCCGGAGAGCATCCATCTGTGTGATTTCCCTGTGGTGGAGGAGCGTTTTATCAACAGGGAACTGGAAGATTCCATGGAGGATGTGCTGGAGGCGGTGGCCATGGGACGCGCCTGCCGTAACGCTGCGGCCATCAAGAACCGCCAGCCCATCAGCCGCATGTATATCAAGGCGGACTTTGCGCTGGATCCGTTCTACACGGATATCATCCGGGAAGAACTGAATGTGAAAGAAGTGGTGTTTACGGAGGACGTAAGGGAATTTACTTCCTATACGTTCAAGCCCCAGCTTCGCACGGTAGGCCCCAGGTATGGCAAACAGCTTGGCGGGATCCAGAAAGTGCTGGCTTCCCTGGACGGGAACGCTGCCATGGACGACCTGAACGCCAACGGCAAGCTGGCCTTTGAAGTGGACGGCGTGGCCGTGGAACTGACGAAAGACGACCTGCTCATCGATATGGCGCAGAAAGCTGGCTATGTATCCCAGGAGAACAATAAGCTGACCGTTGTGCTGGATACCAACCTGACGGAGGAACTGATCGAGGAGGGCTTTGTCTACGAGATCATCAGCAAGATCCAGACCATGCGTAAGGACGCGGGCTTTGAGGTGATGGATCATATCAGGGTGGCCCTGATGGGTAATGCAATGCTGTCAGCCCTGGCGGACAGGAATCTCAGGGTGATTGCGGATAAGGTTCTGGCGGATTCGCTGACGGACGGCGTGGTGGACTATGCATTTTCCAGGGAATGGAACGTAAATGGAGAGACGGTGACTATTGCTGTAGAAAAGGTTTGAAATAATTCCACTTTCTGGTATAATAAGGAATGAAGTTGCACTAAGGCTGCAAGAGGGTGTGAAACACACCTCTTTGGACACAGCCTAAGAGCAACTATCATTCCTAGAAGAATCGCGTAGCGATTCTTCCCGGGATACTGCAGGGGCGATTTTTCCCCGGATACCGCAGGGGGGATTCTTCTCTGGGATACTGCAGGGGATGTAGTAGCCGGGTGCACAGGGGTGAGTATGAAATCAGGAAAAGGAGTAAGGAGAACTGAGATGAAGAATTCAATCATCAAAAAGAATTCCGCAGTTTCGGCTGAGAAGAACGTGGAAAGCAAAGAGATTGTGGAAAGTAAGGAAAATAAGGAGAACAAGTTAAAATTTAATAAGGATCTGTTCAAGAGGAGCGTGGAGTATAATGTGAGGACGCTTTACCGCAAGGATATCTCCGACGCTACGCCCCAGCAGGTGTTCCAGGCGGCTTCCCTGGCGATCAAGGATCAGATCATAGAGAACTGGATCAAGACCCAGAAGGCATATGACAAGGAAGACCCCAAGATGGTTTATTATATGTCCATGGAGTTTCTGATGGGGCGTGCCCTGGGCAACAATATCATCAACCTGCAGGCTTCCGCGCCCGTAAGGGAGGCTCTGGAGGAACTGGGCTTTGACCTGAACCTGGTGGAGGATCAGGAGCCCGATGCAGCCCTGGGCAACGGCGGCCTGGGGCGTCTGGCGGCATGTTTCATGGATTCCCTGGCGACGTTGGGTTATCCTGCGTATGGCTGCGGCATCCGCTACCGCTATGGTATGTTCAAGCAGGAGATCAGGGACGGCTATCAGGTGGAGGTGCCCGATAACTGGCTGGCTGACGGCAATCCCTTTGAACTGCGCAGGCCGGAATATGCCAAGGTTGTCAAGTTCGGCGGCTATGTGGCGATGTACAATGACGAGGAGGGCAACACCCATTTTTCACAGGAGGGCTATCAGGCTGTCAGGGCCATTCCCTTTGACCTGCCCATAGTAGGCTACAACAATGGCATCGTGAACACCCTGCGTATCTGGGATGCCGAGCCCATGGAGGGCTTTAAACTGGATTCCTTTGACCAGGGCGACTACCGTAAGGCCGTGGAGCAGGAGAACCTGGCAAGGAATATTGTAGAAGTCCTTTATCCCAACGACAACCATTACGCAGGCAAGGAACTCCGTCTGAAACAGCAGTATTTCTTTATCTCCGCGTCCGTGCAGGAGGCTGTCCAGAAATACATGAGGAAACATGACGATATCCGTCATTTTTATGAGAAAGTTACCTTCCAGCTGAACGACACCCATCCTACCGTGGCGATTCCCGAACTGATGCGGATCCTGCTGGACGACTATCATTTGAGTTGGGACGAGGCGTGGGAGGTCACCACGAAGACCTGCGCTTACACCAACCATACCATTATGGCGGAAGCACTGGAAAAATGGCCTATCGACCTGTTCTCCAAGCTGCTTCCCAGGATCTATCAGATCGTGGAGGAGATCAACCGCAGGTTCATCCTGCAGATCGAGGAGAAATATGCCCATGTTTACGGCGTGGACGTGCAGGAGAAGATCCGCAAGATGGCGATTCTCTATGACGGACAGGTGAAGATGGCCCATATGGCTATCGTTGCCGGATATTCCGTGAATGGCGTGGCAAGGCTGCATACGGACATTTTGAAAAAGGAAGAACTGAAAGACTTCTGTGAGATGTTCCCGGAGCGCTTCAACAATAAGACCAACGGCATCACCCAGAGGCGTTTTCTGCTTCACGGGAATCCCCTGCTGGCTGACTGGGTTACATCCAGGGCGGGCGACGGCTGGATCACCGACCTGCCCCAGATCGCGAAGATCAAGCCGCTGGCTGACGATCCCAAGGCACAGAAAGAGTTTATGGAGATCAAGTACCAGAATAAACTTCGTCTGGCAAAATACATCAAGGAGCACAATGACATTGAAGTGGATCCCAATTCCATCTTCGATGTGCAGGTGAAGCGTCTCCATGAGTATAAGAGGCAGCTTTTGAACATCCTGCATGTGATGTACCTGTATAACCAGCTGAAAGCCGATCCTGCCATGGAGTTCTATCCCAGGACTTTCATCTTCGGCGCAAAGGCGGCAGCGGGTTATAAGACCGCGAAGCTTACCATCAAACTGATCAATTCCGTGGCGGATGTGGTCAATAACGATAAGTCCATCGGCGGCAAGCTGAAAGTGGTGTTCATCGAGAATTACAATGTGTCCAACGCGGAGATCACTTTCGCGGCGGCTGACGTTTCCGAGCAGATCTCCACTGCCAGCAAGGAAGCGTCCGGTACCGGCAACATGAAATTCATGCTCAACGGCGCGCTGACCCTGGGAACCATGGACGGTGCCAATGTGGAGATCGTGGAGGAAGTGGGAGAGGAGAATGCCTTTATCTTCGGCATGTCCTCCGACGAGGTGATCAACTACGAGAACCACGGCGGTTATTACCCCATTGAGATCTTCAACAATGACGCAGATGTGAAGAAGGTGCTGACGCAGCTGATCGACGGAACCTATTCCGCCGACAGGGAGTTGTTCAGGCCGCTGTATGACGCCCTGTTGAATAAGGATACTTATTTTACCTTAAAAGATTTCAGATCCTACGCGGAGGCGCAGAAGAAAGTGGAGGCTGCCTACAGGAACACGGAGGGCTGGGCAAGAAGCGCGATCCTCAATGTGGCATGCTCCGGCAAGTTTACTTCCGACAGGACCATCCAGCAGTATGTGGATGAGATCTGGCATCTGGATAAAGTAACATTATAATTCCGTATGGATATGGCCGCCTCAGGGATATGCCTGGGGCGGCAATTGATATGGGATAAAAGATTAAAATGCCGCTTGCGCGGCGGAATGAGAGGAAAACATGATAGAATTAATGCAGGGCGGCGCGTATCTGATCAATGGCACGGAGATCATACCGGACAACGAAGAGGCGGCTGCGGCTGTCAGGGCAATGACCGGGAAAGAGGTTACAAAAGAGGAAGCGGCAAAGCAGACTATTGCCTACGGCATTCTGGAAAGCCATAATACCTCCGGGAATATGGATAAATTGAAGATCAGATTTGACAAGCTGACCAGCCATGACATTACTTTCGTGGGGATCATCCAGACCGCCAGGGCGTCAGGCCTGCAGAAGTTTCCCATGCCCTATGTGCTGACCAACTGCCATAACTCTCTATGCGCTGTGGGCGGCACCATCAATGAGGACGACCACATGTTTGGCCTGACCTGCGCAAAGAAGTACGGCGGCGTCTATGTGCCCCCTCACCAGGCGGTGATTCATCAGTTTGCAAGGGAAATGCTTGCCACAGGCGGCGGCATGATCCTTGGTTCCGATTCCCATACCCGCTACGGCGCGCTGGGAACCATGGCTGTGGGCGAGGGCGGACCGGAACTGGTAAAGCAGCTTCTGAACCAGACCTATGATATCAATATGCCCGGCGTGGTGGGCGTGTACCTGACCGGCGCTCCCGTAAAGGGCGTGGGTCCCCAGGATGTGGCGCTCGCCATCATCGGGGCAGTCTTTAAAAACGGTTATGTGAAAAATCAGGTGATGGAGTTCGTGGGTCCCGGCGTGGCTTCCTTAAGCGCGGACTTCCGGATCGGCGTTGACGTGATGACCACGGAGACCACCTGCCTGTCCTCC
This sequence comes from Blautia sp., assembly GCA_023667395.1. Lineage (GTDB taxonomy): Bacteria > Bacillota > Clostridia > Lachnospirales > Lachnospiraceae > Acetatifactor. Next base: position 3,685 of record JAMPAC010000020.1, on the reverse strand, counting down.
ATCTGGAAGACGGACGGCGAGATCCAGGCGTTTTATGAGATTCATGGCCGCAAGGCGGATTATCAGGAACTGAATCCCGGCGGGGTGGCTTATTATGACGGCATGATCCGGGTGGATCTGTCCAAAGTGCGCCCCATGATCGCCATGCCGTTCCATCCCAGCAATACCTATACCATTGAGGAGCTGAACGCCAATCTCAAGGACATCCTGGATGAGACGGAGAAGCGCGCCCAGGTGAGCCTGGACGGCGCGGTGGAATTTCATCTGAAGAACAAAGTGAAGAACGGTAAATTCATGGTGGATCAGGGTATTATCGCAGGCTGCGCGGGAGGCGGTTTTGAAAATATCTGTGCGGCGGCTGACATCATGAAAGGGAGATATATCGGCTCCGGCGGCTTTACCTTAAGCGTATATCCCGCTTCCATGCCCGTGTATATGGAACTGGTGAAGAATGGCTGCGCCGCCGCGCTGATGGAGACAGGCGCGGTGATGAAGACGGCGTTCTGCGGCCCCTGCTTCGGCGCAGGGGACACGCCTGCAAACAACGCTTTCAGCATCCGTCATTCCACCAGGAACTTTCCCAACCGTGAGGGAAGCAAGCTGCAGAACGGTCAGATTTCCTCCGTGGCGCTGATGGATGCCCGTTCCATTGCGGCTACTGCGGCAAATCAGGGAGCCTTGACTCCCGCCACGGATTTTGACGGCGAGATCGGTAAATATCAATATCATTTTGACAGCAATATTTACGCCAACCGGGTGTTTGATTCCAAAGGCGTGGCGGATCCCGACACGGAGATCCAGTTCGGCCCCAATATCAAGGACTGGCCTGCCATGGGAGAACTGCCCGAGAATCTGGTGCTGCAGGTGGTCAGTGAGATCCATGATCCGGTTACCACCACGGACGAACTGATTCCCTCCGGGGAGACTTCTTCCTATCGTTCCAATCCCCTGGGACTGGCGGAGTTTGCGTTGAGCCGCAAGGATCCCGAATACGTGGGGCGCGCCAAGGCAATCCATGCACTGGAGGAGGAACGCATGAAAGGCGGGCATCCCTGCCATGTGCTGCCTGCCATCAGGGACGTGATGAGCCCCATTAAGGCGAAATACCCGGACGTAAGCCATACCAATACCGGTTTCGGCTCCACCATTTTTGCGGTGAAGCCCGGAGACGGTTCCGCCCGTGAGCAGGCGGCGTCCTGCCAGAAAGTGCTGGGCGGCTGGGCGAATATCGCCAACGAGTATGCAACCAAGCGCTACCGCTCCAATCTGATCAACTGGGGCATGCTGCCTTTCCTGATCGAGGAGGGGGAACTGCCTTTTCAAAATATGGATTACCTGTTCATCCCCAGCATAAAGAAAGCCGTGGAAGAGAAAAATGACAACATTGTCGCTTATGTGGTGAAGGACGGCGCCCTGAAAGAGTTCAACCTGAAGCTGGGAGAGTTGACGGACGAGGAGAGGCAGATCATATTGAAAGGCTGCCTGATCAATTATAACCGCATTTAATCTATGTCGCTGGGCGGCGGAATGAGAGGAATTATGGAATTCAACAAACCTGTATCGAACCCCATGCTGGTGGGATGTATTGAATTACTGCGGGAGGAGGATACGCCGGAGCATCGGGATATGTTCGTGACGGAGATGATCAAGGCCAGTTTTCTCGCTCCCGCGCTGATCGATCCGGAGCCCGAGGAAAACGCGGAGGGCAAGCTGACGATCAAGGGAAACAGCAAGGTGCAGTTCCCCATGCTTTCCGCACCGGATGGCAGGAAATTTTTCATGGCGTTCACGGATGCATCGGAGTATGAAAAATGGCAGGAAAAGGCCAGGAAACTCCCTACTTTTGCCTTAAAATTTGACGATTACGCGGCCATGCTGTTACACAAAAACGGCGATGGAACCACTTCACAGGCGCTGGGTTTTGTGATCAATCCGGTGGGCTGCAATATCATTGTGCCCAAGGAGATGATCGCCAATATCATGGCGGCCAGGGTGGCGGCCGCAAGGCAGCAGGCGGCAAAGCAGCAGGGAGTGCAGCCTGTTCCCCCGGATCGCCAATAGGGCGTTGTGGCATGAGCCTGTGTAAGCCGGTAAATTATTTCCGGCAGTTCCTAAATTAAATAAAAAGTGTGCCGATAATAATATTACAGGGCAGCAGTTAGGCCGGCTGCTGTCCAAGTAAAGAATGGACACCACGGATGGTATTTATGTGAGAAAGGGATTTTCTCGTGTAAGTGCCATTTCTTTATATGAGGGACAGGAGGGACATCATAGGAGAGTTCGTCATTGCGGAGACTGCAGCATCAGGGAGGGTGAGCGGCTTTCGGGATCATGAATGGGTGGACATAAAGGAGAGAAACAGTTTGAGAATTGGTTCCAGTGCGATTGGAATGGAATCCACAAGAAATTATCGGGAAACAAATGTGACCATGCGGCGGTTCGTGATCTCCCAGTACATCGGCAGCGAAGCGGCGGAATTACAGACGGCGGCGGATAATAACGGCGCACAGGCAGACGCGGAGAACACGGGGGAGAATAAGACGGAAAGCCAGTCCGCGTCTGTGCAGGAGTGGCAGGGACGGATGCAGTTTTCGGCGGGAAAGATCAGGTTCCGGAGCAGTGAAAGCCAGACCTTGGACAATATCCGCCAGAGGACGGTGCGGTATATTTTTGACCTGTTGTTTTCTTACAGGAAAGACAGGTTGAATGCATGGAGGCAGGAGAACGGTTATGGTAATTCTTCCGGCGGAGAGACCGATCATGCGCAGCAGGGCGCCCTTTTCAATGAGAATGATAAGATATTGCAGCCCCGGAGTTCATCCGTCAACCTGCGGGTGTTGAATTACAGTTCAGAGACGATCCATATGGAAAGTGAAAGCACCACTTTTTCCACAGTGGGGACAGTGAAGACGGCGGACGGACGGGAGATCAATTTTAACGTCAACGTGGGAATGAGCAGGGAGTTCCAGAGCAGTTTTTCAGAGAATCTCCAGCTTGCCACATTCCGTCTCTGCGACCCGTTGGTGATCAACCTTGACAGCGATGTGGCGGATGTGAAAGACCAGACGTTTTATTTTGACCTTGACGCGGACGGCGAGATGGATGAGGTTTCCCAGCTGGGAAAGGGAAGCGGTTACCTGGCTCTGGACAAGAACGGCGACGGTGTGATCAATGACGGGAACGAACTGTTCGGAACGAAGAGCGGGAACGGATTCGGAGACCTGGCGGAATATGACGAGGACGGAAACGGGTGGATCGATGAAAACGACGCCATCTGGGATAAGCTGAAGATATGGTGCAAGGATGAAAACGGCAAAGACGTGCTTTACCGTCTGGCGGATAAGGGAGTCGGCGCGATCTGCCTGCAGAATACCGCCACCGACTTCACCCTGCAGGGACAGGGCGGAAAGACCCAGGGCGTGGTGCGCAGCACAGGCGTGTTCCTGTATGAGAACGGACTTGCGGGCACGATCCAGCATGTGGATATGGCGAAATATGATATGGGCGCATGAGATCAGGGGGGGCGGAAGCCTCCCTGATCTTTTGGCCGTGGGTTGGCGCGTAACAGTTCAGTCCTGATGGAGTCTAGCGGTTTGGCGGTTTATGGCTGATGGGACGGCGGCGTCATGTAGTCCTGTTCTGTGCGGACGGGACAACGCGGTGCTGAACTAACTGCCAACTACGA
>JAMPAC010000206.1 GCA_023667395.1 Blautia sp. | reverse complement strand
AGGGTAATAAAACGGATTCATAAGGACTACCAACCCATTTGCGGACTAACACCTATTTTTTACATTCCTCTGCCAATTCATATGACTTATATTGTCTTGCAAATTCATTTGCAATAATATTTTTTAATCCTTTTATTTTCGTCATATTACAGTCCTTTATTACTCAATAAATTTTGCAGGTATGGTTCGTAATTTTATATTCATTACAAAATCACATTCTTCTCATATACTGCTTCAGCTGGTCATAAAAGTTTTCCCTTGTTCCGGCCATAATTACCACCACTACTGCATCCTCCAGATATTCCACTGTATATGCAAGCTCATAATTTGTCTTATTGTAGTAAATATCATATCCATACACACCAGACAAGTCCCCTGTCTTTGCCTCGCCAATGGTATAATCTTCCCGTATTTTATCAACAGCCTCCTGATACAGTCTTTTCAGCTTTTTGTCCTTCAATTTTCTTATGTATTTTGCGGCAGGAGGGAGAAAACGTACTTCTGTCATTCTTTCTCCTCCCCGCCAAAAACATCCTCATAGGACTCATATCCGGATTCTGCAACAGCAGCACGCCCTGCTTCGTCAAGCATCTCTTCCACAGCCGGGCGCACCTGGCTTTGGGCCTGCTTAAATTGCTGAAGCAGCTCATTCCCACTATACCCCTGCCCGATCAGGTCAGCCAGGATCTGTTCCGCAAATTCCCCGCCCGCATTTGTCTTCACAGGGCGAATAACCAGCTCATTCCCGCGTACCATGCATTCCGCTTCCGTATCAAACCCCAGCATAGCAAAAAACTTCTGTGGGATTGTGATCTGCCGTTTTGCAGAAATACTTACTTTTTTCATTTCCATAGGAATACGACCTTTCATCATAGCTGCAGACATACACATGTGTATGCCAATACACATTTTCCTCCCTTATCATATGCAGATCAAAGAAATAATATTTTTGGTTTCTTGGTATCCGAGATAATTGTATTTGAAATAATTTAGTTTGTCAAGTTCCACAGACTTTTTATGCTGGCCATATCCCTGCAGCCAGCGCAAAATTGGCACAATATTGGCACAGTTCTGCTCTTTCGCTGTAAAAGCAAACATGCTATACTAAGTACAGTCAAAATTTTGCAAAGCAGCCGTTTTCCATTCCGGGGGACGGCTGTTTTATTCAGAAAGGCGGTGTTTTACCTTGTTTAAGAAGACCGGCAGGGCATCCCCTGCCACGGGCGGCACTACGCCCAACCCCCCTGCTGCTTCCAGGGCGCTGAAAAATGAGCGCGGGAACGCCAACTACTTCAGCACTGTGGTATTTATTTTTGTTTCCGTGTGGAAGGCGACCGTCTGGAGTACATTTTCTCCTGTGAAGTGGAGTTTTATACCCATATGTTTGGCCATTCCTACCCTGCCATTATCCGGCATGTTGAACTGACCGGCTTCCATAACACTAAATTTTAAGCTTTACGGACAGAAAATATTTTTTCCTGTTGAAAAAAGCCCGCCCAAACCGTAAAGGATATATACAAAGCAAAAAGGAGATGATGATCTATGAAAAAGTTTTTTAAATCCAAAGTTTTTCTTGCTGCGGCGCTATCTGCCTCCTGCATAGGCATCCTTGCGGTCTGCTGGCTGTCCACCAGGGATACGGAAAGCAGCTTCCAGCCGGACGAGCCCCAGCCTTCCGCTGTGGCGGCGGAATGGAAAGATACCCCTGCGCCTGCTAAAACCCCTGCCGGGAACAAGGCGGATGCTTACATACCGGCGCAGGCTAAAACAGGGCAGGACTTTGGGGCATACCCGAAAGTGGTTGAAGAATCCGCACAGGAAGTCATCATTGATTTTCTTCCCGCCGCAGACACGGAAACCACTCCCGAACCCCCTGCTGCGCCATTCCAGCACGACTTACAAGCTGAAACTGAACAAAGGGAACCTGAAAGCCACCCAGGGGGATACGGGGCATGCACAGATAGACATGATCACATGTTTTTTGTCAACTACTTTTCCCGAAAAAAAGCGTTTAAATTCCCTTTTTTCATACAGGGAAATTCCCTGCTTTCAGCAGGGGTGATCATGCCTCCTGACGCATCAGGGCATGTTCCATCCGGTAACTCCTTCCCTCAAAAATCAGTAGGTGTCCGTGGTGGACAAGGCGGTCTATCATTGCAGCAGCCATCTGGTCATCCGTAAATATCCCTCCCCACTTGGAGAATTCCAGATTTGTGGTCAGTATCAGGCTCTTGCTTTCATAGCTGTCCGAAATTACACGGAATAACAGCTGGGAGCCGTCCTTATCTACCGGTACATAACCCCATTCATCGAGAATCAACAGGTCAGGAGTACGCAGATCCTTTAACAGCCGCTCCAATGTACCATTCCTGCGGGCTTCTGCCAGTTTCAGGACAAGCCCTGTTACCGTATAGAACTTTGTCTTATACCCAAGCATACAGGCCTTTGCCCCCGCTGCTACCGCCATGTGGGTCTTTCCGATCCCTACCGGGCCATAAAGGACCAGGTTCTTCCTGTCAGTTACAAACCCCAGGGTCTCAAGGTCCTCCCTGCTGAATGCAATGCCCATGAGCGTTTCTCCGTGGGCGACCAGATCCTTGTGCGTGTCCTGAATGTCCGCAGGGGAGATACCGTGGAGGACATTGGCATCAAAGCCGACATCAAGAGCGTTTCCCAGAGCACCAGCCATGACAACCTGAAGAAATGCCGCATCCAGAGTAAGTATGCGGGCAAGGTAACGGATGTGCATAAGGGCGTGGTCTATATCCGCCTCAGCAACGGGGTCAATGCTGTTGCCCACTCCTGCTACGACCACCGCACACCCGGTAAAAAGGATGATGTGAGCTTTGCCGTCACCCGCATTGACGAAGAACGGGGCGTGGCTGTGGGGATTATTACACGGATTATCCGACAGAATCTGTAAGTAATTTTTCAGTAAAAAACGGAGTCACTGTTATATGTCAGTGGCTCCGTGCTTTTGCTATGTTCCCCTGCTAGACTGTCGCTAATC
>JAMPAC010000205.1 GCA_023667395.1 Blautia sp. | reverse complement strand
TGGGAAGCCTTGATTTTACTGGCTTCCCATTGATTTTGGTGTAAAACTTGAGTTTACAGTATAGCACAGATGGGAAAGGAAATCACTTGAAACCTGAAGACATTGCCAATATTGTCGTTCTGGTGTATGATTGGGGATATCAATTATTTATGACAGAAAGGAATTTCACCCATGTGGATCGCAGATAACTGGAAAGATTACGAAGTATTGGACACCTCCGGCGGGGAGAAACTGGAGCGGTGGGGCGACTATATCCTGGTGCGCCCCGACCCCCAGGTCATCTGGGACACGCCCCATGACCATAAAGGCTGGAAGCAAAAGAACGGCCACTACCACAGGAGCGCCAAGGGGGGCGGCGAATGGGAATTCTTCCACCTGCCCGACGAGTGGGCCATTACCTATCCCCTCCCCTGCCTGACGGGGCAGCCGCCCCGTTCTGCAGATCCGACGGCATCGACCCTGACTTTCCGCCTGAAGCCGTTCAGCTTCAAGCATACCGGGCTCTTCCCGGAACAGGCCGCAAACTGGGACTGGTTCTCCGGCCTGATCCGGGACGCCGTGAAAACGGCGGACAGACCCCTGAAAATACTGAACCTGTTCGCCTACACCGGCGGCGCCACCCTGGCGGCGGCCGCAGCAGGCGCTTCCGTGACCCATGTGGACGCCTCGAAAGGCATGGTGGGCTGGGCAAAGGAAAACGCCGTCTGTTCCGGCCTGGGCAGCGCGCCGATCCGCTGGCTGGTGGATGACTGCGTGAAATTCGTGGAGCGGGAGATCCGCCGGGGAAACAGGTACGACGGCATCATCATGGATCCTCCCTCTTATGGCAGGGGTCCCAAAGGCGAAGTCTGGAAGATGGAGGAAAAAATCTGGTTCCTCCTGGAACTGACCACCCAGATCCTTGCCAGGGACGCCCTGTTCTTCCTGATCAATTCCTACACCACCGGCCTGCAGCCCGCGGTGCTTTCCTACATGCTGAATGCCGCTGTGGCAAAGCGCTTCGGCGGAAAGGTGGAAGCGGACGAGCTCGGCCTGCCCGTCACGGAATCAGGGCTGATCCTGCCCTGCGGCGCCGCCGGGAGGTGGAGCCGGTAATCCGCCTTTCCGCCCGGGTTCTGCGTGAAGGTCCGCCTCGCTTTCAGCCTTGCACATACAGGCAGAAGCGCCATAACAGCCACAGTTCCATAAGCAGAACCGCCTCATCAATGACATGCGCCATAACTTTGAAACTCGGGAATATTTTTATGGGAATGGTGGTAAAAAGGCAGAAAGCATGATAGAATAATTAGAGAGAGGGACTTTTCCATGTTCTATTTAATGAATAAAGACACAATAGTTGCATCCTTTGAAAAGAAGAATAATAAATGGAATTTGATACATCAAAATGCGGAACTTCCCCTTGGAAAGTTTGAGATAAACGAGTGGCTGGAAGACAGAAAGGCTTATAAGCATAACCATCACCTGAAACAGCTTATGATAGACTGTGGCTGCGAAACCACGGAAGGATTTATAAAAATCACTCATGCAGCATCCATCAACGATTCTTTTTGGGTCAGGGAAGAGGGCGAAGATGCTGTATAGAATGATATTTCTTTTTACAGAAACGAGTTTAACGATGCCATATCAAAACTGGCATTTGAAGGACTTGGGTTATATGGGCTGCAGATGAGCAGCACTTCCCCAGAACTTACTACAGATGGATCATTCCGCAAGTGCTGGAGAAAAGAGGGCGGTGAAATCTATCTCTACAAAAGAGGAATTTCTGGGGCTTATAATGCTGGGCTTGAACCTTACTGCGAGGCACTGGCATCTGAAATCATCCATAAAGCTGATTCAACAAGTGTCCAGTATTTTGTTATGAAATTGCATGGGGAAACAGCGACAAAGTGTAAATCGTTTACAAACGAGGATGTCGGTTTCGTACCATTGCGAAAAGTAGTAGACCGCAACATTACCATGGATGAACTGCTGGAGTTCTTTGATCATCTTGACTGCAGGGAACAATTCCAGAGGATGCTTGTTTTGGATGCCGTGACATTCAATGTGGATCGGCATCTTGGGAACGTTGGGATTCTCGTTGACAATGACACACAGAAACCACTCGGAATCGCCCCTAATTTTGATTTCAACTTATCCATGCTCCCCTATGTGACAGCAGAGGAATTTGGGCAGATAGGAACAAAACTTCTGGATTATGGCCCAGCGATTGGAAACGATTTCACAAGAGTCGGGCAGGAAATGCTGACATCGGAAATCAGGAGGGAACTAATCAATCTGCAGGGATTCCGGTTTACATTTCGGGGCAATAAGGATTTTGAACCATCGAGGGTGCAGATCCTTGAAGAGATGGTAAACCGACAGATCCATGCAATATTAAGGAGCGACATCCTTTATACAAAAGATGTGTTTGTGCCTGCAAGAGTTCAGCAGGAATTTATGGACTTTGACAATTCGGATGAATTAAGGCTTGCTTCTGCCCTGTCTGCCAAATTAAAGGCAGCAGGTTTCTTCTCGTCTGTTATGGAAGAGATTGAAGAAGATAACCATGTGTGTGTGATTGCCACTCTGCATAAGGAGGATAATTTTGTGAATCTTACCATCTGCATGGACAGCCTGGATGTTGCTTGTGATGAGAATGGTATTGCAATAGATATGAATGAAGTTGATTCTGAGTATGAAACATTTTCTGAGGCATACAACTTTGTCTGCAGAATGGTGGACGAGATAAATGACATTAATTTTAAAGAAGAATGTTGGGATACTGATGAAGAGGATGTAGAACATTGAGGGTTTGAGACTGGGGTTATTTCATAGCGGTGTAAACCATTCAAAATAATAGTTACAAGTTCAAATAAGATGATAGTGAGCATAATTGCTCTCCATTGATCGATACCTTTTAACTGCAATGGCAGCGAAATAAAGAGTGAGGCCGATATGGTGTTACTCTTTTTTATGTAAAATTCTGAGCCTGTGAAAAAAAGTCTGTAAATATTTTATAAGAATAAGGTCTTCTATGGT
>JAMPAC010000204.1 GCA_023667395.1 Blautia sp. | reverse complement strand
CATTATCGATAAAGGGCAGGCGGACTGTATCCTTTCTTTCGAATTGTTGGAGGCGGCGCGTTATACGGAATTTTTAAAGCCGGACGGCAGGGTCATCGTCAACAGCCAGCAGATCAATCCCATGCCGGTGGTGGCGGGAGCGGCGGCCTATCCGGAAGAACTGGAGGAGAAGCTGAGAGCGCTGGGAGTCGAGGTGGACGCATTGGACGCCCTTACGCTGGCGGAGCAGGCGGGGAGCAGCAAGGCCGTGAACCTGGTGCTCATGGGCAGGCTCGCCAGATACTTTGATTTCACGCAGGAGGAGTGGCAGGACGCAATAGAGAAAAGCGTGCCGTCGAAGTTTCTGGAGATGAACAAGAAAGCGTTTGCGCTTGGATGCAATACCTGAAAAAAGGGGCCTGCTTATTGTGCAGGCCCTCGTTCTTTCTGAAGCCCTGTTCCATATGTGTAATATGATTATAGATCATTTCTGCGGGAAGCAAAACATGTTGTGACTATCTGTTTTTGGCGTTAATACGTTCGATTTCTTCTTTGATCATATTGCCAAAGGTTTTGTCATCCAGTTCAAGGCTTTCTTTTGCGGCTGCGGACTGATCTGCAAATTCATCAAAAAGCCTCTGCTTTTGTTCAAGCAGAGCGGTTATTTTTTCATCCACGGTATCTTCGCAGAGCAGCCTGTATACCAGTACGTTTCTCGTCTGCCCCATTCGATAGGCTCTGGAAACGGCCTGATTTTCAATGGAGGGCTTGAACTGCGGTTCGCACAGGATCACTACGCTGGCGGACTGGATATTCAAGCCGGTACCGCCGGACTGGATCTGGGCGGCGAGTACGGTTCCCGCAGGAGCCTGGTCAAATTCATCGATGATTTCCTGTCTGCGCTGGGGCGAAACCGAGCCATTGATGGGGTTGAGGCATCTGCTGCCAAGAAGCAGTGTGATCTTCCGTATCGTGTCCAAAAAGAAGGAAAAGACCAGGACTTTTCTTCCTTCTCCTTTTGCCTCTTCAATAATTTCCAGCATTCGCGCTGCTTTTGAGGATTTTTTCAGATCATCTATATTCCACGATACGCGGCGTACATTGGCATAATTATTTTCCCACAGGGATTGCCGATAAACCTGTGTTTCTTCATAAGACATGGTACACCATTCTCTGGTCTCTATCAGTTCGGGAAGTTCTGTCAGCACATCCTCGCGTTTGCGGCGGTAATATACGGGGGCGACTTTTGTCCTGAATTGGGGGGCGGATGCCAGTGAAAGCATATTTCTGACCTGAAAGGCGACCTCGGGCTGCAAAATCTGGATAAGAGAGACCATTTCATTGACCTTGTTTTCCAGCGCAGTACCTGTCATGAACAGCAGGCGGTCAGCATGGTCTCCCAGTTCTTTGACATTCATGGTCCGTCTTGCTTCAGGATTCTTGATATAGTGTGCCTCATCCACAACCAGAAGCGTAAATCGGAAAACTTTTTCCAAAGTGAAATATCCGGTTGTTTCATATGTGGTAACCGCGACGCCGCCTGTGGAGATCCATTCCTGCAAAGCTGCCTTACGTCCCTGGCCATGAACTTTGATCACCCGCAGCAGGCTGTGTTTCCGGATCTCGCGGCACCAGTTTGCGATAACGCTGGCAGGACAGACAACCGCAAAATGCGTTGCGCCCGTATTTTTCAGTGAGACCATCGCCGCGATCGCCTGAATTGTCTTTCCAAGTCCCATTTCATCGCCTAACAATACCCGTTCCTGATGGAGTATGTATTTTACGCCCCATTCCTGGTAACGCCTTAATTCGCACAAAAGACCTTTCGGGAAAAAACATTCGTCCTGAATCTCTCTGGCCAGGTCTTCCGGCAATCCGTAGACGTCATCATCAATTCCGAGAATGCCGGGAGCGACGTTTTCCAATATATTGAAAAACTGGATAGAATTTGCGCTGAAATCGGTCCAGGCGTCATTGTCCGTCATTTTGTGAACAGAGTATAAAGCACGAACTGCATTTTGGGATTCTCTGCCGTATGTACCTGACAAAAGAGATAACAGCATATTATATGCTTCCTGTGCTTTCTGTTTTTTGGCATTGGAGGTAAAAAGCCATTTAAAACTGTTGACAGTCGGCATCAGATCTTTCAGTGCGTTTTCTATTTTTTCTCCCTCGGAAGAAAGAAGCCTTTTGCAAGCGGCAATGTGGGCGGCGCTTTTTCTGTATTTTGAAACAGCAGATACCAGCCGGGTGGCGGAAGGATTCCTGTTATCGGCGCTCAGGCGTATTTTAACATTCTTTCGAGCCTGCCTGACCAGATCGTCTGCAACACGCTTAATGGAATATGCGGTGTCTTCACTGATTCCTTTTACGGATGCAATATGATATACGGATGCTGTCGCAATGTCCGCTATCGTATGATAGCCATGATCCCGCAGCGCTTTTGTCCTGAATCCACGCTTATCCCGGTTGATTTCTTCCATTGGGATATCTTTCAAAATCCTCAAAACTTCCTGCGTCGCCAGATAATCGGCTGCCGAGGCGATCTCTGAACGATATTGTTCTGATATGGCCTCTGACTTTTCAAATACGTTTTTATATTTGCGGTGTTGTTCGATGAGTTGTGTGGCTTCTTTGGCTGTAAAAGGTCTTGCCATGGATTTTGTTCCTCCATTCCGTATGGATTCTCTGAGAACTGATAATGAAAGTATATCATAATCCAGAATAACGCGCCATATGGAAGTGCGCCTTTCCCAAAAGACTGTCTGAACTGTTACGTGAATGATGGAAAATTTTGGCTCAAACCCTTGATATGAATGAACATTTTTATTATAATATTTATTTATGGGAGGGGTAGTGAAGTGATTGTTTGTGCCGCTGAAGCGGCATGATGGGAAGTTTGAAAATAAATTTCAAATATTGATCGGTATGCGTGCTGAAGCACGCAAAGGGGGTGTAAATATGGATTATGGCGGCCAAATCGAAAAAGCAGGTCTGGAAAATTTTGTGATAGCAGGTATGGAGGAAAAGAAATGAAGAAGACACTGGCGTT
>JAMPAC010000203.1 GCA_023667395.1 Blautia sp. | reverse complement strand
TTTTACTTCGTTTATCAGCACGTCTTCCTGTACATATAATTACAGCCAGTTATGCTCTGATTCGTTCCAGCACGTGGGAGAGGGTAGCGGCAGTTCTTTCGTTTTCTCCCAGTACTGCATGCTTGGCGCTGGGCTGGCCGACATCGGCATTGATAAAACGGGAACCGATGGAAGCGTTTCTTTAATACGCAGCATATCAGGATGGGTGGTGCTCGCCGTATACCGTCTTGCAATGGCAGTAAATGGATTTTTGAAAATTGTCATTGATGTCATGAAATGGCTGAATCCGTTCCAGTTCTTTTCAAAGGCGAACGAAAAAGCAGCATCTGCAGGTATTACAATCGGTGTTGACCATTCGGGACTGGCAAATACAGATACGACAGTCAGGGCGCTGATGAATCCGCTGACGGAAGTTGTTTCGGAATTATATGCCAAACTGTATGATTTCAGTTCGATACTGTTTTCCGTGATGGTTGCAATGCTTTTCATGAACGTGTTTCTGTCAAAACAGACAGACAGCAGGGCGGGCATCATAAAAAAATATCTGTTCAGGGCGGGATTCATCGTGTTTGGTATTCCGCTCCTTGGCGGTACTTACACGGTCATCCTTGACAAGATGTCACAGGATATACAGTCCGGCAATACTGCAGCGGCAAAGATTGTGGCGTCCACGTTCGTCGATTTCGAGTCATGGGTCATGAATTCAAGCATGATTCTGCCGGATACCGTGATCAGGGTGGATACAGACAAAGGGCATATTACAGCCAATGCGGGCAACAGTATACAGGATATCTGCTATGCCTTTAATGAAAAGGCAACAACAGGACTGCCGGCGAGGTTTACAACAGGCAGCGCGGCAAATGATGTGTCAAAACTGATTGAGCAGATCCAGAATGAGACAAGATCATCTGCGGGCAATATAGGCTCAACGGATGCATGGGTGATCAGCATGCTCCAGAGATACCAGTCCGGGAAAAAAATATATGCGTCGGAATATGAACAGGCGTGGATTTCAAAATTCTGGCTGAAGGACAATGATGCAGACTTCAACGAGAAAAGAGAGAACTATGTCAAAAACTTTTCATCACCACAGGTACTGCTGCAGGTGGATGGCAGCGAAAGGGCGTCTTTCTGGAACAGCGAGATTCCATCGGGATATATAAGGGGACCGATCGGGCGCGATGCGAACGGGACCGGAAGCTCCGCGATTAACGGGATAAACCTGAACGGTAAGAATACGGGGAGCCAGGTCAGCAACAGTCTGAAACTTCCCGCACTTGCTGTATATAATTACTTAAATTCGACATTCAATGAAACAACAGTCAGGGTTTACTCTTCTGAAAAGGCAAGCTCCGGGCATATCAGGGACTACCATTATTCGGTGAACCTCGTGGGAAAAGGCGAGCAGAGTTTTGTGTACCTGCTTCTCTGTATCACGATGCTTTTTACATATTCCGTGCTGGGATTTGTATATGCATTCGGCATCATCATGTCCAACATGAAAAGGGGAATGAGGCTTATCGTTGCAGTTCCGGGGGCAATGCTGGGTTCCCTGGCGAGTGTGGCAAAGGTGATCAGTTACACGGTCCTCATGATTGCGGAACTGGTATTGAATATCATGCTGTACATGCTCACTACGGATCTGATTTTTTCTGTGGCGTCCGTCATAACCACCACTTTTGTCAGTACGGCGGCGAGTGTATTCAGTTCATCTTTTGTCAGTACGGGCGGATTTTCAACGCTTGTATCCATACTGGTCATTATTTTTCTCATATGGTTTACAGTGCAGGCTATTAAGCTTAGAAAGCCGATCATCAGGTCACTGGAGGAGATGGCTGACAATGTCGTGAATAAATTCATCACGGGGCAGACGGCTGGCGGAAATGCACAGGGTTCCGGAGGACAGGGCGAAGCCGGAACCGCAAAAGGAGCGCAGATTGCTGCCATGGAGCCAAAGAGGAGATTCCGTACCCCGATAGGCCGTGCATGTGAGAAAATGGGCGATACTTCAAAGCAGGAGGCATTTCTCGGGCAGATGTTCGGGGGAAACGGCTCCGCATTTAAGGAAGACCAGGCATTCAGGCAGAGGGATCTTGAAAAACGTGCAGCCAAAAAACATGCAAGGCGTGAAATGTTTGAAGCCGGGAAACAGCTGGCAGCCGGCGCAGGTGAATTTGCTGCCGGTGCTGCCACGGGGAATGCCGCATTGATGGCACAGGGCGCGAAGAACGCATTGCACGGAGTCGGTACGGCAAACCAGGCTGCAGAAAATAAACATCAGGCGGACAAGAATGCAGATACAAAGCTGGCCATGACACTCAATCCGGATATTGCCAAACACGATGAACGGCTTGGATACACAAAGGGACAGTCCAGGGATATTGAAAGGATGCCACTTGGCAGTGAGATGGCACAGGCAGTCCAGCTCAGCGGGACAGGCAGTAAACAGGCAACATCCGTGTCTGGCTCAGGTTCTGTTGATGGAAGTACAGATTTAAGAAGCAATGCTGCATATCCGGGAGTGGATGCCAATAAGGAAAAAGTAATAAATCCAAGACAAAATGCGGTCAATAACGCTGGAAGAGTACCATTTCCTGGCAATGTGGATGATGATATGGCAGCATCCGCGTTCAGATCAGATTCTGCTAATGAAAGTATGGATTTAAGAAGCAATGCTGTACATTCAGGAGAGGAAGCTGACAGGGAAAGAATCATGAATCCAAAACAAAATACGGCTATTAATTCCAAAAGGGTATCTCCTGATAATGTAGGGTCAGGTATCTCTGATAGTAGTGTAAGTATAAAAAATAATACTGCTGGTGGTGCTGCCTATACAGATATGGGCAGCAATGCGGAAACAGCTGTGGATCCTATGCAAAATATGGATGCCATTCCTGGACAGAACAGAAATATTAATAGGCAGACCAGAAGCATTGAAAAACTGACCATTGACAATAAAGCAGATCAGGAAATTCAGGATAATGGAACGGACAGGAACCAGGCAGTACCCACACCTGCTCCGGCTTTATCTGGTAGCAGCATAAGTTCAGGAAGCAGTACTATTGCAACACAAAACCATTTCCC
>JAMPAC010000202.1 GCA_023667395.1 Blautia sp. | reverse complement strand
TATTTCGTTCAACATTTTGATCGATGTGATCCTTCTGTTATCTTTCTGCCTTTTGTTCTTTTTTTCTCTGCTTTGCCATCCTGCGCTAGAATCCGCCCGTATACAATACGGCTTATCCTGAACGGGATCGCTGCCGGAGTCCTCCGATGGATTCTGAACGCTCTTTTCGGTACTGCGGTGCGTTACCTCAATTTCATAAAAAGCCTCCAATCCCTTAAAATTGAACAGGATTTCTCTGAGAGTCCCGGAAATATCTGTCGTTCTGTTTTCATAAAAGGCCTGTATGACATCCTTGTCATTATTTACCCAAAACTGATCGTCAAGATAGAACGGGCTTTGTTTCGCAGCTTTCAGCGTATTGACGAACATGACCGTCTCATTGCAGATCCGATTCATATCTTTCTCCGTCAGAAAAGGCAGAAAATACCGATAAAGTATCGTCCGCAGATAAGAACGGACCGCGTACAGCACCTGCTTTACATAATGCTCTTGTTTCTCTTCCCGAATGTCCTGTTTGATATTCCCCGATATTTTAACCTGTAGATCATGGCATATCAAAGCGATCATTTTGCCGCGCACTTTCTCCTGCAGCGCATAAAGCAAGGTGTTATCAAAATCTTTTATCCCATTCTCATCACTTCCACGCGCGGTGTTAAGATCAATGAGATCGCGCAGTTTCTGCCCCTCATCCACAAACAGCGAAGAAAGCCCGAATGTTGCCGGCCCGGAACTGCCGATAAGGGACACCCTGAAATGCTGGTCCCCCGCTTCTTTATTGTCCTCCCGCCAAAGAATAAGCTGGGCAATCTCCTTATGTGAGGGATGTCCTTTAAACGGGCATTGTTGTTCGTATCGCATCGGTAAGGACTCACAATCTTCACACACGGACCAGGGATGATCCCTGAAAAGGCGCTGTCTGTCATGTCGGCTCAGTTCTTCACAGACAAACCCTTTCCCCTGAAATACAATCTTCTTTTTGCCATTCACGGAATCGAACACTTCCATGCTGTGATCGCCTGTCCTGCCATATTCATGGATCACATTAAAATGATGATACTTCCGATATTGGTCATTTTGGGCGCCCTGCCATTTTTGCCGGATATGCTCTGACAAATTTTTCTGCAATGGGGTTACAGGCTGTCCTATGCAGATAAAATTCACCTTTTCAGCCATATCATCGGCCATCTTCTCAGGCAGGGTGATCACCAGATAATCACCTATGACCGACCGCTTTGATAAATAATGCGTTAATCCCGATACGGCGTCAATGTCCCATTTGGCTGCCCGCAAACGGGGCTCATGATCCTCATGATCCACATCGTCATGCTGGGGCATATAGATCCTCAACCGGTTATACCGAAGCATGGCATTCCAGAATTTCCTGCGATAATAGGATTCCAAAGCCAGTTTCCGCTGTTTTTGAGCCGATTCCGCCGCTTTATCATTCCGCTGATCCTCATGATAAAAGTTCCTGTGATCCCCGTGGTCTCCCACTTTATCATATTCCAGGTATTCCCATTTTTTTAAGCCATACCACTTTACATCATAGGGAATGATCTTGGAATGTTTTTCAATGCCAAACTGCGCCAATGCCAGTTGATGATAGAAACCTTCCGTGTCATGGGAATAATAATACGCCGTCCACAATCCGGAGACATCAAAAACATTCCTGTTTTTGTCCACGGCGTCTCCCTCCAACATGATCCGTTCCCTTTCCGACAGCTCCTGCTTTACCGTGATGGCATCCACTTCCGATCCATGGGCTGCGCCAAGCCAGAAAAGAGATTGAAGACAGTTATTGGTGATATCCACCACTATCTCGTTTGTATAACGGAGGTTTTTGAGCATTACATGATATAAGCAAAAGGGCGCCTCCTGCTCGATATCATTAAAGGGATCCGGGATTATCTGGCTCTTGATCCGTTTCACATAAACAGGATAATCGGGATACATGATCATGCCCCTGTTGCCGATAAATTCTTTGATATACCCCTTTGTCTCTTTCCTGAATACAGATTCCGATTCCCGGTCTTTATACAGATATCTCAAAACATCTTCCGCTTTTACCTTTTCTTTCGATGCCAGATAGGTGGCCTGATCTACCCCGATATGTATGATCTCTCCCACATTATAAAGAATATGCCGTTCTTTCTTGGCATCCTTGTCATTGTCCGGGATCACCTGCGCCTGGACCAGGACGCCGACCCGCTCTCCGCAGAAACATTGTTCCTCCTGCATTTTTTCCGTAATGTTATGATAGAAATTTACAATGCACCGGCCTGCCTGGTCTTCATTCAAGAATCCGTCTATGGTATAGACTACCAATGTATTATCTTCTCTGTCAGCCTGGTTATAATGGCTTTTTAATATTTCATAGATTTTAGATCCGATCTTAACTTCCTCTGTTATTCCTTCAATCTTTATCTTCGCGTCATATGGAAATCGATTGTATTGGATATCCGTAAAGCCGTATGCTTCTTTTGTCGCATCTTCAAAATCAATATATTTTATGCTTACAGGATATGTGTCGTCCCTGTCACTTTCCGGGACATACTGCTTAAAACAGATCCCATAATATTCAAACAATGTTTTCCGCCAGGGATAGCACCCTATATGGTGCAAGATTTCATCGTACGGATCCTTTTTGGGTTCATCCTCTGCGGTATGATATAGCAAACCGGTTTTTTTATCACTTTCGGCTTTCAGTTCCCTGAGTTTCTCCGGCACATCCAGTTTATAGAAGCTTTCACTGAAACATATGGGCAGTATCATTTTTTCTAATGCCACCGCCATTCCAAATTCATAAAAGACATTGGGATTCTGCGTCGAGACATCTACGATAACAAGATCCGCTATCTGCATCTGCTGGCATATGCGGCTGCAGATCACATAGCTGGATGCCGGATCCGAATCCGATCGGATCACATTGATCCCGCTTACTTTTTTTAATCGCCTTTCTTCAGGTTTCTTATTTTCTTCCTCAGACATAGCATGTTCTTCGCTGCAGCAATACAACCTTTTATTTTTAACATCCATATACAGATATTTGCACAGAGATTCAATGAATTTCTTGATGCGCAATTTAT
>JAMPAC010000201.1 GCA_023667395.1 Blautia sp. | reverse complement strand
GACCCAGTAGGGTCAACATCAAACCACCAGCAGGGCTGGTGGTTCGTGACTTAGTTGATTGATAACCGTATAATGAATGCAATTAAAGTTGTTCACTGTATCTTTTGTCAGAAAACACGATTCTAAGATTCCGTATCATCCTCTGGTTTTTCTTTTACAAACAACAACTTCAATGAATTCATTTTAGGAGGTTTTCTTATGACACGCAAACATCGTTCCCTGGAGGAATGGATGGAGATCATTAAAACTTGTAGAAACAGCGGGCTTACTGATAAACAGTGGTGCCTTGAAAATCATGTTTCCCTTAGTACCTTCCATAAGCGGGTTTGTTATCTCCGCAAGAAATCTTATACGATCCCTAGTACAAATGCGAAAAAGAGCAGACCACAGACCACGGCCATGCAGGAGGTCGTGCCGCTTGATATTGCTGACAGGGAACATCCCGCGTTTCAGACAGGCCAGTCCAGCATGCCTGCTGTCAGGATCTTTACGCGCAGCTTACAGGTTGATCTGGAAAACCATGCCAGTCCGGAACTGGTCAGAAATGTCCTGCAGACTCTGGAGGGCTTATGTTAGGCGATATCTCCGGTGTGGCAAAAATATATCTTGTTTGCGGCTACACCGATATGAGAAAAAGCATCGATGGGCTGATCTCCATTGTGAAGCATACTTATGACATGGACCCGTTTTCGAATTCCCTTTTTCTGTTCTGCGGGAAACGCTGCGACAGGCTTAAGGCCCTGCATTTTGATAAGGATGGGTTTGTCCTCCTGTATAAACGTCTTGATAATGGCCGTTTCCAATGGCCGCGCAATGCGGAGCAGATCCGTCCTTTATCCAGACAGGAATTCCGCTGGCTGATGGAGGGGCTTTGTATCGACCAGCCAAAAGCGATCCGTCCGAGCGGAAGGAAGGATCTTTGAAAAAAACTTATGCAAAACGCCGATTTTTTTCCGCCCTGGAAGAAGCCGGCACATCCTATGGCAGCCGCCTCAAAAACAGGCCGATGCCGGGATGTGGTTCCCGGGGAGGCTGTGAATCCTGCACTTCCTCTAAAAAGAGGGAGCATGGAAAGAACAGCCACAGATCCTCTTGTACCGCCTGAAAAGATATTGTCAAAATGACGGAATCTCCGCATCGGGGAATTCGCTTTTTTTCCGGCCCTGTGCTATACTATAGCCAGAAAAGAAAGGCGGGCAGTACAGTGTCAGAACAGGACATCACCATCGAACAGCCACAGATTGAAATACCGAAACTTGAGCAGACACCTGTGACGGTCGAAGAATGGGCGGCATTTTCCGCGGCGCAGGCGGAAACGATCCAGGAACTCACCAGACAGGTGGCAAACCTGTCGGAGACCGTAATGTATCTGACACGGAAACTGTTCGGCAGTTCCAGCGAGAAGTCAGACGGGATCGAAGGACAGCTCAGCCTTTTCAATGAGGCAGAGTCTGAAGCTGACCCAGACGTAGAGGAACCATCCGAGGAAACCGTTGTGGGGGGATATCTCCGCAACCGTAAACAAAGGGGGACGCATGATGAGATCCTGGGAAATATCCCGGTCCGCCAGATCCCCTGTGATGTCCCGCCTGACGAGCGGATCTGTGAATACTGCGGCAGTGAAATGGATGTCCTGGGACATCAGGTTGTAAGGGAAGAACTGCACATCACGCCTATGAAGCTGGAACGGATCCAGTATGTGCAGGAGGTTTTGATATGCAGCCGCTGTAAATATGAGGATGACGAGCCAAATATTGTTCGGGCGCTGACTCCTTCCCCATTGATCCCGCATAGTCTGGCTTCCGCCTCATCGGTGGCATATATCATGTACCAGAAGTACGTGAATGCCATGCCCTTGTACCGGCAGGAACAGGATCTGCTCCGGGTCGGGGTGCGGATCATCCGCGCGGTCATGGCAAACTGGATCATCACATGCGCGCTGGAATATTTTACGCCTCTTTATGAGGCCATGCATACCCAGCTTCTGGAACGCGCCGTGATCCATGCGGATGAGACACCCTGCCAGGTTTTAAAAGAGGAAGGAAGGGAAGCAGCCACAAAATCTTACATGTGGCTCTATGCCAGCGGCAACGACGGCCTGCCAGGGATCATCCTTTATGAATACCAACCCGGCAGGGGTGCCCAACATCCCAAAAAGTTTCTGGAAGGATTCCATGGATTCCTCCAGACAGATGCTTATGACGGCTACAACGAACTGGAAGAGCATCTGACGAGATGTACCTGCTGGGTCCATGCCCGGAGATACTGGTTTGATGCCCTTCCAGGCAATACGGGGAAGAAAAAGTCCGGCCAAGCCGAACTGTCACCAGCAGAGATTGGGTATGCCTACTGCAATAAGCTGTTTGAATATGAAAGGGGGATGGGAGGACTGACGCCTGACGGACGTAAAGATGCCCGGATGAAGAAGGAAAAGCCACTTTTGGACAGATATTGGAAATGGCTTTGGTCTCTGAATCCTTATGGGGCAGCCGTCTGGAGAAAGCAGTAAACTATTCCAAAAACCATCAGGAGACACTGATGAATTATTTAAAGGATGGCCGCTGCAGCATCAGTAATAACCTTGCGGAGAATCATGTGAGGCCATATGTTGTGGGCAGGAAGAATTTTCTGTTTCATAACACTCCAAAGGGTACGCAGTCCAGTGCCGTCATTTACAGCCTTGTACAGACAGCCAAGGCAAATGGCTTAGACCTATATAAGTATCTGCAGACCGTTCTGCTTTATATGCCGGACTATAAAAATGAGCCCGATGGCATAGAAGAGCTGCTGCCATGGTCACAGCGGATGCAGAAAGAATGTCATAAGCCCATATCAGTCCCTGCATCGGATACACGGGATAAATCTGATAAGTGATATCCAGGCAAGGATATAAACGATCATATACGGTTACACTTAGAGACGTTGTTTAAAAAGATAACACAAGGTCTCTTAAAAGTGTAGCCGTTGTTTTATATTACGCTTACTAGTCATTCCGTATCGCCCCCGCTTTCATTTTCGGCATTGTGGGTAGTAGATTGTGGGGGAGTGGTTTCTCGGCTTTCCGATTTGATTTTAGAGATAACCTGC
>JAMPAC010000200.1 GCA_023667395.1 Blautia sp. | reverse complement strand
CAAGGAAGCGAGGGGGATTTGGAGGACTCTTTGGCAGTAAGAAGAAAACCGATGACCCGGTTTCGCCCCGGGATGCCGCTTATGTAGCGGAGACAGGTGGACAGGCGGCATTTCCCGGCGGTCAGCAGTCGGCGGTTGTCAGGGAGTATGTTCCAGAATCGGCGGATTACGCAGCCATGTACGGCGGAAACAGTTTCGGAGAGGATGAGACGGAGGAATCGCCTGACGGCGGCGCAGCAGTGGGAGGATCCTGGATGGAACTGATCGAGTTCTCCCAGCCGGGAGCGCTGCAGAGGATCGATCTCAATTTTACAAAACCCCATATCGTTATCGGACGCGCGTCCTCCGATGAAAAATGCCCGGATGTGGCGTTCCCCGGGGAGTTTAAACGGATTGGCAGACAGCATGCTCGTATCGAGCGAAGAGGAAACGATCTGTTTATCATTGACCTGGGATCCGCTAATCATACGATGCTGAACGGACAGGTGCTGGTGCCGAATCAGCCATATCAGCTTCAGGATGGTATGGAGCTTGCTTTTACCGTCAGCAAGCCGGTGCGCTACAGGGTGCATCTCTGATCAGGCGGGTCTGGAGGCTGGAATGAAAATCAGGGAAGGCGGCAAATCAGATGTGGGGAGCGTAAGGCTGGTCAATCAGGATGCGATATGCTGCAGGCATTTTGAACAGGGAAAAGAAATGATCGCCCTGTGCGCTGTGTGCGACGGGGTGGGCGGATTGGAGCACGGCGAGGTGGCTTCCGCTTTCCTGACGGAGTGCATGGAAGAATGGTTTGACGAATTGGTGTCATGGCTTGTTATTGTGAGGGTGGATCCAGAGGTGCTGTTCTCGCACCTGAAAGATGCCGCAGAGAACTGGAACGAGGAACTTTACCGGTTTTGCCAGAGACAAAATGTAAAAACAGGGTCTACAATGTCGCTGCTGCTTTTGGTCAGGCAGCAATATTATATCATCCATGTGGGTGACAGCAGGGTTTATCGGTATCGCGGGGGTACGCTGGAGCAGCTGACCATGGATGACAGTGTAACGAGGCTCAGGATGGGGCGGATGAAAAGCTATCTGGATAATTATGTGGGGAAGCGGGAACAGTTACGGTTCCAGGCTCTGAAAGGAAGCGTGGAAACGGGGGATGTCTTTGTGGTCTGTTCGGACGGATTTTCCCATCATCTGACGGAACTGGATTTGGAAGGTATACATGAGAGGCATTGGAAAAAGAATCTGAACGGTTTCTGCGGCAATATGATACGGATTATGATGGAACGGGGAGAGAGGGACAATATTTCCGTCTGTGTGGCGGTGGTGGAGCATTGACCGTGCCTGTGTGCTTTATGGTATAAGCGTATGGAAGAAAAAGAGAATGCCCACCAGCGAGAAATTGACGGCATTTCCAAGAAAGGAGAGCAACAGGCCTTTTGCCAGTTCACGCCCGCGCTTTCCCACCAGGAGGATACAGAACAGCTTGACGGATTCATAAAAGCTAACGCAAAACAGCCAGACGGCGGGACGGAAGCCGGTCATGACTGCGGCCAGGGTAAAAACGCTTGTAAAGAGCGCCTCCAGGATAAAATTTCCCGGGGAGATGGGGTGCCCGCAGTTTCTGCATTTGCCGTGGCTTAGCAGGTAAGAGAAAATGGGTATCTGCTGCCGCAGGGTGAGCTTGCAGCCGCAGGATTCACAGAAACAGCTGCTGTCCCCTATGGGGACGGGATGTCCCTTCAACAGGCGCAGGATATCCGTGGTCGCGTATGCGCCCACTACATAGAATGCCATGCATATAGTGACACGAATAAATAATTGCAGCATAAATAAATACCTTTCGATGATTGATTTTGTGCCTTGATTATATATAAAGCAAAAAAGAAAGTAAAGGAAAACATTTTCAATCTGCGCGGAGGCGGGACGGAATGGAGGTATCGGTGTGAGTTGGTCGGTCAGTGAGAGTTTCTTATATGGGGGAATTGCGGCCATGGCTGCTGCAGCAGTTATTACCATGGCGGGTATTTTGATCTTTACATTCACGGGGCAGAGGCTGAAGAAGAAACTGGAGGAAGAGTACGGTAAGCCCCGGCGGGAGTGAAGAGACGGTACTGGGATAAAACAGTCTCGGAACGGAAGCCCCGGAAGGATTTTCAGACGCCAGGCGTCTGAAGAATCCTTCCCCGCCAAGGGGGCGAGAGTGGAGAGACGGTACTGGAATGGAGGAACGGAAGATGTCGCATATGATTGCGGGGATGTACGAGAGAGGCGAACAGATCGGAGCCGGGGGCGGCGGTGTGGTATACCGGGGACGCCACCTGAGACTGAATAAGGATGTGGCGCTTAAGGCGGATAAGCGCAGACTGTCAACGGGAGCGGAAGCGCTGCAGCGTGAGGTGAATGTGCTGAAAGGGCTGAGCCACACCTATATTCCGCAGGTATACGATTTTGTCCAGGAGGACGGCATGGTATATACCGTCATGGATTATATCGATGGAGAAAGTCTGAAAGAAATGCTGAAAAGGGGACAGCGGCCAACACAGCCGCAGGTCATAAAGTGGGCCTGCCAGCTGTTGGAAGCGCTCCGCTATCTGCACGGCATACCTCCCCACGGAATTCTCCACGGGGATATTAAGCCGGCAAATATCATGCTCCGTTTCAATGGGGATATCTGCCTCATCGACTATAATATCGCTTTGTTTTTGGGGGAGGACGGGGCGGTAAAGGCGGGGTTCAGCAGGGGCTACGCTTCCCCGGAGCATTATGGCGCGGACTATACAAACGCTGACAGATCTGCTGTGGCGGGAACAGGAACCGGGAAAAGGAAGGCAGGTCTGGCAAAACGCGAAAGGCAGTATGCTGATCCGCCGGAGTCGGATGTAACGGTGGCGGACACAGTCCAGATAGATTCGGATGTAACGGTGGCGGACACAGCCCGGATAGATTCGGGCGCAGCGCCGCCTGGCACAGATGTGACGCAGGTCGATACCGATGTGACACAGACAGATGTCAGTTCTGCTCCCCGTATGCAGGAAATGGAAAAAAGTCCCCCATTGGAAAACCTTTCCCGGACAGGTAGCACTACAGGCGGCAAGGGAATCCTCCTGGATGTGCGCTCAGATATCTAC
>JAMPAC010000001.1:769286-808069 GCA_023667395.1 Blautia sp. | reverse complement strand
GTGGATGCCATTCAGAACAGGGTGGGGCTTTATCTGAAAGAAAGGCAGTAGGGGGGCTGCAGACTGGCGTGGGAGGATATTTCTTTATATTATGTGGGGTATGTAAAATATAATAACGTATGTTATACGACTGGTAAAGTGACTTTATGCTTGCAGAAATTGCATTTTAAAATAAAGAAATCTGAAAATTTATGTCATTATGAAAGAAATCTTTCATAATGCGTGACAGTTCAGCCCCGATGATGTTCGGCAGCTTGCGGATCAAAGGATGCCCATGAGGAGTTGAAGCAGATTAAGCGATATGTGACGCAGAAGTTTGGAATTGATACAGCTAATGAAGTGATCAGGGGGAGGCACAATGGGTAAAATGAATTCAGAAGAACTATTAGAGCATGTGCTTGGACATCCAATTCGTAAGGAGAGAAGAGTGCCGGGTACCTACCTTGTTGAAGGTCGGGAATTTCGTTATGTTTCTAATAAAAGTCACGTTAATTTCGCTAAACTTTTTCACGAGTTATTTAATGTTCCGCCCAAAATTCCTCAAAGTGGAGGAGTTTTAGTGGAAAGATGTAAGATTACTTTGCCAAATGGTGACATATATGAGGCGGTTTCTTATAAGGGGGATATTGAAGGGTGGCGACAGCAGCTTGAACAGGGAGCTAAGGCGTTAAATGAAGAGTTGGCCGGAATTGATATTGATACGGATGCCATTGTGTTGAATGACATGCAGTCGTTTCCTTTAACGGACTGTATGATTGATTTTTACTAAGCAAATTCTTTTATTATCTGTTGCACTTTTCCAAAAAAGGGAATAGAATAAATACACTGTTGGATAAAAATGCGTATCCAATATTTCAGGAAAGTGCGCGCCGCAACGCGCAGATGGGTACAGAGAAATGAAGATCAGGACAAGGTACGCGCCCAGTCCCACCGGGAAGATGCATGTGGGGAATTTAAGGTCCGCGTTATATGAATTTTTGATCGCAAAACACGAGGGCGGCGACTTTATGCTGCGCATTGAGGATACCGACCAGGAACGGTTTGTGGAGGGCGCCACGGAGATGATCTACCGTACCCTGGAAAGGACGGGCATACGCCATGACGAAGGCCCCGACAAGGACGGCGGCTACGGCCCCTATGTCCAGAGCGAGCGCATGAAGACCGGCATCTATATGAAATACGCCAAAGAACTGATCGAGAAAGGGGAGGCATATTACTGCTTCTGCGACAAGGAGCGTCTTGCCGGCCTGAAGACGGAAGTGATGGAGGGGAAAGAGATCTCCGTGTACGACAAGCACTGTCTGTCCCTCTCCAGGGAGGAGATCGATGCCAACCTGGCGGCGGGAAAGCCCTTTGTCATCAGGCAGAATATCCCCAACGAGGGGACGACCACCTTTCATGACGAACTCTATGGGGATATCACCGTGGAGAACGCCGAACTGGACGATATGATCCTGATCAAGTCGGACGGCTATCCCACTTACAATTTTGCCAATGTGGTGGACGACCATACCATGAACATCACCCATGTGGTGCGGGGAAACGAGTATCTGTCCTCCTCCCCCAAGTACCAGCGGCTGTATGACGCTTTCGGCTGGCAGAGCCCGGTGTATGTGCATCTGCCGCTGATCACCGATGAAAACCACAAGAAGCTGGCAAAGAGAAGCGAGAACGGTTCCTACATCTTTGAGGAGATGTTGGAGCAGGGGCTTCTGTCGGAGGCCATCGTCAACTATATCGCGCTGCTGGGATGGAGCCCGGAGGATAACCAGGAGATCTTCTCTCTGGAGGAACTGATACAGAAATTTGATTACCACCGGATCAGCAAGTCCCCTGCGGTGTTCGACCCGGTCAAGCTTCGCTGGATGAATGGCGAATATATCAAGGCCATGGATTTCGACCGGTTTTATGAGATGGCGGAGCCTTACCTGAAAGAAGTGTTGAAAAAGGACTTTGACCTGAAAAAGATCGCCAACATGGTAAAGACCCGCATCGAGGTATTCCCCGATATTGCGGAGCATGTGGACTTTTTCGAGGAATTGCCGGAGTATGATGTGGCAATGTACACCCATAAGAAGATGAAGACGGACAGGGCTTCCTCCCTGGAGGTATTGAAAGAGGTTCTGCCCATCCTGGAGGAGCAGTCGGATTACAGCAATGACGGGCTGTACCAGAGGCTGCTGCAATACGTTGAGGAAAAGGGCTGTAAGAATGGATACGTGATGTGGCCCATCCGTACTGCGGTTTCCGGCAAGCAGATGACCCCGGCGGGCGCAACTGAGATCATGGAAGCGCTTGGCAAGGAGGAAAGCCTGCGGAGGATCCGGAAAGGAATCGAGAAGCTGGAAAATGATTGATTTTTCTAAAATGAATGAAGCGCAGCGGCTTGCTGTGACCCACGGAGAGGGGCCTTTGCTGTTACTGGCGGGCCCCGGCTCCGGCAAGACTTTCACCATCACTCAACGTATCCTCTATTTACTGGAGCGGGGCACGCCCCCGGAACGTGTCCTTGTGATCACCTTTACAAAGGATGCCGCAGCCTCCATGCAGCGGCGTTTCCGGCAGCTTTCCCCGGTCACCCTGCCTGTCAATTTCGGAACCTTTCATTCCGTGTTCTATCATATGTTAAAAGAGTCCGGCTGTGTCAGGACGGAACATCCCTTAAACCAATCCCGGAAGAAAAAGATATTACTGCCCATCTTGAAAGAGGTGTCGGAGGAGGCCTTTAAGGACCTTATACAGGAAGATACCGCAGCCATCCTGAACGCCATGAGTTTCTATAAAAATACCCTGTCCATGGAAAAAGCGGCCCAAAAGGCGCCGAAAGAGTGGCAGTCGGCTTTCCCGGAGATCCTTGCGCGATATGAGGCGGCAAGGGGGAAGCTGGGAGCCGTGGATTTCGACGATATGGTCTGTGAGTGCCGGAAAATGCTTGCGGAACAGCCTCGCAGGCGGCAGTATTGGCAGAACCGCTTCGACCATATCCTGATGGACGAATTCCAGGATATCAACCCTGTCCAGTATGAGACTATAAAACTGCTGGCAAGACCGCCATATAATTTCTTCGCGGTGGGGGACGACGACCAGGCGATCTATGGATTCCGGGGGGCGCAGCCGGAATGCCTGAAAAATTTTCAGGAAGATTTCAATGCAAGACAGCTGTTATTGAATGTGAATTACCGGAGCTGCGGGGAGATCATCGCGGCATCCGGGAAAGTGATCGGGGAAAATAAGAACCGCTTCCCGAAAGACCTGCGCCCTGCGGATCGTAATGGATCGCCGGAAGCTGTCAGGCGCTTAAACCCTGATGGATTTCCTGAACTTGTGAATAGTTCCAGTCAGAGGAAGATATCTCCCGTAACCGTACAGTGTTTTCCCGACAGGGACAGCCAGTACCAATACCTGCTGCGCCGCCTGGCGGAATCCCCTTACCGCCAGAGCCGCGCCGTCCTTTTCCGCACAAACATCATGATGCAGGGCGTTGCAGCCAGGCTGCGCAGGGCGGGCATCCCTTATATCATGAAGGAAAAGGTTCAGAGCATTTATGAACACTTCATCGTCAGGGACATTACCGCCTACCTCCTGCTGGCGCAGGGGGAGTGGAGCAGGGAACGTTTTTTGTACATCTGCAACAGGCCGTCCCGGTATATCAGCCGGGAAGCGGCGGCAGCCGGAGATTCCTTTCAGCGCATCAGGGCTTATTATGCCAGCGTGCCGAAACAGCGTGCCGCCCTGGAACTGCTGGAAAGGCAGCTGCGCTACATCGGCAGGGCATCCCTTAAGGCGGCGGTGGCATATATCTGCAAGGCTGTGGGGTATGAACAATTTTTAAGGGAACAGTCCAAAGGACATCCCGACAGATGGCTGGAGTGGCAGGAAACGCTGGAATGGGTCAGGGCGGATGCGGGCAGGTTTGAGACGGCAAAAGACTGGCTGGCGGCCCGGGAGGAATACAATGAATCCCTGAAGCGGTCGGAAAAGCAGGCGGATGATTCCTCGTCAAAAGAGGCGGTCTGGCTGATGACGGTCCACGGCTCCAAGGGACTGGAATTTGACCATGTGCTGATACCGGACTGCAACGAGAGGGTGTTTCCCCATGGGAAAATGCCGGACGGGGAGGCCTGCGAGGAGGAGCGGAGAATCTTCTATGTGG
Organism: Blautia sp.; assembly: GCA_023667395.1. Taxonomy (GTDB): domain Bacteria; phylum Bacillota; class Clostridia; order Lachnospirales; family Lachnospiraceae; genus Acetatifactor. Next base: position 803,916 of record JAMPAC010000001.1, on the reverse strand, counting down.
CCATGACCAGGGCGGCAAAAAGCCTGGAACTGCTGTATCTGAATGACAATACAGGCTCCAGACTTCCCTCCAGATTTTTGAATCCATTGCTGAAAGACTGTTGACAAAGCTTTGCATAAGCCGATCTGACCGGGTTATTCCTCAACAAGTTCGTCAAATTCGCAGTTGTCCAGATACTCGTCGAAAGCATCCGCCACCTTTTCATACTCATCGTCATCCTCGATGAAATCCAGGATGGGCTCCTCGTTGGGATCGTCCGGATTTTCGCTGTAAGTGTAGAACCAGACTTCGCCGTCCTCATTTTCCCCGTTTTCGTTCAGGGGGAGAAGGGCGATGTAATCCTTTTTCTCCACGGTCATTATGGTGATGACCGCGCAGTTGACCGTTTTGCCGTTTTCCAGTTCCAGTTCCACGGTCATCTCTTCCTCTTCATAATCGTTTTGTTTTGCCATATGCATCCTCCATGGTGTGTAACCGTTGCGTGTAATACGTTTTTCACTACAGTTTTAAGTATAATATCTTGTGATTTTTCCTGCAATACATTATAATAAAAATATCTGGAGAGAAAGGCAGGATATTATGACAAAAACTAGAATGCAGCAAAATCCTTACCCTCTTGGCGCTCATGCCGAGGCCGGCGGAATCCGTTTTGCCCATGCCACAAAGGCAGCCTCCTGCGGAGTGATCCTATATAACAGAAAGACTGGAAGACAGCTTCGGAAAGAGGCTTTTTCTGCTGAGGAAAAAATCGGCAATGTCTACTGCAAATATGTGGATGACCTGCGGGCGGACCAGATATCATATCAATTTTATGAGGACGACCGGAAGCTTCCCGATCCCTATGGCAGAAGCTTCGACAGCAGGAAAGGGTATGGCAAATTAAAAAACACCTGTGACTTAAAAACCCTGATCCCTACGGCGGAATTTGACTGGGAGGGGGACAAACACCCCCGCCTGAGTTATTCGGAAAGCGTAGGCTACTGTATACATGTCCGTGGATTCACGGCGCACCCATCCTCCAGAGTGACTTATAAAGGAACTTACAGGGGCATCATGGAGAAGATCCCCTATTTAAAGGAAACAGGGATCACAACCCTGGAATTACAGCCCAGCTATGAATTCCTGGAACTGGAACCGGATCCGGATCCGGCGGCTGGTTACTGCCCCCAGCCAAAGGAGCGGGAACCGAAGCTGAACTACTGGGGGTATAAAGAGGGCTATTACTATGCGCCAAAGGCAGGCTACGCCGCAGGGGAAGACGCCGTTACGGAATTTAAGGAACTGGTGAGGGCGCTCCATAAAAACGGCATGGAACTTGTGATGCAGTTCTACTTTCCCAAAGAAGTCAGGGCGGCTTCCATACCGGAGATCCTGCGTTTCTGGGTATTGGAGTACCATGTGGACGGCTTTCACCTGATGGGAACGGACTTACAGGTGGAAGCAGTGGCATCGGACCCGCTGCTGGCGGATACCAAGCTTTGGTACTATCATTTCAATACGGATGTTGTTTATGGCAGGGATGGGGCGGCGGACGTTCCTAACCTGGCCTGTTATCAGGATGATTATCTTTATACGATGCGCCGATTTTTAAAAGGCGATGAGAATATGCTGGAAAGCGTGATGTACCAGATGCGCAGGATCCCGCCGAAGATGGGAAGGGTGCATTATCTTACCAATTACTATGGATTTACCATGATGGATATGGTGTCCTACGACTATAAGCATAACGAGGCAAACGGCGAGGAGAATCGGGACGGGACCAGCTATAACTGCAGCTGGAACTGCGGCGAGGAGGGGAACAGCCGCAAGCTGAAGATACGGGAACTGCGGCAGAGGCAGATCAGGAACGCCTATACCATGCTGCTGTGCACCCAGTCCATGCCCCTGATCTTCATGGGGGACGAATTCGGCAATTCCCAGCGGGGCAACAATAATCCCTACTGTCAGGACAATGCCGTGGCCTGGCTGGACTGGCGGGATCTGCAGAAGCACCAGGAGTTGTATGATTTCTGGAAGCAGCTGGTGCGTTTCAGGCAGGCGCATCCCATCCTGCGCGGGAAGCAGGAGGCAAAGCTGATGGATTATCTTTCCTGCGGTTATCCGGATCTGTCCTACCATGGGAAAAACGCGTGGCGGGCTCAGACAGAGAGTTATAATCGGCACATCGGCATCCTCTACTGCGGTAAATATGCGGTAAACCCCGATGGGAGCGAGGACGACTTCCTGTATCTTGCCATGAACATGCATTGGGAAAGCCATGAACTGGCGCTGCCCAGGCTGCCCAAGGGCATGAAGTGGGAGCGCGCTTTTGCCACGGGGGAGGAAACTGCGGCGGAGGAAGAGTATATCCGGCGTCTCCCGCCCAGAAGCGCCGCCATATACCGCAGTGTGCGGGAACAGGAAAAATTGGTGAAAAGGAAGAGCAGGAAAAATGGGTAAGGCGTGGAACCATTTTAAGACAATTACCATGCATAAGTACCTGGTAGCCCAGGGATGTTTCCGGGTGGGGCTGTATAAGCAGGGTATTCTGCATGATCTGTCCAAGTACAGTCCGGCGGAGTTCAAAGTGGGTATGAAATATTATCAGGGCAACCGGAGTCCTAACAACGCGGAACGCGAGGATATCGGGTATTCCGGGGCGTGGCTCCACCATAAGGGTCGGAATAAGCATCATTATGAATACTGGATCGACTACAGTATGGAAGCGGCTCCGGGCAGCATGATACCGGTACCCATGCCCAACCGCTATCTGGCGGAAATGGTCATGGACAGGATCGCCGCCAGCAAGGTGTATAAAGGAAAAGAGTATACGGACGCTTCCCCTCTGGAATATTATCTGCAGGGAAAAGGAAAGGCGCCGATTCATCCCGAAACCGCCAGAAACCTGGAACATATACTGAGGATGCTGGCAAAAGAGGGGGAGGAGAAGACTTTCCGGTATATCCGCAGGAAACTGCTGGGAAAAAGACGCTGACCCATAAAACAGACAAAGGAAAACAGGGCTGCGGACAGACACGGTTTCCGGATGGCAGAATAGAATACAGTAAATAGATTAAATGGTGAAAAGTATGAACTGTTTATGGATCATTCTTCTGTTATCCTGTTTTGGGGGCTGCGGATGGAACCAGGGCGCTGGCCGCAGTAATACTTGCGGGTGTAATAATAACAGCTGTAATAGCAATAACGGCTGTAATGGAGGCGGATCGGGGAACAGGTGCAGACGCGCTGTGGAAAATGCCGTGGATGAATGCGGCAGCGAGAGGGCAGTGATGAGAACCCTGAAAGAGCGCGATAACGATTGCGGCTGCAAACCTGAGAATCCCGTCTGCCCGGAAGCAAGGGAAGGAAGAGGGGACAGAATGGCTGAAAATAACAGCTGTGATGTTCCCAACATGAATCCTCCCCGCTGGCAGGATTTCCCGGAGGTTTCCCGTTCCTCATCCAATGACGACTGCGGCTGCGATGCATAGCCGGGTACAGTTGAGCCATTCACAAAACCCACAAAACCACAAACAGCGGTCCCTATGAAGGTTGACCGCTGTTTTCATTTGTGCTATATTTAGAAGAAAGCAGAACAGGAGGTATTTCCCATGAAACAGGAGAAATATGTGGCATATGTATCCACCTATACGCAGGGGGACAAACATGGCATTAAAATATATGATGTGGATATGGAAAAGGGAAGATTCCATGAGAAAGGCAAGGTGGAGATTACCAATTCCTCTTATGTGACGATCTCCCATAACGGAAAATTTCTTTATTCCATCACGGATTTCGGGATTGAGTCCTACTGCATCCAGGCGGACGGCAGCCTGGAAATGATGAATTTCGCGTCCATCAACGGGATGAGGGGCTGCTATGTCTCCACCGATTACACGGACCGCTACCTGTTCGTGGCGGGATACCATGACGGCAAGCTTACGGTGCTGCGGCTGAAAGAGAATGGTTCCCTTGGGAAAATAACAGATGAAATTTATCATAAGGGTATGGGCAGCGTGGCGGAGAGGAATTTCCGGCCCCATATCACCTGTGCAAGGATGACCCATGACAATAAGTATCTGCTGGTGGCGGATCAGGGGATGGATCATGTGAACGTATACCGGTTTGACGCAAAGCTGGGCAAGGTCAGGCTGGTGGACATCATCCGGAGCGAACTGGAATCCGCGCCGCGGCACATCAAGATTTCCGAGGATGGCAGGTTCATCTATATCGTCCATGAGTGGAAATGTTTTATTGATGTATATTCTTATGAGGACAGGAATGATGCCCCTGTTTTCGAGAAGATCCAGACAGTCCAGAATATCGGCAATGTGAGGGCCAATGCCTCCAGCGCGCTGACATTTTCGGAGGATTATAATTTCCTGCTGAGCACCAATGCGGGGGATAACTCCGCAGTGCTGTACAGCGTGGATAAGGATACCGGTTTCCTGACCCGGCTGTTCTGCCTGCCCATCAGCGGGGAATACCCCAAGGACGCCAGCCTGTTCCCCAACAATAAATATATGGTGTCATTAAATCATGAGACCAATGACATGACCTTTTTCCATGTGGATCCTTTGAATAAGACGCTGATCATGAACGGACCGGCGGTTAAGGTGGATGTGCCTAACTGCATTATTTTCCATAAGTTGTCATAGTGTTGGGCAGGACAATGTCCCTGTTATATAAAAAGAAAAAGCAGCCGTTATTAAATGGCTGCTTTTGAAGTATTAGTCTATTTTTTATAGAAATCAATCACATTTTCCAGCCTTGCTGACATATTCACCAGCATGGCGTCCAGGAGCGTCAGGGCAGTCATGCATTCCATGACCACCACCGCCCTGGGGATGACGGTGGGGTCGTGGCGGCCCTTGATGTTCACGTGGATATCCTCCCCGGACTTGTTGACCGTCTGCTGGGTCGTATAGATGGACGGGGTAGGCTTTACATGGGCGCGGATCACGATGGCGCTTCCGTCGCTGATGCCGCCCAGGATGCCGCCTGCGTGATTGGTTGCCTTTGCAACCCTGCCGTTTTCCATGTAATAGGCATCGTTATTTTCCGTGCCCAGGCGGGAGGAGACCTGACATCCGTCGCCGATCTCCACCGCTTTTACCGCGCCGATGGACATAATCGCTTTTGCCAAGTTGGCGTCCAGCTTCTCAAAGACGGGATCGCCGATGCCCGCGGGCATTCCCTCCACCGTACATTCCATGACGCCGCCTACGGAATTGGACTGCTTTTTTGCCCCTTCCAGATAGGAGATGGCGTCGTTGTCTGCCTTGCGGTCAGGCATGGCGGTGGCGGTCTCCAGGATGGCAGCTCGGTCAAAATGCTTCATATCCGCCTGGATGGCGCCGATGGAGCGGGTATAGGCGCAGACAGTGATCCCCATCTGTGCCAGGATCTTGCAGGCGATGGCTCCCGCCGCCACGCGCCCGATGGTCTCGCGGCCGGAAGAGCGTCCGCCGCCGCGGTAATCCCGGAAGCCGTATTTTTCGTCATAAGTCAGATCCGCATGGCCGGGGCGGTAGTAGGACGCGATCTCGCTGTAATCCCTGGAATTCTGGGAGGTATTGCGGACCAGGAGGGAGATGGGGGCGCCGGTGGTTTTTCCCTCAAAGACGCCGGAGAGGATCTCCACCTTGTCGTCCTCTTTCCTGGGAGTGGTAATGCTGCTGGCGCCGGGTTTGCGCCTGTCCAGGTATTTCTGGATATCATCTTCGCACAAAGGCAGCCCTGCGGGGCAGCCGTCGATGACGACGCCCAGGGCAGAGCCATGGGATTCCCCCCAGGTTGTGATCTTAAAAATTGTTCCATATACGGATCCCGCCATTTGATCATCCTCCAAAATATGCCAATAGTATGTTGATCGGAATAAGTATGTATATCTAAATTATAATGGTATATTTTTAAAATAGCAACTGTTACTCGCATTTTTTTAAAGAAAGTAGTGCACATAGGAAAAAAGTATGATATGATATAATAGATTATGAGTATATTTTGAACAGTAGGTGCAGAATGCAAATGACAATGAAACCGACGCTTGAGGAACGTTTTCTCAAAAAAACAGCATATGTCTCCGGCAAAAGCCGTTTTCACCGTATCTGCATGAAACCTGTGGAATTTGTGGGCAGGCTGCCTTTTTGGTGTGCTGCGTATGCAAAAGGGAATGTGAAACGTTTTTCCATGCTGATTCTGACCTGTCTGCTGTTTGTGGTGTACAGCAGTTTCTCTTTCCCCATGTTCATTTCCGGCATGGAGAATGACCTTAACCTGAACAATGTCTCCGAGGAGGCGCAGAACATTGTGCTGGCGGAGGAGACGGAGATCGACCTGGAGGAACTGGCGCTTCTGGAAGACGAGGAGATCGGCCTGGAGGGAGAAATCGTGGAAACCTCCCACGGCATGGAGATTGAGACGAAATACAGCGCGGACGATATCCTGGCGGCGACACGGCCCAACGGGGCCGGGGAAGAACCTACGGCGGCGGGGGAAGCCGTGGAATTTTCCAAAGACGACTGGAAGCTGCTTCTGATCAACAAGCAGCATTCCATTCCTGACGGTTATGATTTCCCTCTGGGCGATATCCAGACCATGAAAGGGCGGATGCATTGCGATGCCCGCATCATAGACGAACTTCTCAATATGCTCCAGGACGCAAAGGAAGATGGAATCATTCTTCAGATATGCTCCCCTTATCGGGATTTGGAACGGCAGGAAGCATTGTTTGATAGAAAGATCAGATCCTATATGAGCAGGGGTATGTCTTATCTGGAGGCATACCAACGGGGCAGCCGGATTGTGGCGGTGCCTGCGGCCAGCGAGCACAGGCTGGGTCTTGCGCTTGATATTGTGTCGGATACCTATAAGGACCTGAATGAGGGCTTTGCCAAAACCCCGGCGGGAATCTGGCTTGCGGAGAACAGCTACCAATATGGTTTTATCCTGAGATATCCCAAGGGAAAGGAAGACATAACGGGCATCGATTATGAACCCTGGCATTTCCGCTATGTGGGGGTGGACGCCGCCACCGTAATCACCGAAAGAGGCATTACCCTGGAGGAATTCTGGGATGAACTGGGGGAGGAATAGGGTGATGTATCATATCCTAAAGCAGGAGGGCAGGGCCAAGCGGGCGGAGTTCGCGACGGTGCATGGCGTGATCCAGACGCCGGTGTTCATGAACGTGGGGACGGTGGCGGCCATCAAGGGCGCCGTGTCCACGGAAGACCTGGAGCAGATCGGGACCCAGGTGGAACTCTCCAATACCTACCATCTCCATGTAAGGCCGGGAGACCGGGTGGTGAAGCAGCTTGGGGGACTTCATAAATTTATGTCCTGGAAGAAACCGATCCTGACGGATTCGGGCGGATTCCAGGTCTTTTCCCTGGCGGGACTGCGAAAAATCAAGGAAGAGGGCGTTTATTTCAATTCCCATATAGACGGGCATAAGATTTTCATGGGGCCGGAGGAGAGCATGCAGATCCAGTCAAACCTGGCTTCCACCATAGCCATGGCTTTTGACGAGTGTGCTCCCAGTAAGGCGGATCGGCATTATGTGCAGGCCTCCGTGGAGCGGACCACCAGATGGCTGGAACGCTGCAGACGGGAGATGGCAAGGCTCAACGGCCTGGAGGATACCATCAACCGTGACCAGTTGCTGTTTGGCATCAACCAGGGCGCGGTCTATGCGGATATCAGGATCGAGCACGCGAAACGGATTGCGGAACTGGAACTGGATGGATACGCGGTGGGAGGCCTTGCGGTGGGGGAGACCCACGAGGAAATGTACCATATCCTGGATGAGGTAGTGCCTTTTCTTCCCAAGGACAAGCCCACATACCTGATGGGCGTGGGCACGCCCGCGAACATTCTGGAGGGCGTGGAGAGAGGCATCGACTTTTTTGACTGTGTTTATCCCAGCCGGAACGGACGGCACGGACATTTATATACCAACCACGGCAAGATCAATCTGTTCAACGCAAGGTATGAACTGGATGAGAATCCCATCGAGGAGGGCTGCGGCTGCCCTGCATGCAGGAGGTATTCCAGGGCTTATATCAGGCATCTCCTGAAAGCAAAGGAAATGCTGGGGATGCGCCTGTGCGTGCTCCATAACCTGTATTTTTACAATACCATGATGGAGGAGATCAGGGACGCGCTGGATGGGGGATGTTTTGCGGAATATAAGCGGCATAAGCTGGAGGGCATGGCTCAACTGTAAAAAAAGTATAAAATGCTTGCCATAAATTGTATTTTTGTGTATCATAGTTCTTTGGAATGACAGACAGGCGCGAGGCGTCGGAATGGAGGAAAAATGGGTATATTATTGACGGAATCGGACGCGGCTGCTGCAGGCGGAACAGCAGGTTTTTTGAGTATGCTGCTCGTATACGGTCTCATGATCGCGGCAATGTGGTTTTTCTTTATAAGACCCCAGAACAAGGAGAAGAAGAAACTGGCGGCCATGTTGTCCGCATTGGAAGTGGGAGACTGCGTGTGCACCACATCCGGATTTTACGGCATCGTGATCGATATCCAGGACAGTATGGTCATTGTGGAGTTTGGCAATAACAAGAATTGCCGTATCCCCATGGAAAAATCCGCTATCAGCCGTGTGGAGAAGCCGGAGGCAAATTAAAAGCATTCTGCAAATGGAATAAAGTATGTGAAAAGTAAAATGCTGTACCGGCGTATCCATGCGCTGGTACAGCATTTTATGATTTTCCGGATTACAAATGATGATCAGGAAGGCTTAAGAAAATGAACAGGATCCTTGCGTTTTTCAAAAAAGAAACGGTATTGTGCGTTGCGATCCTGCTGGCGGTGGCGCATGTGATACTGTGGCAGGCGGCTTTTGCTGCGGTGATCATCATGGTGCTTCTGATGGACAGGCAGGTGTTTCAAAAGGTGGACTATTCCCTGCTCCTTACATTCACGGGATTTTTCGTCTTTGTGGGGAATGTGGGCAGGATCCCGGCTTTTCGGGATTTCCTGCAGAATATGATCGCAGGCAGGGAGGTCTATACCGCCATCGCTGCCAGCCAGGTCATCAGCAACGTACCGGCGGCGCTGCTTTTGTCCGGGTTTACGGAGGATCTTAAGGGACTGATCGTGGGGACGAACCTGGGCGGGCTGGGAACCCTGATCGCGTCCATGGCGAGCCTGATCTCTTATAAATATATCGCCAAAGGGGCAAGCGGCCGCAAAGGGGAATATATCGCGCTGTTTACGGCGGGGAATGTGGTGTTTCTGGGGGCGATGGCGGCGCTGCATCAATTTTTTGGATGAAAAAATGCACATGGACACTTTCTGTCATGGCAGCTGTGTATAATGGAGTTATAGCGGCAGGGAGCCGTAGGAACAGTCCGGTCAGAAACGGAACGGGCAAAGGAGAAAAAGTATGAGCGAAACGGGGATGGATAGGGCAAAAGGGGATAAGATCGGGAGGGTGCTGTCCATTTATACGAAGCTTCTGAATGGGGATGTGGTGAAAAAAGGAGAGGAAGCCCGCGCCTACGGCGTCAATGAGAGAAGCATCCAGCGGGATATAGACGATATCAGAAACTTCCTTGACGCGGACGCGGAGCATACGGGATATCTGAATTCTGTGGTCTATGACAGGATCCGGAAAGGATATCGGCTGGAGCAGATTTACAAAATAAAACTGAAAGACAGCGAGATTCTTGCTTTATGCAAGATCCTTCTGGACAGCAGGGCATTTACGAAGGAAGAAATGACGGATATGCTTGAGCGGCTCATTGCCTGCTGTGTCCCGCAAAGTGATCAGATGCTGGTGCGGGAACTGATCAGGAATGAGGAATCAGAAAGAAAGTATATGTTTGTGGGTTGAACAGTATAAGTATTTTGAGATTCCAGTTGCCGGAGAACAGCCTCAAAAGCGTGATTACAGTACAATTTCACGTGCCAGACGAACATATAAAGCAGAATTAGAAAAGGTTTGGAAGAGAGGCAAAGACATTATCAGAAAAGAGGGGAAAAAAGCCTTTGATGCCTGGCGCAATGCGTTAAAAGCAAAGGTAGAGGAAGTATGGAATATTCCCGTGGCGTCGGGCACACTGGCAACACAAGAAGCGTATGAAGAGCCGGATAGTGTCAGTGCAGTTGTAGGAGATGATGGAGAGAAAAACAGTCTTGTGCAGGTGGGCATGGGGAAATTGATCGAACAGCAAAAAAGACTGCAGGCAGGCAAGGAAGAAATTGAAAAAATGTTTTCATTCAGGGAGGCATAGAAGCATATGAGCAGAGAAAAGAAAGAATCCATTCAACAGTCAAAAAGGATTAAGGGCGCGATTTTGCAAAAGGGCGATGAATTATTAGTGGAAAACGCAGTGATCACGGACGAGCAGGCAGAGAAATTAGAGCAGGCTCGAAAGCAGTATCTTCAGGATATGACTGAAGATGAGAGAAGAACGGAAACGATCATGAACTCTTATGCAATGAAGATTTATCAGGCATATTTGCCCGAACTCAGCAGGAAATATGCGCCTATGATTCCAAAGGCAGAAATAAAACAAAAAAGAGAGTTCAAGACGGAAAACCGAGTGCGGTATTTTGACATTACAAAGTGGGTGACAGATGCAAAAGAAAAAAATATGGATAAACTCGTCAATGTTTATCAGGCACTGGCGAACCAGGACTGTAATATCGCGCTGATCTACCGAAGAACAGTGATGGGAAGCAAGGTTACGATCGCAATCTCTAATGTAGGTGAAAGCGACGCCCCTGATATGGCGGATAAATATGCCGAAAGACTGAGAAAATCCCTGATGGGAAATTTTCCAGGCGCACAAATAATGAAGACAGTAAAGGGAAGTCCCGTTGAAATCGGAGAGGACAAAGATGGCGATGCATTCTATTACAGTGTGGCGGCGGTCTCCAATCTTGCATCTGATAAATCAGAGGATTTTGTCAGTCAAAATATAGAAAAGCTGTTAGATGGGATCGTTCCTTCCCAAAAAAAAGAGGAATATACGCTGGTGTTGCTTGCGGAGCCGTTTCAAAAGCAGGATGCTGTCAAGGCGGATCTTTCCGAAATCTATTCGCAATTATCTCCCTTCATGCAATGGCAGTCCAACGCTTCTGTCACAGAGTCGGAAATGCTGGGTGCGGGAGCGGCTGTAGGGGTAAATGCAGGGGCAAGCGTGGGAGTGCAGTTTATTGGCAGCCTTGGTTTTAATGCTGGGGTAAATATGTCCAAAACGCTTAATCGGATGGAACAGGTCGGCAAAAGCGAAGGAATGACCAGAACTTATATGAATTATGGGGTCAAGCATTTGCTGGATACCATTGAAAAACAGGTCGAAAGGATGGATGAATGTACGGCTCTGGGGATGTGGAAGTTTGCTGCCTACGCGATTTCTGAGGATGCGGATACTGCGGAGGATGTGGCGCATATGTACCTGTCGCTGACCCAGGGGGACAAATCCTTTTCCGCAAAAGAGGCCATTAATCTGTGGACGGGAGGAGATATAGAGACGGCGAGAGGAACGGCTGTAATACTGGATGAGATCAGGAAGTTACGGCATCCCAGGTTTTGCCTGAGACATCCGAAGGTTGAGATGATCTATCCTATCGAGGCGGACCTGACGTTGTCCCTTTCGGGAAAAGAACTGGCAAAGGCCCTGAATTTTCCAAGCAGATCAGTAAGCGGTCTTCCGGTACTGGAAAGCGCGTCTTTTGGCAGGGAGGTACATAAATTTACGGAGGGAGAGGACAGCAGCGGGAAAGAGATCGAGATTGGAAACGTATTCCATATGAGGAGGGATGAAGAGAGTAAAGTGAAACTGGATGTTGACAGTCTGGCTTCACATGTGTTTGTCACAGGCTCAACGGGAACGGGTAAGTCCAATACGATATATCAGCTGATAAGTAGATTGCATGATAATAAGGTGAAGTATCTGGTTGTGGAACCGGCCAAGGGTGAATATAAAAATATATTTGGAGGCGACTGTAAAGTATACGGCACAAACATTGCCAAGGCGGAACTGCTTAAGATCAATCCGTTTTCGTTTCCGCAGGAAATTCATGTCCTGGAACACATTGACAGGCTGGTTGAGATCTTTAATGCCTGCTGGCCGATGTATGCCGCAATGCCTGCCATATTAAAGGATGCTATTGAGAAGAGTTACGAAAAGGTCGGCTGGAATTTAGGACATTCCAGGTGCGTTCCATTGGTTTTCCCGACTTTTGCGGATCTGATAGAGACTTTGCCGGAGGTAATGGATTCTTCCTTATATTCGGCCGATACAAAGAGTGATTATTCCGGAGCGCTGATCACCAGGGTGCTGTCACTGACAAACGGGATAAACGGACAGATATTCTGCTCGGGCAGGGAACTTTCCGATGAAGAACTTTTTGATAATAATGTGATCATCGATCTGAGCCGGGTTGGCTCAACGGAGACGAAATCATTGTTGATGGGCATTCTTGTCATGAAACTGCAGGAATATCGCTTATGTTCAGCGGAAATGAATGTGCCGCTGCGCCATGTGACGGTATTGGAAGAAGCCCACAATCTATTAAGAAAGACATCTGTAAATCAGTCTCAGGAGGGGGCAAATCTACAGGGGAAAGCAGTGGAAATGCTGACCAATTCCATCGCTGAAATGAGGACTTATGGAGAAGGCTTTATTATTGCCGATCAGGCGCCTGCTTTATTGGACGAAGCCGTCATCCGTAATACCAATACTAAGATTGCATTGCGGCTTCCCGATGATCTGGACAGGAAACCTGTTGGTTCTTCCATGGCGTTATCGGATGATCAGATCGTCGAACTTGCCAAGCTGCCTAAAGGTGTGGCGGCAGTATATCAGAATGACTGGGTTGAGGCCGTTTTGTGCCATTTTGAAAAATATGAAAAGGAAAGGCCTTTTCATTATGATCCCAGGGATGATTCCCAGGTATTGAAGCATTTCCTGAACAGAGTATTCGGGATCAGGGACGGATATGAAATAAAGGATGAAGATGCGGATATTGTGCGGGACTGGATCAACAGTCTGCGAAATTCCTTATTAACAAAAAGGATTTTATTGTCTGTTCTGGAGGGGAAGGATATTACGGATGAAGAAAGGGAGATCGTTGCCTACAATGTTTTTGATGGGCAGAAATTGGGAGATGTCCTGGAATCAGAAGAAGATGCGGACAAAGGGGTAGAGAAGGTTAATCAGAGGATATGCACATACCTGGAAATTGACGATGACATTTTGATCGACCACATTCGCAGGTTTGCCATGCAGGCCATTTTCAAAGAAGCCGAAAGTGAGGGCAGACTTGTCCAACGATACCGGAGCGTGGAGGGAAGGGGGTTAACGTATTGATTGAAACATTTGCAATGGAAAGGGAAATGAGCGCCAGGTCTGTGGAAGTAACTGGCGCAGTCATGAGGAAAGAAACGGAGAAACTTCCGAAAGAGATAGGAGAGTCGCTGGAAAAAGAAACGGAGAAGCTTCCGAAAGAGATAGGAGGGTCTCTGGAGTCTGAAAAGCTGCCTAAAGAGATAGGGGAGCGTGTAAAAGAAAAAACGGAAAAGGATGATCCCGAGAATACAAAAGTGGCGGATGTGCCTGAAAATCCACTGGTTCGCGAACAAGACCAGGAGAAAGTTTTTGATCCTGATAAAAGGGTCGAATTGCCTGTTGATCAGGAAGTCGATGTGGAAAAGATTGAAAAACCGGATTCGGCTCTTGAACAGATTGAGAAAGAAATCAGTACTAAAGATGGATTAAAGGGTCTCAAGGAAAAGCATCCTGAAAAAAGTGAATTATGGGATCGCGTGAGTGATGCAATGGATACACTGAATAACCCGGAAGCGTCTGTACTTGAAAAGAATAGCGCAAAGAGAAAGATGGATTCGGCAAAAGGCCAGATTCTGGAAATTGCAACAAAGGATGCATTGACTGACGCTGGCCTTGACGTGGAGAGTACACAAAGAAACATTGATGGCGAAAGTGGGAAAACAAGACCTGATGTTATTGCGCATAATAACGCGGACAAGCCAATTGAAGTGCTGGGGACAGTAATTCAGCCGGGTGAGAGCCTGTTTGTTGAATGTAAGTGTGGAATAAAGGATTATTTGAATGGTGAACTTAAAAATCAAAATGATATTCCGAACCAATTATCGGGTCATGAAGGTAAGAGCGTGTTATTGACCACTTCCGATATGAAAGATACCCAGCCGGGTTTGGCTGAAGGAGTTTGCAATAAATACAACACAAAGCTTGTCATTTCCGATGTCAGTGTAAAACAGGTTGAAAGCACAATGAAGGAGGTCTTTGGAAAATGAAGATTTATATAACGGAAAACAAATCGGAAGCGGAACAACTGAGGCAGCTTTTCAAATTGAATGCTGAGTGCGCAGGGGTGCATTTTTCAAGGACAATAACTGATATTCCTGATCGTGTAATGGAGGCATTAGGGACGATAGAATTGTTTGTGGAATCCCGTGCGCAGGAATGGTGTGATTATTTTGATGAATTGAATGAAGATGAAGAGGAAAAAATATTCAGTTTGATTCACAATAATCCCAAACTGGGAAAGAATCTCGGGACCGGGGTCATTACATGTGGGGAACAGGCGAACGAGGTCAAAAATCTTATTGCTTCATGTGATGGTGTGTCAAAAATTTTAAAAGCATTTGAAACAGGAAAGAATATTGTTTTACTTTAAACATCTATAGTAGTGGGATAATTTAAGATCAGAAAGATTTGGTTGATTGTCCCCCGTAAGGACAGGATATACTAATACAAAATAAATGTGGGACTGCCTATTATCGTGTGCAGGATTTCGCTTTGCAAATCTTGCCACATGGGCAGAAATGTGATATATTGTCGGTATGGGAAACCATGGAGCCAAGGCGGCGTTATCCCCCTCTTATTTTTCGGAGGGTTCAAGCAGCCCTCCAGACGAAAGAAAGGAGGGTGATGCAATGTATGTTACATATGCGGATTTGATCCAAGTAGGGATACTCGTTGTTGCCCTTGCCAATTTGATCTATCAGATTTACAAGGGAAAAAAGAAATAGCCGCCACTATTCGCACTAGTGACGGCTGACCCTTTTCGGAGGGTTTAAGTAGTTAATAATGGGAGTAGCCGCTTCTATGGCTTTCCCTCTTTCTGTGTTTAATATAGCATATCTGGCGGCATGGTGCAAGAGGTTTTTAATTGAATACTGAACTGCTACAAATTGTTCCTGCTTTGCTTGCTATATTATCTGCTTATCAAGGGATAGTAAGTCAAAGATTCTGCTGGAGTGGTTTTGGAATAAATTGAAATCATAATAAAAGCGACTTTTGCTGGTATAACAAGATACATAATCCAGTTGAAATTTCCCCCTGTTTAAGGTATGATTAGATGAAATGATGCCTTATATGGAAGAAAAAGCAGAAACAGGAATCATGCGGATCATACGACTGGAAAGGATGGAGAAAATGGAACTGCATATTACATGTATCCCCGGCGACGGGATCGGGCCGGAAATTGTGAGAGAGGCCAAAAAGGTACTGGAAAAGGTAGCGGAACTCTACGGGCATAAGATGATATTCGAGGACATCCTCATGGGCGGCGCGTCCATTGACGTGCACGGAGTCCCCCTGACGGAGGAGGCTGTGGCAAAGGCGAAAGCGGCGGACGCCGTGCTGATGGGTTCCATCGGCGGCAATACCACCACTTCCCCCTGGTATAAGCTGCCCCCCAACTTAAGGCCCGAGGCGGGACTGCTGGGCATCAGGAAGGCGCTGAACCTTTTCGCAAACCTGCGTCCTGCGGTATTATATGACGAACTGGCAGGGGCCTGTCCTTTAAAGGAGGAGATCAGCAAGGCCGGATTTGACATGCTGATCATGCGGGAACTGACCGGCGGACTTTATTTTGGCGAGCGCAAGACGATAGAGGAGAACGGCGTGCTGAAAGCCATCGATACCCTGACGTATGATGAGAATGAGATCAAGCGCATTGCCATCAAGGGCTTTGACATCGCCATGAAGCGCCGCAGGAAAGTGACCAGCGTGGACAAGGCGAATGTGCTGGATTCCTCCCGCCTCTGGAGGAAAGTGGTGGAGGAAGTGGCAAAGGATTACCCGGAAGTGACGCTGGAGCATATGCTGGTGGACAACTGCGCCATGCAGCTGGTAAAGGATCCGGCGCAGTTCGATGTGATCCTCACGGAAAATATGTTCGGCGATATTTTGTCGGACGAGGCAAGCATGGTCACTGGTTCCATCGGTATGCTGGCAAGCGCAAGCTTAAACGACAGCAAATTCGGGCTCTATGAGCCCAGCCACGGTTCCGCGCCGGATATTGCGGGACAGGACATTGCAAATCCCATCGCCACCGTTTTGAGTGCCGCCATGATGCTGCGCTACAGCTTTGACCTGGACAAAGAGGCGGACGCTATCGAGAAAGCGGTAAAGCAGGTGCTTGCGGACGGCTTCCGCACCGTGGACATTATGTCTGAGGGCTGCACAAAAGTAGGCTGCAGCCGGATGGGCGACCTGTTGGCTGAGCGGATAAAATAAGACCGGAACAAGTTCCTGTAAACAGGAACTGGAATCAAAAACAGGAGGATAATTTTTATGATGACAAGCGATAACGCAAGAGCCGGTATGCAGCAGGCGCCGGCCAGGAGCCTTTTTAACGCGCTGGGTTTTACGGCGGAGGAAATGAAGAAGCCCATGGTGGGTATCGTCAGTTCCTATAATGAGATCGTGCCCGGCCATATGAACATTGACAAGATCGTGGACGCCGTGAAGCTGGGTGTTGCGGAGGCAGGCGGCGTGCCTGTAGTGTTCCCCGCGATTGCGGTCTGCGACGGCATTGCCATGGGTCATATCGGCATGAAGTACTCCCTGGTGACCCGGGACCTGATTGCGGACTCCACCGAGTGTATGGCCATCGCCCATCAGTTTGACGCCCTGGTGATGGTGCCCAACTGCGACAAGAACGTGCCGGGACTTCTGATGGCGGCGGCGAGGCTGAACCTTCCCACCGTGTTCGTATCCGGCGGCCCCATGCTGGCAGGCCATGTGAAAGGACAGAAGAGGAGCCTTTCCTCCATGTTCGAGGCGGTGGGCTCCTACGCTGCGGGGACAATGACGGAGGAGGATGTGACGGAATTTGAGAACAAGGTCTGTCCCACCTGCGGTTCCTGTTCCGGCATGTACACCGCCAACTCCATGAACTGCCTGACGGAGGCTCTGGGCATGGGACTTCGGGGCAACGGAACGATCCCTGCGGTCTATTCCGAGAGGATCAAGCTGGCAAAGCGCGCAGGTATGGCGGTCATGGAATTGCTGCGCCAGAATATCCGCGCCCGCGACATTATCACAAAGGACGCGATCATGAATGCCCTGACGGTGGATATGGCATTGGGATGCTCCACCAACTCCATGCTCCATCTGCCTGCCATCGCCCATGAGGTCGGCTTTGATTTTGATATCAGCTTTGCAAATCCTATCAGCGAGAAGACCCCGAATCTGTGCCATCTTGCGCCAGCAGGCCCTACCTACATGGAAGACCTGAACGAGGCGGGCGGCGTGTACGCGGTGATGAAGGAACTGGCGGACATCGGGCTTTTGCATACAGACTGTATGACAGTCACAGGCAAGACCATCGGGGAGAATATCGCCAATGCGGTGAACCGGAATCCCCAGGTCATCCGCACCGTGGATAACCCGTACAGCAAGACAGGCGGCCTTGCCGTGCTGAAAGGCAACCTTGCCCCTGACGGTTCCGTGGTAAAACGTTCCGCAGTGGTGGAGGAGATGATGGTGCATGAAGGCCCTGCCAGGGTATTTGACTGTGAGGAGGATGCCATTGCGGCCATCAAGGGTGGTAAGATCGTGGCGGGAGACGTGGTGGTGATCCGCTATGAAGGCCCCAAGGGCGGCCCCGGTATGCGCGAGATGCTCAACCCCACCTCCGCCATCGCGGGCATGGGTCTTGGCTCCAGCGTGGCGCTGATCACTGACGGAAGGTTCTCCGGCGCGTCCAGGGGCGCGTCCATCGGCCATGTTTCCCCGGAGGCGGCGGTGGGCGGCCCCATTGCCCTGGTGGAAGAGGGGGACATCATCAGCATCAACATTCCGGAACTTGCATTGAATGTGAAGGTCTCCGACGAGGAACTGGCAGAGCGGGCAAAGAACTGGCAGCCCAGGGAGCCCAAGGTGACCACCGGATATCTGTCCAGATACGAGAAGATGGTCACAAGCGGCAACAGGGGCGCCATATTGGAAATAAAGTGAAAGTGTAGAGACGGTACTGGAATAGAACTGGAATGGGAGGATATTACTATGCAGTTGAACGGTTCTGAAATTGTTGTGGAATGTCTGAAGGAGCAGGGGGTGGACACCATTTTCGGGTATCCCGGCGGCGCCATCCTGAATATCTATGACGCTCTTTACAAGCACAGCAGCGAGATACGCCATATTCTGACCAGCCATGAGCAGGGCGCGGCCCATGCGGCGGACGGTTATGCCCGCGCCACCGGAAAAGTGGGTGTCTGCATGGCTACCAGCGGCCCCGGCGCCACCAATCTGGTGACCGGCATCGCCACCGCATACATGGATTCCGTTCCCATGGTGGCCATCACCGCCAATGTGACGCTGCCCATGCTGGGAAAAGACAGCTTCCAGGAGGTGGACATCGCCGGTGTGACCATGCCCATCACCAAGCACAGTTTTATCGTGAAAAATGTGGAGGAACTGGCGGGCATCCTGCGAAAGGCCTTTGATATCGCAAGGACGGGACGTCCCGGCCCGGTGCTGGTGGACATCACCAAGGACGTGACGGCGGCGGTCTGCGAATATACCCCCTGTGAAGTGAAGAAAACGGAGCGGGTGAGCCTTTCCTCCTCAGAGGAGTTTGCGAAAGTGGAATCCTATATCAAAGAGGCGAAGAAGCCCTTTATCTATCTGGGCGGCGGCGCCATCCTGTCGGAGGCTTATGACGAGGTGGCCAAATTTGCGGAGTTGATCGATTCCCCCGTGTGCGATACCCTTATGGGCAAGGGCGCCTTTGACGGAAACAGCGACCGTTATACGGGAATGATCGGTATGCACGGCACCAAGGCGTCAAACCTGGGCGTCAGCGAATGCGACCTTTTGATTGCATTGGGCGCGAGGTTTTCCGACCGCGTGATCGGCAATCCGAAGAAGTTCGCGGAGGGAGCGAAGATCGTACACATTGACATCGACCCGGCGGAAATCAATAAAAACATCCGTGTGGACGCCAGCCTGATCGGCGACCTGAAGCTGATCCTGCAGACCTTGAACGGAAGCCTGGAACAGCAGGATCACAGCGAGTGGATGCAGAAGGTAAAAGATTTAAAGGCAAAATTCCCTCTGAAATACGACGATGCGCAGCTTTCCTGTCCTTATGTGATCGAGACCATTGACAAAGTGACCAAAGGCAACGCCCTGATCACCACGGATGTGGGACAGCATCAGATGTGGGCGGCGCAGTATTACCACTATACGAAGCCCCGCACATTCCTTTCCTCCG
This sequence comes from Blautia sp., assembly GCA_023667395.1. Lineage (GTDB taxonomy): Bacteria > Bacillota > Clostridia > Lachnospirales > Lachnospiraceae > Acetatifactor. Next base: position 784,416 of record JAMPAC010000001.1, on the reverse strand, counting down.
GGGGTCTGGGTACCATGGGATATGGCCTTGGAGCCTGCATCGGCGCGCAGGTGGGGCAGCCGGACAAACTCTGCATCAACATTGCGGGGGATGGCTGTTTCAGGATGAACATGAACGAACTTGCCACCGCCAGCAGATATAATATCCCCATCATCCAGGTGGTCATCAACAATCATGTGCTGGGCATGGTGCGCCAGTGGCAGACTCTGTTTTATGGGAAACGCTACTCCCAGACAGTGTTAAACGACAAGGTGGATTTCTGCAAGGTGGCGGAGGCGCTGGGATGCGCCGCCATCCGCGTGACCACGAAGGAGGAGATGGAACCCGCCATCAGAAAGGCAATCGACCTGAAAGCGCCAGTATTAATTGAATGCATGATCCCGGAGGACGATAAGGTATTCCCCATGGTTCCCGCAGGGGCGCCCATCGCCGAGGTATTTGACGGGGATGACCTGAAAGACTAAAGAGACAGGGGCAAATGAGGGGAAACATGAAGAAATTGCGTCGATTTCTGTTAAGATTTTTCCTGATGGGATTTCTCCTGATCGCGGCGGCGTTTCTTCTGCTGGCGCTTTATTACCGGGATCATTTTCCGGTGAATACATGGATCAACGGCGTCTATTGTACGGGAAAATCTGTGGAAGAGGTAAATCAGGAGCTTTCCGCCAGGGCGGAGGCTCCTGTCGTCAATATTTTGGACGGGGCGGGGAACGCCTATCAGCTGGATCTTGCCGGAACCGGTTACGTGGCGGATTATACGGAGCCCCTGGAACAGTTTATCCGTCGGCAGAATCCTTTGTCCTGGGTGGAAAATATCATGCTGCAGAAAAGTCATGAACTGCTGCCCACGCCCATATTTGATGAGGAGCAGCTGCGGCGGATGCTGGAGGAACTGGAGCCTGTGCGGCAGGAGACGGACAGGGAGGCCGGGGTCAGGATCCGTTTTTCCGATACGGAGGGCTGGGTGCTGGACAACGGGCTGGAGCATCGGCTGGATACGGAACTGCTTTTCCAGCGGGTTCTGGAGAGCGTGACGGACGGCAGCTATGAGGTGGATATGGTGCAGTCGGGCTGTATTTACGACCTGTCCCCTACGGCATGGCAGATGACACTGCTGGCTCTCTGGGAAAAGGTGGATGCGTTCCAGCAGTGCGGTATCGTCTATGATATGGGAGATCAGATGATGTCCCTGCGGGGAGGCATTTCAGGGAGTTTCCTGAGGGTGGATCAGTCAACGGGCCTGCCCTTTCTGGATGAGGCGGGGGAGCTGGTGGCGGATCCGGAACGGGTCAGGGCTTTTGTCAGCCAGCTGGCGGAAGAATACGATACCTATGAGAAAGAGATCAGTTTCCAGAGTACCAGGGGGGATGTGGTGCAGGTGCCCGGCAATGGCACATATGGCACTACCATCGACCAGGAGGCCGAGTTTGCGTATCTGAGGTTGGCCCTGGAGGAGAACCGGGAGGAAGTGCATATCCCGGCATATATACGGCAGGGTCTGGTGCGGGGAAAGAACGATATCGGGGATACCTATATCGAGGTGGATATGACCCAGCAGAGAATGTATTATTATGTGAACGGCGAACTGGTCATTGAAACGGATATCGTGACGGGGCACACCGGAGGCGGCAGGCGGGGAACGCCCCAGGGTGTGAATTTTGTCTACAGCAAGCAGCGCAACAGGGTGCTGCGGGGACCGGGCTATGCGTCCCCCGTGAAATACTGGGTTCCCGTCAAGGGCGCCATCGGGATCCATGACGCCAGCTGGCGCTCGGAATTCGGCGGCGAGATCTATCAGACCAATGGTTCCCATGGATGCATCAACACGCCTACGGAGGTCATGGCGCAGCTGTATGAGCAGGTGGAGATCGGGACGCCGGTGGTGATGTTTTATTGAGGGGATGGGCAAAAGGGACGGCGGAGGCGTGCATCCTGTTTTGTGTCAGTTTTCATAATTAATACAAGATAAAAGAAAATAAAGAGAACATCTGTAAGGTATATGACACCTTACGGGAGCAGTTACAGAAGGAAATGCCGGATTTCAAGGTTGCCAATGCGGTCGTACACTTTGATGAGGCAAGCCCCACATGCACGTCGTGGGCGCACCAATAGGCAGGGGGTTCAAGCGCGGTCTGGAAACAAAGGTATCAAAACGCTCTGTTTTCACTCCCAAAACGCTGGAGAACATCCTGCAGGACAGTTTACGGCGAACCGCCAGTATACAGATGCTTATTTATTACAACGTATTTGTAAAGGGCAAGCAGAAAGGCAAAAACCATGACCTGACGGTTGCAGAGTACAAGGTGCAGCAGGCAACAAGACGTCTGGAAACCGTAGAGAACCGGATTGATGAAAAAGAGGATTTGCTCTATAACACTTTTGTACGCCTGGAACAGATGGAAAAGAAAGTTAGCGAGGCAGAAAGCCGCTTGTCCGGCACGAAAAAAGAGATTGCCGGGGCAGAGAAAGACTTGATACAGATAAAAACGGAAGGCAGGGAAACGAAACAAAAGCTGCAGGCAGAACAGGAAGAAATAAAAGAGGAAAACCTGTCCTTGAAGACGGACACGCTTATCCTGCGTTCCAAGAAAGAAATTCTTGTGAATGATGTCAGCAGGGCAGAGAATGAAATGGAACAAATGAAAATGAAAAAGGATGGGCTTTTAGAGGATATCGGTGTGCTGGATCAGGAATTTGACAGGCGGCTGGATTTTATCAGTATGCTGGACAAACTCAAAATACTTCTTTATAAGCTGTTCTCCATGATTCCGCTGGTAAGGGAGTTTACGAAACTCGCGGAGAAAAAACGGGATATACGGGCGGCAAGTTCGTATGGCTATACCCCTCTCGGCAGGCTGTTAAAGGAGTACCGCATCCCTATCCCTCACTATGAAAAGTTTGTCACCTTTCCGGAGATTGCCTCGTGGCAGACATCAAAAGGGGAGGTTGTTCTGGCGTATGATGATTTCAAAATGCGGGGCAGGCTGCTCCGCATTTTGTTCAAATCCTGCTTGAATGAGCGTAAAGGATATGTTAAAATTTCCATACGGAAAAGCCCCTCGACGGGGTGGTAGCCTCCCAAGCTGTCACTGTAAACTCAGCCGGTATAATCCATGATTAGCCGGACTTACACCAGACGGGAGGTGACGCTGATGACAGATTATGAAATTATTATGGTTTTTCTGGGGATACTGGCTCTATTGGTATCTTTCGGAACTCTGCTGATAGCGTTGCCTGCCTACATAGATAGGAAGAACAAGCGAAAATAAAAATGCCTAACCTGTCGGCAAACAGGCTAGGCGGTGTCCTTTAGGACATTAAACCTTTGCTTGGGAGCATCCACTTTTGGAGTTGGACACTATCCGTTTGAGAGGCATCTGTTACAGCAGATGCCTTTCGTTACATTCAATATAACATAATCTTGGCAGAAATTCAAGTATGGATTTTGGCGCTTAGGGCAATCAATTTCTATATCAATTGTGTCAACAATAAACATTTACCATATGTACTGGCTGTTGAATTAAAATGTACAGGCGAGTTGATAGGTGATACAGGGGTAAATGAAGTGGAGGGAAATCCAGAAGAGGTGGAAATCGGCTACGGTATTTGTAAAATGTATTGTGGAAAAGGGTATGCTACTGAACTTTTAATGGCAATGACAAAGTATATAGTTGAGATTTTTGGAATTAACATTTTATATGGACGTGTTATGAACGGGAATAATGCTTCGGTAAGAGTTCTTGAAAAGAATGGTTATGAATTTGTCAGAGAAGAATTAGAGGCAGAAGATGACCCTTATGGTAACGGAATGTTAATTTACAAAAAGATGTGTTAAATCAATATTAGAAATAAAATGGATATCGTAAAGTAAGGAAAGCAAGGAGCGTGATGAAGGGAGATTGTCGTTACGTCCAAAGGGCAGATTACAATACCAATAGAGATTAGAAAAAAGTTAGGTATTAAGGAAAGGAGCAAGGTGCTTTTTATGGAGGAGGCAGGACGTGTATATTTAGCAAATTCTTCTATGGAAGCGCTAAGAGAGGCTCAGACTGCACTTGCGGGGGAGGCAGAGAGACTTGGCCTGGAGACAGAAGAGGATGTTGTGGCGCTGGTTAAGGAAATGCGAAAAGAAAGAACGGTGAAATAATTGCGAGTAATGGTTGACACAAATGTACTGATTTCATTATTGGTATTTTCCGGTGAGAAAATGAACCGGATGATGGAGTGTATTTTTACGAAACACCAGTTGGTTCTGTCTTCGTATATTGTAGAGGAATTAGAGGATGTTGTCAGAAGAAAATTTCCTGCCAGGGTTGGAGTGATAGATGTATTGCTTGCGAAGATGAATTATGAGTATGTATATTCACCAGACATATTGGATGAAGCTTTATTTGAAATCAGAGATGTGAAGGATTATCCGATTCTTTATACAGCGATTACTGGAAGATGTCGATGTTTTTGTGACGGAATTTTGCCACATTGTCCTGGCTCTATCAAGCCAAATCGTAACAGTTTGGACAAGACACGGAACTGTTACGCCAAATCACAACTTTTTGAAAAAAATTTAACAATGTAGTTGACTAAAGCAAATGAAGAGATTATTCTATACCTATGCTTAAAAATAGTTTCAGGTATATCACTGAAATTCTGAGGAGGATTATGAAATGTCAAGAGTGTATAACTTTTCCGCAGGCCCTGCGGTGCTTCCTGAGGAGGTGCTGAAAGAGGCCGCTGAGGAAATGCTGGATTACAGGGGGACAGGCATGTCCGTCATGGAGATGAGCCACCGTTCCAAGGCCTATGATACGATCATCAAGGAGGCGGAAGCAGACTTAAGGGAACTTATGAACATTCCCGACAATTATAAGGTCCTGTTCCTGCAGGGCGGCGCGAGCCAGCAGTTTGCCATGATTCCAATGAACCTGATGAAAAATAAGGTGGCGGATTATATCGTCACCGGCCAGTGGGCTAAGAAAGCTTATCAGGAGGCGTGCCTTTACGGCAAGGCCAATAAGATCGCGTCTTCCGAGGATGAGACCTTTTCCTATATCCCGGATTGTTCCGACCTGCCCATCAGCGAGGATGCGGATTATGTATATATCTGCGAGAATAATACGATCTACGGCACAAAATTCAAGACACTGCCCAACACCAAGGGCAAGACCCTGGTGGCCGACGTGTCCAGCTGCTTCCTGTCCGAGCCCGTGGATGTGACCAAATACGGCGTGATCTACGGCGGCGTACAGAAGAATATTGGGCCTGCGGGCGTGGTCATTGTGATCATCCGGGAGGATCTGATCACCGAGGATGTGCTTCCCGGCACGCCTACCATGCTGAAATACAAGATCCATGCGGATAATGATTCCCTGTACAACACGCCGCCCGCATACGGCATTTATATCTGCGGCAAGGTGTTTAAGTGGCTGAAAGCAAAGGGCGGTCTGTCCGCCATGAAAGAATATAATGAGAAAAAGGCCAAGATCCTGTATGATTTCCTGGACGAGAGCAAGCTGTTTAGGGGCACTGTCCGCAAGGAAGACCGTTCCCTGATGAATGTTCCCTTTGTGACAGGGGACGCGGATCTGGACGCCAAATTTGTGAAAGAAGCAAAGGAAGCCGGTTTCGAGAATCTGAAAGGCCACAGATCCGTGGGCGGCATGCGCGCCAGCATCTACAACGCCATGCCCATCGAAGGCGTGGAGAAGCTGGTGGAGTTCATGAAGAAGTTTGAGGCCGAGAACCTGAAATAAGTTGATAGGAAAGCTGTCTTTTCGGAATGGCATGCCCGCTAAAAAGGTTATGATGATATCAGTAAACCGGCGTATGGCGAAGGAGAAGATTTCATGAAAAATCATAAGGCAATCGTATTGATAAGTTTGATCATGTCATTAGGAGCCATTTTATGCGCAGTGCTGATCGGTTTAGGGAGTATGCCCAATAGTGTAATGGTTACCCTGGGAATCGCAGTGAGCTGGCTTATTATTGGGATCGTAAATTGGAAAAAGACTGGAAAGAAAGAGACGTAACTTCCAATTTGCAGAACAACTTTAACCGAAACACTTCCCGAAAAGAGAACAGTAGAAGAAGGAGAGCATCATGTTTAAGATAAAATGTTTGAATCCCATTTCAAAGATCGGCCTGGACAGCCTGACGGCGGATTATGTCCTGACCGACAATGTAACGGAGGCGGAGGGTATCCTGGTGAGGAGCGCCGCCATGCACGATATGGAACTGCCCGGCAGTCTTCTGGCTGTGGCAAGGGCTGGTGCAGGCACCAACAATATTCCGCTGGATAAGTGCGCGGAGAAAGGCATTGTTGTGTTCAATACCCCCGGCGCAAACGCCAACGGCGTAAAGGAACTGGTGCTTGCGGGCATGCTGCTGGCGTCCCGCGATGTGGTGGGCGGCATCGAGTGGGTGAAAGGTTCCGCAGCGGATGAAAATATCGCCAAAGCGGCTGAGAAAGAGAAGAAAAAGTTTGCGGGCACGGAGATCGAGGGCAAGAAGCTGGGTGTGATCGGCCTGGGGGCCATCGGCGCGAAGGTGGCAAATGCGGCCATCAGCCTTGGCATGGAAGTGTACGGCTACGACCCCTATCTGTCCGTTTCCGCCGCATGGAGCCTGAGCAGCCAGGTGAAGCATGTGGTCAACGTGGAGGATATTTATGCGGAGTGCGATTTTATCACCATCCATGTGCCCCTGCTGGATTCCACCAGGAATACCATTAACGCGGAAGCCGTCTCCAAAATGAAGGACGGCGTGGTGATCCTGAACTTTGCAAGGGATCTGCTTGCGGACGAAAAGGCAGTGCTGGAGGGGATCAAAAACGGCAGGGTACGCTGTTATGTTTCCGATTTCCCCAATCCCGTCACGGCGGGACAGCCCGGCTGTATCGTGATTCCCCACCTGGGCGCCAGCACCGAGGAGGCGGAGGACAACTGCGCGAAGATGGCGGTGCAGGAGTTGATGGATTATCTGGAAAACGGCAATATCAGGAACAGCGTGAATTATCCCGCCTGCGATATGGGCGTCTGCACCAAGGCGGGGCGTGTGGCGATCTTCCACAGGAATATCGCCAATATGATCACGAAATTCACGGCTGAATTTGGTGATAAGGGAATCAATATCAGCGATATGATGAACAAGTCCAGGGGAGAAGTGGCGTACACCATGATGGATGTGGAGACCGCTCCCACGGCGGATATCATTGAGGCGCTGGAAAAGATAGACGGCGTGTTCCGGGCCAGGATCGTGAAATAGCCGGAAAAAATGAGAGGTCTGCGGTGTGGCGCAGGCCTCTTTTTAAAATTAGCGGAACAGCAGCGGCATGCTGCCGTCGGCTCCGTCGTTTAAGTCTGTCAGGCTGTCCTCCAGCTTCTTCTGGGCGGAACAGGCTGCCTCACTCTGTAAGTCCATATACAGGATGAACAGGTCTTCCAGGCTCATGTTTTTTTCTTTTGCGATTTCCCCCATAATAGGTTTCAGCTTTTCCAGTTGCTGTGAGACGGGAACTTTCTGCGGATCGATTTCGCCCAGGGCGCTCTCCGCATAGGAGTTGATCCTGGCTAAAAGTTTTTTGTTTTCTTCGGTCATGGCGTTTTTCCTTTCTGTTATAGTTTGTTCGGAGAGGGCGGTTGTACGGTTATGGCGAGGGGGACGGCGGCGTCCCCATAGCCATAATCCTCCATCAGCCCGTCCCCCTCACCATCTTTTTCATAATTTTAGCACCTGACGCTTGTTGTGTATAGTTTATTTTGATAAAATGATACTAGGGAAGGCACATAAACAGATTGTGGGATAAAAGAAAATATGATAAAATATAACATGACAATCGTGTTGCAGGGTGGGCTGATCTCTCATTTTTGAAAGAATGGGGGTGATGCCTATGAAAAATCATTTTGATTTTAAGGATTTAATGACCTTTGGTCTATTCCTTTTGGCATTATTTACATTCGTTTTTACGTTCTGTAAGTAAGCTACATAGAAAACCCACCCTTAAAACTTTGGCAGGTTACGGGGTGGAATTTCTATCTCTTTAATCGGTCAACCCACCTTGTGGGCGGTTGTCTTTTATGCCTATAATATACCATAAGTAGGCGGAGAGTGCAAGAGTAAAGAATTGCTTTAGATTATATTTTGTTGATCGTGTCTCAAAGTTCTTCTATCTCAAAGTCTCAAAGTGAGTATACACCGTTTCCGTTACGCCTTGTCCCTTGTGTCCTGCGATCTCCTTTATGATTTTATCAGACACGCCAGCAACGGTAGTAAGATTGATAAATGGACTTTACAAGGTTCAGGCAGGCGCGTATACTAATAAAAGTAATGAGAAAACCTTTATTTATGGGGTTTGGGGTTTTCCAAGAGAGAACAGGGAGGAATATTTTATGGCAGAGATCAGACCTTTTTCCGCCTACCGTCCGGCTCCCGGACTGGAGGTAAAAATCGCGGCGTTGCCCTATGACGTCTACAACAGGCAGGAGGCCTGCGCAGTGGTGGCGGCCAATCCAGACTCTTTCCTTGCCATCGACAGGGCGGAGACGGGCTTCGGGCCGGAGGTGGACACCTACGCGCCGGAGGTTTACGAGAGGGCGGCGAAGCTGCTCCGGGACAGGATAGCGGAGGGAAAATTTGTCCATGAGGAAAAGCCCTGTTACTATATCTATGAGCAGATCATGGATGGCAGGAGCCAGACCGGGATCGTGGCCTGCGCCTCCATCGACGACTACCGGAACAATGTGATCAAGAAGCATGAAAATACCAGGGCGGATAAGGAGCAGGACCGCATCCGCCATGTGGACGTCTGCAACATGCAGACAGGTCCCATTTTCTTGGCATACCGCTCCAGCAGCGTGCTGCAGGATATCATTGCGGAGGCAAAGGCGGAACAGCCGATGTATGATTTTACCTCCGAGGACGGTATCGGGCACAGGGTCTGGGTCATCAGCAACGATAAAAAGATTGCGGATATCCGTGAGGAGTTTGCCGGGATCCCTGCGGTGTACATTGCCGACGGACACCACCGCTGCGCCTCCGCCGTGAAGGTGGGGCTAAAGAGAAGGGAAGAAAATCCCGGTTACACGGGAGAGGAGGAATTCAACTATTTCCTTTCCGTACTGTTCCCTGACGAGGAACTGCGCATTATGGATTATAACCGTGTGGTGCGGGATCTGAACGGATATGACGCGGCCGGATTCCTGGAGAGGATCGGGCAGGATTTCCAGGTGGAGGCAAAAGGCACGGAGCCTTTCCACCCCGGCAGAAAGGGCGAGTTCGGCATGTATCTGGAGGATCAGTGGTACTGCCTTACCGCCAGGGAGCATATCCTTTCGGATGACGCAGTGGAGGGACTGGATGTATCGTTATTGCAGAACCATCTTCTGGAGCCTGTGCTGGGAATCCATGATCCCAAGACGGACAAACGCATTGATTTTGTGGGCGGCATCCGGGGACTGGAGGAGTTGGAGAGAAGGGTGCATACCGATATGAAAGCGGCGTTTTCCATGTATCCCACCTCCATCGGGGAACTGTTCGCGGTGGCCGACGCGGGCAGGCTGATGCCCCCAAAATCCACCTGGTTTGAACCGAAACTCAGGAGCGGACTGTTCCTGCATACATTGTGAAAATGGTGAAAAAGGGAGATTTTGTTATGATCGTATAATGGGAACACTTTTATAAAAAAGAAAGGAAGACAGATATGACCAATAAGATTTATAAGCTGATGAACTGGGCGGGAATTGAGGAGATCACTTATTCCGAGAGCGACAATCCCCATGCCCTGCTGGGACCCCACAAGTCGGGAACACAGACCCTGATACAGGCCTATTTTCCGGGGGCGGTAAAGGCGTCGGTGGTCCTGGAGAAAACAGGCCGCGCCGTGCCCATGGAAGCGGCGGATGAGGGCGGCTATTTTGCCATATTGATCCCGGAGAAAAATCTGAAAGAGTACCATTACCTGGTGACGGACAACGCAGGGATGGAAACAGTCCATGGGGATCCCTACCGTTTCGCGTCCCAGATCACCAGAAACGATATGGATAAATTTTCCAATGGCATCCATTATACCATCTATGAAAAGCTGGGTGCGCATCCCATGGAACTGGACGGCGTGAAAGGAGTTTATTTCGCGGTCTGGGCGCCCAATGTGCTGCGTGCCAGCGTGGTGGGGGATTTCAACAACTGGGACGGCAGGACGAACCAGATGCGCAGGCTGGAAGATTCCGGCATCTTTGAAATATTCCTCCCTGACGCGAAAGTGGGAGACAATTATAAATTTGAGTTTAAGTTACAGAGTGGCCTGACCTACCTGAAAGCCGACCCTTACGGAAACGCAGCGCAGCTTCGCCCCGACACGGCGTCGGTGGTGACGGACATCAGCGGCTTCCAATGGGAGGACGCCGCATTCCTGAAAAGGAGGGAGCAGTTCCAGAAAGGGAACGCCCCGGTCAGCGTCTACGAAATGTATCTGGGCTCCTTTGTCCGGGCGAAGCTGGGAAAAGATTTTGCCAACTACCGGGAGATCGCGCCAAAGGTCATCGACTATGTGAAAGAAATGGGATATACCCATGTGGAACTGATGCCCGTGATGGAGCATCCCCTGGACGCTTCCTGGGGATACCAGGTGATCGGTTATTACGCCCCCACCGCGCGGTACGGCACGCCGGAGGATTTCATGTGCTTTGTGAATGAACTGCACAAGGCGGGGATCGGCGTGATCCTGGACTGGGTGCCTGCGCATTTCCCCAGAGATACCTATGGAATGTCCAATTTCGACGGAACCTGCCTCTATGAGCATCTGGATCCCAGGCAGGGATTCCACCCTCACTGGGGCACCCTGATCTACAATTACGGCCGTCCCCAGGTATCCAACTATCTGATCGCAAACGCGCTGTTCTGGGTGGAAAAATACCACGCGGACGGTATCAGGATGGACGCGGTGGCAAGCATGCTGTATCTGGATTACGGCAAGAACGACGGCGAGTGGGTGGCAAATATTTACGGCGGCCATGAGAATCTGGAAGCCATCGAGATGATCAAGCATCTCAATTCCATCCTGAAAAAGCGCAATCCCGGCGTGCTGAGCATTGCGGAGGAGAGCACCGCGTTCCCCAAGATCACGGGGGATGTGGAGGACAACGGGCTGGGCTTTGACCTGAAATGGAACATGGGCTTTATGAACGATTACCTGCAGTATATCAAGTACGATCCTTATTTCAGGAGCCATCATCACGGGGAACTGACCTTCAGCATGATCTACGCTTATTCGGAGAAATTCATGCTGGTATTCTCCCATGACGAGGTGGTTCACGGCAAGGCTACCATGCTGGGGAAAATGCCCGGGGATATGGAGCAGAAATTCGCAAACCTGCGGCTCACTTACGGTTATATGATGACCCATCCCGGCAAGAAACTGCTTTTTATGGGACAGGATCTGGGAGAGTTTGACGAGTGGAACGAGGGTCGCACCGTGCAGTGGGAACTGCGCAAGGTGGATGCCCATGCGGGGATTTCCAGGCTGGTCAGCGACCTGAACCACCTGTACCGGACAAGGCCGGAACTTTCCGTGCTGGACGACAGCCTGGAAGGGTTTGAATGGATCAACCATGTGTCCGCCCAGGACTGCTACCTGACTTATGCGAGGCGGGGAAAGGATCCTGAGCAGATATTGGTTGTGGTGGCAAACTTCGCGGGCATCCCCCAGGAGATTACCACGGGTGTGCCTTATGAGGGGAAATATAAGGAGATCCTGAATACAGATGATGAGAAGTACGGCGGCTCCGGCGAGGTGAACGGCAGGGTAAAGAAGACGAAGCCGAGGGAGCATGACGGCAGGTATCAGTCCATCACCGTAAAGCTTGCGCCCCTTTCCCTGAGCATCCTGGAGTTCATTCCTTTTACGGAGGAGGAACTGGAGAAAGAGATCGAGAGACGGATCCGGGAGAACGTGCCTGTAAGGAAAGCGGAGAAGAAAGCGGGGAACGCGAAGAAAGTGGCGGCCGCGAATGCGGAGGGAACAAAGACAGAAAAATTGTCTTCGAAGAAAGCGGAAACCGCAGGGAAAGTGGTGTCTGCAAAGGAAGCGGAAACCGCAGGGAAAGCGGAGCCTGCAAAGAAAGCGGAAACTGCAAAAAAGAAGCCCCGAAAGAAAGCAGGATCCGCGAAATCGGGAACCGCAGCAAAATCAGGCCCTGCAAAAGGCAAAAAAACCGTCAGGGATGCGGAGACAGCATAGAGAGCGGCTCCCATCACAGAAATAAGGAACTGTCCGAAAACAACTTGTGCAGATGACAACGCAGACTGCGCGGATTTAGACAAGTCAAATGCACAAATTATGAATGGGCAGTTCCTAACTGCTGCCCCAAAAGCATAAACTGTGAAAACGGAACAGGTAAAGGGCGCGGCAGCGAAAGCTTCAGATACGACAAGGCGGATCCCGTGAAGCGGGATCGTGGAGGTTGGGATGAAATATGTTCTGGGACTTGCGGCGGCTGCGCAGGCGGAGAATGTGGAAATCATAGAAGAAATGGAAGAACTGATGAAGCCGGGCGTGTTGAAGTCTTATCTGTCGGCTCTTCCTGAAAAGGCGCTGAATCTGGGGATCAGGGTACTGCTTGCGGTGGTGGTATTCCTGATCGGCGTGCAGCTGATCAAGCTGGTACGCAGCATTGTCAAAAAATCCATGAAGCGAGCGAATGTGGAGGTGGGAGCCATCCAGTTTGTGGATTCCTTTGTGAAAGCGGCGATGTATGTGATGCTGGCGTTGACCATCGCGTCCTCTTTCGGGCTGGACGCGGCCAGCATCGTGGCGGTGCTCGGTTCTGCAGGCGTGGCCATCGGCCTGGCGGTGCAGGGAAGCCTTTCCAACCTGGCGGGCGGCGTGCTGATCCTGATCTTAAAGCCTTTTAAGGTGGGGGACTATATCAGGGAGGACTCCTCCGGCAAGGAGGGAACCGTCACGGAAATCCAGATTTTTTACACCAAGCTGCTGACCTTTGACAATCAGGCCGTCATCCTGCCAAACGGCAATCTGGCAAATAACAGCCTGGTCAATGTGTCCGCGGAACCCCACCGCAGAATGGATATCAGGGTGGGTATCTCCTACCGGGCAGACTTAAAAAAGGCGAAGGAAGTGCTGCAGCAGGTACTGGAGGAGGATGAGAAGACGGTCAAGGACAGGGACAGGCTGGTATTCGTGGACGAACTGGCGGAATCGGCCGTTGTCCTGGGCGTCCGCTGCTGGTTCGCCCAGGAGGATTTCTGGAGCGGAAAGTGGCGCGTCACGGAGAACTGCAAGCTGGCGCTGGACGAGGCGGGCATTGAGATTCCTTATAACCAGCTGGATGTGCATGTGAAGAGCGAATAAGAGGCGTCTTTGTTTTCAAGTGGAAACGTAACTGCATTGAAATGAATCAAGTTGCATATCAATTCTCTCCCCTGCGGAATGCCTTAAGGGCAAAGCGGGGGAGATGTCTTAATTATTTGATCTGTATATTCTGTTCAAATTTCCCATGATTATATCTTTTTGAGTACATCCGGTGTTTTATACTATAGAGACGCAGACATTTAAGAAGCGGCGGTGCGGCGTCATGGAGGCTGAAGTGCAGGAAACTGAATTGGTGAAAAGCGCACAGCGAGGAGATGAAAATGCGCTGAACAACTTAATAAGCAGCTATTACCAGCCTGTTTTCGCGTACTTTTATAAGAACACGGGCAGCTATCATCAGTCGAAAGACCTGACCCAGGAGGTCTTTATCAGGATGGTGGCGGGCATTTCACGGTATAAGCCCAGGGCGCCCTTTAAAAGCTGGCTGTTCACGATCGCTTCCAATCATTTGAAAAATTATTACCGTACCCTTGCCCGGCATCCTGAATGTATGGAACTTTCGGAGGAAATGGCAGCGGGCGGTGCGGAGACTGCCGAAGCGGATTTAAAAAGCGATGTGGAGGCTGCCCTGGCACATCTGCCGCCGGACCAGAAAGAGGCCGTCATACTGCGTTTTTACAGCGGTTTCACGATTCGGGAGATCTCCGGGATCACGAAAGCCCTGGAAACCACTGTGAAAGCAAGGATACGGTACGCGCTGGACAAGTTGAGGAAAGAATTGGAGGAATATGATGAGAGAGGCAGATAAGTATTCTGAAGAGTTATCCGAATGGGAGAAACAGATCGTCATTGGTATCAGAAACGCGCCTGTTCCTGAAGTGCCCCTGGAAGAAGTGGAAGCGGTCTGTAAAAGGGCGGTTTCCCATTACGCGGAAAGGCAGGGCATCCGGGATGCGGGATTCTGGAAAGCGGCATTTTCCTGTTCCACAATGGGCACGGCGTTTTTCTGGCTCCTGGCGGCGTTCCTGTTGGGGAGTTTTGTAGTTGTTTCACTGCTGGGGACAGGGGATGAAGCTATGAAGTTTTCCCTTATGACAGCTGTGTCACCTGTGCCGATACTGGCCTATGTGATCCGCGAACTGCAATACCGTGACGAGAATCTGGTTCAGCTGGAGAAAACCTGCAAATATGCCCCTGCAAGAATCTATTTTGTCCGTCTGTGGGCAGGAATGCTTGCGAACGCGTTATTCGTGCTGCTGGCGGGTCTGGCCGCGTTCCCGCGTTACGGGAAACTGCTGGAACTCTATTTCTGCGCTTTCGCCGCCATGTTTTTCCTGGGAGCGGCGGCGCTGCTTTGCATGGCGTTCTCGGACAATGCCCTGCCCCTGTCCCTGATGATGGCGGCGTGGGTTCTGGGAGCGTCTTACCTGCTGCGCCAGGAGGAGGTATTGGAATTCATCCTGGACGCGGGTACGGGAGCGCTGGCTGCCGTGGCGCTTCTGGGCTTCGCCCTGTTCGCAGCCGCCGCCACAGGCTCCACGGTGAGGATGTATGCGGAGTGCTGAAGTGAAGAGACCGGAACAAGTCCTCACAAGTGAGAAAGTTTCCACTTGTGGGAACTGGAATAAAAACAGTCTCGGAACGGAAGCGCAATGTGCCAAAGGGCGGCACATGAAAGGAAAATCCAGCTGCGTTTTTTGCAGATGGAATTTCCTTTCTGATATCTGGGCGCTGAAGTGAAGAGACGGAACTGGAATAGGAGGCTTTATGGAATTATCAGTTTGTGACCTGACAAAAGATTTTGGAACA
>JAMPAC010000001.1:765669-769186 GCA_023667395.1 Blautia sp. | reverse complement strand
AATAGGAGGCTTTATGGAATTATCAGTTTGTGACCTGACAAAAGATTTTGGAACAAAGCGTGCGGTGGATCATGTGTCCTTTACCCTGACCGGCGGCGTTTACGGGCTTCTGGGGCCTAACGGCGCGGGGAAGACCACCCTGATGAAAATGATGGTGGATATCCTGACGCCCTCGGAGGGGGAGGTCACCCTGGACGGCGTGAACATCCACGAACTGGGTGCGGGCTACCGGGATAAGCTGGGATATATGCCACAGGAGATCGGCGTTTACAAGAACTTCTCCGCCGGAAAATTCCTGCGGTATATCGCGGCCTTGAAGGGGATGACCGGAAAGGCCGCTGACAGAAAGATTGCGGAACTGCTGGAACTTGTGGGACTGCAGGATGTGGGACGAAAAAAACTGGGGGGATTTTCCGGCGGTATGCTGCGCCGCGTGGGCATTGCCCAGACGCTGTTAAATGACCCGGGGATACTGATCCTGGATGAGCCTACGGCGGGACTTGATCCCCAGGAGCGGATCCGTTTCCGAAATATCATTTCAGAATTGTCGGAGAACAGGATCGTACTCCTGTCCACGCACATCATTTCCGATATGGAATTTATTGCCGGAGAGGTGATCATCATGCGAAACGGCGGCGTCCTCACCATCGACACCACGGACCGCCTGCTGCGGGAGATGGAGGGAAAGGTCTGGATCGCCACGGTTTCCCATGGTTCCCACGATGTGCTCCGGGAATGGAAAGGACGGTATACCATCGGAAATCTGACCCGGAAAGGCGACGGCGTGGAGGTTCGTATTGTGGGGGATGACAGGCCGGATTTTCCCAGCGAACCGGCGAAGCCCATCCTGGAGGATGTGTTCGGCTATTATTTCCGGGAGGGAGGGTCATGATGAATACAAGAATGCTGCAGACGGAACTGTATAAAATTTATTCCAAAAAGGTGATATGGGTCGCCATGGCTGTTTTTCTTGCGCTTTTCCTGCTGACGAAGCTGCAGTTCATGGAGATGGAGGCCATAAAATACACGCTGGAGCCCATGCGCGCGGAACTGACAGAGGCGGTGGGGAGCGAGGATTTCCACGCGTTTGTGCAAGACAGTAATTATCAATGCACCGTGGAGGAAATGGAAAGATTTCTTCCGGCATCCGTCTTTGAATACATGGGGCAGTACAGGGATGACCAGCGCATCTACCGTTCCCTGAACAGCGACCTGGCGTACATCATCAATAATTATTATGAGCGCAGGGACAACCGCACGGCGCTCATGGAAGAACTTGCGCAGGAAACGGCGGTTCCGGACAAAACCAGCCTGTACAGGGCGAAAGCGAAGCTGCTTGAGATCTACCGCCGGGAGCAGGTGGAGATCGAACTGAACCTGGAGCCCGCCGCCAATAATTTTATCGACGTGAACCATTCCGCCGTTTTCCCGGGATTGACCATGCTGCTGATCATTGTGGGGCTGGCAGGCATTTACGCGGATGAATATACGAGCGGTACCCAGGCCGCGCTGCTGACATCCCGGAGGGGCCGCAGGGGAGTGTTTTTCAGCAAACTGATGGCGGCGGGTATTTTTATTGGGAGCGTCGTCCTGGCAATGGAATGTTTTTTCATGCTGGTAACGGCGGTCTGCTTCCGTGCAAAGGGCGCGGTGATCACCGCCGCCAGCGCCTATGGGCTTTCCATGACCACATACGGCGGTTCGGTATGCGGCTTCTGCGTCAGGCAGATACTGGGGACGCTGTTGGCGGGCTTTACACTGGGAAGCATGGTGATGTGCCTGTCGGCGTACAGCAGAAACGCTTTAATCCCATTTTTCGCCGCAGGCGTCTTTTACGGCGGGACAGCCGTCTATGCCAATATGATCGCTTTCCCCGCCTATGTATCCTCCCTGTGGTCGCTTCCGGGGGAGTGGAGCCTGTTCATGCTGCAGACACAGGTGGAACTGGTGGCAGCGGGGCATTTTACGGATATTCTGGGGTATCTTGTCCCTGCGCTGACGGGAAATGTTTTATGGAATACCCTGTTGATGGTCGTTTGTCTGGCGCTCTGTTACAGGGCCTACACGGGAAAGCAGGTCAAAGATTGATGAAGTGGCGTAGGATCGTTGGATTTGAACTGGAAAATCTGTTGTGTAAAAAGATCCCCTGGGTCATGACGGCAGCTTATACGGCGGCTGCGCTTGTGATCTGCCTGTGGGAGGAACTGCGGCAAAGCTATTTCGCAATGATGGAAAGCGTGCCGGTGATGCTGCTTAACTTTGTGGCGCCTGTGTTTCTTGCGCTGATCCTGATTGGCGCTCTGGCGCCGGTCTTTGCAGGCGACAGGGAGCAGAATGTGGATCAGATCCCGGCGGCCTGTCTGGCGGGCAGGAGAGGGCGCAGCGCCGCAAAGGTGGCAGCGGCGGTTCTTTTCGCGGTTCTGGCCTGTCTGTTTCTGGGCGGCGTAACTTTTGCCGCATCCTGCTGCAGCGGCCTGTTCGACGGCTCCATGCAGGTCAGGTATGTGGGCACGGGACTGGAACTTTTCCCGGTATGGACGGTGCGGCGGCATTTTGCTTTTTCCCTGATAAGCCTGGTTGCCGCCAGCGTTTGGTCTGCTCTTTTGATCCTGTTTGTTTCATGCAATGCGAAGACCACCGTCACTGCGGTCAGCGTCTCGGGGATGGCGGTGATCCTTGAATTCCTGTTCCACAGGTTTTCCTTTCCCGTATGGGTGAGGGAGTATAATCTGTGGGTGTTTTTTGAGCCCTATTATTTTTTTGCCATGGAACTTTTCCGTGGGACCCCGGAGGGGAATCTGCTGCTTTTGTGGGTGGCCTTCCTGCCATGGGGGATGTTTGGGGTGCGGCGGATGGTTCATTGCCCGCAGGAATAAATGTGCAGAAAATAAGACATAATAGTGTAAAGCATGTGTGTGATAAATGCTTTACAAAAGAGAAAGGGAGTGATAAAATCAGGTTATAAAGAAAAGAGGAGTGATGACTATGGCACAGGCAATGATAAATTTTCGGATGGATGAGGAGCTGAAGAAAAATATGGAAAAAACATGCAAGGATTTGGGATTGAGCATGACGACGGCATTTACAATATTTGCAAAAAAAATGACAAGGGAAAAAAGAATACCGTTTGATGTATCGGTGGATCCGTTTTATTCTGAAAGCAATATGGCCTACTTAAGACAGGTGACGGGCGATATTGATGCAGGAAGATCAGTTCTTGCAGAGCATGAACTGATCGAGGATTAAGGCATGAAGATACTTTGGGAGGAACGTGCATGGGAAGAGTATCTCGAATGGCAGGCACAGGACAGGAAAGCATTGAAGAGAATTAACGTTCTCATAAAAGATATACAAAGAGATGTATATAAAGGGATTGGTAAACCGGAACCCTTAAAAAATGATCTGAGCGGCTGGTGGAGCAGGAGGATCGATGAGACGAATCGAATTATTTATAAAGAAAAGGATGGCGCTGTCATCATAGCATCATGTAAGGGACATTATGAGGATTGACGGTTAC
>JAMPAC010000001.1:697674-765569 GCA_023667395.1 Blautia sp. | reverse complement strand
GTGGCGCGGAAATAAAAGGGAATCCCGTCCGCGCAGAAATTCCCCTCCTTTACTTCCATGCGGCGGGGATGCTCTTTCGCATAGGCAGACCGCTCCTCCTGCCGCCGCTGTAATTCCTTTTCCGTGATCAGGGCAATCTCCCCTGCCATGCCGTTCCAGGTGGCTCCCAGGGCGTCGGAAACCCCATGCCCGTCAGGCCGGTAAGGATACTGCATGGAATTGTCCACGGACACACGGATCCTGTGCGTCCCCCGGGGCAGCCTGCCGCAATCGATCTCGTGGGCGGTACACAGGGAACAGTCCTCCCCTTTCAGCACGCCGTCGATCCACACTTTCGTGCGCCATCTGGTCAGTTCGATCCGCAAAATCCAGTTTTCCCCGGAATCCGCATCCACCCGGAATTCCCTTTCATACACGGCCACGCCGATAAAATGCCGCACCGGCTGGCATAAAAAAGGTACCCGGCACTCTTTTCCGTTTCCTTTCTTGAAAGGTTCCTGCTCATACCAAAAAGTGTCATGCAGCCCGCTGACCCAGGGGGTGTCCACCGTGACCGGATTGCCATAACCCGCCCCCTGCAGGCTTCCGGGCAGGGCGATCTCACCCCTCTGCACCCCGCTGTCCGCAGCCAGTTCGATATTCCATTTTCCTGATAAGTCAAGATACATCCTGTTTTCTCCTCTATTCCGGGTATCGCCCGGGGACAGTTCAG
Organism: Blautia sp.; assembly: GCA_023667395.1. Lineage (GTDB taxonomy): Bacteria > Bacillota > Clostridia > Lachnospirales > Lachnospiraceae > Acetatifactor. The sequence goes on along the minus strand of JAMPAC010000001.1, from coordinate 764,857 downwards.
ACAGCCCCTTCCGCGAAGTCAAAATTGCGTCTCAGGGCGATTGTAATCACCCGGAACACCCTGCTCTTTTGCCAGGACAGTCTCCACTGCCTATGCTTCAAAATCCATACAATTCCTGGCCGCCGTATAAGGTCTGACCTTGCCGTCCGCCACAGCCACATGCTCCGGATGCACTGCATAGCCTTTCAGCGCCGCCTCGTCCGCAAAAGAGGAATCCAGCATCAAATCCACATTGGAACTGGGCAGTCCCTCCGTATGCACCTTGATTTCCAGCAGACCGGGAATCTTTCCCGCCAGCCCTTCCAGCCCGGCCTTGATCTCAGCCTTTACCGCCGCTTTCTCCTGATCAGTCAGTTCTTCTTTCAATGTCCATAAAATAATATGCTTTACCATTTTTCCTCCCTGCCTTTCACAATCCATACACTTTCAGGTTCCCATACTCCGCCACCAGCGGCGCAAGCTGGCGGAAACCGATCTTACCGCCCTTAAGCAGCGGGCCGTAGGTCGCCCCGTCATCCTCAAACCGGAAAACCTCCAGTTCATTCACCGAAAAAGTGACCAGATTCTTCTCTTTCCGCACTGCCAGCCTGTACGGCTCTTTTGCCTCGTCCGCGTCGGGAATGGGATCCCCGCCCTGGGCCACCAGGTGGAAGCCGTAACTCTTCCGCAGGTTGCAGGTGTGAAAGGCTCTCTCATCCGGCTCTTTCCTGCGGAAATAAGACACATGAAAGGCATTGATGTCGCCGTGATGATACAGCGGGTACTCCCCCGTCCTCTTGGCCAGCTTTTCGTCAAAGAGATCCTCCCCGTTTCTCCCCATGGCTCCAAAGAACAAAATACAGAGCCCGGGCTCCCTGATGGGCAGGAAATCCCATGTGATCAGCACATCCGAAGGAAAATCCTCCGGACACCACAGCACATAATTTGCCTTCTGCCCGTTCTCCGCATCCATGGCATTCTCCAGCTGCATCCTGCCATCTGGAAAGGAAATTTTCGCCTGCCCCTCCAAAATAAAATCCTTGATATCCGCCTCACATGCAAGGGGATTCTCATAAATTAATTCCATACGCTGCCTCCTATTCCAGTTCCGTCTCTCCTCTCCAGCACCCTTGGCGAGGGAAGAAATTTTACAGAACCATTATCAGTGTTCCGCCGCCGATTAGAATACAGCCGATTAAGGATTTGGCTGTAAACTCCTCATGCAGGAACACAAATGCCAAAATCAATGTAATAACTACGCTCAGTTTGTCTATGGGCACAACTTTAGATGCCTCCCCCATTTGCAAAGCTTTATAATAGCAAAGCCAGGAGGCGCCTGTTGCAAAACCTGACAGGATTAAAAACAGCCAGTTCTTATGGCTTATGCCGGAAAGCCCATCCTGGGCATGTGTGAGGAACACCATCCCCCATGCCATAAAAACAACGACAACAGTTCTGATCGCCGTCGCAAGATTAGAATTAACGCCGTCTATACCGATTTTCGCCAGTATAGAAGTGAGCGCTGCAAAAACAGCTGATAACAGGGCAAACACAATCCACATTGACTATCCCTCCACTACAACACCAGGCTTCCCACCTGGAACACCAGCACCGACACCGCCCACGCCAGCAGCATCTGAAAGGCGATCATCTTCCCCGTAAAGCCCCAGGAGCCGCTCTCCTTTTTCACCGTGGCCACGGTGGCGGCACAGGGCACATACAACAGGCAGAACAGCATCAGGCAGTACGCGTTCAGCGCCCCAAAACCGGGATTCACGCCCTGGATATTGGCGACGATAGACGCCATGCCCGCCTCGGAATTCACATTGGACACCCCGAACAGCACCGTGAAACTGGACACCACCACCTCCTTGGCGGAGATGCCGGACAGCAGCGCCACGCCGATCTGCCACATCCCCAGCCCCGCAGGCGCCAGTACAGGCACCAGGAACTGCCCCACCGCCGCGCCGAAGCTGTCCGCCGGATCCTCCACCATGCCAGACATGCCGAAATTCAGCACGAACCAGATCACGATGGATGCCACGAATATGGTGGTTCCCGCCTTGGACAGATAATCTTTCAGCTTGGTCCACACATAAATACGGATGGTTCTCCCGTTGGGCCTCTTATATTCCGGCAGTTCGATCAGCAGGGAATCGTTGATCTTTCCCTTTTCCAGCTGATTGATGACCTTTGCCGCCACGATCGCCGTCACCATGCCGATCACATACATGGAAAAAGCCACCGGAGCCGCCGCTTCCGGGAAAAACATCTCCGAAAGCAATACATAGATGGGCAGCCTGGCCGAGCAGGACATAAAAGGCGTCACCAGCATGGTCTTGCGCCTGTCCCGCTCCGTCTCCAGCGCCCGGGTAGCCATAATGGCAGGTACGGTACAGCCGAAGCCCAGGATCATGGGCAGGAACGCTTTCCCGGAAAGCCCCACCTTTCCCATCACGGAGTCCATCACATAGGCCACCCTGGCCATGTAACCGCTGTCCTCCAGAACCGCCAGCGCCAGGAACAGGATAAAGATATTGGGGATAAAAGTAAGGATCCCTCCCACCCCGGCAATGATGCCATCCACCATCAGCGACTGCAGCCAGGAAGCCACCCCAAGGCTTTCCAGCCCCGCAGCCACGGCCTCGGACAAATAGCCAAGCCCTGTCTCAAACACGCCTTTCAGCGCGTCTCCCACCGTGAACGTCAGGAAGAACACCAGACACATGATCAACAGGAATAAGGGGATTCCGAAAACGGGATGGGTCAGCACCCGGTCGATCCTGTCCGTCCTTGCGGCTTTCTGCTCCCTGTGGAACAAGGTTTCCGCCACTACTTCTTCTATGTAGGCATATTTGCACTGTATGATCTCTTTCTCATAGCTTCTGTCCACCACGTTGACCACCGGAATGGGATGCTCCCGCTTTACCGCCTCGTCATCCTCCAGCAGCTTGATGGCGTGCCAGCGCACGGAGGAATGGGTGGGATAATGAGCCTGCATCATGACCTCCAGCCTGGCGATCTTATCTTCTATGAAATCGGGATAATTTAAAATGTATTCCTCCCCGCCCTCCTCATAGTGATGGATCACCGCATGGAGCAGGATATCCAGCCCCGTCCGCTTTGCCGCCGAGACAGGCACCACGGGGATATTTCCCAGCATCTCCGGCAGACGGTGCATATCGATCTCCATGCCCCGCTCTTTCACAATATCCATCATGTTCAGCGCCAGGACGATGGGCTTGCCCAGTTCCAGCAGCTGCAATGTGAGGTACAGGTTCCTCTCCAACGAGGAGGCGTCCACCACATTGATGATCACGTCGATCCCATCATCCATGGCGCACTGTCTGGTCACCTTTTCCTCGATGGTGTAACAAGTCAGGGAATAAATGCCCGGCGTGTCGATCAGCGTAATATCCGTGTCCTCATAGGACGTCTCCCCCTCAAAACGCTCCACCGTGACCCCCGGCCAGTTTGCCACCTTTAATTTGGAACCGGTAAGCGCATTAAATAAAGTGGTCTTCCCGCAGTTTGGATTTCCCACGCAGGCCACATTGATATGCTTGCGGTTACTCTCTTTGTTCATCCTGTTTCTCTTTTCTCTTCACAAAATCCACGCAATTTAAAAACTCACGTCAGCGATTCTTTTCGCCCTGTACTTCCCTGATCTCTATATTGGAGGAAATATGCTTGCCCAGGGCAAGCCTTGTACCCCTGACCTGGACGATCAGAGCGCCTTTTTTCTTCCGGTTCAATACATTGAGCACGGTGCCATCGTTCAGTCCCAGCGCCTGTAACCTCCTGGTGATCTGGGGTTCCACGTACAGCCCTGAAATGCAGTATCTTTCTCCCTTTTTCGCTTCGTATAATGTCATATTATCCGATCTTCTCCTGTATGGTATAAAGTTCCTACCCTCTGACCTGTCCGTTCCCCCGGATCGTATACTTATAAGAGGTCAGTTCCTTAAGCCCCATGGGACCCCTGGCATGAAGCTTCTGCGTGCTGATGCCGATCTCCGCCCCAAAGCCGAATTCATAGCCGTCCGTAAATCTGGTGGAAACATTCCAGTAGACACAGGCCGCGTCGATCTCATTTAAAAATTGCTCCGCCGCTTCCTGATCCTCCGTCACAATGCACTCGGAATGCCTGGTGCCATAACGGTTGATGTGCCCGATGGCCTCCTCCAGGCTGTCCACCGTTTTCAGGGACAAAATGTAATCCAGGTATTCCGTCCCATAATCCTCCTCTGTGGCGGCGGCGCAGTCCGGCAGGAACTCCCTGATACGCTCGTCCCCCCGCAGTTCCACATTCTTGGGCGCAAGGATCTCCGCCAGCTTCGGCAGGAAAGCCTCCCGCACATCTTTATGCACCACCAGGGACTCGCAGGCATTACATACGCTGATCCGCTGTGTCTTTGCGTTGTAAATGATCCGCGCCGCCATATCCAGGTCTGCGGCCTTGTCCACATAGACATGGCAGTTTCCCGTACCGGTCTCGATCACCGGTATGGTGCTGTTTTCCACCACGCTGCGGATCAGCCCCGCGCTCCCCCTGGGAATCAGCAGGTCAACATACTGCTTCAGCTTCATGAATTCCACCGTCACGCTGCGATCCGTATCCCCGATCAGCTGCAGCACATCTGCGGGAATCCCGCCCTGCTCCAGCGCCGCCCTGATCACTTTCACAATGGCAAGGTTAGATTGCAGGGCATCGCTTCCTCCCTTTAAGATCACGGCGTTCCCCGTCTTAAAGCACAGCCCGAACGCATCCGCTGTCACATTGGGCCTTGCCTCGTAAATAATGCCGATGACCCCCATGGGCACGCGCACCTTCTTCAAATGCATGCCATTGGGGCGGTCAAACTCCTCCATCACCTCGCCGATGCAGTCGGGCAGTTCCGCCACCTGGCGCAGTCCCTCCGCCATGGCGTCGATCCTGTCCTCCGTCAGCTTCAGGCGGTCCTGCATCCCATCTCTCATGCCGTTCTTTTTAGCCGCTTCCATATCCTCCCGGTTTGCCGCCAGGATTTCCCCACAATGGCTGCACAACGCATCCGCCGCTGCACACAGCGCCTGATTCTTTTCCTCCGTGGTCAGCCTGTTCAGCTGTGCCTTTGTGGCAGCCGCACGCTGACCCATTTCCTGTAAGTTTGTCATATTCCCTCTCCTCTTCACACACAGATCACCTGGCAGGGCCTGATATCCGTCTCCTCCGCAGGCAGTTCCTCCTCCAGCTGGCATTGGTAGCCCACCGCAATGGAACGCGGCTGCAACTCCGGATACGCCGCCAGAAACCGGTCATAAAAGCCTTTCCCATAACCGAGGCGGTTCCTGTTTTTATCAAACGCCACTCCCGGCATCAACAGCAATGTCCTTTCCGCCTGCCCACCGCCGCAGTACCTTTCCGTGTCTCCCCGGGGCTCCGGGATACCCTTATATCCCTGCGCCAATTCCGCCAGATCATGGATGCGGTAAAAGGCCATATCCTCGCCTTCCACCCTGGGCAGAAAAACCTTTTTCCCTGCAGCCAAAGCTTCCCGTATCACCCCTCCGGTACTGATCTCACTGCCATAATCCGCATAGCAGAGGATCGTGTCCGACAGACAGTACTGCGGATGCTCCATGATCCGCTCCGTCAGCACACAGGCTGCACGCTTACGCTCCTCCTCCGTGAGGGCATTCCTGCGTTTTAATATCCGGCTGCGGATCCGGGATTTTGTCCCTGTATTTATATCTGCATCCTTTCCCAAGCTATTACCCTTTCCTCAACATGGCCTTTCAGTCATTCCTGCCATTTTCTATCCGCCAATTCATTCCGACGTAAGCCTCGCAAAATTGCCGGGCGATTACAATTACCCTAGGACGCAATTTTGACTTCGCGGAAAGGGCGGCCAGAACTGTTACTCTCCACCGCCGAACGAAACTCCCCGCAGCAAACAGTGGGGAATGAAACATTCTTTTCGATAAAGAACGGGCAAAATCATCTTACTTATCATGAAGCCCGTTCACAAAATCCGGCAAATCGAAATTCTCATCCTCATGCGCCACAAACAGCGTCCCCTCACGCCCTCCTGCCAATATCCTGTGCAATACGCCAATATCCTGGCTATTGGCAATGATCATATCCGCGCCGGATCTGGTGGCGATCTTCGCTGCGATCAGCTTGGTATTCATTCCCCCGGTTCCCACGCTGCTCCCGGTGCTTCCCTTGCCCATGCCCAGGTACTCGTCCGTCAGTACATCCACCTGCTCGATAAATTCCGCCTCCGGATTCTTTCTGGGGTCGTCCGTGTACAGACCGTCAATATCGGAAAGCAGGATCAGCAGATCTGCGCCCACCAGCGCCGCCACAATGGCGGACAGGGTATCATTGTCCCCGATCTCGATCTCATAAGTGGCAATGGTGTCATTTTCATTCACAATGGGGATCACGCCCAGCTTCAGCAGTTCGGAGAAAGTATTGTGGGCGTTGTAACGGTTCAGGTTATCCACAATGGTATTTTTCGTCATCAGGATCTGTCCTGCGATCTGGTTATACTCCGCAAATAATCTCTGATAAGTCATCATCAGCCTGGCCTGGCCCACCGCCGAGCAGGCCTGCTTTACCGCCATGGCCTCCGCCTGGCTCTCCGCCCTGATCTCTTTCAGGTGCATAGCGTTCTTCCCCGCCGCGATGGCGCCGGAGGAGACCAGCACCACATCCTTGCCCTGATTCCTGATGTCGCTGAGTTCCCGCACCAGCTTCTCCATGCGGATATAGTCGATATCCCCCGTCTCCTTATGGGTCAGGGAGGAAGATCCTATCTTTACCACGATCCGCTTCTTGTCCCTGATCGATTCTCTTAAGTCGCTCATCTGTACGCTGTGTCCTTTCCTCATATACCAGAACTATTTTACTCGCTTTTACCTGCCCCGTCAATGTAAATCAAAAGCGCCCGCATTTCTGCAGGCGCCTATATGCGGGAGCGTTAAAATGCCCTGATTTCTTTTGCCAGGCTAAAGGGAATGATATCCCCTGCCATCGTATCCTGATACGCTTTCTCCCGGTGCATATAATCAACAATCTCTTTTGCCTTGTAATCCCTGAATTTTACGATCACCTGATCCAGAACCGCTTTTTCATCATCACTGAGTATGGAATAATCCATATCCCCGCACGGATATACATGAAGCATGGAATCATAATTACGGCTTACTTCTTCCTGTATATTCAGATTTTCCAGATTCATCAGGCTATAATGGCCGACAGGCAATGCTCCCATGGCTTCATGCCTGTAAACCATCCCCGTCATTGCATGGCCGCTTCTGATAAATGACAGGACATCCACATACCAGAGCATCTTCATAAGCTTTACCTTAAACAGGTTGGATACCTGCTCCGCAATATAGGAAATCGCCGCCTCAATCTTATCTATGTCCAAAGCGGCAAAACCATTGGAATCGGACGGCGCCTCAAAATGAACGTACTCGCTCTTAAGCGCCTGCCTTGTCAGAAACTCTTTTCCATAGCAGTCCAGTCTCCTGACAATATTTGACCGGATATCCATTCTTTTTGATCCGGAGAATTTCGCGGCGTTTTTGCTGAGGAATTCCAGCGCCTGAAGCGGATTATCCCTGATCAGACGAAGCATCGTATCATAAGCCTCATCCTGGATAGCCTTACTCTCATACCGTGAAATAGTAGCCTCCCCCCATCCAAGCAACCTTGCCAGATCGACCTGCGACAGGCCATAGCTTTCCCTTATGGCTATGATCTCGCCGGATGTCAATAATCCGTGTTTCACCCGATAGGCGTTACGCGCATTCAGAAGATTCTCATTTGTCATGGAACCGCTCTCAAATTCATTTTCATCCTCATCAGCGTTCGCGCAATAATAATACCGTTCTTCGTAACTTACTTCTTCACCCTTAATTGCTACGGTGGTGAAGCGCTTTCTTTCCTCGACCTCATGGATCTTATCGCACAACGGACATTCCATATGAACTTTTCTGATCAGTGTACTGGCTTCCATAGTCTTACCTCCCACTCCTGTCCCTTTTATGCATAAGGAAATGTCATTTTTTCCTTTGCATAATGAAACGATACGCATAATACATGCCTTGACTGGTTTCCCTTTATCTTTAATTTCACATACACCTGCTTATGATTGATATCTTTTCCAAAAACATACAATAGCGGCGGATCGAGATCATCTCTGTCCACAAGCGTTTCCGAATACTCCCCGACCGTTAATTCTCTCAGTCTGTCAACAACGTCTGATATATCATAATCCAGATTTAATAACGTGTATGGCGTTGAGTATTGTTCATCTTCCTTTTTCTTTTTAGCCCGGATCAGGGTAATATCCGTGTCTATGTCAAAATCCTTTTTCCTAAGGATTGTCTGTAGTTGATCCAGGAAATCAATTACTTCCTGCCTTTTCGATCGTACACTGAGTTTGATGATACCGCCTCCGTTTCATTTGTTCTATCAATTGATAGTGTACTACTTGATTGATTGTGTGTCAACACAAAATTATTTTTTTCACATAAATACAGGCCGGACAGCCACACATGGCCTCCAGCCCGTTTAGTTACTCTTTAATCCGGTCAAGTTCTGTAAGATTCACACCCGAAGCTGTCAGGATGACTTTCAATTCGGTATAACGAACTTTCATAGCCTTATAAGCCTCAGACTCTTTCTCTACCAAAAGCATATAACCTTGCAGCCTTGAATACTCTTCCACAGATAATTTCAGCATTTCGCCTTCCGTCATATAACCACCTGCTTTCCATATGTGCAATTTTGTACCTGATAATCCCATTATAGCAATCCACATCCAAGGTGTAAAGTATTTATTCATGATATGGATATTGCCGTCATACGCCAGCCTACCTTGCACATCCATATCATTTTGAAAAGCCTCAAATACAGACTCCGTCCCCACATCCGTCAGTGTTCTCTTTAAAGCGGCGTTAAACGCATACAGTTCTTGGCAGATGATACAAAATGATACGCCACTGCATTACTTATTAGATCAACCTCATGCTGTGCAGGATATTTTCCCAAACTCCGCCGCAATCCTCTCCGCCACCCTCAGACCGTCCATGGCGGCGGAGGTGATACCTCCTGCGTATCCTGCGCCCTCACCGCAGGGATAGAGTCCCCTGATCTCCGACTGCAATGTCTCATCCCTGGGAATCCGCACCGGGGAGGAAGTCCGGCTCTCCACTCCCGACAGGATGGCGTCCTCCCTGTCAAATCCCCTGATCTGCCTGCCAAAGGTTTCCATGCCCTCCACAAACGCCCTGTTGCACTCCCCGGGCAGTATCCTGCTCACATCCGCCCAGCAAAACGCGCCCCTGCACTGGGGCTGCAGGGGGCTGTCGGGCATGGGATCCGCTCCTTTGGACGCTGCCGTCTCCACAATCTCCTCTTCCGCGTTTTCCGTCCCGACCGTTTTCTCCTCCGCATTTTCCGCCCTGTAAAAAACTGCGTCGGCATTTCCCTCTCCGGCGTTGGCCACCGCACAGTCTTTTTCGTCGGATAGCGCCGCTTTCCTGAAAGCCCCGTAACGCTGGACGGGAATCTTCCCACCGCCCAGGTCATACGCCCGCTTTTCCAGAAGCCTCTGGAATTCCACCCCGGCCAGGGGATGGGCGCTGCCAAAGTCCTCCGGGGTCACAGACACAATGATCGCGCTGTTGGCATTGCTGCCGTCGCGCCCGCTGTAACTCATGCCGTTAACCGCCGTCCTGCCCGGCTCCGAGGAAGCGTTGACCACATACCCTCCGGGGCACATGCAGAAAGAATAAACACCCCTGCCGTTGGAAGCCTTTGCCGCCACCTTGTAGGGCGCCGCTCCCAAACTATCCGGTTCCACCATTGCCCTACCGGATATTGTTTCGCCTGCTCCCACCCTGTCGGATATCGTCTCGCCTGCCCGGACGTGTGCCGTTTCTCCTGTTCCCGCTCCATCGGATGCCGCCTCGCCTGCCCGGACGAACGTCGTTTCTCCTGTTCCCACTCCGCTGGATGCCGCCTCACCTGCCCGGACGAGCATCGTTTCTCCTGTCTCCATCTCTCCGGATGTCGCCCCATCTGCCCGGACGTGTGCCGTTTCTCCTGTCCCCACCCTGCCATACTGGCTCTCATCGATCATGGACTGGGGATGTTCCACCCTGAGCCCCACTGCAAAGGCTTTCGCTTCCATGGGTATCTGTTTTTCATAAAGCATCTGAAACGTATCCCTGGCGCTATGTCCGATGGCCAGCACCAGCTGCTCACAGGGCAGGGTCTCCGCCCCATTTATTACCACGCCGACAATCCGTCCGTCCCTGATATGTACCTCAGTCACCTGACTCCCGAATCTGACCTGGCCGCCCAGCGCCAGGATCTCCTGCCTCATATTCCTGACCACATGACAGAGCGCGTCCGTGCCAATGTGGGGCTTCGCCTCATAACGGATGCTCTCCTTTGCCCCAAACCTGACAAAGGTCTCCAATACTTCCCTGTTCCGCCCGTCCTTATCCTTTACCAGCGTATTCAGCTTGCCGTCGGAAAAGGTTCCCGCGCCGCCCTCCCCGAACTGTACGTTGGAAGCGGGATCCAGCACCCCCGTCTCCCAGAATGCCGTCACGTCCTTCTGCCTTTCCTCCACGCATTTCCCCCGCTCCAAAAGGATCGGGCGATAGCCGTGCAAAGCCAGATAATAACCGCAGAACAGCCCCGCCGGACCCATTCCCACGATCACGGGCGGATGCTTTAATTCTTTCGTTCCGGACTCAGGGAAACGGTATTTCACATCCTCTGCCCTGGAAATCTGCAGCCTGCCTTTCATTTTCCGCAGAAGCTTTTCTTCCCCCGCCACTTCCACATCCACCGTATAGCTGTAAAAAATTTCCGGCTTTTTCCTGGCGTCGATGGACTGGCGCACGATGGTGAGCGATCGTATCTCTCCCACGGGAATGCGGAGCATGTCCGCCACTTTCTTACATAAATCCTGTTCCGTATGATCCGTTTTTATCTTTACCTGATTGATTCGTAACATTCCTGTCTCCATTCTTTCGAAAGCGCCTTGTCATGTTTTCACTGTTCCGCTGTTGTGCTTTCGCGCGCTTACCGCATACTACATGCAAATCCCTGTCACATTCTTCCGCCCTGCTTCTTTGCGCCTTTTCCGCCAACCATAATGCTATGCCCGGCAGGCAATCACATACAATACTTCCTTTTTCGGAAAAGTGTTCCACCGTGTATTTCCATGCGCTGCTTTGTCGCGTTGCGCTATATCCTTTTCAACGGACGCCCTGTCCCATCATCTTCCGCCCTGAAACGTCAGCCGCCGCTTTCCCCGCCAGGTAACCGCTGCACCACGCCCACTGCAGGTTATAGCCCCCGCATTTTCCATCCACATCCAGTATCTCTCCGGCAAAATAGACCCCTGGCGCTTTACAGGACTCCAGGTTTTCCGTCACCTGATCCAGGGGCACGCCACCGGCGCAGACCTGCGCGTTGTCATAGGAATTATGCCCTGTCACATGGAGCCGCCACTCCCGGCACAGCCCATAAACCTTTCTCATGGCGTCCTCGTCCGCCGTCCCCGCAGGCTCACCCGGCTTCAGTCCCGCCAGCTTCACAAACTGCTGCATCAGCTTTTTATGGAGCAGTCCCGTGAAAAATTCTTCCACCATCCTGTCATTTTGCAGCAGCTTCCTGCTCACCTGCAGAATCTCATACTCTTCCCGCCCATAATCCGGCAGGAAATCCACCGTTACCTCCACTTCTTTCCGCTTCCGCAATAGGTAATTCACCTGCCTGCTCAGCTGAAAGACCGGGATCCCCGAAATCCCGTAATCCGTAAGCTGCAGTTCCCCTCTCTCACAGGCAATGCATTTCCCGCCGTCCCAGACCCTGACCTCGGCATCCGCGCGCACCCCTGACACCGCTTTCATATATGGTTCGCTGCACCGCAGCTGCACCAGCGCCGGAACCGTGGGAATCAGCTTATGACCTATCTGCTCCGCCAGCTGGAACCCGCTTCCGTCAGAACCCGTCTTAGGCGCCGCCTTTCCCCCGCAGGAAATCACCACGCTGTCAAAACGGAACGTCTGCTTCTCACTCTCCACTATAATCTGGCCGTCCCCCAGCCGGATCTGGCCGTCTTTCTGTCCCGATGAAACCTGTCCGCTTTCCTGCCCAAACTGGCTTCCTTCCCGTCCCGATGACACCTGCCCGTCCTTCATCCCATCCTGCTCATTCCTCCGCCCGGACAGAATCCGCCTCACCTTACACCCGGTGATCACCTGCACGTCCAATGCCGCCAATTCATACCGAAGCACATCCAACACCGCCGAAGCCTGCTCACAGGCAGGATAAAGCCCCCCATTCTTCTCCTTCAAAAGCAGCCCGATCCCCTGAAAAAAGGCGATCGTATCCTCTGTTCCAAACCGCTCCAGACATTCTTCCAACCGCTCAGGCTGTTCCGTATAATATTCCTCCAAGTCCAGCTTCCTGTTCCCCAGATTACATTTCCCGTTCCCCGTGGACAAAATCTTCTTCCCCACGCGGTCATTCCCCTCCAGCACAGTCACCAGCGCCCCCTGCCTGGCCGCCGTGATCGCCGCCATCATCCCCGCCGCGCCGCCGCCTATCACGCCCACCGTCTTTCTCATCAACACATCCTCCTATTCAATTGCCGCTTGCGGCAATTTGTTCCGGTCTCTCCATTTCAGCGCCCTTGACTCTGAAAGAAATTTCATCCGCAATAAACGCAGCTGAAATTCCTTTCGGGCGCTTCCATTCCGAGACTATCGCTTCCAACAACACAAACCAATATGTAAATCTTTCTTCCATCCCATATCCTCACACTCCATCCTCCTAAAACTATCGCCTTTCCGCTCTTCTGCCTTTCCGCTCTTCTGCCTTTCCGCCCTTCCCTACTACAACCCGCCAGATACAGTCGCCGGGGCGACAGGGTCATTTTCAGCAGCGTGAGTGAGATGTGGAGAGGAGACTCCGGCGATGGGAGCCCACACGCTCCCATTGCCGTGCCTGAGGCTCCTCGCAACGCCCATCGAGCCGCTGCTGAAAATGACCCTGCCGCCCCGGCGACGTCCCTCTGACCCTCCACCCCCCATCGAGCCGCTGCTGAAAATGACCCTGCCGCCCCGGCGACGTCCCTCTGACCCTCCACCCCCCATCGAGCCGCTGCTGAAAATGACCCTGCCGCCCCGGCGACGTCCCTCTGACCACCCCTTTTCGCCTTTTTAGCTGGAATAACTCTCCAAAAACCGATACAGACTCTCCTCGTCCGGCATCCACATCATCTCTATGATCTCCTGCTGTACCCTCTCCGGAAGCGAGTCCAACGGAATCTCCGTATTGATGTAAATCGTCCGCTTGTCCTCCAGGTAGACCACCACCTCATTGTCATAAACCGCCAGATAAAAGCTGGCGCTGGGCTGCACATACCGATAGTCCATCCGCACCACCACCCTCTCCCTGGAAAAGGAAAGCACCTCCAATCCCACAAACCCCCGCTCTTTCTCAGACAGCGGCGGATGTGCCGCATACAGTTCCATGGTCTCCAGGAACTGGTCCCGGTTCATGCCCATATACTGGCGGGGCAGCCTCCATGTGGTCCGCACCACGGACTGATCCAGTATATTGGTCTCCTCCAGCACATACTCCGTGTCCGCGGAAAGCGTCTCGGAAACCGCCGCTGCCTCCAGCAGCAGTTCCTCGTCAGGATAAATAAGCCCCTCCTGCGCTTCATCCTCCGCCCTGTAATCCAGATCGTCCGGCGCTTCCAAAGGTTCCCCCATCATGCCGTCCTGCGGCGCGGCCTCATATACTTCCCCGTTTTCGTGGATCTGTTCCCCCGGATAAAAAAAATGGCTGGATACCACGCCGCCATAAAATCCGATACAGAGCATTGCCATGGGATATATAAAATACAAGCTGATACTTTTTACAAATTTCATATTTCCTCTCATCCCGCCGTGTCAGGCTTTGCAATCAGTATCAGCTTTTTTCCGTTTTTTTATACAATTCCCTTATAAAAGATGAAGCATCTGCCCAAAGGATATGATCCACTTCCCGCCGGGGATATTTTCCAGTTCCTGCTCGCTGAAATTCCTCGCCAGCAGTAAGAGCAGCCAATATACGACTGCAGAAAGGGCAATGCAGACGATCAATGTCACAACGTCGCCCAGATGGGGAAAGATCAGCTTGGACAGTAGCATACATAGAAGTCCGGTAATGCAGGCCGCTCCCCCGGGAACGACAAATATCTGCAGCCACAGATCGCCCACCCGCAGCTGCTTATAGGTAATGACTCCCAACAGGATACAGCAGACCGCGCTGCCCATGATGCCCGCGTAGACCAGCGCCAGTATGCCCGCTTTCCAGACATTCAGAAACAGGGTCATGCTCAAAATATATATGATATCGGAGATCGCCAGCGCTCCCAGGACCAGCAGATTCTTGCCCGTCAGTATCAGAAACCTGGCAAAGTAAAACGCCAGCGCCGCAAAAGGGATCATCAGGGCTCCTCCCCGGAACAGTTTCCCCGCCAGCGCGCTGTTCGCCGGATCCATCAGATTCGCCGCCTGCGTCGAAAGCACCGCCAGGATGGCGGCGAGGAACAGGGAATGGATCACCGCGATATGGACGCCGCTCTGGAATATCACCCTTGCAAACCGGGACTCCTTTTTCCGCAGGGTTATCACTGTCTTGCTGCATATCTGGAGAAAGGTTCCCGCAGTAAGCAGGATCATCAACACGCTGACTACGAGATACTTCCCGCAGTAAGCGCCGTAGTCCCGCATTCCCGCTTCCCAGTCCGCCACACTTTTCTCAAAAAACAGAAAACCTGAAATGACCGGAAGAAGAAGCAGCAGCTGGATCCCAAGGAATGGCGCCCTGCCAGCGGTAAAATCCTGCACCGCCCCCATAAAGGAATCCGTGAAACGCATCCCCTCCGACTGCTCCTTCCTTCCGGAAGACCCGCCAATCTTCCAGGCCGCCACCAAAAACAGGATCACGATCACTTCACTCACATCCACTGCGATACAAAATCCCGCAGCAGTATGCATGGACGCAAAATCAGCCTGTACCAGCAGCCTGCTGACCTTTGCGCCATAGTCCCCAAGGGAGCGGCAGAAGAACAGGCTGAAGATCAGAAGGAACACCTGACGGAGAACGCATGCCACCGCGGTCGGCATCTCAGAACCCTTCCCCTGACAATATCCCATCAACACCGCAGACACACCCCGCAGAAGCAGCGCGGGCGACAACAGCATCATCAGGTATACGCTGTACTGCACATGAAATATCTTACCGGTGATTACTCCCGCCCCGAAAAACAAGACCAGCGTGCCTGCCAGCCCCGCCGCCAGCTGAAACATCATGATATTGCGCCGCATCTTTGCCTCGCTTTTATACTGCCCCTTGGCATTGCGCACCCTGAGAAGCTTCCCAAGGGTATCCGCCGTATGGCCGCAGCAGACCGCCCACAGGACGGCAAACGTAAATGCTGTCACCGCAATATATGTGACGCCGTTATCCCCTGTCATCCTGCCCACTGCCACGATTGTGATCAGGAAAATGATATTGGCTGCCCCCTGTATCTTTCGTCTCTTTATCTCATTTGAATTCATCCAATGTCCCTCAAAATCAGTCCCTGGTAATCCCCAGACCAGCCAGCAGCGCCTCCTGCTTCCGCTCCATGATCTTGGCCTCCTCAGGCTCCATGTGGTCATAGCCGCACAGATGCAGCATACTGTGCGCCACCAGGAAAGCAAATTCCCTTTTCAGGCTGTGCCCATAGCTTTCCGCCTGCTCCCGCACCTTATCCACGGAAATCATGATATCGCCCAGCATCAGTTCTCCCGTATCGGGGTCGAAACAGTCCGCTTCCGCCTCCTTGGGGATCTCAAACGCACCCGCCTTTTCAAAATCCAGATTGGGAAAAGAAAGCACATCCGTCTCCCTGTCGATTCCGCGGTACTCCCTGTTCAGTTCCCTGATCCCCGCGTTATCCGTCAGCACCAGTTCTACCTGCGCCTCGTAAGGGCAGCCCTCCGACCCAAGGGCCGCCTCGCATACAAGCCTGCCCACCGTTTCCACGTCAAAAGGTAACTCTGTCCGGGTCTCGTTCTCAACGTAAAAAGTCATAATACATCTTCTCCTCCCTGAAGATCTGATGCATGATCTTATATTCCCGCATGGAAAGATCGCACTGCCAGAAATAGCCGCTGTTCACCAGTTCCCTGAACATATTGTCAACAAAAGCCTTGTAATCTATGGGCTCGTCCCCATTTTCACGGAGCATCCGGGTGATGGAGGACACCACCATATCCGAACAGGCCAGGATCGCCGTCTCCTTATTCTTCGGCGGCTCGTTCTTTTTATATTCCATCAGGATCTCCCGCAGTCTGGGCGGGAAATGTTTCCTGACCATCAGCCTGGGCAGTGCATCCCCGAACCGGTGGTAATAGGCCGCGCATTTCAGCATATTCTCGTCCATGCCTATCTCCTGGCAGATCCGGCTGCAAAAGTGGGCGGCGTGGATGCTGATAAAATAATCGTCCCTGGACTCTTCCTTAAATTTCACCAACGCGGGATTTTCCATGTCGTTGATCTCCAGATAATTCACCCGGTACCGATAGACCACCATGGAGGAAAACAATTTCAGCCCGCCCACCAATAAGATGGCGTTGATGATGATATTGGCCGCCGGAACCAGAAACATTTCCGGATCCGGGCGGGCATTGGCAAGCAACACCACATTGGCGGTCTCGCACACCAGCAGGCAGAGAATGGACAGCGTAAGGGGCGTCCCAATGGTGAAATCAATCTCCAGGTGCTGAAAAAGCGAGGCGGCAAAGCAGCCGCTGACCAGATACAGGACATAATAATTCATGGAAGCGCCGCTGAGTATCACAGGGATCATCAGCAGCACACAGGACGCCAGGATCCCCGTGCTCATATTGCTGAACAACGCCAGCGTCACAAAGACGATCAGAAAGGGCCATCCTGACGCCGGAAGAAAGACACAGGCAAAGGCGATTGCCAGTCCGATACAGACGCACAGCCAGAACCGGAAAGGATACTTCCCGTTATTATAATCCAGTGTTCCCTTGACATATTCATGACGCATCTGGAATCCAATGACCGCAAGCCCCGCCACCGTCATGACCAGATCGGAAAGAAGCCTGTCCGGTTCCGTCCCGCGGATCAGCCCGATCAGCAGGACACCGCCGCCGCCCAGCGCCATGATTCCCAATTCCGTCAATATTAACAATACCGTTCTATTCCATTTTTTTCTTTCCATACTTTTCTCTGTTTCTGTGTTTTTCTCTCATTTCATAATCGTCATATGCTTTCACGATCTTCTGCACCAGGGGATGGCGTACCACGTCCTTGTTCGTCAGTCTGCAGAAAGCGATGTCGTCGATCTTCGCCAGTACCCTGGCGGCCACGTCCAGGCCTGAATTTGTGCCCGGGGAGAGGTCTTTCTGGGTAGAATCTCCGGTGACAATGACCTTGGAACCAAACCCGATCCTGGTGAGGAACATCTTCATCTGCGCCGGTGTGGTATTCTGTGCCTCGTCCAGGATGATAAAGGCATTGTCCAGGGTGCGTCCCCGCATGTATGCCAGGGGCGCCACCTCGATCAGCCCCTTTTCCATGTTTTTCGCAAAATTATCCGCCCCCATGATCTGGTACAGCGCATCATACAGGGGCCGCAGATAAGGATCCACCTTGCTCTGCAGGTCGCCGGGCAGAAAACCCAGCTTCTCCCCCGCCTCTATGGCAGGCCGGGTAAGGATAATCCTGCCCACTTCCTCGTTCTTGAATGCCGTCACCGCCATGGCCATGGCAAGATAAGTCTTGCCCGTTCCCGCAGGTCCCAGGCCGAACACGATCATATTCTTCCGCATGGCGTCCACATAGGCTTTCTGCCCCAGGGTCTTGGGCTTGATGGGTTTGCCGTTTACGGTGTGACAGATACAGTCCTCATCTATTTCCGTAATGACCTTTTCCTGCTCATCCATACCCATTGTGATGGCGTAATCCACATTCTGCTCCTCAATCTCATTTCCCCTGTCCGAGAGGATGGAAAGCTGTTCCAGCACCGACACGGCCCTTTTCACCATGGGTTCCTGCCCCGTGACCGCCACGCTGCCGTTCCGGTTTACCACTTCCACGTCAAAATCCCTCTCTATCTTTTTCACATATGCGTCCTGCATGCCAAATATATTCTGCATCTGCCCAGAGGACATCTCCAGCTGCATTGTAAATGAACTGTTATCCATTGATCCCCATACCCAAATCTTTCGTTTCTGTTCCTGAATTCCGGCTGCTTTCTTTCAGCCGCCTTCGGGCTGTTCTGTTTCCACAGGCGCCCCTGTCAGTTCCTCATTCCCCCGGCTGCTCATTCCTCACGCTCGCCTGCTCCGCTTCCCGGCTGCTCATTCCTCCCGCTGCCGCTGTCCGCTTCCCGGCTGTTCATTCCTCCCGCTGCCGTTGTCCGCTTCCCGGCTGCTCATTCCTCCGGTTCCGCTGATTCCGTTTCCGGGGCCGCATCCTCCGTCCTGTCGATGGCCACGCTGACCCCCGCCGGTTCCTGCACCAGGAATTCACCGTCCACAACCCACGAATCTCCATTTATATCTATTCTAACATCTTTTTCAATAATTTGTACCCCTTTTTCCTCTAAACTTTCAAGATATTCGGAAATTTTTTCATTCAACAGCGTTTTCGCTTCCTCCAGCGTATATTCATACTCCACATTCTGATATTCCCTGTGGGTATAACTGCCGATAAAAACCGGGATCGAAAGCTTCTGGAACAGCAGCGCCCGGCTCTCCCTGATCACGCTGTCATAGACCAGGAACGGCCTGTCTTCCGGCATTCTCCACTCCTTTTCCCCCAACCGGAGATAGTACCGCTGTTCCTCCCTGCCGGTATACTCCTTTTCTATGTAATCCAGGGGCAGGGAATCCGTAAACGTCCGGGTGTGCTCCAGAACCACATCCGCGTCCGCATCCACATAGATATATTCCCGGACGGTGCCGTCGTCGTTATAGACCGGTACCCTGCCCTCCACCAGCACCGTCCCCTTTTCCACGATATCCCCCGCAGCCACGGCGGGAACGCCCCTGCGCACCATGACGGATACCACGGTTCCCTCATAAGGGGACACCAGGTCGGCTCCTGCGGGTCTCTCCCTGGTATCGGTAATGATCGGGGCGTCATTCTCCTTGATGGATATCCTCAGCTTCGTCCCCTCCAGCTTCGCGGAAGCCCAGGTCACCTGGGGAAACTGCCTGCGGATCTCCTTTTCCAGTGTTTCAATATCCAGCAGGTCTTTCTTCATTCCCTCGGATACCTGGTTTTCTTTCAGGAAATCGTTGAACACATCCCGGGTGATCTGGAAATTTCCCTCCAGTACAATGTCCCAGATATGGGTGGAGGACCAGATCCAGAAAGCCACCGTCAAAAACAGACCCGCCAGGAAAACTTTCCTTTTCAGAAGCCTGGGCAGAAAAAAAGGCAGTCCATATCGCTGCAATATGGCTACCCTTGTTCCGGTCTTTTTCACGATCGGGCGAAGCTTGTAAAATCCCTTCAGGGTTATGTTCATGTAATAGACTTCCCCGTCCCGCACAATGTCCCACAAAAGGATATCCTTGTTGCTGCACAGATTCATAAAACGCTCCGGCGAAAATCCCCATACGCGTATCCGCAGATATCCCCGGAGATACTTCAATAACTCTATCATGGCATTCCCCCGTTAATTCATATAGTGGACACAGGAAATACATCCGCTGATCTTCATATCCTCGTTGGTATAATAGTCTATGGAGAGCCCCGTTCCCTCGAAACAGACCTGGCAGGTCTTACCCTGCAGCAGGATCATCTGTCCCGTGTACTCCAGAATGCCTCGATAATTCTCAATCCACGCCTCCCGGTTTCCCGTCATGGTAACCCGCATGGCGCCCATGCAGATATCCCTGGGAAGCTTCAGGGAGTCTATGATCATTTCCTTTTTCGGCTGTATGGTTTTATTGTTCTTATTATTTCTCATGTTCCCATTATATTATGGGAGTTCGGAAATAATTCCTTTGATAAACGGTCTCTTTTCCGGCGGAGCCGCCGTGATGGTGCAGGCGGCAAGATAACGCTTTTCCGCCTCCTTCAGCTTCTCCTGCCGATTGGCGTGGATCACTGCCAGGGTATCCCCCTTTTTCACGAAATCCCCCACCTTCTTTTGCAGCACAATGCCCACGGACAGATCGATCACACTCTCCTTTGTCTCCCTGCCGCCGCCAAGGATCAGGGAACAGATGCCCACCTCATCGCAGGCAATATGGCTGATATAGCCCTCCCCGGGGGACTTGACCTCATGGACGATGGACGCTTTGGGCAGAAGCCCGGTGTCGTAGACGGCTTTCGGATCCCCTCCCTGGGCTTCCACGAAGTCCGCCAGCTTCTTCAGCGCGCTGCCGTCCTCTATGACTGCCTGCAGCTTTCCAAGCGCCTCCTTAGTATCCGCCGCCTTTCCGCCTGCCACCAGCATCTGGCTCCCTAGGGTCATGCACAATTCCACAAAATCCGCAGGCCCGTTCCCCTTCAGGGTCTCAATGGCCTCTTTCACTTCCAGTGCGTTGCCCACCGCAAAGCCAAGGGGCTGGTCCATATCCGAGATCACGGCGATGGTAGTGCGCCCCGCATGATTCCCGAGCCTGACCATCTCCTCCGCCAGGACCCTGGCGTCCGCTTCCTCTTTCATGAAAGCACCGCTTCCCGTTTTCACATCCAGCACAATGGCATCCGCCCCCGCCGCCAGCTTCTTGCTCATGATGGAACTGGCGATCAGGGACATATTGTCCACCGTGGCGGTCACATCCCGCAGGGCGTACAGCTTCTTGTCCGCAGGCGCCAGGTCCGCCGTCTGTCCCATGATGGCGATGCCGATACGGTTCACATTTTCGATAAACTGCTCCGTGGTCAGCGCCGTGGTAAAGCCGGGAAAGCTTTCCAGCTTGTCGATGGTGCCCCCGGTATGTCCCAGCCCCCTGCCGCTCATCTTCGCCACGGGAATGCCGCAGGCCGCCGCCATGGGCGTCAACGCCAGGGACGTCTTGTCCCCCACGCCGCCGGTGCTGTGCTTATCCACCTTGATGCCGCCTATCCCTGAGAGATCCAGCATATCCCCGCTGTGCGCCATGGCCATGGTCAGGGCCAGGGTCTCATTCTCCGTCATCTTCCGGAAATAGACCGCCATCATCAGGGCTGACACCTGATAGTCGGGAATCTCACCCCTGGTGTAGCCCTCTATGAAGAAATCTATTTCTTCCTTGGACAGTTCCCCGCCGTTTCTCTTTTTCATGATGATATCGTACATTCTCATGGGTGATGTTTCCTCCTCCTAATCCAGATCTTTTGACAGCATCAACAGAAAATCCTTTTCAAACCGATCACAGTCAAATTTACCCCTGGATCTTACCTTTTTGACCGCCTGTAAAACCATTTCTCTGATCTGTTCCACTTTGCCAAAACTGTCCGCCGCGTAATACCTGTCAAAATCCATTCTCACCGTTATGTCCACGCAGCTTTTGTTGCCGATAAACCGTATCCTTTCTTTCCACTTTCCGCTGTCATACATCGCCTGCGGGGCAGCAACCGGCATGATTCCGATCATGTGCAGTGTATCACTGTATTCTTTATCTTTAAAGAATACATGCGCTTTATGGCAGAATCCATATACCTCATCATCAACGCCGTACTGCTGGCTGAAATATGCAGGTGAATTGATATTGAACTCCATATGATACTCCTTTACTGTTTTACCCGGCTCCCCGCCCACCTTTTATGTTTTCCAATTTGTCTTCCTGGTGTATCTCCAGATCAGTTATCAAAGCTAAACATCCTGTAATTTGCGGAGGACGGATCATCATGCGCCCCAATCATAAACTGGGCATAACAGATGATAACAGTATCATATTCATTATCTAAAATATACTCTTTCAAGTCAAAAGAATCCGTATACTTTCGCATCTCCAAAGAATCCACTTCCCTGACTCCCAATGAAAGAAATGGCTCCGTAATCTGCTCATAAGAGTCCCCTAGAATCAGTACTTTTCCTGACTCAACATTATGGTTGATGCAGTTGATCTGGTTATAGGAATAATGCCAACTGTTATTATTAAGATCATATATGCTTTCATCTATAAAATCGTCAAATGTGCCGTCATAATCGCCTTCTTCGGATTTAAATGTATAAGACGTTGGAAAATCAGGCATTATTCTCGTAAAATCGTCCAGTCCGACATACGTTTTCGCAAGTTTGCTACCTTGCTCGCCCAGCCAGCATTCAGACCATTCTGTATACGTATAATTGTCGGCGTCATATATGGAAGTATCAATATGATATCCGCAATGCTCATTTAATCCTTTCGCAATAATCCGGGTCGCCCATAACCCCGCTCTTGTCGTCCAATGATGATCTGTTCTGTAAAACAAATCAAAAACCTGCAATCCCTCCTCCTGAATATTATCCCTTAAATCTATCGTAGGAATTCCCGCATCCCTGATTCTTGCAAGGAACATATCTGCATTACGGTTACTATATGTTTCAATCCCAAATTCTCGACTGAATAACGCGTCATCCATATATTTGGTCGGTTCATTAACATACAGAAAGTTGATTCCGTTCTCTTCCAGAAACGCATGAAAAGCAACTGTCTGTTCAAATTCATAATCCGTAGAAGTATATTCCGAAGCGGACACAATATACAGGTCATCTGTTACATACATTCCCATGTCACTATAAAATCCCTGCATATGAAGCAGCTTGGCCATAGTCCCATTAAGGTCTATCAATTCCTGCTGCTTCCACAGTGTTGATGAAAAATTCGATTCCAGGATATTCCTCACAATTTCAGCATCCTCCGGACTCATATCCTGCCCCTGATAATCTGCCAGCCTCTGGATTTCAAGATAAGAGCCGCTTTTCAAAAATCCTGTAAAAAGGAACACCACAAAAATAATCGCCAGAAATTTTTTCACCATACTTCCCTTAAACATTCTCTGTCATCTCCCTGTCAGAAATTAGCATACACAAAAGGATTATTTTGACCTGAAACCACAAATGAAATCGCCCAAACGAACAAAAACGCTGTAATAACTAACACTATAATCTCATATGCCCGCCACACCACTGTTTTATTTTCCAGCTTCTTCCCGATCCAGGGAACAATCGGAAAACATAAAACAACAGCAGCAAACAGAAACCCCAGATAATCTTTGATCAAAAAACGTGTTCTCAAATCCG
This sequence comes from Blautia sp., assembly GCA_023667395.1. Lineage (GTDB taxonomy): Bacteria > Bacillota > Clostridia > Lachnospirales > Lachnospiraceae > Acetatifactor. The sequence goes on along the minus strand of JAMPAC010000001.1, from coordinate 741,554 downwards.
CCAGTTCATTACTTTTACAATAAAACATGCATTTAATATATTGCAAAGCTATACTTAATTTATCTGCCCTGAAAACGACCCATTGGAAATTAATAAATAACAGGGACAAAATCCGATAGATCAGCTTCCCAACCCCTGTTTTAAATCTTCCCGGAAAACCGGTTGCTTTTTCAAATGCAATCAGCACAAAATACCCCAGCCCCCATACCACAAATCTCCAGGCTGCTCCATGCCATATACCGGTAAGAAGCCATACCGCCAACAGATTGAAATATACTTTATATTTGTTCTCAGACCGTGATCCTCCCAAAGGGATATACACATAATCCCTGAACCATTGGCTTAAGGATATATGCCATCTTCTCCAAAACTCACTGACCGATCCCGTCAAATACGGGTAATTAAAATTTTCCATGCATCTGTATCCAAACATCCCGGAAATTCCTATCGCCATATCTGAATATCCGGCAAAATCAAAGAATATCTGTAAGGAATAACTGATTGCGCCAAGCCATGCATAGGAAACCGAAAAATGATCGAATGAATTGGAAAAAACTTCATTTGTGATATGGGATAATACATCTGCCAACAATATCTTCTTGCTATAACCTGTCATAAACCGGAACACTCCGTCTATAAAAAGTTCTATCCTTTCATCCGGGCTGCCGCTTACGCCCACATTGCGCATGTCACTATAACGGCTCAATGGTCCTGATTGAATCTGAGCAAAAAAGGACAGATAAAGCATATCATGCGCCGGGCTTTCAACCAAGATCTTTTCCGAGTATACATCGGCCAAATAGGAAATTGCCTTAAATACGAAAAAAGAAATTCCCAGCGGTAATGACAGATTTCTTGATGCAATGCTGTATCCTCCGATCCTGTTGATCGTAGAAATGGCAAGATCCGAATACTTATAGTACCCAAGCAATCCGATGTTTATCATTACACCCAGCACCAGAAGAATACGTCTAATTCCTTTTCTTTTGGTTTTGGACAGCACCCGTCCGATCGCTACCGTCACAAATAAAGCGATAATAAAAAGCAGCAGATATTCCGGAGAGCCAAGTGAGTAGAACAACAAACTAATCGCTAATAATACATATTCCCTGACCCTGTCATTGGCCACATAATAAATGCCTAACGATAATGGTAAAAATAAAAAAAGAAACAACATACTCGTAACAGGCATTTTAAATATCCTCCTCTGGCTCTCGTACCTTTTTAACGATAAACTCCACGTTTTCCTCAACAGGTTTTGTCCCATCAATCCTTATCACAGGACACTCCAATGACCTTATCCACTCTTCAACCATATCCTCCGGCCTGGACTCGACAAGCTGAAAAAATCTCTTTTCCTGCTCATGCAGATCCCCGCCGGGCAGCATCCTTCCGCCGAATTTCTGAAAAGAACGGTCTTTCACCCGCTGCATCCGGATCTCTTTCGGGACATCCATCAATACGGCATAGGATAATCCCTGTTCCCATAAGCATCTCCCCTAAAACATATCCCACTGGCAGTGCTCGCAGATATGCTCCACAAGCGCCCCTTCACCCGACGCTTTTTCAATGCGGTAACATTCCTGCCAGAACTCGACGCTTTCCTCCATAAGTTCAGGATACTCTCTCATCAACTGATATAAATAAGTATTCTCCAGGAGCTGTGCGGCCTCCCTGGGAGTTATATTTTCCCTTGATGGCAATACATGATCTGTAAAATATTCCAGCTTATGAACTGCTGGAAACAGCCCTTTCGCCTTCCAGTACAGGAATCTCCCGATCTTCCAGTCGTCCTCATTCTTTCTCTTTTCCGCCGCTTCCCTGCGCAGTTCGTCACGCCTTTCATAGAGCACATAATTGCCGATATAATCCCTGGAATGATCCCACCATGCGCTGAGCATGCCAAAATTTCCCAGATAAATGACCTCGCCGTCCTTCACCAGGCACTGGATCCCCTCGTCTTCCTGCCAGTCGCAGCCGCCGTAAAGATTGAGCGCCTTTACGCTGTCAGAATCGGCAACAGACGCAGGCGGTTCCTCTATGTACAATATCTCAAAGCTGAAATATTGAAGCATCCCCAGCAGACCGTCATGGGGAAAAGGCTCTCCCCCGCCATAATATAATTCCCCGATGGAGGTATTGTCCAGAGTGTCTTTGAGATAAAATTCCGCATATCTACAGATTTGGAGGATAAGCGTCTCGTCAACCTCCTCCAGGTATTCCAGGCACTTTTCCGCGTATTCGTAAGTTACCCCTTTCCGGCATATGACACTGATCTCCCTGTTGAAATACGGGAAAAAGGCCGTTCCCTCCCTCTCGCCGAATTCATTTGGGTGTACATTTTTCAGTCGCGGACTACCCTCCATAAATACACGCCGTCCTTTCTTTCATTGCGTTTTCCATTCTTAAAGCAGCATGAGGAGCGCTAATCTTTCAACCCCGCCAGTACAAAGCCTTTCAAATAACCATGCATTTGACATTATTGTCAGGTTGTAACGGTTCGGCGACCTGTCTAAACTGTTACGTCAGGTTACTTCACATTCGATGTACTACGTCTCTTTCCCCGTCTGGAAATCCACAAATTCCCGGGCGGTATCCCGGATTAATTTCTCCACATTCTTCCTGCCTGCGACCTCTTCCAGGATATTGACGTATTCCGCCTTATGATCCGCATTTATGCATCGGTTCAGCATCCAAAGGGTGTGCATCGACGGGCTGCGCTTGATGGACTCCACGAGAAGCGGTTCATACCTGGGACTGAATCTCTCGATAAAATGTACCATCGCCCCAGGCGCTCCGAAATCGTCCAAGGGGTGCCGTTCCATCATCCGGATCAGGTCGTCAACGATCTCAAATCCCGCGCCCTCCGCCTCGATCTGGCTCATCTTCTCTTCCATCTCATACTCAAAATCATCCGAGCCCACAAGCTGCTCTATCTCCTGCAATAATTCTCCCACCATGAAATCATTCCTCCTGATAAACTTCATCATCTCTCCCAGGGAATATCCAGCACTTCCTCTTTCTTATCCCTGAGCATCAGTTCTTTCACCGCCTGGGCCGCGCTCTTGCCCTCGAACAGCACCTTGTTCACCTGCTCGATAATGGGCATCTGAATCTGGTACTTTTCCGCCAGTTCCATGGCTGCCTTGGCGGAATAGACGCCCTCCACCACCATCTGCACCTCCGTCATGGCCTCCTCATAGGACTTGCCCTGGCCGATCAGGATGCCTGCGCGGCGGTTCCTGGAATGCATACTGGCGCAGGTCACGATCAGGTCGCCGATCCCCGTCAGTCCGCAGAATGTCTCAAACTTCCCGCCCATGGCGGTGCCCAGCCTTGCGATCTCGGTGATGCCCCTGGTGATCAGCGCCGCCTTGGTATTGTCCCCATAGCCCAGGCCGTCAGCGATACCCGCCGCCAGCGCCACCACATTCTTTAAGGAACCGCCCAGTTCCATTCCCAGCACATCGGGGCTGATATAGACGCGGAACACCTCGTTCATAAACAGATTCTGAATATACTCCGCTGTGGCCCTGGACCTCGCCCCCACCACGATGGAAGTGGGCATTCCCCTGCCTACCTCCTCCGCATGGGATGGCCCGGACATCACCGCCACATCCGCCTGGGGAATCTCCTGCTCTATGATCTCCGAAAGCGTCATCAGAGTATGCTCCTCGATCCCCTTTGCCACATTCAATATCTTCTGATCCCGGGCCACCAGGCCGCTGATCCGGTGCGCCGTGCTTCTGGTATAGGCGCTTGCCACCGCCATCACCAGCAGGTCGCTGCCCTCCACCGCCTCCTTGTCATCCGCAGTGAAAACCATATCCTCGGGCAGTTTGACGCCGGGAAGCATTTTATGCTCATGGGCTCCCTTCAGCATCTCCACCTCTTTTTCCAGGGCGGACCAGATCGTTATCTCGTGCCCGTTCTTATGCAGCAGCACCGCAATGGCAATGCCCCAGCTTCCTCCGCCAAGAATCGTTATTTTCGCCATATTCCCTCTTTTCTGCGCCTTGTGCGCGATTTGTTAAATTACCTGATTCTATATTTCATGGGTGTAAATCTGACCCCATCTATTTCCTGTTCATCAGACAGCGGTTCAAACCCAATATGAAGATAAAAGGGCCTGCCATATGGCGAGGAATTCAGTGTAATCTCTTTCAATGCCGCATAGATCGGGCAGATGCCCTGCCTGCATTTTAAAATATAATCTTCCCTTTGTATAAACTTTCTTCTTCAGCGTGAGATTTAGAAGTTCTTCTCACACTTCCAGACATGCCGCCTCAGCGGCACAAACAATTCATGAACCGGTGCAAGTCCGGAAGAATCCGCCCTGCGGATTCTTCCCGGAATGACTTAGATTTTCTTAGGTCAGGTTCTGTCTGACCTTAGAAAATCTTCATTCCGTTCATTCTTCCACCTTATTCTTCTTCGTCAGATAGGTCTTTCTCTCATTCCCATGGATCAGCCGTACAATGTTTTCCCGGTGCTTCCAGTAAGCCAGCACCGCCAACGCAAAAGTCAATGCGTACATTTCATAAAGCTGCGCCTGGGACATCCCCGCAAACAGCCCCATCTGCCCGCACACGATCATCTCGATGATCAGCCCCAGATACACCAGCAGGGAACCCAGGGACACATAATGGGTGGTGAAAAAAATCCCGAAAAAGATAACCACACCCATAATGATAAAATAGGGATGAAAGGCAAGGATCAGCCCCGCCGTAGCGGCAATCCCTTTTCCCCCCTTAAAGCCCATGTAAAAAGGGTAATTGTGCCCCAGGATCGCCCCGGCCGCAGCATAGAGGCTGAGCAGATAAATAATGTCAGGATGGGAGCCGCCAAAAATCAGCCTCACCACCCATATCGCCGCCATGCACTTCAGGCAGTCCCCCGCCAGCACGATCAGCCCCGCCTTAGTACCCAGCACACGCAGGGTATTCGTGGTTCCCGCATTGCCGCTGCCGTGCTGCCTGATGTCAATTCCATGCAGTTTTCCGTAAAAATACGCTGTCTGGAACAATCCGAACACATAGCCGATCAATACGCAAATGATTCTTTCCATCATTGTCCCTTTTCCTTTCGTTCCCTGATGATGAACCGGAGGGGCGTGCCCTTGAAGCCAAAGGTCTCCCGAATCTGGTTCTCAATATATCTTGTGTAGGAAAAATGCATCAGTTCCTTGTCGTTCACGAAAATGACAAATGTGGGCGGTTTTACGGATACCTGCGTGATATAATAAAGCTTCAGCCGCTTCCCCCTGTCGGCGGGAGGCTGCTGCATCATCACCGCCTCCGCCATGATCTCGTTCAGCACCCCGGTTGCCACCCGCATGGCATGGTTCTCGCTGACCATATCGATGGTCTCGAACAGCTTTGGCAAGCGCTGTCCCGTCTGGGCGGACACAAACAGGATCTCCGCATAGGGCATGTAAGAAAGAACCATTCGCACCCTCTCGGTAAAACGGTAGATAGTCTTATCGTTCTTTTCCACCGCATCCCACTTGTTCACGGCAATGATCACCGCCTTGCCCCTGTCATGGGCGATTCCTGCGATCTTGGCGTCCTGTTCGGTGACGCCCTCCACCGCGTCGATCACCAGCACCACCACTTCCGCCCGCTCCACCGCGCTGACAGCACGGATGATCATGTACCGCTCCAGGTCTTCTTTTATTTTATTCTTACGCCGCAGGCCTGCGGTGTCAATAAACACGTACTCCTTGCCCTTGTAGGTGATCTCCGTGTCCACCGCGTCCCTGGTGGTTCCCGCGATATCCGACACGATCAGGCGGTTTTCCCCCAGAAGCTTGTTGATCAGGGAGGATTTCCCCACATTGGGCTTGCCCACAATGGCTACCCTGGGTCGGTCGTCTTCTTCCTCATCTGTCTCCGCATCCTGAAAATGGGAGATCACTTCATCCAGCATATCACCCAGTCCCATGCGGTTCACTGCGGAAATGGGATGGGGCTCCCCGATGCCAAGATTGTAAAATTCATAGACGTCCGCCATATATTTGTCAACGCTGTCCACCTTGTTGACCACCAGCACCACCGGCTTATGGGAGCGGCGCAGCATGTCCGCCACCTTGGAATCAGCGTCCACCAGCCCCTGTTTCACATCCACCAGAAAAATGATCACATCCGCCGTCGCCATGGCGATCTCCGCCTGGGCGCGCATCTGGGACAAAATGATGTCCTTGCTGTCCGGTTCGATTCCCCCTGTGTCGATCAGGGTAAAATCCCTGTCCAGCCAGGATACGTCCGCGTAAATGCGATCCCTTGTGATGCCGGGGGTATCTTCCACGATTGAAATTCTTGCTCCTGCAAGCGCATTGAACAAAGTGGATTTCCCCACATTGGGTCTTCCTACCACCGCTACAATGGGCTTGGTTTTTCTATCAGCCATCTTAATCCTCCATTCCAGTTCCTGCTTGCAGGAACTTGTTCCGGTCTCTTCACTACAGCGCCCTTGGCGGGGAAGAAAGTTCCATCTGCAAAATGCGCAGCTGGAAATTCCTTCCATGTGCCTTCAGGCACATTGCGCTCTCGTTCCGAGACTGTTTTGAGATTCCAGTTCCCTTTATTCCAGTTCCTGCTTGCAGGAACTTGTTCCGGTCTCTTCACTTCAATGCCCTTGGCGGGGAAGAAAGTTCCGTTCCGGGACTGTTTCTAATTTCCTAAAACTGCATCCACAAAATCATATCCGCTTGATTTTACAATATTAATCGGGACTTGTAAAGCATTTTCCACGTCCGGGACGTGCAGGTCGTCCAGGAATACGTCCTCGCCGCTGCGCAGGATATTCTCCGGCAGGAGCAGCCGCTCGCCCAGCTGTTTCCCCTGTAACTGCGCCACCAGGTCCTGCCCGGTGATCAGCCCTGACACCGTGATCTTTTCCCCGAAAAAATGATTGGTGATGGGGTATACCCGCACCCTGATATTGGGATAAGCTTCGCCCATCCGTTCCGCCATCCGCCTGATATAGGGATAAGCCAGCAGCCCCGTGGCAATGGACATTTCCCCCCGGGGACCGGGATCGGGAAACCCTTTCGCCGCCCTGCGCTGTTCCAGGGCGTCCGTGAATTCGTTCAGAAGCAGCCGCAGCATCCCCACGCCGTTTTCCAGCTGCGGATACCCATCGTACCGCTCTTCCTCCGGCATCTCCATTTCCGCCATGATATACCACTCGTCGCTGGCATGGACAAAGTGGATCCCATATTTATCATAACATTCCTTCTGGTATCTTTCAATCAGCGCAATGACTTCCTTCGCGTCTTCTTTTTCAAAAGGCTCCAGCGGATACAGTCCCTCCCGGTACTTTGACAACCCCACGGGAACCACCGACACGCTCCCCAGGTTGGGAATGTACTTCATCAGTTCCGTGATGCTGTACTCCAGTTCCTTTCCGTCGTTCAGCCCCTTGCAGAGGACGATCTGGCCGTTCATAAGGATATCCGCCTCCATCAGCCTGTCCACCTTTTTCAGCGCCTCCCCCGCGAAACGGTTGTTCAGCATCTTACAGCGAAGTTCCGGGTTCATGGTCTGAAAGGAAATATTGATGGGCGAGAGATGATACCTGCAGATCCTGTCGATATCATGCTCCGACATATTGGTCAGCGTCACATAATTCCCCTGCAGGAACGAGAGCCTGGAATCGTCATCCTTAAAATACAGCGTATCCCGCATCCCCGGCGGCATCTGGTCGATAAAGCAGAACACGCACTTATTATGACAATGCCGGTATTCGTCCATCAGCCCGTTCTCAAAACCGATCCCCAGATCCTCGTCAAACTCCTTGTCCACCTGCAGGAGCCACTGCTCCCCGTCCGGTTTCTCCACCAGCACCTCGATATAAGTGTCCTGCACCAGGAACTGATAATCGAAAATATCCTCAATCTCCGTATCGTCAATGGCGAGCAGCCGATCCCCCGCCTCAATCCCCATCTCCTCCGCAATACTGCCAGGAAGCACCTCCTGTATCACATGCCCTTTCCGCATAGTAAAACTCCATTTCTCATGTTATACCCTGTCGCCATATCCACAGTTCACAATTTCCAACATCACATCTCCGCCTTGCGCCTTTCCCTGCCTCCCCGGCTCCGTCCCCCTCGCCCTCCCCCTTAATTTAACCATAAATTCCTTGACGTGTCACTAGCATAATGTTATAAAATAGATATAACAATCCAACCACAAAACAAAGCTATTCACCACATTACACCTGGAGGGTTATTATGCCTAATTTACACGAACTGGAAAACGCCATGCCTGTGGCTCCCCTGAAGATTGCCGCCCTGCCCTCTGCAGCGCAGATGGGGCGCAGGATCAACGGCTACATGGTTGAATTCCGCAAGAAGATCCACAATGATAAGGTCAAAAAAGATCCCGCTTTCCATGGATACAGCGAGAACAATTATCTGGTGAATCTCTCCACCCCCCGCTTCGGCACGGGCGAGGCGAAAGCGGTATTCGGCGAATCCATCCGCGGCAAGGATCTCTTCCTGCTGGTAGATGTGTGCAACCACAGCATCACCTACGAAATGAATGGATATACCAACCATATGTCCCCGGACGACCACTACCAGGACTTAAAACGCGTCATATCCGCCTGCAACGGCAAAGCCCACCGGATCAATGTGATCATGCCTTTTCTCTACGAGGGCAGGCAGCATAAGAGAAACGGCCGGGAATCCCTGGACTGCGCTTACGCGCTGGAGGAACTGCGGGATATGGGGGTCCATAATTTTATTACCTTCGATGCCCACGATCCCAGGGTACAGAACGCCGCCCCCCTCAGCGGTTTTGACAATTTTACGCCGCCTTATCAGTTCATCAAGGCGCTGCTCAACTATGAGGACGACCTGATCGTGGACAAGGAACACCTGATCGTGATCAGCCCCGACGAGGGCGCGTTGGACCGCGCCATCTATTTTGCCAGCGTTCTGGGGGTGGATACGGGAATGTTCTACAAGAGACGCGACTACTCCACCATGGTAAACGGCAAGAATCCCATAGTAGCCCATGAATTTCTGGGGGACAATATTGACGGCAAGGACATCATCATCATCGACGATATGATCTCCTCCGGAGGAAGCATGCTGGACACGGCGAAACAGCTGAAAGCAATGAATGCCCGCAGGGTGTTCATCTGTTGTACGTTCGGCCTCTTTACCGACGGCCTTAAGGCATTCGACGCAGCATACGAGCAGGGGTATTTCGACAAGGTAGTCACCACCGACCTGACCTACCTGCCCCCTGAACTGTATCACCGACCCTACTTTATCGAGGCGGATATGAGCAAATTCGTCGCCTCCCTGATCGACTTCATGAACCATGACGCGTCCCTGACCAACGCGCTGGCCACCACGGAGAAGATCCAGGACATCGTAACGGCATACAACAACCGGATGATGATGCAGATATAAAGATCACTCCTCCGCATACTCAGGAAATTCCAGCATGATCTTAAACAGATCCCCGTCCAGATGGATCCGGAAGCTGCCTCCCTGTACCTGCACAAGGCTCTGCGCAATGGACAGACCCAGGCCGCTTCCCTCCGTGGATCGGGAGGAATCTCCCCTGATAAACCGTTCCGTCAGTTCCTCCGGACGAATGTTCATCTGCTGTTTGGAAATATTTTTGAAAGACACTCCTATCCTGCCGTCTTCCGCCAGCATATCCACATAGACGCGGGTACCTTCCATGGCATACTTGCAGATATTGTTGAACAGATTTTCCACCACGCGCCACATCCTGCGGCTGTCCGCATAGATAAAGGCAGGCACATTGTTATTTTCAAATACCACCTGCAAATTCTGCTCCTCCAGCTTCTCGGAAAATTCCCCAAGGCTCTGATTGATCAGTTCCGTCAGGTTCAGCTTCTCCCTGTTCAGTTCGATATTTCCGGACGAGATCTTGGACGCCTCCACCAGATCGTCCGTCAGCTGTTTTAACCGCTGAGCCTTATTGTCTAAGATGCCGATATAACTCTTCGCGGGCTCCTGCTCGATCTTCAGGCGTTTCAACAGATCCACGTAATTGATGATGGAAGTCAGGGGCGTCTTGATATCATGGGACACATTGGTGATCAGATCCGTCTTCATCTGCTCGTCTTTCATGCTGGTCCTGACCGCTTTCCGGATGCCTTCGCCGATGTTGTTCACCGCGTCCGCCATTTCCCTGTTAGCGCCGTGCAGATTATCGGTGGCCAGCTTGAAGTCCACCTCACCGTCACGGATCCTGCTGATCCCTTCCACGATCTCCACCTGTTCCGCGCCGCGCTTGAACAGCAGAACCCCCACAATGCCGTCAAGCAGCACGATGCCAGTCAGTATCAGCCCGGCTGTGAACCGCTCCCCGCGGAAACTGTACACGGCGATCCCGCCGATCAGATTGGCAAACAGGAACAGGTTATAGGGGATCAGGGTACTGATCACGGAATTTTTATGGCGGAATACAAACGCCACCGTATTGCGGACTCCCACGCAAAAGCGGTGCAGCAGGCTGTCCGCCCACAGATTGCCGTATCTGACCCGCCGCACCAGGCTGTACCAGATCAGGCTGAAAGAAACGCTGACATAGACGCCGTAGGCCGCAAACACACCGTACCGATATAACCTGGTCAGCTGGATCCCCCAGATTTCCGACGGGATCACCCCTTCCGTGCCGCTCATTCCCCGGAGCACCTGATAGCCCAGGTAACCCACATACGCCAGACCCAGCGCCAGGAGCAGGATCACTTCCGTCCACAGGCGGTCAAAACGGTTCAGGGATTCGATCCTCTCTCCCTCCCCGTTGACAAAGACCCCCGTGACGGTGGTCAGATAAATACAGATCGCCAGCCAGAATACAGCCAATATGACAATCCCGGCCAGGATCTTTCCCACATTGGGCACGATCCGGTTGTAGACCATCCCCGCATTGTAAAAGGCGTCCTCCTGCACTCCGTAGCCGGTGTCGATTCCCAGCCAGATATGGGTTGTATCGGGATAGGCATAATCATAGACGCTGATATAGTCGTCGATCTCCTCTTCACTCAGGACGGTATTTCCCATAAATACCAGACTGTCCGGATAATAGATCAGGTATCTTCTGTACTCGGAGAAAAACTCCGTCACAGCGTTATCCTCTTCTTCCTTCAGGTCTGAAACATTGGTATAGGTGCACATCCCCTCGTCCGTCATCATACGAACCATGTACTTTATATTGCTGTTCCCTTCCTTATAAGCATTATTGCACACCTGATAACGCTGATAGTTCAGTGTAAGCTGCTCGATGGATACCGCCACGTTATCCTGCAGCCGCATGTAATCGATCCAGTTATCCGCGCAGGCAAGGAGCTGCTTTTCCCCGTCCACGGTCTCATAGCGGCAGTTCAGCAGCGGCAGGGTTATGGTGATCCTTCCGTCATCCTCCCTGGATGAAAAGATATTATCAATCCCCTGTCCCATAATATAAAAATGAACCATATCTTCCAGCTGCTCCCGGGGACATGCTTCAAATTCTTTCAGAAGCTGCTCATCATACTCTGCGCCCTGCTCTTCCGCCCTTGTCGTTCCATCCTCCTGTCCTCCTGCGTTTAACGCGGCGCCCTCCTGATTTTCTTCCTCCCGGACTATCTTGTTAAACCCCACGAAACAGAGATTCCCGGCCTGATCCAGCCCGAAATTCTCCGCCTGGATCACATCGCCAAAATAATTCACAAACTCCGACATGCTCATCATACGGGTGGTATACTCCACACCGTATTTTCCCCACTTGATCAGGTCGTCCAGTTCATACACCACCGTCAAAGGGCACTGGTTATCCTCGCTCACCTGGGCTGCATACTCTGTCACATCGATCTTCTTGGTGGAGACGAACACGCCGTCCGTCTCCAGCTGTCTCTTGATCATCACCAGCTGGGTGATATCCGACACCGCATTGCGGAACAGATTATGGAATACCTCCGATTCCTCAAATTCCTGATCCGATTCAAAAGGAAATATCTGATAGACCTGGGGACCGTCGATGGATTCCACCTCCACATAGGAATTCAGCAGAAGCCCTGCCACAGCCGCCAGAATGAGCGCCGCCAGAAAATGCTGCAGCAGTCTGATAGCGGCTCTCTTTAATATCGTTATCCTTACCTTTTTTTTCATATTTCCCAATTCCTACTGTTTGTCTATTTTATAACCCACGCCCCAGACCACCTTCAGGTATCTGGGCTCCTTGGGATTGATCTCTATCTTTTCCCTGATATGCCTGATATGGACTGCCACCGTGTTATCCGCCCCTATGGCGTTCTCGTTCCATATGCTCTCGTATATCTGGTCGATGGAAAATACCTTGCCCTGATTCTTCACCAGCAGCAGCAGGATATTATATTCGATGGGTGTCATCTTCACGGGCTCATCATCCACCGTTACCTGCTTGGTCTCGTCGTTGATCACCAGCCCGCCCACCTGATAGATCGCTTTGTTGTCCGCCGTACTCAGGCTTCCCAGGGAAGTATACCGGCGCAGGTTTGATTTCACCCTGGCTGCCAGTTCCAGCGGGTTAAAGGGCTTTGTGATATAATCGTCCGCCCCGATGTTCAGTCCCAGTATCTTGTCCGTGTCCTCGGATTTGGCTGACAGGATGATGATGGGGATACTGCTGTACTCCCTGATCTTTAGGGTGGCGCGTATGCCGTCCAGTTTCGGCATCATGATATCCATGATGAGAAGCTGGATATCTTCCTTTTTCATCACCTCGATGGCCTGCTGCCCGTCATATGCCTTGAAGATCCGGTATCCGTCCTGACTCAGGTAGATCTCGATGGCATCCACTATTTCCTTATCGTCGTCACAAACCAGAATATTTGCCATGGTTCTGCTCTCCTTTCCCTTTCACCTGATAGTTAATCAGATTTTTTTTAAATGTTCCATGGGTTTTTTATGAAGATTTCCTTAACTATGTTTTAGCAATTCCTTTTTAACATCAGAAAAACTCCCAGATTTCCCCTGTGTCCGTTGCTGCCCCTGTGGGAAAACAGGTAATCGCTGTTATGGCAGGTGCAGATATCCGTGACGGATATCCTGTGGCGGGGGATCCCCGCTTCTTCCAGGATCCGCCTGTTGGCAAGCCACAGGTCAAGCTGGTATTTGCCCGGCGCCTTTCCCTCCGTGACGACCCTGCCGCAGCGCTCCCTGCCGCCGAAAAGCTGCCAGAACCGCTGCGCCACCTCTTCCCCCACCTCGTAGCATTCCCTGCATATGGAGGGACCCACCGCCGCAATCAGTTCCTCCGGCCTGCTGCCAAAGGCTTCCGCCATGGCTTCCGTCATACGCTGTCCCATGCGTCCCACCGTTCCCCGCCAGCCGGAGTGGGCAAGCCCGATGGCCTGATGCACCGGATCCAGGAACAGCAGCGGCACGCAGTCCGCATAGAAAGTGACCAGGGCGATCCCCTTTTCATCGGTCATCAGCCCGTCTATATTCTCATAATCCCTGGGCGTCACAATCCCTTTTCCCCTGTCCGCCGCAGTAACACGGCGGATATTCACCGTGTGGGTCTGGTGGGATGCGACCATGTCCTCCAGGCCGCATCCCAGCACCCTGCCGACCCGGCGGTAATTTTCCAGCACGTTCTCTTCCCTGTCCCCCCGGGTGAAACTGAGGTTCATGGTGGCAAGATCCCCTGTGCTGACCCCGCCCAGCCGGGTGGTGACCAGATGTTCCGCCAGACCGCTCTCTGCCAGGGCGGGAAAGGTAAGGTATTCCAGTTCCTGGCCGCTTTCCAGCCTGACACAGTTCTGGCGCAGGACCTCCCCACCCTTTCCTGTCCGCTTGATCTGATGCATAATAGCAATAGCCTCCATTCCAGTACCGTCTCTTCCCTCCTGCGCCCATTGCTCTGAAAGGGATCTTCAGCCGTTTCCACGTCTGAAATCCCTTTCGGGCGCCTCCGGTCCGAGACTGTTTTTAATTGCCGTTTACGGCAATTTGTACCGATCTCTTCCCTCCTGCGCCCATTGCCCCGCGCATGGATTACCCATGGGTATAGATATGGGGGAACGCATTCTGTATCCAGCTGATCTCCGATCCCTGGACTGCCACCACATCATACCGCACGGGGCAGTCGTCCCCCAGCCGATGCAGGTATCTGTAATAATCCGCCGCCCTGCATATCCTGCGCTGCTTGCGCAGGTTCACCGCCGCCGAAGCGCCGCCGGAGTTTTCCGTGCCCCGGTATTTTACCTCCACGAACACCAGATAACCGTTGTGGCAGCCGATGATATCGATCTCGCCCTGCCTGCAATGGAAGTTACGCTCTTTGATATACATACCATGGGACGCAAGATATTCTGCCGCCAGCGTCTCCCGTCCCGCTCCTGTCTCCCTTTTGTTCAACCGATTACCTCTTTGCCTTACCGATCTTACTCTTTAATTTATCCATGGAATCCACAAATATAAGGATCTCCGCCACCACCTCATAAAGTTCCGGCGGGATCATATCGCCGATATCCAGCCTTGACAGGGTATCCGCCAGCTTATCGTCCCTGTGGATTGGCACGTCGCTCTCTTTCGCTTTCTCGATGATGCGTTCCGCCAGTACGCCGCGTCCGCTTGCTATGACCCTGGGGGCGTCCTCCGACGGATCGTATTCCAGCGCGATGGCCTGTTTTAATTTTTGCTTTTCCTCTTTCCCTTCCATGATATCACCCCATAAACCAGCTTAAGTCCTCACGTCAAACGAATACTGGCTCAACGCCACGCCCTTTTCCTGCTCCAGGATCGGTCCCAGGCCGCCTTTGGCCTCTTTCTCGCCCCGTATCTCCATGGACAGGCTGCAGTCATATCCCCGCTTCTGAAGCCTGTCGGTGAGCAGATCCATATGAGCCTCCAGAAAATCCAGCATCTCGTCGTCCGCTACATAGAAATGGGTGCTGACCCTGCTGTGCTGCATCGCCACATACACATCCACAGGCCCCAGATGTTCCATATCCAGATGCAGCAGCGCACTGACCGAGCCGTCCTTTGCCGCAAGATTTTTCTTATTCGTATATACATAAAGGTCCCCATGGGCATTTCCCTGCTGCAGGCGGAGCGGAAGCTGCACATACGTGTACATCTGGTTGATCTGCTGCAGGAAATCAATATTCTGGGACATATTGGAAGCCGCTTTGTACGCTTCCGATCCACCCTGTCCCACCGTTTCCAGCGTCTGCGTCAGACCTTTCAGCTGACGGTCCAGCCTTTTATACAGGTCCTCCACCTTACCGGGCTCAGCCACATCCTGGGGACGAAGCGTCCAGGAGTTCCGCAGGGTATCCGCCAACAGTGTCCTGACGCCCTTTCCGGACATCAGAAGCCCCATTGCCTCTTTCCCTCCCGCTTCCCTGCCTGCGCTTTCCAGCATCTGTTCCACAGTGCCAAAAAGCTGGTCAGCGCCGGAACCGTTTTCCGCAAACTGTTGTATCTGCCATGCCAGCTGTTCCCTCTCCTGTGGCGGCAGTTCCAGCAGGGAAAGAGCCTGCCTGAGTTCCTGGGAGACTGCGGCGCGAAGTTCCTGCGGGATCTCCTGCGCCTGTGCGCCGCCATCCCGCTGTATCCCGCCGTTTTCCGCCAGTTCGATCCCGTTGGCATCCACGGACAGCTTTACTGCTGTTCCCAGAGTCTCCACCAGTTCACCGTCCGCCGTTCCCTTACCTGCCTGTGACAGGATCCCTTCTTCCAATGTCCCCTGCACACCTGCCGCGCCGCTTTCCGCCTCATTCCCTGCGGTTCCCTGCAGCGCCGCATCCCCAGACATATTTTCAGCCAGACCGCTCTCCCGGGCCATATGCAGCAGTTCCTGGTAAAGCCTTGCCGCGCCTGTCATATCCCCTTTTGCGGTAAGTTCCTCCAGCACGTCAGGGAGCGCGTCCATCACCGTCTCCATGCCCTGCGTCAGCTGATGGTTCAGATTGCGGTAAACCGCCATCTGTTCCACGTTCTCCCGGTTCACCGCAAGCCCCAGCTTATGCAGGTTCACAATATCGGAAATCTCCGCGTCAGGAAACGCGTTGACCTCCCGGTAAAGCTGCTGGATCGAACTCCTGTCGATGGGAAGTCCTGCCTCCATCATCTGTTCCGTCATGGCAACGGAAGTGGGATTGACGGAAATTCCCGCCATATCCAGCGCTTTCAGCACATTCATATCCGTGGACACATTGGTGAACAGCGGGCTCAAGGTAAGGGCGCTGCCATTATTCTTGACCTCAAAGGTCATATTCTTCCCCACTTCGATATTCATGTTCTGATCCACTCTGGCATTCAGCAGGATATCGTCAGCCATCCTGATCTGAACCTCCCCGCCGTTTCGGGACACGATCTCACCCTGGATCGTCTGTCCGGGCACCATGGACCTGATCTGGCGGTTGGCAGCGGCGGTGTTGGAAGACACAGGCGCTTTCTGCAGCCTGCCCACATCTTCATTTTTCGTCCTGCCGGTAAAAATATCCGTTAATTTCATAGCATTTCCCTTTAAGTGATAAAGTTTTTGATAAAACTCCTGCGGTGTATGGGCGTGGGGCCATATTTCCTGACCGCTGCGATATGTGCCGCGCTTCCGTATCCCTTGTTGCCAGCAAAATCATATTCCGGGTAAATCCTGTCATATTCCATCATCAGGCGGTCCCTTGTGACTTTCGCGATAATGCTCGCCGCGCCGATGGAAATACTCTTGGCGTCCCCCTTGATGATGGGAACCTGGGGGATGCCCACACCGGGAATCCTCACCGCGTCGTTCAGCAGGATATCCGGCTGGGGCTTCAGCTTTCCGACGGCTTCCCGCATGGCTTCATAGGTCGCCTGTAAAATATTGATCTCGTCTATCCTCTCCGGGGTGGAATATCCCACCGCGCACGCCACCGCCTGTTCCATGATGATGCCGTAAAGTTCTTCTCTCTTTTTTTCGGACAGTTTCTTGGAATCATTTATATATAAGATCCGGCAATCTTTGGGCAGGATCACGGCTCCCGCCACCACCGGCCCCGCCAGGGGACCCCTGCCCACCTCGTCGATGCCGCAGATCAGCCCGCAGCTTTCATATTCCTTTTCATAGACACACAGCTGCTCGATGCGCTGTTTTTCCTGTTCCAGCGCCGCCATGCGCTTTGCCGCCGTCTCCACCAGCTTTTTTACGCCTGCCCGCCCGTCTTTCCCATAAGTATGTATGAATTCAGGCAGCCCATCCATGGAAGCTGCCTGTAACTCCGCCCTGATCTCTCCTGTACTTTTCATACGAACCTCCACCCGGAAATATTCTACTGATGCTTCAGGATGCCTATTTTGGACAATGGCCAGATGCGCATCCAGGCTCTTCCTATGATATCGTCCCTGTGAATATTCCCCACCACTTCCGTCCTGCTGTCGCTGCTGTTATTCCGGTTGTCGCCCATGACAAAATACTCGTCCGCCCCCAGCGTCACCGGGTTGGCGGCGATCCCTATGTTCTCCGGCTTTATGATCTCCCTGCCGTAATTCTCCTCCAGCACTTCGCCGTCAATATAGATCGTGCCGTCCTGTCCGATCTGCACCGTTTCCCCCGGAAGCCCTATGATCCGCTTGATGTAATAGGTATTGTCCTCATATTGGAAAGGAAACACGATGATATCAAACCTCTGGGGATCGCGGAACCGGTAAGTGATCTTATCCACGATCAGGTTATCCCCGTGATTCAGCGTCGATTCCATGGATGCGCCCCACACCTCCGTCCTCTGCCCCACATAATTGATCACAAAGTATGTAAGACACAGCACGATCAGCAGATACAGCAGCGTACTGATCATTTCCCGCAGAACCTTGTTCAATCCCTTTCCCTTACTTTTGGAAACGCCATTCACACTCTTTTCCATAACCTTCAATCTCTCTCCTCCGCCGGACATTCTATGGTGATCCTGCCAAGCCGGCCGCTCCTGAAATCATCCAGCAGGATGGATGCGGCTTTTTTCAGATCCGGGGTCTCGCCTTTCAGCAGACATCCACGCGCCCTGGCAATCTCTTCCAGCATTTCTGCCAGGGTACCTTTCCGCTCCACGCCGTAACGCTCTTTCACCGCATCAGGATACAAAGTTCCCAGACAGTCCAGCAGGTCGCAGGCAAGTTCCTCCAGCACTATGATCTCATCATTCATGGAACCGATGAACGCAAGATGCATTCCCACCTGCTGATCCTCAAATCTGGGCCACAGGATCCCCGGCGTGTCAAGCAGTTCCAGGTTCTTGTTTAAACGTATCCATTGCTTTCCCTTGGTAACTCCGGGTTTGTTTCCCGTTTTCGTACAGGCTTTCCCCGCAAAGGAATTGATAAAAGTGGATTTTCCCACATTAGGGATCCCCACCACCATGGCCCGTATGGGTCTGTTTACGATCCCCCGCTTCCTGTCCCGCTCCAGCTTCTCCCTGCATGCCTCCTGCACGATTCCCTGGATCCCTTTGATACCGGCGCCTGTTTTGGAATTGATCTCCAGCACATGGACGCCCCGTTCCTTAAAATGTGCGATCCACTGCTTATTGCGCACAGGATCCGCCAGATCCGATTTATTGAGCAGCACCACCCTGGACTTATTCCGTCCCAGCTCATCGATATCGGGATTGCGGCTGCTCACGGGAATCCTGGCGTCCACCAGTTCTATGATCAGATCGATCAGTTTTATGTTTTCCTGCATCATGCGCCGGGCTTTCGTCATATGCCCGGGATACCATTGATAATTCATAGCGACTCCATTTCTCACCCTGTTATTTCACAAATCCCATCCCCTGTTCGGGACATTTTCCCCGGAACCAGACCTGCCCCACGATATCCGTCTCTTTCACCGGACCGATATTGGCGGAACGGCTGTCCTCGCTGTTTCCGGGATTGTCTCCGATACAGAAATACTCGCCGTTCCCCAGCGTAAACTCATTCTCCGCGATCCCTGCATCCACCAGCTTCTCCGTGACCCATTCGCTCTCCAGGCCGTTGACGAACAACACGCCGTCCTTTATCACCAGATGGTCTCCCGGAACCGCTGCCACCCGCTTCACATAATAGTGGGCGTTTTCATTGCCGTTGGGAAGGAACACCACTACATCTCCCGCTTTAGGCGGGGAAAGGATGTAGAGGAAACGGTTTATGTATATCTTCTGTCCGTTATACAGGGTAGGCTCCATGGATACCCCCACCACATTGGTGGTCATGCCCATAAAATAGATCAGTACCGCCGCAATGAATATGGCAGCGACAATCCCGAATATCCAGCTGAAGATCTCCCTGATGGTAGCGGCGCTTATGGATTTTTTTTTCTTATAAAAACTAAGTCCCTTATTTCTCGCCATCTTCTGCTTCCTGTATGTTCATTGCGCACTCAAAGACAGTATACCACACTTTTTCAAAAGAGAAAAGGACAACTACACAGGTAATTGTCCTTCCATCCACTGTTCATGGTGACTATCTCACCAGTTCTTTTACTTTGGCTTTCTTGCCCACGCGGTTTCTCAGGTAGTTCAGTTTCGCGCGCCTTACCTTACCTCTTCTAACCACCTCGATCTTCTCCACGTTAGGGGAATGCACGGGCCATGTTTTCTCAACGCCGATTCCGTTGGAAGTTTTTCTCACGGTGAAAGTCTCCCTGTTGCTTCCGCCCTGTCTCTTCAGTACGATACCCTCAAAGACCTGAATCCTCTCCCTGCTGCCTTCCTTGACCTTAGCGTAAACCTTGACGGTATCGCCCACATGAAATTCATCAACCTTTTCTTTTAACTGCTCCGCTTCGATTTCTCTGATAATCTCACTCATATTGAGCCTCCTTCATAAATGGATGTTCTTAATACTTTCCGTAACAGAGGACCATCTCGTTTTCACAACAGTCAGATTTTATCATATCTGCGGCATATTTGCAAGCATTATTTTCGTTCCAGCCACCAGACCGTCCTGTCCGAGCGGTACAGGCCCAGTTTTTCCTGCAGCGCAAAAGACTTCTCATTTCCCACGATCACATGACCATAAGGTATCCAGCCTTTTTCCAATGCCCTGTTGATGACATAAGCTTCCAGTGAGACGGCGATCCCCTGCCTGCGGTACGCCTCCTCCACATACAGCAGCCCCAGGCTGCCCTCACTGTGCATACCCACAAATCCCACCTGCCTGTCATCCACAAAAGCGCCGTACATGACGCCTTCCCTGATCCGGGCTTCCACATAGGATCTGTCGTCATAACTGTAGTGCGTGCTCACATAGTCCAGATGCTCCATGGTCAGCTTCCTGATATCCTTATGCTTCACCGGGAGCGGCGTCCGCTGCGTATAAAGCAGCTGAAAGCATTCGCTGTGAACCTCATACGCTCCCGGCGCCCTGTCATCCGTTCCCACGCCCCCGCACAGCATTTCATTCAAAAAAGCCTGGGACGTCACTATGGAATCGGTTTCCTTTGGTATCAGTGGAAGCATTTTCTCCCCCGCCGCCGCGGAAGAAGCCGATATCATGCAGGCAGCGCATCTGCGGTCATGGAGCAGGATGTCCGTTCCCTCCCACCACAGGATCTCCGCCCTGCCCCGTCTCAGGCTTTCGATCATATGGATATGGTTCCGTTTCTCTTTCATCAGCTGGCTGACCAGCCGTTGTTTTCTCTCATATTTCGCATAAAGATCCGGCCTCACCCGGGCTGTCCGCCGCTGGGACTGCTCCAGTCTCCACTGTGAGATCTTCCTGTGATCCCCGGACAGCAGAACTTCCGGAACCTTTTTGCCATGCCAGGTCTCCGGCCGGGAATACTGCGGGTATTCCAGCAGATCGTTGAAAAAACTCTCCTCCTCCGCAGAGGCTTCATTTCCCAGCACGCCGGGAATCAGCCGCGCGATGGCATCTATCATCACCATGGCAGGAAGTTCCCCGCCCGTCAGGACATAATCGCCGATGGAAACATAATCCGTTACCGTCTCCTCCAGCACACGCTGATCCACCCCTTCATAATGTCCGCACAGAAATACCAGTTCCTCCTCTTTCGCCAGTTCTCCCGCCATCTTCTGGGTAAAAGGCGTCCCCTGGGGCGTCACATGGATCGTTCTTACCTTTCTGCCCCCGGTCACATCCTTCCACGCGTCAAAAACAGGCTGCGCCTGCATCAGCATGCCTGCGCCGCCCCCGTAGGGATAATCGTCCACTTTCTTATGCCTGTCCAGGGTATGATCCCTGATATCCACCGCACGGAGGGACAAGATCCCTTTCTGCGCGGCTTTTCCGATGATACTGGACTGAAAGCACACCCTGATCATATCGGGGAATAACGTCAATACATGAATTTTCATTGCAGCCCTCTTCCTTAAAGCAATCCGTCCAGGATGTGGACTTTGATGAATCCTTTTTCCACATCCACCGCGAGGACGCACTGTCTGATCGCCGGGAGCAGCAGTTCCCTGCCATCGTTCAGATCGATCACGTAGACGTCGTTGGCCCCGGTCTCCATGACCTCACGCAGGATGCCGATCTCCCGTTCCTCTTCATCCAGCGCCTTAAGCCCCATAAGATCCGCAATGAAGTATTCATCCCTGCCCAGGCGCACCGCGTCCTTCCTCGGCACGAACAGGGACTTCTGGCGGAACCGTTCCACATCATTGGCATTGTCGTATCCCTTAAATTTCAGGACGGCAAACTGCTTCACAAATTTTACACCCTCAATCTCCAGGTCCAGGCGCTCCTTTCCCGTATCAAGGATCACTTCCTTTAACCGCTTAAAACGCTTCGCATCGTCAGTGGTAGGATAAACTTTTACATCGCCGTGCACCCCGTGAGGCGAGGTTATGATCCCCACCTGAAAAAAGTCTTCCATATACCCTTTCCCTTTCCGCAATTTCCCCAAAAGTGAAAAGGAGCCCTTGCCAGCAGATACTTTATCTACTTATGCAACAGCTCCTTCCATCATCCGTCATCCATTTCCGGATAAACGGAACATCGCCTATACGATCTCCACATCCACTCTCTTGTCTTCTCTCGATGATGCTGCTTTCACAACAGAACGGATCGCTTTTGCGATTCTCCCCTGTTTTCCGATAACCTTACCCATATCAGATGCAGCTACATGAAGTTCGATGACTGTATTCCTACCCTCATTTTTCTCAGTTACAACAACTTCATCCGGATTATCAACAAGTGCTTTTGCAACTACTTCCACTAATTCCTTCATAAGCCACCTCCTGCAAATCTACTCTTATTTTTCGATACCGGCTATCTTGAAAAGCTTGGCCACCTGCTCTGTGGGCTGAGCGCCGTTTGCCAGCCACTTCTTCGCCAGCTCCTCGTTGATCTTGAATGTGCTGGGATCCGTGCTGGGATCGTAAGTGCCGATCTCCTCGATAAACCTGCCGTCTCTGGGGGAACGGGAATCAGCTACGACGATTCTATAAAAAGGAGCCTTCTTCTGTCCCATTCTTCTCAACCTGATCTTTACCATTGTCTTACCTCTTTCCGCCGCTCCTGCGGCCTTATGTTCTTTGTTTTATTTATGAAAAGGATGCCGACTTTGATCAGCCCCATCCGTTTCCACCCTGTGTAACCTTAAGCGGACAACGCAAACGCATTGCCGCACCCTGCGGAGTGGCACGCTCCTCAGAAAGGAAATCTGCCGCCCATGCCGGAGAATCCTCCCATCAGTCCCCTGCCCCTCTTTCCTCCGCCGCCAAACTGCTTCATCATTTTCTGACTCTGCTCAAACTGCTTGATAAAACGGTTCACCACCGCGATATCCACACCTGCGCCCCTGGCGATACGGTGTTTTCTCTGGGGATTCAACAGCTTGGGATTGCGCCGCTCCTCCCTGGTCATGGAGAGGACGATGGCCTCCATCTGCTTCAGCTGCCTTTCATCTATCATGGATTCCAGGTCGGCGCTTTTGATGCCCATGCCGGGCAGCATACTTAAAATACTGCTTAAGCCCCCCATATTGCGCATCTGCTTCATGCTCTCCAGGTAGTCCTCAAAGTCGAACTTGCCTTTCTTCATACGGCTCGCCATCTCGCGGCCCTTATCCTCATCTATGTCAATGCTCGCCTGCGCCTTTTCGATCAGGGAAAGCACGTCGCCCATGCCCAGGATGCGGTTCGCCATGCGGTCAGGATAGAACTGCTCCATATCGGAAAGCTTTTCCCCCATGCCCACATATAAAATAGGCCTGCCCGTCACCGCCTTGATGGAAAGCGCCGCGCCGCCCCTGGTATCACCGTCCATCTTGGTGAGAACCACTCCGTCAACCCCGACCTTTTCATCAAATTCCTTTGCCACATTGACCGCGTCCTGTCCGGTCATGGCATCCACCACCAGCAGCGTCTGGTGCACGGAGACATTCTCCTTGATCTCCTGCAGTTCCGCCATCATATCCTGATCGATATGGAGCCGCCCGGCGGTATCCAGGATGACCACGTTATGCCCGTTCTTCTCCGCAAAAGCGACGGCCTCCCTGGCAATCTCCACAGGCTTATGATCCGTGCCCATTGAGAACACGTCAACCTCCTGCTTTTTGCCGTTGATCTGCAGCTGCTCGATGGCCGCAGGCCTGTAGATATCGCACGCCACAAGGAGGGATTTTTTCCCTTTCTGTTTCAGCCTGCCCGCAATCTTTGCGGTGGCCGTGGTCTTACCTGCTCCCTGGAGGCCTGCCATCATGATGACGGTGACGGCTTTGCCGGGCTGGAACGCGATCTCCGTGGTCTCGCTGCCCATGAGGGCTATCATCTCCTCATTGACGATCTTAATGACCATCTGCCCGGGGTTCAGGCCATTCATCACATCCTGGCCTATAGCCCTCTCCTCCACCGATTTGATGAACTGCTTTACCACTTTGAAATTGACGTCCGCCTCAAGCAGAGCCATCTTCACTTCTTTCAAAGCGGTCCTCACATCCGCCTCGGTAAGCCTGCCCTTGCTGCGCAGGTTCTTGAATATATTCTGTAATTTGTCCGTTAAACTCTCAAACGCCACCTGCAACTCCTTGTGATTCTATGCTGCCAATCTAAATACAGTAACTATGAAAAAATTCCCGACATACTTCCTGTGTAACACAAATACGATCCTTATAACTCTGTCAACAGTTCCTGGGACAGCTTCCTGATCAGGATCAGATTTTCCCTGATCTGAGCGCTGTCTTTCACATCATCCGCCGTCAGCTGTTCGATCCGGCTGACCGTCTCCCTGGCTCTGGCAAAGCGCTCGACCAAATGAAGCTTATCCTCATAACCCTGCAGGATCCTGTCGCATCTTCTGACCAGATCATGCACGCCCTGCCTGCTGATGCCCTGCTCCCCGGCAATCTCACCCAGGGACATATCATGGTACACCACGTCCTCATAGATCCGTCGCTGGTGCTCCGTCAGCAGTTCCCCATAGAAATCAAATAACATTGTCTGCTCGTAAATCTTATCCATCTGCACTCCCGCCAAATCTTTCCGACCTTGTGTATATTACTACATAAAAGAAGAGGTGTCAAGTATTTTTTCTTGACGAACTCTTGTTCGTGTTGTTTCGTCTTGTGTTGTCATTGTATATTTCCGCTCTATTTTCATTGGAAATACTTTCATCATGGTTTGTCTTTGTTCGTCATTTTCCCCGAATTTGTCACAGAATTGTCACAACCATCATGATATCTTGACCGTCTGCGCCACTGCTTCCTGCTCTTTCTTTTTATCCTCCGTCAAATGTGTGTATGTATCCAGTGTCACGGATGTAGAAGCGTGTCCAAGATTCTGGCTCACGATCATCACATCAGCCCCAACAGCATAAGCCAGGCTTGTGTATGTATGCCGAACCATGTGCGGACAAAAATTTTCGATCTTTTCCGTATGTTTTTCTTCCGCTTCCTTATTGTGTCGCTCCACAATCCTTTTTATCAGTTCCCGAAATCCCGGCTCGTTCCATACATTCCCGGATGAATTAACAAATACAAAACCGGATATATACTCCCTGATATTCCCCGAATCATCCACATGGGGTAACCTTGCAGCAGAAACGGCATACTGTACTTTCAGTTTCATAAGCGTTTTTCTTACCACGCTATTCATTGCAATACTGCGTATAGAAGTCTTGCTTTTTGGAGAAGCCACCGCCATAGTGTAGCCATAATCCGCTTTCCTATATCTGTTCACGGTCTTATTTATGGTTATGGTATTCTCCTTGAAATCTACATCATCCCACGTCAACGCTGCCATTTCACCAATTCTCATACCAGAATTAAACAGAACAACAAACGCCGGGTAACTAACTGTACGAATATTGTTTGCTATTTTTTACATAACGCATAAACAAATCAATCTGCCGTTGTTCTACGGCCGTCCTTTTCTTACTTTCCGTCCTCGGCACCTGTAAATTCTTCGCCGGATTCTTAATGATAATATCATCATCCAGAGCACATTCAAATACAATATTCATACAACTTTTCAAGTTTGACATAGTAGAATGCTTTTTACCGTCTTGAACCATTTCATTTATGATTCTCTGGCAGTCTTTTGATTTTTATTTCCTGCCAGATATGCTATACTATTTGAGGGGTGATATATTATGGGCATTGGAGACAAAATAAAAAAACAGCGACTTAAAAGCGGCTTATCCCAAAAATCACTTGGGGAAAAACTTGGTGTGTCTCAACAAAATATTGCACAATATGAAAATGGCAAAAGAATACCTAAACTGGGAAACCTTCAAAAAATAGCTACTGTATTAAATGTAAATATCAATGATTTATTAGAAAGCCCCCTTGATGATTCAATACTTTATCATCATTTCAAAGATGACAATATCTCTGATAATCCTATAAGCAGAAGATATATAAACTCTGAATTAACAATACAAGTGGATGATTGGCAACAAATAGATATTGAATTGGTAAAAATATTTAAAAAGCTAAACGACGCAGGAAAAGCGATAGCTATTGAGCGTGTAGAAGAACTTACTGAAATACCGCGTTATACCCAAAATAGGAAAAATGTTTCTGATTAAAAAACCATATGTAGAAATTTCTTGCATTATACCGCCGGATATGCTATATTTGACATAGAAAAAGGGAAAGCCATAGAAGCGGCTACCCCCATAATAACAGTTTAAACCCTCCGAAAAGGGTCAGCCGTCACTATTGCAGTAGTGGCGGCTATTTCTTTCTTCCCTTGTAAATCTGATAAATCAAATTGGCAAGGGCAACAACGAGTATACCTATTTGGATCAAATCCGCATATGTAACATACATTGCATCACCCTCCTTTCTTTCGTCTGGAGGGCTACTTGAACCCTCCGAAAAATAAGAGGGGGATAACGCCGCCTTGGCTCTATGG
The DNA here is from genome assembly GCA_023667395.1 of Blautia sp. Classification (GTDB taxonomy): domain Bacteria; phylum Bacillota; class Clostridia; order Lachnospirales; family Lachnospiraceae; genus Acetatifactor. The sequence continues at coordinate 715,262 of JAMPAC010000001.1, read as the reverse complement.
TTTCCCATACCGACAATATATCACATTCGCCCATATGACAAGATATGTAAAGCGAAATCCTGCACACGATAATAGGCAGCCCCGCATTTATTCTGTGTTAGTATAATATTGTCCTTGCGGGGGACAGTCAACCTCCGGCTTGAATGGGGATATGCCGCCGGAAGTCATATCCCCATTCGGTTGATTATAAGAAAATCTTTCTGATCTTAATTATTTCACATTATTCCACCGCAATCCCTGTGTTATCTTTGCCAATCCTTCGTTTACATTAATTTCTGCCCTTTCCATGCCTTTCCTCAATCTCCGCTATGTGCTGCCTGTAACGCCCCTCTGCTTCCAGCCGCTTTTCAGCGATATGTTCCACAATGGAAATCACTGATAGTCTTCCTTTTCACACCTCATATCACAAAACTTTGATTGTTTTTGCCCCTGCCTTATGCTAAAATACTCCATAAGGATAACCGTGTTGCAGGGTGGGCTGACCCGATATTCCTATGGGATGGAGGTGATGCCTATGAAAAATCATCTTGATTTTAAGGATTTAATGACCTTTGGTCTTTTCCTTTTGGCATTGCTTACATTCGTTTTTACGTTTTGTAAGTAAGACTACATAGAAAAACCACCCCCAAACTTTGGCCGAGTAGCGGGGTGGAATTTCTATCCTCAAAATTGGTCAACCCACCTTGTGGGCGGTTGTTCCTCTTATATGTATACTATAACATTCTCCTTTCTTTTTTTCAAGAACCAAACGCATTTGTCACAACATTGTCACAAATCTTTACGCAAAACCTCTAAAACACGCTTATTTACCGCATTCCAGAAAAACGCATATCAAGTATTTTTTCTTGACACCTTTCATAATCTGATCGCGTTTTACCGCAGCATCCCATATTCCCCCAGTTCCTGAAATCCTATCCTGTTATAGATCCGTCCCGCCACAGGATTGTCATAGAACAGGCAGAGATACCTCTTTCCCCGCTCAAAGCAGTCCCGGCACAGCGCGGAAACTACCGCAGAAGCATATCCTTTGCCCCTGAGTTCTTTCATGGTAGCCACGCCTACGACCATTGCGCTCTCTGAGTTTTCCGCGCTGGTGGAGGCGATGGACACCATGCACCCGTTTAAAAAGCCTGCCATTGCCGCTTTGCTGCCTTTATCCATCTCCTCTTCCATCCGCCTGATCTGTTCTTCCCGCTCATTCTTCTTATAGGTCTTGCCAAACTCCGCAATATCCGACAACAGATCGATGGCTTCCGGCACATCTCCTTTTTCCAGCCTGCGGATCACAAGGCCGTCCTGCTGCTCCTTTCCGCTTTCCGCCCGATCGCAGCGGCTCATATAGGTGGATTCCAGTTTCCACTGGGGGAACGCGGTCGCGATCCTCTCCAGCAGGACAGTTTTCCCGCTGATACAGTCCGGGTTCTGTGCACTCAGGAAAGCAATGGCCTCCTCCGCGTTATAATCCCCGTACTGACTGTATAAGATAAAAAACTGATGAAACCTTAATATCAGGAAATCCCAGCGATCCCGTTCTTCATGGAGATAGAAACTGACCGTTTCATTTTCTACCCCGAAATTCTCCAGATCGCCGATCAGGAACAGGTTCATTTCCGGTTCCTTTTTCACATAGTGCAGGATCTCTTCCCTGTCCTCCTCATGTAAAATACGCATACTTTTCCTCCTCGCTCTTTCGCTGTCTGATCATTTTGTCTACAATACCTCTTTGCTGCGGCAATGTCAAGCATTGAATATTCTTGCGGCAAACGCCTCGCACCAGATCTTAACCGACCCATCCTTTAATGTGGACTCATTCTGCCAGTGGAATCGCTCGGGTGAGATCTCCGTAAACACCCATCTGCTCCGTCTGCTGTGTATGTTGGTCAGTACAATGCGGCCATCCTCCTTTGTGCCCTCAAAACGGCTCATGCTCTCATAGCAGGTATATACCATATCCCACTTATTTTTAGCGGGATTGAACATTCTGATCGTCGTCCCGTACTCCTGCGTGGGCTTCGTCCGCAGTTCCCTTGCCGGACAGATAAAAACATCCTGGATCCCCAGCCCGTCCAGGATCCGCGCAAAATGCCATTCGCCCCTGACATGCCTTTCTTTATCCGTGCCGCGTCCAAATACAAAATCCAGTTCCCAGCTGCCCAGCGCATCTTTCCAGTAATCATATTCGTCCGGGATCAGGATGCTCTTTTCCCTGCTGACCAGCGCTTCTGTAAATCCGTTCATTCGTTTAACCTCCTATTCCAGTTCATCTCTTCACTTCAATGCCCTTGTCCTGAAACAATTTTCCATCTGCATAAACCGCAGCTGGAAAGTTCTTTCATGTGCCGCTCTCTGGCACATTGCATTTACCGTTCCGAGACTGTTCCTATTCAATTGCCGCTTGCGGCAATATGTTTGTATTGCTTCATAACGGATTATACAGCCTGTCCGCGACAACTATGTGTCGTAATTAGACAAAAATTTTTCCGCCGTCGAGATCAGTTCACGCTGGTATTCCTCCGGCCCCACCACTGTCACCTTATCGCCAAAGCTGAGCAGCAGCGCTTTCCACAATCTTTCCCCGGCGGGCACATCAAGGAATATCCGGCTGGTCGTTTCCGTGACTGGCTCCGCCGGACAGTCCGGGAAATATTCCGCCATCAGCCCCGCATCCCCTTTGTCAAACTGTAACTCGATACGGATACAGGTATGATAATATGCCCTCTCGGAATCTTTCATCCGTTTTTCCACGTCACCATGCTCCACGGTGGAAACAGTATCCTCCATCCGCAGATCCTGCATCCTGGCGACCTTGAATGTCCGATATTGTTTCTTCTCAGGCACATAAGCGAACAGATACCAGGCATACCACTTATAATATATCGCCAAAGGCTCTGCTGACGGCGTGGAACTCTCTCCCTCCGCGTTCCTGTAATCAAATGTGACGTATCTCCTCTCCGTGATCGCCTGTTCCAGCAGCCTGTTCCTGTCCTGTACATGCCTGTTCTCCCTTGTCACGCCGAAATCCCAGAATATCTTCTGCCCGCCCTCTTTTTCTATGATCGCGTTGTATTTTTCAATCAGCGCATCCAGGGTATCGCTTGTGTAAGAAGTTGCCAGGCTCTCCAGTGCCTTCAGGATCATCTGCTGTTCTTCCCCTTTCAGATTACCGTTTTTCAGCTTATAACCAGGCATGATCGAGTATCCCCCGTATCTGCCTCCCTCCGCATAAACGGGAATCCCGATGGCGGAAATGCTGACGATATCCCTCTGAATCGTCCTTACCGACACATGAAAACGCTCCGCCAGATAACTGGCGGGGACATTATTATGATTGATCAGGTATATGATGATCTCCAATATTCTATCTGTTTTCATATATACACCTCCATGCTCGCCCCTGGCGGGCACTAATTTCAATATTTGGAAGTTTAAAACTTATACCCCTTGCGTGCTTTGGAACGCATACCAATCAATACTTGAAAATTTATTTTGAAACTTCCCGTCATGCCGCCTGCGGCGGCACAAACCAATCCCACGGAACCTGATCGGTTCCGGGAAGAATGCCAAGCGAACTTGTTCGCTTGGCATTCTTCAGTGTGAGATTTAGAATTTCTCCGCGAAACAGCCTATGCTGTGAGCGGTTAGAAATTCTTCTCACACTTCTCCGGTGAATGCTACATTTCAAAAATGGAATAAATACTTTACACTTTCATTCTGGATTGCTATAATAAAGACATCATATCAACTGGCACTTACAGAAAGCAGGTGATCATATGGGCATGACCAACAAACAGTTTCAGGGATTTGTAAGGCTGACTTTGGCTCAGATTGAACGGGCTTTGAAAGAAACGCCGGACAACAAAGAATTGCAGGAACTGAAAGATATTTTTCAAAATATGTTAGAAGATGGGAACTGATTCCTACAACTGCATAACAACTGTAAACCAGGGTGTAAAGTCCATTGAACAACAGGGACTTTACACCTTTTTCATCCATCCCGGTCAAAGTTTAAATTTCCCCACTTCCTGGTTCAGTCCGCCGGCTATCTCCAGATTAGCGCCTGCCTCCCGGCCGATATCCCTTATATTGCCCGCCAGTCTCACTGCGGTTCCCGTCACGCTTCCCACGCCCGTGGTGCTTTCGTTCACTGCAGTCTTCACATCGTCCAACGACTGTTTGATCTCGTTCATATTCGCTTTCAATTGTTCGCTTTTCAGCGCAAAGCGCTGCATCATTCCATTCATGTCGCCCACATTGCCCTGATAGCTTTCACTGGTCTCCAGCAGCTTCTCATACCCGCCTATGGCCGTTTCATTCATGAACCGGAGCATTGCCTCCGCTTCCGCCGCCAGTTCATCCACCGTCCGGATCACTTCGGCGGTGACTTTCTGGATTTCTTCCGCAGATTCCGCGGAATTGGCCGCCAGTTTCCCGATCTCCCCCGCAACCACCGCGAAGCCCTTTCCCGATTCCCCCGCCCGGGCGGCTTCAATGCTGGCGTTCAGGGACAACAGGTTGGTTTCTTCTGTGATATTGATGATGTTGGCAGTCAGATCCCTGATCTTCTCCACATCCTTGGATCTCTCGATCTTCTCCTGGACCCGCTGCGCCATATCTGCGACCTGGCTCACGGCATCCTGCTTTTCCTCCACTGCATGGCGGTATATTTCCGAGGCCGTACTCATGATCCTGTCGGAAGAATCCCTTCCGCTCTCGGCCTGTCCAGAGATGTCTTCTATAGATTCAAATATCTGCCTGATGGACTCGTTGACCTGCTCCAGGGAAGCGCTGGACTCCTCCATGGCCGCACTCATCTCTTCCATCACGGAGGAGACATCCGTTATCTGCATTTCCGCATTGGACAACTGATCCGACACCAGGCCGGAAGATTCTTTCAAACGCTCTGAATTTGCGGATATGTTCTGCATGATCCCATGTATATAGCGGAGCAGTGCGTTGACATTTTCCGCGATCAGTTCCATCTCATCGCCTGTGCGGACATCCAGCGTCTGCGTCAGGTCGCCCTCATTGTGCACCAGTTCATATATCTTGCCGTCCACCTTGCGCAGCCCCCTGATCACTTTGCCCACTACAAGATTGAGAACTGCCAGGGCGATCAGCAGGCAGGTCACGGATATCTGTACCACCCTGGTCAACGCCAACTCCAGACGTTCCACCACTCCGGCGGCATCATAATCACAGCCCACGATCCCCACCGTCTTGCCGCTGTCATCCACAATGGGCATGTACGCCGAGATCAGGTCGCCGTCCTCCGTGGAATCAATATAATCCTGCACAAAGCTTTCCCCGTTGAAAACAGATCGCAGTTCCTCATAAGGCACCTCGAACACAGCGCCAAACTCATTCCGGCTGTCTTCATCGTCTGCGTCGATCCCATAATATACCCTGCTCCCGTCCGTATAAAGCGTGTATAGATACATGATCCCGCAGTCCTGTTTGACGCCCATCATGGCATCATACAATATATTATATTCTTCCTTTCCTGCATTCTCCGCCGATATTGCCGCCAGCTGCTCCGGATCGATGACCTTGGCGGAAATAGCCGCCGCCATCTGGGCTTCTTCCACGCCCATGGCGATCAGACCCTCCTTTGTGCGAAGATAAGAATTTACGCCCATGACCACGCACAGCAGAATGATCACCAGACTTGCCGGAAACAGGATCTTGGTCCTGATACCGATTCCTCTTGTTCTTCTCTTTTTCATCTCTTTTCCCCTTGACCGTAAATCTGTCGGCTCTTCCTTAGAATTTTACTGCCATAACCTGTTTTCAGTATATTCTTATTCCAGTTTATTGTCAATCAAAAACTCTGCGGGAATCAAAGCCCCCCTCAGGTGTCAATAACCCTGCTGCAAGCAGCGGGGTATTGACCCTCGCGGCATTCGCCAAATGTCCATGCAAGCATGGCCGTTTGGCTCATTGCTCGCGGGAATAAACCAGTTTCCCTTATATCCTCTCGCTGAAAATGCTCTTGTATCCCTCGCCGAATATCTCCGTGGCGCTGGTGACGATCATGAAAGCCTGCGGGTCTTCCTCCCTGATGATCTCCTCCGCCTTGGGCGAAAGCGGCTTCTTCATCACGCACATGATCACGTTTTTGCCCTTGCCGCTGTAGGCCCCCTGTCCGGTGATATAGGTCACACCGATGTCCAGTTCCTCCAGGATGCGCTTCGTGATGGCCTCGTGATGGTCGCTGATGATGAAGATCAGCTTCGCCCCGTCCCGCCCGTAAAGCACCACGTCCAACAGGACGGAATTAATCACCACCACAATCCCCGCGTACATGGCTGCCTCAATATCCTGAAAGGCAAACGCGGACAGGATCACCACTGCGGCATCCGTGATCAGGAACAGCGAGCCCGTCCTCATATGGGGGAATCTCAGCCGCAGCAGTTTGATGATGATGTCCATTCCGCCGGTGGTGGCCCCCGTCTTGAACACCAGCCCCAGAGCCACCGCCATCAGCGCGCCCCCTGCCACCGCTGCCAAGAACAGGTCGTCCGTGACCGCCCCAATCCGGTTCAGCAGATTGGTAAAAACGGAAATGGCAAAGGTGGCATAGGCGGTGGACAGGATAAACCGGATGCCGAACTTCCATATCCCCAGCGCCAGGATGGGAATGTTGATCAAAAAGATCCAGGTACCCGTGGCCACATGGGTCGCCCGGTTCAATATCACGGCGATACCGGTGACGCCGCCCGGCGCCAGCGCGTTGGGATCCAGCAGCAGGCTGACCGACACCGCATAGATAAAAGAGGCTGCGGTGATGATCAGATAGTCTTTCAGGATTCTCTTTCCGGTCTTTCTTTTCTCATACAGGATCTCTTTCTCCTGCTCCCTGCTCATTGTCATAACCATATTCCTTTCGTGCCATCGTTGAAGAAATCCGCATATATAATATATGCGGATTTCAGCTTCCCAACTCATGATCTTATATGATCGTCCTCACCTGTTTGGGCTTGTAGCCTTCCTTTTCCAGCGCTTCCATGATCTGGTTCTTATGATCCGTGCCATAAGCCTCCATCGTGATCCGCAATTCCACGGCGGCATTTCTGTTGATGGAGACGAACTGGTTATGCTCCAGCTTGATCACATTGCCGTTTACGCCCGCAATGATGCCGGATACCCTGCACAGTTCGCCCGGCTTGTCAGGCAGCAGCACGGACACGGTAAAGATCCGGTCCCTCATGATCAGGCCCTGCTGTACCACGGAGGACATGGTGATCACATCCATGTTGCCGCCGCTTAAGATGCAGACAACCTTTTTCTCCTTCACATTCAGCTGCTTCAATGCCGCCACGGCCAGAAGCCCTGAATTTTCAACCACCATCTTGTGGTTTTCCACCATATCCAGGAAAGCAACCACAAGTTCCTGGTCTTCCACGGTGAGGATACCGTCCAGGTTCTGCTGGATATAGGGGAACAATTTTTCCCCGGGAGTCTTTACCGCAGTGCCGTCGGCAATGGTGCTCACCTTGGGCAGGGTGGTCACCTTTCCCGCTTTCAGGGAGGCCTGCATACAGCTTGCCCCCGCAGGTTCCACGCCGACCACCTTGATCTTCGGATTCAAAAGTTTTGCCAGGGTGGACACGCCGGTTGCCAGCCCGCCGCCTCCGATGGGAACCAGGATATAGTCCACCAGCGGAAGCTCCTTGACGATCTCCATGGCAATGGTGCCCTGCCCGGTGGCAACCGCCAGGTCGTCAAAGGGGTGGATAAACGTGTAGCCGTACTCCTTGGCCAGTTCATAGGCCTTTGCACAGGCCTCGTCATATACATCCCCGTACAGCACCACCTCCGCGCCATATCCCTTGGTGCGGTTCACCTTGATCAGGGGCGTGGTGGTGGGCATCACGATGGTGGCCTTTGCGCCGTAGCACTGCGCCGCGTAGGCCACGCCCTGGGCATGGTTCCCCGCCGAGGCGGTGATCAGACCCTTTGCCCTCTCCTCCTCCGTCAGGGTGCTCATTTTATAATATGCGCCCCGCAGTTTATACGCGCCGGTAAACTGCATGTTCTCCGGTTTTAAATAGACCTTATTTCCGGTCTGGGCGCTGAGGAAATCGCTGTAGACCAGCTTCGTCTCCAGCGTGACTTTTTTCACGGCCTCGGACGCCTCCTCGAATTTTTTCAGTGTCAGCATCTGCTCTTCCATCGCTTTTATCCTTCTTTCCCGGTTACTCTGTTCCTGATTCTCCAAATTTTCCGATTCATTCCTGGCATAAGGCAGCTATATTACACATCCGCTAATCCATATGCTGAAAAAGCGGCTCGATCTCGCTTTCCTCCGTCCCGTCGTCCTCCTGTTTCACGTCAAACAGCGCGTTCACAAATTCGTCGGAATCAAATTTCTGCAGGTCGTCAATGGTCTCACCCACGCCGATGTATTTCACAGGCACCTGAAGTTCCGACTGGATGGCCACCGCGATACCGCCCTTGGCCGTGCCGTCCATCTTGGTCAGCACGATGCCGGTAAGCCGCGCCACCTGCCCGAACTCCCTGGCCTGCACCATGGCGTTCTGGCCCGTGGTCCCGTCCAGCACGATCAGGTTCTCCCGGTGGGCGTTGGGATATTCCTTGTCAATGATGCGGTTCATCTTGCGGAGTTCCTCCATCAGGTTCTTTTTGTTATGGAGGCGTCCCGCCGTATCGATCAGAAGCACATCCACGCCCCTGGCCTTTGCCGCGCTGACCGCGTCGTAGACCACGCTGGCGGGATCCGCTCCCTCCTTGCCGCCGATCATGGGCACGTCGGCCCGCCTGGCCCACTCCGCAAGCTGGTCCCCCGCCGCCGCGCGGAACGTGTCCGCCGCCGCGATCAGCACCTTCCTGCCCTGGGCCTTCAGCTTGCCCGCCAGCTTGCCCACGGTGGTGGTCTTGCCCACGCCGTTGACGCCAATTACCATGATGATGGACTGCTCCTGCTCAAAGGCATAGGCCGTCTCGTCCACCTTCATCTGCTCCTTGATGCTCTCAATGAGAAGCTGCTTGCATTCCATGGGCTCCTTGATATGCCTTTCCCTGACCTGCTCCCGCAGCCGCTCCACTATGGCGGCGGTGGCGTTGACGCCGATATCCCCCATGATCAGGATCTCTTCCAGTTCCTCGTAAAAATCCTCATCTATGGCGGAAAATCCGCTGAATAAGGAATCGATCCCCCTGACAATATGATTCCTCGTCTTGGTAAGGCCAGCTTTCAACCTGGCAAAAAAACCTTTCTTTTCCTCGCTCATATTAACCCTCTATTCCAGTTCCTTGTCGATCAAATTGACGCTTACCAGCGTGGACACGCCTTTCTCCTGCATGGTGATGCCGTACAGCCGGTCCACCTGTTCCATGGTCCCCCGTCTGTGGGTGATCACGATAAACTGTGTGTTCTTCGTCAGCTTATGTAAATATTTCGCGAAACGGCCCACATTGGAATCATCCAGCGCCGCCTCGATCTCGTCCAGCAGGCAGAAAGGCGATGGTTTCAGGTTCTGGATGGCGAACAGCAGGGCAATCGCCGTCAGCGCTTTCTCCCCGCCGGAAAGCTGCATCATGTTCTGCAGCTTCTTCCCCGGGGGCTGGGCGATAATGCGGATACCCGCCTCCAGGATATCCTCGTCCTCCATCAGTTCCAGCGTTCCCTTTCCGCCGCCGAAGAGTTCCTTGAACACCTTGTCAAATTCCCTGGTGATGTCCGCGAATTTCTCCGTAAACTGCTTCCGCATGGCGGCATCCAGTTCCTCAATGATGCCCTCCAGCGTTTTCTCCGCTTCCACCAGATCGTCATGCTGGGTCTTCATAAAGGTAAAACGATCCATCAGATTCTTATAATCCTCAATGGCGTTTACGTTCACGTCGCCCAGGCGTTTGATCTGCTCTTTCAAAGAGGAAATATCTTTCTTCATGGCGGCCAGATCCGTCAGGCTCTCGTCCCGGATGGCGGAAGCATCGCTCAACGTGATCTCATACTCGTCCCACATATAATTGATATGGGTCTCCAGATTCTCCTCCAGCTTCTCCTTCTGGCTGCCCAGGCGGTACACTTCCTTGTCCAGTCCCGTCATGCGTTCCGCCAGTTCCTCGCGCCTCTGGAAAAAGCTTTTCTGCTGCGCGGCCAGTTCCTCCTTGTGGGCAACCTGTTCCTTTAATTTCATCTCCGATTCATTCTGGGCGTCATAGGAAGCGGAAATGGTCTTCTCGATCTCCAGGATATTCTGCTTCTTCCGCTCCACTTCCCGCCCATTCTCCTCCAGGGCCTCCAATATTTCAGCAAGTTCCGACCGGGAACGCTCTATCTCGCCGTTGATACGGTCCACGTTGGCCTGCTTGAAGCCCTGGGTCTGGCGCATCTTCTCCACTTTCAGGTCCCACTCGGATACCTGGGCCGCCGCCTCGGTCTCCAGTCCCCGCTGTTCCTCCAGTTCTTTCTGGAACAGCAGGATCCGCTCCTGGGTATTCTTCTCCAATTTCTCGCTGTCAGCCAGTTCTTTCTGTATGGTCTCCTTGTCGTTCCTGATCTCGAGAATCTTACTTTCAATCTCTTTCTCTTCCAGCTTCAGGGAGGTAACGCCTTCCTCTTCCTCCTCCATACGTTTCCTGGCCTGGCTGATGTTTAACCTGGCGGTATTCTGCTCGATGGACTTTCTCTGGATATCCGTCTTCACGGTCTCCACGTCCAGACGCAGCTTATTACGCCGCTTCTTGGTATCGTCGATCTCACGGTTGGCCTTGTCCACTGCGGCCAGCAGCTGCTTCACATGCTTCTCCAGTTCCTCGATCTCACGACGCCGTCCCAACAGGTTGCTGCTGTTCTTGAAAGCACCGCCGCTGATGGCGCCGCCGGGAACCAGAAGTTCCCCCTCCAGGGTGACCATGCGGATATTGTAGCCAAACTTTCTGGCAATCCTGACCGCATTGTCCACATTGTCAACCACCACGATCCGGCCCAGCATGGACTTCGCCACATTACGGTATTTCTCATCGATCCGCACCAGTTCATCCGCCATGCCGATCACGCCCGTTTCGGACAGCGCCTCCTGATTCCTGAATTCCTGGGGTTTTGTGATGCTGGTGAGGGGCAGGAACGTGGCGCGGCCCAGCTTATTGTCCTTCAGGTAACGGATCATCTGTTTGGCCGTCTCCTCGTTGTCCGTGACGATATTCTGGATATTGCCGCCAAGCGCCGTCTCAATAGCCGTCTCGTACTTCTTCTCCACCTTGATGATATCCGCCACCACGCCGATGATGCCTTTGGTCTTTTCTTTCTGCTCCATGACCTTCTTGACGCTGCCGCCGTAGCCCTCGTACCGTTCGGTCAGGTTGGAAAGGGCTTCCAGCTTGGACTTCTCCATATGGTACGCGGCCTGGGCTTCCCGCAGCCTGGCGTCCGTCCTGGTCAGCAGTTCCCGGATGTCCCCCAGTTCCAGTTCCATGGAGGCCTGCTGCCCGTTCATCACACGCAGTTCCTCAGTGATGGCGGCAAACTCGTCCTCCAGCTTCTTGATGGTCTCCTCCCGCTCCGCCTCGTCAGATTTCGCCCGAAGCAGCCTGGAATTCAGTTCCGCCCTGCGGATATTGATCTGCTCTATCATGGTGTCGAAGCGCCCCATCTTGGACCTGATGGTGGCGCGCTGGTTCAGTTCGCCGATAATGGTATTTTTCCCATCCTCGATCTGATTATTTAATTCCGTGATCCTGCCCTGGATCTGCGACAGTTTCTCTTTTAGCTCATTGGCCGTCTCCGTGATCTCACGGACTTCCTCGTCGGTCTCGCCTTTCTCCTGGAGAATGGCTTCCTTGTCTTTCTCCCTGGCGGCGATCTCCTCCTGCAGGGTGTTGCGGCGGTTGGTCAGATGGGTCTCGTTCCCTTTGGCGGAATTGACCTGTTCCTTTAAGACATTCATCTCGCCCTCTAATTTACCCCGCATCATTCCCGTATCGGTGAGGGTGCTCCTGGCCTGCTCGATGGCCTCGTCCAGGCTTTCGATCTCCGCCTGGATCCGCTCGTAATCCTCCTTGATCCCCTCATACTTCCCGCTGACCTCGGAAAGGTCGGCGTTTGCTATGCCGTATTTTTCCTCCACGGATTCCAGCTGTTCCTTCAGCCGGGCATTCTCCAGCAGGAACGTGTTGATATCCAGCTTCTTCAGTTCTTCCCTCTTCCGCAGGTATATCCTGGCCTTTTCCGACTGCTTTTCCAGGGGCTCGATCTGCTTCTCCAGTTCCGACATGATGTCGTTGACGCGGACAAGGTTCTGCTTCTCATTTTCCAGCTTCGACTGTGCCGCCGCCTTACGGCGCTTGAATTTTACAATCCCCGCCGCCTCGTCGAAAAGTTCCCGGCGTTCCTCCGGCTTGCCGCTCAGGATCTTGTCGATCTGACCCTGGCCGATGATGGAATATCCCTCCTTGCCGATACCGGTATCGTAAAAAAGTTCGTTCACGTCCTTCAGCCTGCACAGGCTTCCGTTGATCAGATACTCACTTTCCCCGGAACGGTAGATCCGGCGCGCCACCGTCACCTCTTCAAAGTCGATGGCAAGCTGGTGATCCGCATTGTCCAGAGTGATCGCCACATAGGCATAACTCAAAGGCTTCCTGTTCTCCGTGCCCGAGAAAATGACATCCTGCATACTGGCGCCGCGCAGCTGCTTGACCCGCTGCTCGCCAAGCACCCAGCGAACCGCGTCGGCCACATTGCTCTTGCCGCTGCCGTTGGGTCCCACGATTCCTGTGATACCGTTGTGAAACTGAAATGTTATCTTGTTGGCAAATGATTTGAAACCAAGTACTTCTATACTTTTTAAATACATATTCCTCTGTCCCTCAGCAATAGCAGCGCCTGATAGGCGGCCTGCTGCTCTGCTGCTTTCTTTGATTTTCCCGTGCCCTCTCCCAGGATCTCCTCTTCCATACACACCTGTACACGGAAACATTTATGATGCTCCGGTCCGCTCTCTTCCAGCAGTTCATAATGGAATTCTTTTTTCAGCTTTCCCTGCATCAGTTCCTGCAGGGTGCTCTTGCTGTCATAAAACAGCTGCTTGTCCTCCAGATCCGCCATAATGTAATTTTCTATGAAAGTCCTGGCCTGCTCCATGCCCCCGTCCAGGTAAATGGCTCCGATCACCGCCTCCATGACGTCGGCGGAAATGCTGTCCCGTCCCCTGCCGCCGGTATACAGTTCGCCCTTGCCCAGCCGGATGAAAGGCACAATGTCCAGGTTCCTGGCGCAGAAAGCAAGGGACGGTTCGCAGACCATGGCGGCCCTCATTTTCGTCAGTTCGCCCTCGGAAAGCTCGGGGTTCTGTTTGAAAAGGAACTCGCTGGACGCCAGTTCCAGCACGGCGTCCCCCAGGAACTCCAGTCTCTCGTAACTTGCGACCTTGTTTATTTTCCGTTCGTTCGCATAGGAAGTGTGTGTCAATGCCTGCTGCAGCAGCAGCCTGTCCTGAAAAGGATACCCGATCCGCTCCTCCAGCTGTTCCAATGTATGTTCTCCCTGCACCCCATATCCTCCTGTTCCGGTTTCAAAACCGCTTTTACTCTATCTCTATCAAAGGAAAGGAGCAGTACGCATAGCGGACTGCCCTTATTGAAAGCAAATAGTAACTATGATAATGGTAACGATTTAGTTCAAAGCGCTCTTGATCAGTTCCACCGCTTCCTCCACAGTAGCGATCTTCTCTGCTTTCTCTGCGGGAATCTCGATATCAAACTCTTCCTCGATCCCCATGATGATCTGGAACACATCCAGGGAATCCGCGCCGAGATCGTCCATAAAAGTCGTTTCCAGGGTGATCTCCTCAGGATCCACGTTCAGTACTTCCGCAATTACTTTTTTCAGCTTTTCAAATTCCATGCCATTTCCTTCTTTCTTCATTGTTTTCTTAGTCTTCCAGAACTATTTTTTCTTTGATTTTCTCATTTATATTCTGCTCCTTGAACGCTATGCATTGCAGGATAGAATTTTTGATCTCAATGGCTTTGCTGCTCCCATGGGTCTTGACCACAAGACCGTTCAGTCCCAGCAGCGGCGCGCCTCCATACTCCTCGGTGCTGAAACCCTTTAAGGTCTTCTTCAGCGCCGGTTTTACCAGCAGGGCGCCGATCTTGCTTCTCAGGGAATCCATCATGCCCTCTTTGATCTTCCCCACAAGGGCGGCGCTTACGCCCTCCAACATCTTCAGCACTACATTACCCACAAAGGCTTCGCAGACCAGCACGTCCGCCATGCCGAACGCAACGTCTCTGGCCTCCACATTGCCGATAAAATTGATCTCAGGGCAGTTCTGCAGCAGGGGATAAGTCTCTTTCGTCAGGGCGTTCCCTTTCTCTTCCTCCGCGCCGATATTCACAAGGCCTACACGGGGATTCTTCACACCGATGACGCTTTCCATATACACGCTTCCCATCTTGGCGAACTGCACCAGCTGGGACGGCCTGGCATCCACGTTAGCCCCGCAGTCAAGCAGCAGGCTGACGCCTTTTATGTTGGGAATGATGGGCGCCAGGGGCGGTCTCTCCACTCCCCGGATGCGTCCCACGATCACCTGTCCGCCCACCAGCACGGCTCCCGTGCTCCCGGCGGATACCATGGCGTCGCATTCTTTCCCCTTTACCAGGTTCATGCACTTTACAATGGAGGAATCCTTTTTCTTCCGGATCGCCATGACCGGCGGTTCCGCAGTCTCGATCACTTCCTCCGCGTGAACGATCTCCAGCCTTGCAGCATCATATGTGTATTGTTTTAATTCTTCCTTGATGACAGGCTCCCTGCCCACCAGGAATACCTTGATGCGCTTGTCTTCATTAACGGCTTCAACCGCTCCCTTGACAATCTCTGACGGGGCGTTGTCCCCACCCATAGCATCCACTGCTACATTTACCATCTCAGCCATTCAATTTATCCTTTCCGCCAACACTACATTTACTATACTAGAGTGATTGGTAAAAATCAAGAGGTTTCTTTCAGATATGTGGGGATTGCGAAAGGGACGGCGTCCGGGGGCAGGGATATTTTCTGCGGCGGCTCGATGGGCGTTGCGAGGAGCCTCATGCACGGCAATGCTCACATGGGTTCGCATCGCCGGAGTCTCCTCTCCACATCTCGCTCACGTCGCAGAAAATATCCCTGCCCCCGGACGCCTGTAACTTTGCATAGTGTAGGTTATAAGGGCAGGACAAAAATGAAAAATAAGAAGTTCCGTATCGGGACAATATCAGGATAGGCCTGCAAGGAGTTTATACAGCAGCTGGTACAGCTGCTGTGCGTCCGGGGGAGCCATGTTTACGCAGGCGCTCAGGCTGGCAGGGATCCGGACGGCCTGTTCTTTTAAGGCTTCGCCTTCCCGGGTGACGGAAACGATCAGGCTGCGTTCGTCCTTTTGGGAACGCTTCCGGGTGATATATTTTTTTTCTTCCAGTTTCTTTAACAGGGGAGTGAGCGTGCCGGAATCCAGGTACAGGCACTCTCCCAGTTCCTTGACGGTCACTTCTTTTTTCTCCCACATCACCATCATCGCGATATACTGGGTGTAGGTCAGATCCAGTTTGTCCAGGTATGGTTTGTATCTTCTGATCACCTCTTTGGAACAGGCATAGAGGGGGAAGCACAGCTGATTTTCAAGTTTTAAACAATCGTATTGATTCTCCGGCATGGTATCGTAACTCCTCCTATCATAAATCTTCGATTTATGATCGTCATTCGCCGCTCGCCGAACATGCAAGCATGTTCTTCTCGCTAACGCTCATTAGAATCTGCGGTTCACGCCTGCATCCTTTCCTGCTGCGCCTCGTATGCCGCCCTGCAGGCTTTTACAAGCTGATCCGCGCAGGATGTGGGGCGGCGTCCGCAGATCACGCCCGACAGCTTTTTCTCGATCTCATCCACGGTCCAGCCGTCCACAAGGATCGGTATGGCTTTCAGATTACCGTTGCATCCGCCGGTAAAGGAAATGTTCGTGACCACCTTGCCCTCAATGTTCAGTTTGATCTCACTGGAACAGGTATCATGTGTCTTATAAATGTATTCCATGGCATTTCCCCGGACAGCCTCCTGCTTTAACAGTCCTACAATCCGGTCTTCCACCATCAGCATGTCCGCAGTGGGCTCAAAACGCTCCACCACATTCCCCTTCCGGTCGATCAGGAATTTTGTGAAATTCCATTTGATGTCGCTGCTCTTTGCATAATCCGGATCCGTTCTCCCCAGGACGCTTTCCAGCATCGGCGTCAACGGATGCTCGGGATCAAAGCCCTTAAAATCTTTCTGCGACTTCAGGTAAGCATAAAGCGGGCTTGCGTTACCGCCATTCACCTCGATCTTGGAAAATATGGGGAACGTGATGCCGTATCTGGAATCACAGAAACTGACTATTTCTTCATTAGTCCCAGGCGCCTGGTGCCCAAACTGATTGCAGGGAAAATCCAGGATCACAAAGCCCTCGTCGCCGTACTTTTCATAAAGATCCTGCAGGCTGTCATACTGCGGGGTAAAACCGCACTCCGTTGCGGAGTTGATGATCAGGATCACTTTCCCCGCATAGTCCTTTATGGACACTTCATTGCCCTCCACATCCTTTACGCTAAAATCATAAACATTCATCAGATCATCCTCTCTTTCCTTCGTGTTACAGTAATCCTTTTATCTGTTCCTCTATCTGTTCCGGCGTCACCGTGGGAGCAAAGCGCGCAACCACATTCCCTTCCCTGTCAACCAGGAACTTTGTGAAATTCCATTTGATCTTATTGCCCATCACACCCTTTTGCTGTGATTTCAAGAAGGTATACAGCGGCTCCTCCCTTTCCCCGTTGACCTCGATCTTCTTAAACTGCCGGAAAGTCACGCCGTAGCGCGACTGGCAGAAGTCCGTTATCTCCTGGTCGCTGCCCGGCGCCTGATGCCCGAACTGGTTACAGGGGAAATCCAGGATTTCCAGCCCCCGGGACTGATATTTTTCATATAGATCCTGCAATCCCTCGTACTGCGGCGTAAAGCCGCATCCTGTGGCCGTGTTGACAATCAGGAGAACCTTTCCCCGATAGTCCCCAAGCGCCACATCGTCGCCGTTCTGGGCTTTGACAGAAAAATCGTAAATGCTCAAATTGATCTTCCTCCTTTCAATTTCATTTTATAAAATTATATTGTACAAAATCTAATTTAGATTGTACACAAGTTAATTGAATCTGTCAACTACTATTTTATAAAGCACTTGTAACAGTTCAGCCCTGATGGTGGCTGGCGGCCTGGCGGTTTATGACTGATGGGACGGTGGCATGGAGAATGACACGTTTTAGCTTATCCGCCACGCTTTGGGTACTCTTATCAGAAAAATGTGCCTCGACTAAATAAGCTGTCTTATCAATCGTCTCTTGTAAACAGGACGTTAATCGCCCCGTGATGTTGGTCCGAATGTTGTCGCTCATGTTCCTCCTTATGGGCGCAAAAAGGCGCATGGTTTACATTTTACTGTTTCCATGCGCCTTTACGCTGTTATTTTGATATTAAGTTGTTATCCATCTTTGCAAAGCCTCTTTCAATTTTCCAATATCTATCGGCTTAGAAATATGGTCATTCATAC
>JAMPAC010000001.1:604704-697574 GCA_023667395.1 Blautia sp. | reverse complement strand
ACCCTTGAATAATGGATATTTTCTAAGTCACCTATTCCAACTAACCAACAGAGGCGGGGCGGCAAGGGTGGCGGAGGGCAGCATGGGAAGGCAAGCGATTGTATCAAATGTGGAAAATGCGAAAAAGCCTGCCCGCAGCATTTAGAGATAAGGACGCTCTTAGAACAGGTTGCAGAGGTATTTGAAAAATAGAGGCATAGACAGAATGATACAGGAATCCTTATTCCGTTCCGTCCGTCAGATACTCCAGATACCGCAGCACCGTTTCCACGCGGGAGGTATTGCCGAACACGCTGAATACCACGTCATCGCTCTGAAAATAATAACTTTTCCTCAATTCCTCACACTCGTCCAGAAAGATCCCGATCGCCATCGGCCTTTCCATCTCCTCAGGCTTCCGGGGATCGGGGAAGTCATAGGACATATCCAGCGTCAGGTTATTTGGATCGGAGATATACACATTCCACTCCTCCAGGGTTTTCAGGTCTATATAGTAGAAATAAGGCGCATACTTCTCATACAGTTCAGGGGGCAGCAATTCTTCCATGGTAAGGAAGTTATCCTGATACGCGTAATTGGTGATGGAATCCTGATCCGTGATCATGATATCCAGTTCCCCGGCGGCCAGGTGCGCCATCAGCTTCTGGGAATTTACCATAGTATTTTCGTCGATCACGTCAGGGTCGATCCAGATATTTGCGTCGAAAGTCAGCCGATATTTGTCCGTGTCAAGTTCAATGGTTTCAGCAAACTCCGCGTTATACTCCTGGGCCGCCTCCAGTTCTATGGTGTTCAGCAGGCAGGTATACAGTGCGGTGTCTTTTCTGTCCATGATCTCGCGTACTGTGTACACGCCCAGGATAATAACGATTACCGCGATGATCACATACCATTTATAGTAATCCATGAAATAAGTAAATTTCTGTTTGGGTGTTCCATGCTTCAACGCTTCCCGTTCTTCCCTGAATTCGTCCATGACTGCCATGTGTTTGTCCGCCTTTCTGATATATGTTATATCATGAATCTTCGATCCATGATCGCCATTCGCCGCTCGCCGAACATGCAGGCATGTTCTTCTCGCTAACACTCATTATATCTTAATTTCTTTTGACGGGATTGTCAATAAACGGGGGATTATCAGAATCTAAAAAATAGATAAAACATTTGCCTGTTCAGGGTTGACTTTTTCCATAGGTTAGAGGATAATGGCGATTGAACTTTGATGAGAGCAAGCGCAGGATAAGGAGCGGGAGCAAAAATTATGGAGACACTACGTTTTGGTTATCAATACTTTAAAAAGAACATGCCCGTGGCGGTTCTGGCGGAAGTCTTAAGCTTTCTGGGTATTTTCGCGGAACTGCTCCTGCCTCTTCTGTCCGGGATCCTGGTCGATTTCGTGATCCAGAAAGGAGAGGTTAAGGAGGACAGCGGCGGCGTCTTCCATTTCCTGCTCACGGGACGGTTCGGGGAACCCCATACCATGGAACTGTTCTTTGCCATTGCCACGGCTTTTGGGATACTGATGTTCCTGCGCATCGTGCTGATCTATGTGAGGGATCTGATGCAGGAGTGGATCGGCCTGAAGCTGGAGACGGATCTCCGCTATATGACATACGGAAAGCTGATGGATCTGGACTCCGTTACCATCGCCGAGTATAACTCGGGCGAACTGCTGCAGATCCTGAACAGTGATACGATCATGTTCAAGGAACTGTTTTCCCACAGGATCCCCTATCTCGGGGATGCCATTTTCATGTTGGTGATGACCCTGGCACTGATCGCAGGGATCGATCTGTCCTTTTTGATCATCCCGCTCCTGCTGATGCCTTTTCTTGTGAGGTCGGTGCTGAATTTTAAACGGAAAGCCCGGGAAAATTTCCGGGAGATCCGCCAGAAAAGTTCGGAGATGAACCTGACCACCCAGGAAAATATCGCTGCGGTCCGCATTGTCCGATCCTTTCATAATGAGGAACTGGAAAAGGAGAAGTTCCGGAATGTCAATACCAATTTCCTGAACGCCAGGATGAAGCAGATATGGCTTTCCTCCAGGTTTGACCTGACCTTTAACACAATCAAGCAGATCGCCTATATCAGCACCATCGTAATCGGGGCGGTGCTGGTGATGCAGGGGCGTATCACCGTGGGATATATTTTATCCTCCTCTACATACGTGATGCGGTTTATGAATAATATTACCAGCGTCAACAACCATATTTTCAACATGCAGCAGCAGACCATCGCAGGGCTGGCCTTAAAGCGTTTCATGGAAAAGGAAAGCAGGGTGCCCGAGAATAAGGAGGCGACGCTGCACTGCGACACGCCGGATATTGAACTGAAAGACGTCTCCGTGGAGATGGAGGGGCAGAATATCTTAAAACATATCAATATCAGTATTCCTTATGGGAAAAAGCTGGGTATCGTGGGAGAGACCGGATCCGGGAAGAGCGTTCTGTTAAAGACGCTGGTAAGGGTCAGCGACATCACATCCGGGCAGATCACGATCAGCGGCCGCGACATTAAGGAATTCAGCCTGGATAACCTGCGGAAGATGTATTCCTATGTATTTCAGGAGGTGTTCCTGTTCTCCAATACCATTGAATCCAATATCGCCTTCTGTCGGGCGGATATCGATGAGCGCATGGTCACAAAGGCGGCCACCGACGCAGAGGCGGCCCGGTTCATCGATGCGCTGCCGGAGCGTTATAAGACCATCGTGGGGGAGCGCGGGCTGGGAATCTCCGGCGGGCAGAAGCAGCGTATTTCCATCGCCAGGGCATTCCTGAAAAATGCGCCCGTGTTCGTGTTGGACGACTCCACATCCGCGTTGGATGTGAATACGGAGCATATCGTGTTGAGGAATATTTACGAGCATTTTGCGGAGAAGACGCTGATCATCACGGCGCACCGCTTTTCCTCCGTGGTGGACTGCGACGAGATCCTTTATATGAAAGACGGTGTGATCACGGAACGGGGTACTTTCCGGGAACTGATGGAACAAAACGGAAGCTTTGCCCATATTTATCGGGTACAGCAGGAACAACAGGCGGACGAGGTCAGGCTGGATCCTGTGATATAAAGGGCTGGGACGGAAAATAAGGCAGGGGACAAGGAAGCAGGTTTAAGGCAGAATAAATGCTGCCGGTGGCAGGTAAGTAAAGGGTAAGAATATGGCAGGTCGGAATACGTTTTTTGAGGATGAAAAAATTGAAAAAAAGGTGGACATACGTCAGCTGGGGCGGACCCTTGCGTATATCCTCCCTTATAAGAAGCTGCTTTTCCTGGTCAGCTGCATGATGTTGGTGGCGGCGGTGGTATCCCTGCTCCCGCCCCGCCTGCTGAAACTGATCGTGGATGAAGTGGTGCCGGATCAGGATTACCGCCAGCTGGCGCTGGTGGGCGGAGGCCTGGCGCTGCTGGCCGCGGTGGAGATATTGTCTACTTTCGTACAGGCCAGGAGCATGGGCAAAATGGGGCTCAGCATCATTACCCGGATACGGACGGATATTTTCGAGAGGTTACAGCTGCTTTCCTTTGATTATTTTGACAACCGGCCGGACGGCAAGATCGTGGTGCGGGTGACGGAATATATCAACGGTCTGGCGGACTTTTTTTCAAACTATGTGATGATGTTTGCCATCTATATCGTGAAGCTGGTGGTGGTGACGGTGTTCATGCTTTCCTTAAGCCCCATGCTGACGCTGATCGTGTTCGGAGCGGTGGCGCCCATGATGGCAATTATCTTCTGGCTGCGTTCCCGCCTGCGGAAGATGTATGCCGCCCACCGGGCGAAGAACTCCAACAGGACGGCCTTTCTGGTGGAATCCATCATGGGGGAACAGATCGTCAAGAATTATAACAGGATCGAGATCAACAAAGGGATCTATAAACAGATCCATGAAGAGAGCATGAACATGTGGTGGGATATCGTAAAGAGGTCCCGGCTGAACAGTCCCGTGGTACAGTTTTTCTGGCACACGGGGACGCTGTGCATCTTTGGCGTGGCGCTGGCGCTGATCCTGGGCGGGGACGCAGGGATTACGGCGGGGATGGTCATTACGTTCACCAGTTATATGGGGGCGTTCCAGGATCCTCTGGCGCAGCTTTCCACCATCATCCAGGAACTGGCACAGGTGAGTTCCAACCTGGAGCAGGTGTTTGACACCATCGACTATCCGGTGGAGATCCATGATAAGGAGGACCCGGTGATCCTGAAAGATGTCAAGGGCAAGGTGGATTTTCAGGACGTCACTTTCTGTTACGAGGAAAATGTGGATATCCTGAAGCATTTCACGCTCCATGTAACGCCTGGGGAGACCATCGCCCTGGTGGGCCCCACGGGGGCGGGAAAGACCACGGTGATCAGCATGCTGACCCGGTTCTATGACGTGAAAGAGGGCAGCGTCAGGATCGATGACGTGGATGTGCGGGATGCCAGCCTGTATTCCCTGCGTTCTGAGGTTGGGGTGCTGATGCAGGATCCGTTCATTTTCAAGGGAACAATTTTGGACAATATCCGTTACGGGAGATGGGATGCCACTGACGAGGAGTGTAAAGAGGCGGCTCGTGTGATCTTCGCGGATAAATTTATCCAGCGGCTGCCCGGTGGGTATGGACATATGCTGGAGGAGCGGGGCAGCGGTCTGTCCGCTGGAGAACGACAGCTGATCAGTTTTGCCCGGATCGTTTTGAAAAATCCCTCTGTCGTGATCCTGGACGAGGCCACCAGCGCCATCGACACGGAGACGGAACTGCTGATCCAGAAAGCGCTGGAGGTGCTGCTCAAGGATAAGACGGCGTTCATCGTGGCTCACCGCCTGTCCACGATCCGGAATGCGGACCGCATCCTCTATATCGGCAACCAGGGTATCGCGGAGGAAGGAACCCATGAGGAACTGATGGCGAAGAAAGGGCTTTATTATGAACTGGCAAGCTGCTGAATGGTTATTGCTCATTAAATCAATAAATCAGTCCGATGGCTTCTTGCAACTTGTCCCAATATACGTTATAGTAATATTGATACGACAAAATATGTACCTCGCAGGAACGGGCAGCCGTTCAGATGACAGGGTGCAGATTGCCCTGGAAGGCAATTGAAATCAAAAAACAGTTTCGGAACGGGAGCACAATGTGCCAGGGGTGCTGAAGAGAAGAAACGGGACTGAAATGGAGGAAAAAATGAGCGACACATACGTAGAATGTCTGATACAGACGAAAACTTCGGGTTGGAAAAAATGTTTAAAAGGGTTATTGATCGCGTTGACAGTGATCTTTGCCATTCTCATGTTTGTCTTTCCGCTGGCGTTTATCCTTGCGGTGGTATTTGGTGTGGGAGCCTATTTTTCCAGCTGGCTCACAGAGATCGAGTATGAGTATCTCTACCTGGACAAGGAGGTCGTGGTTGACAAGGTAATGGCGAAATCCAGGAGAAAGCGGGTTGCCACCTACAGCCTGGACAGGATTGAGGTTCTGGCTCCCATAAAGAGTTACCATCTGGACAATTTTGGACGGCGGGATAACGCGAAGGTAAAGGACTACAGCATCGGTGAGGAACTGCAGCCTGACCGCCGTTATGTGATGTATTATGAAGGCGGGGAGAAGATTCTGTTGAGTCCCTCCGAGGAAATGATCAAGGTCATGAAAAACGCGGCGCCGAGGAAGATATTCAGCGACTGAGACTGAGTGAGTGTGATAGCGGAAGCAAAAGGAAATAGTGACACAGACAGGGTGTAAAGTTAAATAGGACTTTGCACCTTTATCATTTGCATTTCAATACATAAAATTCTTATTGACAGTACAATTAAACTCTGATAAACTCATCTGAACAATTAAGAACTTGTTCGGAATGGATACTGACGATACAGTGTATTTCGGTTCCGGACAGCGGGCATTTTTCATACAGGAGGAAAGAAAATGGGACAGATTATCGGTGAAGGCATTACTTTTGACGATGTGCTGCTGGTGCCTGCGTACTCGCAGGTCGTACCGAATCAGGTGGATCTGACCACCTGGCTGACGAAGAAGATCAAGTTGAACATTCCCATGATGAGCGCGGGAATGGACACGGTGACGGAGAACCGCATGGCCATTGCCATGGCAAGGCAGGGCGGTATCGGCATCATTCACAAAAATATGTCCATTGAGGCGCAGGCGGAGGAAGTAGACAAAGTAAAGCGTTCTGAGAACGGCGTCATCACCGATCCCTTTTCATTGACTCCCGAACATACCCTGGGGGATGCAGATGCCCTGATGGGCAAATTCCGTATTTCCGGCGTTCCTATCACGGAAGGCCGCAGGCTGGTGGGTATCATTACCAACCGCGATCTGAAGTTTGAGACCGATTTCACCAAGAAGATCAAAGAATCCATGACCAGCGAGAATCTGATCACCGCTCCCGAGGGAATCACCCTGGAAGAAGCAAAGCAGATTCTGGCAAAGGCAAGAAAAGAAAAACTCCCCATTGTAGATAAAGATTTCAATTTAAAGGGCCTGATCACCATCAAGGATATCGAGAAGACCATCAAATATCCCCTGTCCGCCAAGGATTCCCAGGGAAGGCTGCTCTGCGGCGCAGGCGTGGGAATTACCGCCAATGTGCTGGATCGTGTGGGAGCGCTGGTGGACGCGAAAGTGGACGTGGTGGTTCTGGACAGCGCCCATGGCCATTCCCAGAATGTGCTGAACTGCCTGCGGATGATCAAGGAAAAATATCCCGATCTGCAGGTGATCGCAGGTAATGTGGCTACTGCGGCGGCCACGAAAGATCTCATTGAGAACGGTGCGGACGCGGTAAAGGTGGGTATCGGCCCCGGTTCCATCTGTACCACCCGTGTGGTGGCGGGCATCGGCGTACCCCAGATCACGGCCATCATGGACTGCTACAGCGTGGCGAAAGAGTACGGCGTGCCCATCATCGCGGACGGCGGCATCAAATACTCCGGCGATATCACCAAAGCGATTGCGGCAGGCGGCAACGTGTGTATGATGGGAAGCATGTTTGCGGGCTGTGAGGAAAGCCCCGGGGAATTTGAACTGTTCCAGGGCAGGAAATACAAGGTTTACCGTGGAATGGGTTCCATTGCGGCCATGGAGAACGGCAGCAAGGACCGCTATTTCCAGGAGAATGCAAAGAAGCTGGTTCCCGAAGGCGTGGAGGGACGTGTGGCTTACAAGGGCGAACTGGAGGACACTGTGTTCCAGCTGCTGGGCGGCCTGCGTTCCGGTATGGGATATTGCGGTGCACATAATATCGAGGAACTGAAAGAGAACGGACAGTTTGTCAAGATTTCCGCCGCTTCCCTGAAAGAAAGCCATCCCCATGACATACATATCACGAAAGAGGCGCCTAATTACAGCGTGGACGCCTGACCATATGGTGTAAAAAACGGACGCGTCTCCGCAGTAGGGGATGCGTCCGTTATATCTTTTAAAAGTATTGCATATTTCAGCCAAACCGTGTAAGATTTTGGATATAGGAGGACAACGATCATGTTATCACTGGAACAGGAATTGAAGAATAACGCATACCCCGGCAGGGGAATCGTCATCGGCCGCTCCGCGGACGGAAAACAGGCGGTTACGGCCTATTTTATCATGGGCAGGAGCAATAACAGCCGTAATCGTATTTTTGTGACAGATGGGGAGGGGATCCGTACCGAGGCTTTCGATCCCGCCAAGCTGGAAGACCCCAGCCTGGTCATTTACGCGCCGGTGCGTGTGCTGGGAAATAAGACCATTGTCACCAATGGGGACCAGACGGATACCATCTATGAGGGAATGGACAGCCAGCTGACTTTCGAGCAGTCGCTGAGGTGCAGGGAGTTTGAGCCGGACGCTCCCAATTATACTCCCCGCATTTCCGGTATCATGCATATTGAGGGCGGCAATTATAATTATGCCATGTCCATCTTGAAGAGCAACAACGGAGACCCGTCCGCCTGCATCCGCAATACTTTCGCTTACGAGAATCCCAGGGCGGGAGAGGGGCGGTTCCTCCATACATACATGCATGACGGGGATCCGCTGCCCAGCTTCCGGGGCGAGCCTAAGGAAGTAGCGATCGACAGGGATATCGACGCCTTTACGGAGATGCTCTGGAACAGCCTCAATGAGGAAAACAAGGTTTCCCTGTTTGTCAGATATATTGAGATAGAGACCGGAAAATACGAGACCAGGATCGTCAATAAGAATCAGTAAATTGCGCAATAAGTTAAATGCAAATTTAATAATAGCCTATAATTGATACAGGAGCGAAGATAAATGAGAGAGATTGAATTAAAATACGGATGTAATCCTAACCAGAAACCTTCCCGCATTTTTATGGAAGACGGGAGCGAACTTCCTGTTACCGTGCTGAACGGCAGACCCGGCTATATCAATTTCCTGGATGCGTTCAACGGCTGGCAGCTGGTCAGGGAACTGAAAGAGGCAACCGGACTGCCCGCAGCCACTTCTTTCAAGCATGTTTCCCCTGCGGGGGCGGCGGTAGGACTTCCCCTGGACGACACGCTGGCAAAGATTTATTGGGTGGATGATCTGGGGGAACTTTCCCCCCTTGCCTGCGCCTACGCCAGGGCCAGGGGCGCGGACAGGATGTCTTCCTTTGGTGACTTTATCGCATTGTCGGATGTCTGTGATGCCGATACCGCAAGGCTGATCAAGCGGGAGGTGTCCGACGGCGTGATCGCTCCCGGTTACACGGAGGAGGCGCTGGAGTTGCTAAAGGCCAAAAAGAAAGGCAATTATAATGTGATCCGGATTGATCCCGCCTATGTTCCTGCTGAAATCGAAAGAAAACAGGTGTTTGGAATCACTTTCGAGCAGGGCAGGAACGAATTGGATATCAACGGGGATCTGCTTTCCAACATTGTGACGCAGAATAAGGAGATTCCGGAGGGAGCGCTGATCGATATGAAGATCGCGCTGATCACTTTAAAATATACCCAGTCAAATTCCGTGTGTTATGTAAAGGGCGGCCAGGCCATCGGTATTGGCGCCGGGCAGCAGTCCCGCATCCACTGTACCAGACTGGCGGGGCAGAAAGCGGATAACTGGTTCCTGCGCCAGTCCCCCCAGGTGATGAACCTGCAGTTTGTGGACGGACTGGGCAGGGCGGATCGGGATAACGCCATCGACGTATATATGGGCGACGAATATATGGACGTGCTGGCGGACGGCGTATGGGAACGCACGTTCCAGGTGAAGCCGCCTGTGTTTACCCGTGAGGAAAAACGCGCGTGGCTGGATAAGATGCAGGATGTGACGCTGGGAAGCGACGCCTTTTTCCCGTTCTCCGACAATATCGAGAGAGCGCATAAGAGCGGTGTGAAATATATTGCCCAGCCCGGCGGTTCCGTGAGGGATGACGCAGTCATAGAGTGCTGCGACAAGTACCGGATGGTAATGGCGTTTACAGGTATCAGGCTGTTCCACCATTAGAAACGGAAATACCGGGAAACACAGACGGGATAATTGTGGCGATGCGGAAGCACTGTGCCAGATCAGAAAGGAATGATAAATGAGGCTTTCAGACCTTGAACAATTTGAGCAGATAACGATCCAGTGCCATGACAATCCTGACGCGGACGCTCTTGCGTCAGGATACGGGCTTTACTGTTTTTTCCGGGACAGGGGTAAGCGTGTGCGGCTGGTGTACAGCGGCAGGAACCGGATCCAGAAATCAAATTTGAAGCTGATGGTGGAGAAGCTGAAGCTTCCGGTGGAGTATATTCCCATGGAACAGGCGGCGTCCCTGACGGCGGAGGGGCTGCTGATCACCGTGGACTGTCAGTACGGCGCGGGAAATGTGACGAAGCTGGCGGCGGAAAATGTGGCCATCATCGACCATCATCAGGCGGAAGTGGAGTACACCAGATGGACGGAGATCCATCCCGGTCTTGGCAGCTGTGCCACCCTGGTATGGAAAATGCTGATGGAGGAGGGCTTTCAGATCAGCGACGACCAGGGACTGGGAACGGCGCTGTATTACGGGCTGTATTCCGACACCAATCAGTTTTCGGAACTGCACAATCCGCTGGATATGGATATGATCGACGAACTCCCGGTGGATAATAGCCTGATCACACTGTTCCGTAATTCCAATATTTCCCTGAAAGAACTGGAGATAGCCGGCATCGCCCTGATCAGGTACAGCTATAATGACGACTATGAGTTCGCGGTCATCAAATCCCAGCCCTGCGATCCCAATATCCTGGGGCTGATCAGCGACTTCCTGCTCCAGGTGGACGCGATCAAGACCTGTGTGGTGTTTAACGAAGTGAACGACGGCTATAAATTCTCGGTGCGAAGCTGTATCAGGGAGGTCAATGCCAGCGAACTGGCGGCCTACCTGGCGGAGGGGATGGGATCCGGCGGTGGCCATTATGAAAAGGCGGGCGGTTTCATCAGCCTGCGCCGTTACGAGGAAAAGTTTCCCACCATGCATGCGGAGGGCTATTTTAACAACCGCATGACGCAGTATTTTGACAGCTTCGAACTCATATACGCCGAAGATTATGAAGCGGATCTTGGTACCATGAAGCCTTATCTGAAACGGAAAATCCCCGTGGGCTATGTAAAGGCTGACGAGATCCTGCCCGTGGGAACCCTGATCACCATCCGCACCCTGGAGGGCGATGTGGATATGACAGTGGAAGAAGATCTGTACATTATGATCGGCATTAAGGGAGAGGTCTACCCTAACCGCCGTGAGAAATTTATGGAATCCTATCAGGCGCTGGGTCAGCCCTATGACAGGCGGGAAACCCTGAGCGCCACAGAGTACGCGCCTACCATCAAGAATCGGGAAAACGGGGAGACGCTTACGCTGACGGACTTTGCGAAGTTATGTGTTCCTACCGGGGAGGTGCATATCCATGCCAGACCCCTGGACAAGGGCGTGAAAGTTTTTACGGCGTGGGATAAGAACAAGTATATGCTGGGCAGGCCGGGAGATTACCTTGCGGTCCGCAGTGACGACCACCATGACATTTATGTGGTGGAACGGGATATTTTTGCAAGGAGTTATGATGAAATACAGGTATGACGCCTTTATCAGCTACAGGCACAAGGAATTGGATAAGTTTGCGGCGGAGAACCTTCATCGGCAGATGGAGGCTTTTCGTTTGCCGGGAAAGCTTTCCGACAGGACGGAGGGGAGAACCAGGATCAGCCGTGTCTTCCGGGACAGGGATGAGCTGCCCCTGACCGACAACCTGGAGGATAATATCACGGAAGCCCTGCGGCAGTCCGAGTATCTGGTGGTGATCTGCTCGCCCAGGCTGAAAGAGTCCCTCTGGTGCCGGAAAGAGATCGAAACCTTTATCGGGATGCATGGACGGAAAAATGTGTTTGCGGTGCTGATCGAGGGGGAGCCGGAGGATTCTTTTCCGGAGGAACTGCTGTACGCGGAGGAGACCATACGGCATCCCGATGGAACCGCCGAAACGGTGCGCAGACAGCTGGAGCCGCTGGCGGCGGATATCCGGGGCAGGACAAAGCGGGAGATGCTGAAAGCCCTGAGGACAGAGAAACTACGGCTGCTGGCGCCCATGTTTTCCCTGCATTATGATGACCTGCGCCAGAGACACAGGGAGAGGCGGCTGAAACGCATATTGGCGGCTTCCCTGGCGGCCGCGGCGGTGTGTCTCTGTTTTGGGACATTCAGCACTTACATGGCGCTGCGTATTCAGCGTCAGAAAGAGCAGATTGAAGCACAGGCGGTCACCCTGGAGGCACAGGCGTTTTCACTGGAGGAGCAGGCGGCTGAGATAGCGGCCCAGAATGACGCGCTTCTGGAGAACCAGGCCCGGAACCTGGCGGAGGAAGCCCTGCGCCTGCTGGGGCAGGGCGACAGGATCCAGGCGATCCAAACGGCGGCCTGCGCCTTGACCGAATATGAGGGGATGGCGCTGCCTTATACGCCGGAAGCCCAATATGCCCTTACGGAAAGCCTTCATGTGTATGACAATGGGAATTATATCAAGGCGCAGAGGCAGTTAAAAACAGCAGGCGTTATTTATAATATGGCCCTGTCGCCGGATGGGGAGAAGCTGCTGACTTATGATGAATCCGGCACGCTCACGCTCTGGGATCTTGCCACGGGCCGGGAACTGTTGGCCAGAACGGACTGTGACCGGGCCATAGGCGGGAACGACACAGTTACTTTCCTTTCCGGGGACAGGTTCGCCTATGAGGATCAGTCAGGCGGAGTCATGGTCTGTGATATGGAGACGGGGGAGGCATTTCCGTTTCTGGAGAAAGTTTTGCCCACGGAACTGGCATCGGATCCGGCGGGGGATTATCTGGCGGTGAAGAGTCTGGGGCAGATCAGGATTTTTCATGGGGATTCCCTGGAGGAGATTGGTTCTTATCAGACAGATATCCCTTATGCTTCCCTGGGAGAACTGTTTTTTGGCAGGGAAGAACCGCTGCTGGTCTTTCAGACCCCTGTGGGCGATGGGGAAGATCAGGATGAGGAAAAACTTATGTTCTGGGATCTGTCCACGGGGGAACAGTGGGAGACGCCTGCAGGAATATACCGTGTCGCGGATGTGGAGATTGTGGATGGAACTGCGTATGTGCTGGACAATTATACCGGGGAGAATTATGATTATTTCAGGGCAGGACTTACGGCATGGAATTTGATGACACATGAAATTATATGGAGCACTGCTTATGAGAACTGCAGGGGTTCCAATATCATGCGCCCTTACGCGCCGGGCGCGGATAAGCTGCTGATAGTTACCAGCCAGGAAACCAGGCTCACAGGCATGGCGGACGGGCAGGAGTATATGCGCTTCCCTTTGGGAAGCAGTGTGGCAGGCGGAGCCGTGAGCATGGGGAGCGACCTGTTTTTCGTGTATACCAGAAGCGGTGAACTGCATACGGTCATGGTCTCCAATATGACGGACGTTGTGATCAATAATCAGTTCCAGAGTCATTCCAATAATGTAAAGGAATTCCTGCCATCCGCAGAGGGCTTCCTGGTGCTTCCCTATCAGGATAATAGCGTGACCATATATGATTACTCCCAAAATCAGGATTTTGTCCTTCAGGAAGATGCGGTGGAATTTCCGGAGGAAGAATACATGCAGATGAGCGAGGCGGTGGAGTTTGCCAGGGAAATGGGGCTTCAGGAGCCGGAACTGGCGGAGGTATTGTTCTACAGTCAGGATGGCGGCCTGTTGTACGCCAGTTACAGTAACGGGGTCTGTCGCATCTATGATGGGACGGATTTCTCCCTTAAGGGAAGTTTTGAAATACAGTCGCCCAATCTGCGGCGGGATCTGGGGACGGACGACCGGGGAAACCATTACGTATGCGGAATCAGTTATGGGTATATGCTGAGCCCTGATTTTCAGCTGCTGGGCGTGATCGAGAATCTGGTGGCCCTGGATGCCGCACAGGACAGGCTGATCGTCCAGAGGAGCGGCGGGGGGCAGTATGCGATTTCTGTTTATACCCCGGAAGAACTACTTGCTAAGGCATGGGAAAGTGTGCTATGATTATAGCAGTGCGGCTTGGATAAATTCAGAAAGAATGCAGAGTGAAAGGAAAGAAGACGGGAAAACATAGATGAGTGAAGTGGAATCAAAGAATTTTATCGAGACGATCATTGAGAAAGACCTGGCGGAGGGCGTTTACGACACGGTAAATACCCGTTTCCCGCCCGAACCCAACGGATATCTCCATATCGGGCATGCCAAATCGATACTGGTCAATTATGGGCTCGCGCAGAAGTACGGCGGCAAATTTAACATGCGTTTTGACGACACCAATCCCACCAAGGAAGACACTGAATTTGTGGAATCCATCAAAGAGGACGTTCAGTGGCTGGGAGCGGACTGGGAGGACCGGCTGTTCTTCGCCTCCGATTATTTCGGACAGATGTATGACGCGGCGGTGAAGCTGATCAAAAAAGGCATGGCCTATGTGTCCGACCTGACTGCGGAGCAGATCAGGGAGTACAGGGGTTCTTTCACCGAGCCAGGCAGGGAGGATCCCGGCAGGAACCGTTCCGTGGAAGAAAATCTGCAGTTGTTTGAGGATATGAAAGCCGGAAAGTACGCCGATGGTGAAAAGGTGCTCCGGGCCCGCATCGACATGGCATCCCCCAATATCAACATGAGGGATCCTGTCATTTACCGCGTTGCCCACATGGCGCACCACAATACCGGGGATCAGTGGTGCATCTATCCCATGTATGATTTTGCCCATCCCATTGAGGATGCCATCGAGGGGATCACACATTCCATCTGTACGCTGGAATTTGAGGATCACAGGCCCCTTTACGACTGGGTGGTGAGGGAACTGGAATATCCCCATCCCCCGAAACAGATCGAGCAGGCCAAGATGTACCTGAAAAATGTCGTCACTGGCAAACGATATATCAAGAAGCTGGTCCTGGACGGCAGGGTGGACGGCTGGGACGATCCCAGGCTGGTGTCCATTGCCGCGCTGAGACGGCGGGGATATACCCCGGAGTCCATCCGGATGTTCGTGGAGATGTGCGGCGTGTCCAAGGCACAGTCCGTTGCGGATTCCGCGGCCCTGGAATATTGCATCCGCGAGGACTTAAAGCCTAAGGCACCCCGCTATATGGCGGTGCTGGATCCCGTGAAGCTGATCATTGACAATTATCCCGAGGATCAGACGGAGATGGTAACGGCCGTGAATAATCCCGAAAATGAGGAACTTGGCGTCAGGCAGATGCCCTTTGGCAGGGAACTGTATATAGAGCGTGAGGATTTCATGGAGGAACCTCCCAGGAAATATTTCCGTATGTTCCCCGGCAATGAGGTACGCCTCATGAACGCTTACTTCGTGACCTGTACCGGCTGCGTCAAGGATGAACAGGGCAATATCACGGAGATACACTGCACCTATGATCCCGCGTCCAAAGGCGGGAACAGTCCTGACGGAAGAAAGGTAAAGGGGACGATCCACTGGGTTTCCGTCCGGGAAGCCGTGAAAGCGGAGGTCCGCCTGTATGAAAACTTGATCGATGAAGCCGTGGCGGATGAAAAGGGCGCTATCTACAGTGAGGACGGGGAACTATACCTGAACCCGAATTCTCTGACTGTCCTGAAAGACTGTCGGCTGGAGCCTGCTTTTGCGGAAGCGAAAGCATATGACCGTTTCCAGTTCGTGCGTCAGGGGTTCTTCTGTGTGGATGCCAGGGATGCCAGACCCGGCGCGTTGGTATTCAACAGGATCGTTTCATTGAAGAGTTCATTTGTATTGCCTAAAAAAGATTAAAGGGGTATTATTGAAATAAAACAGTCTCGGAACAGAATAGGAGGAATGGTTATGAGTTTATTTTCCGGATTGGGTGGATTGGGTCTGAACGGCCTGGAGGATATGGATCTCTACGGGGAGGCTGAGAAAGCGGAAGCGAAAAGAAAAGCGCAGGAGCCGGTGAAAATCGAAGAGAAGGATATGATCTATGATAAGACCTTTAAATGCCCCTGTTGTGACGCGGATGTTCCTACCAAGATCATGAAGACAGGCAAGGCGAAGCTGATCGGCACGGATCAGGATCTGAGACCCCGTTATGAAGGCATTGACGCCATCAAATATGATGTAATACTTTGCCCGGTCTGCGGCTATGCGGCGCTTACCAGGTTCTTCCCCAACCTGACCGGCCCCCAGGCGAAGCTGATCAAGGAAAAGATCAGTGCGAATGTAAAGATTCCCAAGTATACGAACGGTACTTACAGTTATGAGGAAGCGGCGGAAAGGTATCAGCTTGCACTGGTAAATGCAGTGGTAAAGCGCGGCAGGGCCAGTGAAAAGGCATACATCTGCTTAAAGAGCGCCTGGCTTATGAGGGGCTATCGGGAGTCCGTGACGGATACGGAGAAAGGAACGCCGGAACTGGTGGCGGAATTAAAGGCAAAAGAAGAAGAATACATTCAAAACGCTTATAACGGATTTGCGGAGGCGCGGCAGAATGAGGGATTCCCCATGTGCGGCATGGATGAGATCACGCTTGACTACCTGCTGGGAGTGCTGGCTGCACATCTGAAGAAATATGACATAGCAAGCCGTATGGTATCTTCGATCATTACCTCCAATGTGGCGAATCCCCGTATGAAAGACAAGGCGAGGGATTTGAAGGAACAGATCATGCTGCAGATGAAGAATAATAAATAAATTTATGTATGATATGACGATTGAACTGGATGCAGACAGTGATAAATGTCTGTATGAGCAGATATATGATTACATAAAAACAGAGATTAAAGACGGGAAGCTTCTGGCAGGTGAGAGGCTTCCCTCCACACGTTTTCTGGCTGAATATCTGCAGGTGTCCCGCAGTACGGTGGAATATGCCTACGAACAGCTTCTCAGTGAAGGATATATCGAGCCGAAGCCTTACAGGGGGTATTTTGTCTGCGCCATGGAAGAACTGTTCAACATGGAGGAGTCCGGGAAACAACCGGAGGAAGAACGGCAGGAGTCCGGTGAGGCACGGGAAAAGGCAATATGGAAATACAATTTTTCCCCCCATGAAATAGATATGTCAGGCTTTCCTTTCGGTGTCTGGAAAAAGATTACCAGGAATATCCTGACGGATGGGAACAGCGAGTTATTTGCCAGGGGAGAGGCACAGGGAGACCGTGACCTGAGGGAGACCGTCAGCCGGTATCTGCATTCCTCCCGCGGAGTGAACTGCAGGCCGGAACAGATCATTGTGGGCGCAGGGAACGATTATCTGCTGATGCTGTTGGAAAAGATACTGGGACGCCATGTGCGCATTGCCATGGAGAACCCTACTTATATCCGTACATACCGCATTTTTCAGTCTTTTGCTTATGATATTGTGACGGTGGATATGGATGAGAATGGAATGCGTACGGACTGCCTGACAAAAGCGGATGTCAGGGCGGCTTATGTGATGCCTTCCCATCAGTTTCCCATGGGAACGGTCATGCCCATCGGCCGCAGGACGGAACTTCTGAAATGGGCGGCGCAGGGTGCGGACAGATATCTGATAGAGGACGATTATGACAGCGAGTTCCGTCATTATGGCAAGCCGATCCCCGCGCTTCTGGCTTCGGACAAGCAGGGGAAGGTCATTTATATCGGAACTTTTTCCAAGGCTATCGCACCGGCGATCCGCGTCAGCTTCATGGTGCTTCCGCAGCCCCTGCTGGAGCGCTACAGGAGGGAATGTTCCTTTTATTCCTGCACGGTATCCAGGATCGACCAGAGAATTTTGAACGAGTTTATCAGGGACGGGTATTTTGAGCGTCACCTGAACAAGATGAGGAAAATATACAGGGCAAAACAGGAATTGCTGCTCCGTTGTCTGGAGCCTTTTAAAAGGGACTTTGTGATTTCTGGTGAAAACACGGGACTGCATCTGGTCCTTACCGCAAAGGGGGATGTGACGGAAGCGGAACTGCTTGAAAAGGCCGGGCGGGAAAGCGTGAAAGTTTATGGATTATCCGACAGCATGGTGGAGGAATCTGACAGAAAAGCAACCGTGCTCATCGGATTTGGCGGGTTGACGCAGGGTCAGATCGCCGAGGGAATGGAAAGGCTGCGGAAAGCGTGGCTGTAAGCCGGTTTCGCATCTGGAATGACGTAGAAAGAAACGAGGACAGGGATGACGACGGTAGAGAAAAAATTGATAGGCTTTTGTGAGAAGCATTTGGATATTCTGGTAGTGTCTGCGCTTACATTGTTAAGCATATTGGTTCGATATGGGGTTCGTGACGTCCTCAGCGGGGATGCAAGCCTGTTCCTGCTGCCCTGGTATGAGGAGATCAAAGATGGTGGCGGCTTTAAGGCGTTGGAATATCAGGTGGGAAATTACAACATGCTGTATCAGACACTGATAGCGCTTTTGTCGTATCTGCCCATAGCGCCTTTATATGCGTATAAGATTTTATCCCTCTTTTTTGACTATTGTCTGGCGGTTGTGGTAGGCGTTCTGGCGTATCAGTTTTCCGTTCACAATAAAAAGTGGAAGGGAATCTTTGCGTATATTGCGGTTATCTTATCCCCCATAGTGATATTAAATTCATCTGCATGGGCGCAGTGTGATTCTATTTATGTGTGTTTTGCGCTTATGGCGCTGCTGATGATGTGCAGGGAAAAATACGTGCCTGCTTTTCTGTTCCTGGGGGCGGCGTTTTCTTTTAAGCTGCAGGCGGTGTTCCTGTTACCGTTTTTCCTGTTCGCCTATATTTGGCGGAAGCGTTTTTCCATACTGCACTTTTTGATCATACCGGTGACGATGTGCGTGTTGAATCTGGCAGGTGTGATCATGGGAAGAAGTTTTCTGGACATCTTCACGATCTATTTGAAGCAGACCGGGGAGTATCCCGATCTGGCGCAGAATTATCCGTCTGTCTGGTGTCTCCTGGTAGGCGACCATGGATGGGATTACTACTGGTATCTGAATAAGGCCGGGATTCTGTTCACTGTGGCGATCCTGTTGATCCTGTTGACATATTTTTATCTTAAAAAGATAGAGTGGAATCCCCATAACCTTGTTTATATCGCATTCCTGTCGTCCTATGCCTGTGTGCTGTTCCTGCCTGCGATGCATGAACGCTATGGCTACCTGTATGAGATACTGGCGATCGTGATACTGATCTGGAAGAAAGAGACGGTGGTGTTGTTTGTGCCGATGTATTGCCTGACGTTGCTGACTTATGCTTATTACCTGTTCAACACGACCACGAAAGCGTCCACGGTCGCGGCGTTGGTCAATATCGTGGTATATCTGGGATACCTGTTCCTGTTGACCAGAGAGATGTCAGCGAAAAAAAATACATAAAAATATACTCCGGATATGTAATCCGGAGTATGGTTTCATGCAGCAGATCAGTTTTCACCCACGGGAGCGTTATCCTCCGTGGGATCATCCTCGTCAAAGAATTCCTCGGATTCCTCCACGGTCTCCCCGGCTTTCTGTATCTGCTCGGAGAGGGGGGTAAAGGCACTGCGTTCCTCGGAGCCGCACTCCTCGGAACCCTGTTCCTCAGAACTATGCTCCGTGGTGTCATTTTTCCCGGAATCCTCCTCCGCGGGGGACTCGGTTTTTGCGTCTGTGTTCAGGGACACATAATTTCTGGAGGATTCTGTCTTGTCGTCAAGATCCTCGCTGAAATCATCATAATCCTCGTCAGCGGGAACATCAGTCGCAGAATCCTTTTTCCGCATATAGTAGCAAACAGCAGCGGCAGCAGAACCTACTGCAGCGGTAAAGAGCAGGAATTTTCCAAATTTTTTTGCCATAATCGGGCTACTCCTTTCAATTGGTTAATCATACCAATATTCTAATACAATTTTGTGGATTTGAAAAGAGATTATGTATTAAATTTTGATAAATCAGAGAAATTGATGTAAAATAAATGAAAAAGCGAGGTAGGAGCATGAAAGAACAGTTATACACCATCCCTCTGAACGACGCGGTGAATGCGGGTGACGAGTGTCCTTTTTGTTTTATTGAGAGAAGCATAGAGCAGGACCTGCTTGACTTTGTGCTGGGCAGCGGTTCCTCCTACATGGAGGCTGACATCCGGGAGATGACGGACAAGGCGGGATTCTGTCGAACCCATTTTCAGAAAATGTTCGATTACGGCAATACGCTGGGCAACGCCTGGATCCTGAAGACCCATTATATGCGGATGATCGGGGAGATGCAGAAGACCTTTTCCTCTTTCAGACCCGGCAAAAGCAGCCTGAAGAACAAATTCCTGAAGACTGCGGAGAGCGGCAACGCCATAGGCATGTGGGTGAAAGAGAAAGAAGAGTCCTGCTATATCTGCAGACAGTACCGGGATACATATGCCAGGTACCTGGACACTTTTTTCTATCTCTGGAAACAGGACGGGGAATTCCGGGAGAAGATCAGGAACAGTAAAGGTTTCTGCCTGTCCCATATGGGGGATCTCTGCGAAGCGGCGGACGGGAAACTGTCGGACAAGGACAGGGAAAGTTTTTATGGGACAGTGCTGCCCCTGATGGAAGAGAACATGAAGCGTATGGCGGAAGATGTGGCCTGGATGGTGGAAAAGTTTGACTACAAGAACAAGGATGCGGACTGGAAAAATTCCAAAGACGCCATCCAGCGGGGAATGCAGAAATTAAAGGGCGGATATCCCGCAGATCCCCCTTACAAAATGAGCAAATAGCAAGTCAGCGGTATACCAGTTTCCTGACCATATCCAGATAACTGCAGACTTCTTCATACAGCATTTCCGGCTGGAAAGAGGCATCATGAAAACGTTCCGTCATCAGGCCCATGATGGTGAGATCCAGCATCTTACGGAGTTTTTCACCGTCTATTCCCGCCGGAAATGCGGAGAAATCCATCTGTCGGTCAATGGCGTCGTAGGTTCCCGCCAGAACATTCCGCTTGGTTTCGATGGCAAGCAGCGCCTCGCTTACATCCTCGGACATGGAGCGGTTCAGGAACTGCTGCATATAGGGATAACCGCGCATGGCGTGCATACGCGCGGCTTCCATCTGCTTCAAGAGCAGGAACATATCTTTTTCGTTGGGATCCACATTGGATTTCAACTCCAGATTCATATAACGGACACTGTAGTCGTAGATGAAAGTATAAACTCCCAGTTTGCTTCCGAAATAGTGGAACAGCAGTCCCTTGCTGACGGCGGCTTC
Source organism: Blautia sp. (assembly GCA_023667395.1). Classification (GTDB taxonomy): domain Bacteria; phylum Bacillota; class Clostridia; order Lachnospirales; family Lachnospiraceae; genus Acetatifactor. The sequence goes on along the minus strand of JAMPAC010000001.1, from coordinate 676,934 downwards.
CCTTACGATGTCATCGGTACTGGCATGACGGTAACCCTGAAGGGCAAATATCTTCAGGGACGCATTGATCATCCTGTCCTGCTTTTCTTTTTTCAGGTCAAAAAACTTGCTGTTCATGTTTTGAGTCCTCCGCTTTTTAATATTAACATAATAAGACTGATTTGCAATAATTTTGTAAAAAATTGTTAGGTAAAATTAAGAAAATTTTTGTTGTAATGGGACGGCTAAAACGATACTATAGATATATAGAAGCGATGAAAGATGTGATAGGTCTTGGAATTTAGCAGTATGGAATTCTTGCTCTGTTTTCTGCCGCTGTTTCTGCTTCTGTATGGTGTGACTCCCCGGCATATGAAGAATGTGGTACTGCTTACAGGAAGCCTGGTCTTTTATGCTTTCGGGGAGCCGGAATATTTATGGTTATTGATCGTTTCAGTGTCAGTAAATTATTTTCTGGGATTACACCTTGCAAGAGGAGCAAGGCTGAAGGGTAAGGATAGGAAACAAAGGAAAAGAAAGTTAGAATACAAAAGAAAATGCCTGCTGGCTGTGGCCGTGGCAGGAAATATCGGTGTACTTGCGGTATTTAAGACAGGGATCGGCGTAAGCGCGCTGCCCTTGGGCATCAGTTATTATACGTTCCGGATCCTGTCTTATCTGATCGATGTATATAAGGGTGAAGAGACAAAGGAGACCTCCTTTCTGCGGCTGGCGACATATATCACCATGTTCCCACAGCTGCTTTCCGGCCCCATAGCCAGATATGGGGAGGTGAAAGGAGCATTATACGAAAGAGAATTTTCTGCGAAGAACATACAGGCCGGGTTACAGATCTTTACCGTGGGTCTGGTCTTTAAGGTATTATTGGCGGATCGTCTGGGGCTGCTGTGGAGAGAAGTGCAGGTTACGGGATTTGAGAGCATTTCCACACCCCTTGCCTGGATTGCCGCCGTTGCCTATTCCATGAAGCTGTATTTCGATTTTTACGGATATTCTCTGATGGCTGTGGGCCTGGGGCAGATGCTGGGCTTTTCTCTGCCGTCGAACTTCAACAATCCCTATATGGCAGGTTCCGTGAGAAAGTTTTACCGCAGGTGGCACATGACGCTGGGACAGTGGTTCTGTCGTTATGTCTATATCCCCTTGGGCGGAAACCGGAAAGGCGAGTGGCGCACGCTGTTTCATCTGTTGTGCGTATGGCTGTTGACGGCGCTATGGCATGGACGCACCCTGAATTTCCTGTTGTGGGGGCTCATGCTCTGGATCCTGATCGTGATGGAGAGACAGATGGAACGGCTGGGAGTGGGGAAATTGTTTTCCCACGGTATCCTGAAAGGGCTGCCCCATCTCTACCTGTGGTTCGTGATCCCCATCAGCTGGATGTGCTTTGCCATTACGGATATTTCCCAGCTGGGGATCTATCTGGGCAGGATGTTCGGCGTGGTGGAGGGGATCCGCGTCAGCGCGGGCGACTGGGAGAAAGCGTTGGTGAATTACGGCGCGCTGTTCGCCGCAGGCGGTTTCGCCTGCACGCCGCTGCTACAGAAGCTTTTTCAAAGGTTTAAGGACAGTTTGCCGGGAATGATCCTGCTGATCGCACTCTTCTGGTTCTGCATATGGAGGCTGCAGATCGAGGGGCAGAATCCGTTTATGTATCGGAATTTTTAAGGATTGTTGATCAGATTCGGACTGGATGGGGAACAGTCTTTCGTGGATAAAGAACAGGTGATATCATGAAGTGGTTTAAAAAGTGGAGATATTTGATCTTTTGGGTTGTGGCAGGTATCATTTATCTGTCGGTGGTGGACGAATGGCAGGTTTATGCGAAACCGCTGGAGCAGGTAAAAAGCTGGTATGAGGCTATGAAACAGGACTTCCGGCAGGCCAGTACCGTCAGGGCGGAAGAAGAGACGCCCAGGGCTGACGTGTCAGGAACAGAGGGCATTATTGCGTCCGGTACGGATGGGATTACGGTGTCCGACGCGGATGCGGTCACTGTGTCGGGAGCGGACAGCATGGCGGCATCTGTCGGGGAAAATGGAGTTGTGCCTGACGCAGAGGGCGTTGGGGTATCTGCAGGAGATGCCCCGGCGGTATCGGAAGAAACTGTGGCATCAGAGCCTGACAGCGGGGAAATGTACCATACGGTGGAGGACGATTATTTTGCGGACGCCGTTTTTATCGGAGATTCCCGCACAGTGGGGATGCTGGAATATGGTGGTCTGGAGGAGACGGCTGACTTCTGTGCGTCCACAGGGCTGACCATCTATAAGCTGTTTGATTCCAAGATCGTGCCGGTGGAGGGGCAGAAGAGGAAGATAACGGTGGAAGAGGCGCTGTCACAGAATTCCTATGCCAAGATATACCTGATGATCGGTATCAATGAGATGGGCACCGGGACGGTGGAAAGCTTCGTGGCGGCCTATCAGGAAGCAGTGGATCATCTGCTGGAACTGCAGCCCGATGCGATCCTTTACATCCAGGGGATCATCAAGGTCACCACGGAACGCTCCGAGCAGGGCGACTATATCAACAACGAGGGAATCGAGGCGCGGAACGAGGCGCTTTCCCAGCTGGCGGACAACGAGCGCATTTTCTATCTGGACGTGAACCCGGAGATCTGCGACGAGACCGGCGGAATGGAGGCTTCCTATACCTTTGACGGGGTTCACCTGAAAGCTCAGTATATTGATATCTGGAAGACTTATTTAAAAGAGCATGCCATTGTCAGGGAGACAGAAATGGAAGAAGAATAAAGCTAACAGAAATGGATGTGTGATGATATGAAAGTAATCGATATGCACTGTGACACTATTTACAGGCTGCTTTGCCTTAAGGAGCGGGGAACGCCTGAGGAACTGCGCCGGAACGGATGCCACCTGGACCTGATGCGTATGCGGGACAGCCACTACCTGCTCCAGAACTTTGCCTTGTTTGTGGAACTGGACCGTGACGGAGATCCCTGGGAGAGGGTCTGCGGGCTGTATCAGCACTACCGGGTGGAACTGGAGCGCAATCAGGACCTGATAGCGCCGGTGCTCCGTTATGAGGATATCGCGGCCAACGAAGCGGCGGGAAAAATGTCCGCCATGCTGACCGTGGAAGAGGGCGCGGTCTGTAAGGGCGAGATTGGGAAACTGCGCAAGCTGTATGAGATGGGCGTCCGTATGATGACGCTGACCTGGAATTTCCCCAATGAGATCGGGTCTCCCAACTTTGACGGGGAACTGGGTAGGAAAGCCATGGAGGTGAAAAAAGCCTGGGAACAGTGTGAGCCGGGCACTGCGGAATATGAGCGGAAGCGGGAGGAGGCGCAGGCGGCGTTTGAGGCCTTTAACCGTACCAGCAATACCATGGGAGGATTGACGGAAAAGGGAAAAGAGATGGTGGCCGAGATGGAGCGTCTGGGCATGATACCTGACGTGTCCCATCTGTCGGACGCAGGGTTCTATGACGTCCTGGCGGTGACCAGGAAGCCCTTTGTGGCAAGCCATTCCAATGCCAGAAGCGTCTGTCCCTGCGTGAGGAACATGACTGACGATATGATTCGGAAGCTGGCGGAGCGGGGCGGCGTCATGGGTCTTAACTATTGCGCGGATTTCCTGGAGGAGAAGCTGGTTGGCGTGGAAAACCAGGGCAGCATCCGGGCGGTGGCGCGCCATGCGCAGCATATCGCCAATGTGGGAGGGATTGAGGCGCTGGGGCTGGGCAGCGATTTTGACGGCATCAGCGCCTATGAGGAGATTCCCGGCGCGCAGGGCATGGAAGCCCTCTGGAACGGTATGCGCAGGGCAGGATTCACGGAGAGCCAGCTGGATATGATATTTTACCGGAATGTGCTCCGGGTGTATAAAGAGACATTGTGAGCGGGGAAATGCGATGCATATTGTAACCGGACTGTAACAGTTCAGACAGAGCACTGAACTGTTACACCGGACTGTCAAATGTTTTTCGGAAAAATACCAGATTGTATTGATATTTTTCCGAAAAATGCATATAATGGATATATGGATTACAGACAGGAAGGGAGATGCCGGATATGTACATGGTTTCCTGCAGGGATGTAGCTGAAATGTGGAATGTTTCGGACAGGACGGTGAGCGGGTTTTGTAAGGACGGGAAGATTCCCGGGGCCATGAAAGTGGGGCGGGACTGGCAGATTCCCGCAGACGCGGTGAAACCGGCGGATAGCCGCATTAAAAGCGGCGCGTACCGGAAAAAGCCCGTATCCACCCTTTCCATGCCCATCGGGGTTTCCGATTACAAAAAAGCCCAGGCGGATTATTATTATGTGGATAAGACGCTGCTGATCAGGGATGTGCTGGACAGGAAAGCCCAGGTCTCCCTTTTTACCAGGCCGAGGAGATTCGGGAAGACCCTGAACATGGATATGCTGCGCGTGTTCTTTGAGATATCCGGGGAGGACACCAGCGTATATTTCAGGGATAAAAAGATATGGAAATATGGGGAGGAATATACTTCCCATCAGGGGAAATATCCGGTCATCTTCCTGACTTTCAAGGATGTGAAGTATGATTCCTGGCAGGCGGCCCTGGACAAGATATCCATTCTGCTCCAGGCGGAGTTCGGCAGGCACAGGGAATTGTTTGAGGATGGTGCGCTGGCGGATTTTGAGCGGGATTACCTGAACAGGATCATGTCAGGTACGGCATCGGAGGTAGAGTTATCCTCCTCGTTGGAGAATCTGTCGCGTATGCTCCATGGATACCATAAAAAGGCGCCGATCATCATTATCGACGAATACGATACGCCCATCCAGGAGGGATATTCGCGGGATTATTATGAGAAGATCGTGGGATTCATGCGCAATTTCTTCTCCGGCGGATTTAAGGATAACCCGCACTTGTCCTTTGGCTTCCTGACGGGGATACTCCGGATCGCGCAGGAAAGTATTTTCAGCGGATTGAACAATCTGGACGTAAATACTGTGCTGGATGACGCGTACAGCCAGTATTTCGGATTTACCGTGCGGGAAGTGGGCGATATGCTGGGGGCTTATCACGCGGAGAGTTCATATGGGGAACTTTGTCAGTGGTACGACGGATATTTGTTCGGAACCACGGAGATCTTTAATCCCTGGTCCGTGATCAGCTATATTTCCAAAAAGTGCGTGCCTCAGGCGTATTGGGCCAATACCGGGAGGAATGAGATACTGGACGAGGTATTGAACGTGGCCGCGCCGGATATGATGGAAAAATTGGAGGATCTTCTGCAGGGAGAGACCGTGATCGCCCGGATCGATATGAATGTGATCTATCCCGCTCTGAACGCGGATCCGGCCAATATCTACAGCCTTCTGCTGGCTGCGGGATACCTTAAGGCCGTGAAAGGGGATCTGCTGCCCACAGGCGCGTATCTGTGCTGGATCCAGATTCCCAATAAGGAGATCAGCGCGGTATACCGGAATGAGATCCTGAACCACCTGATCAGGTGCGGCGCGGTGAAAAGGTCTTCCGCAGAGAAAGTGGCGGAAAGCATATACATGAAAGATCAGGAGAAACTGCAGAGTGCGTTGACGGAATACCTGGACAGGACAATCAGCTACTATGACGCCGGGGAGGAAAGCTTTTTCCATGGATTGACGGCGGGTATGCTGGCGCTGATGGACGACCAGTACAGGATCGTTTCCAATAGGGAGTCGGGGGACGGGAGGTTTGATATCGGCCTGTATCCCAGGACGAAACAGCTGCCCGGAATCCTGATCGAGGTAAAGTATGGCAGGGACTTTGGCGGGGAGCAGTTGGAAAAGCGGGCCAGGGAGGCTCTTGACCAGATCAATGAGAAGCGGTATGATGCCGAACTGAGAAATAATGGGATTACTAATATTGTGAAATATGGCGTTGCCTTTTCAGGGAAGCAGGTGCGCATTGTAAGTGAAAGCCAGCCTTAAAATAACAGGTGTATCCACTGAAGCGGATGCACCTGTTATAATTACATATTATATGTTATTTTAACGAATCTGCGTTTGCCGATCCGCAGTACATCCCCGGAATATATGATTTCGTCCACGTTTTCCAGCTGTACGCCGTTTTTCCGGACGCCGCCCTGCGCCACCATCCGGCGCAGTTCGCTTCCGCTGGCGGCGTAGCCCGCTGCCACCAAGGGACGGATGTAGTCTGAAAATTTCCCCTGCGCGAAGGGTACGGACAAGGTATCCGCCTGGTCGGGAATCTCCCTTTTGGAAAAAGCCCGGATGAAAAAGTCCTTTGCTTCCTGTGTCTCCTGGGGAGTGTGGTACAGGGAGGTTACCGTTTCCGCCAGCCGCATCTTGATATCCCTGGGGTTGCAGCCGTTTTCCAGTTCGGTTTTGACCTGATCCAGTTCTTCTGGCAGGATATCCGTGGCCAGTTCAAAATATTTGACGATCATGTTGTCCGGTATCTGCATGGTCTTCTGGAAGATGGTTCTGGCGTCCTCGTAGATGCCGATGTAATTGCCCAGGCTCTTGCTCATTTTTTCCACGCCGTCGGTTCCTTCCAAAAGGGGCATGAACAACGCCGCCTGGGGCTCCTGCCCCATATCTTTCTGGAGGCTTCTGCCCATGAGGATGTTAAAGGTCTGGTCCGTTCCGCCCAGTTCGAGGTCCGCTTCTATCTCCACGGAATCGTATGCCTGCATCAGCGGGTAAAAAAATTCATGCAGCCCGATGGGCGTGTTATTGCGGAACCGGGTCTGAAAGTCATCCCGCTCCAGCATCCGCGCCACGGTGATGGTGGACGCAAGCTTCAGCACCTGATTCAGCTGCAGCAGTTCCAGCCATTCGCCGTTGTAGCGCACGATGGTCTTTTCCCTGTCCAGGATGCGGAATACCTGTTCCTGGTAGGTCTGGGCGTTGCGCAGTACTTCCGCGTCCGTCAAAGCGTTCCTGCCCTTGCTTTTTCCGGTGGGGTCGCCGATCTTTCCCGTAAAGTCGCCCACAATGATGATCACGGTGTGTCCCAGATCCTGAAGTTGCTTTAATTTGCGCAGCGCCACGGCATGCCCCAGGTGCAGGTCGGGGGCGCTGGGGTCCATGCCGAATTTGATCTTCAGCGGGATTTTGGTGAGGATGCTCCGCTCCAGTTTCTTTTTCAGGTCTTCCTCACCGATCAGGTTCGTGGAGCCCTGTTTGATGATGCGCAGCTGATGTGTGACCTGAGCCTGTAAAGGCGCTGTGTCCTCCGGCATGGCATTGTGTGGTTCCATGTTTGGCTGTTCTGCTTTTTGCTGTGTTGTGTTTGTTGCGTTCATTGTGTTGCTGTCTCCTTTCAGAGGGATGTTGTCCCTGTCATATTAAATTTCATAAGGCCTTGATAAAGATACACAATGAAAACGGAAACAAAAAACTCCCGTCCTTCAAAAGGACGAGAGTCATAATGTCTCGTGATACCACCTGATGTTCACTGCCAGGCTCACGCCTGACGGCCTCTTCGAGTACGCCCGGTCGTTGTATTGGCGCTGTTGGTCGCGTAAAAGATCAGCGGACATAATTACCGGGTTTATACTCTAGCACGATAACGGATGCGGGAACCGTCGCAGCCTACTAATTGTCCGATACCATGAACAGTATTTGGTGCGAAGCTCAAAGATGTATTCACACACCGCTTCCCATGCGCCTCTCATCAACCGGCAGCTTTCTGTATGTTCCACTGTGTGTTACTTGTTCTTGTCATTGCCTTTCTAAATCAATCGCTTGACTATGAAATTGTGAAGTCAGAATACCAGAGAAATCAGGAGTTGTCAACAGGAAATTTTAAAATATGGTTCTGATGACATTCCGGGCATACTATGATATAATAAGTCCATATTCAAGGCAGCCAGCGGCCGGATGGCCATAAGTACCATGTGCGGTCTATGCACATGGTACAATAAATGCAAGTATTTAATCCAAACCGAGGGAGGAAATAGGTATGCCGGGCAATAAACTTAAAATGACGAGTGTGATATTAATGGCATATGGGGTGGGGGATATCCTGGTAGGGCTGGCCATGCTTGCAGCGTCCGTGCTGGCGAAGGAGGAGATTGCCATGATGCTGGAATCCTATCAGGGACTGTTCGGCTTTATGGAAGGCTCCGTGGTGTTGATTCTGCTGGCAGTAATGTATTTTATGATGGCTCTGCTGGATATGCTGGCGGGAATCCGCGGGTTCCGGTTCTCTGATGGAAAGGGGAGTATCAGGTTATGCCAGATGCCTGCTGTGGCGTTGATCGTAATTTATGGCATCGATACGCTGTTCAAGGTGATTGCAGGTAATTTATCTAATGCGATCAGTCCGCTGCTGCATGTGGTGGTGGCTGTTCTGTGTATTGTATTCTGCAAGAAAGTAGAAGAAGAAAACAAGACAAGGGGTATTCGATGAAAGCACATCGGATTGCCGTTATTTCGGATACGCATGGACTTCTCAGGCCGGAATGTGTCCGTGTCCTGGAAACCTGCGAGACAATCCTGCACGCCGGGGATGTGGGAAAGCAGGAGATCCTTTCCGGACTCAGGGAGATTGCCGAAACATATGCGGTGCGGGGCAATGTGGATCAGGAGTGGGCGGAGGAACTGCCCCTGGAACTGGAGACGGAGTTATGCGGCTTTCGCTTCTATATGGTACACAATAAGAAACAGATCAGGGCGAATCTGTCGAATGCGGATTTCGTGATCTACGGGCATTCGCACAAGTATGAAGAAAAAACAGAAAGAGGCATCACATACCTGAATCCGGGAAGCTGCGGCCCAAGGCGTTTCCGGCTTTCCGTCACCATGATGGTGTTGACGCTTTTCCCGGAGGAACATCGTTTTGAGGTGGAGAGGATAGACTGCCTGCCCCGGACTGCGGAGGCGGAGATGTCCGGCGCTTTTCCGCAGAAAGAAATGGATCGCCTGATACGCCGGGTCATCAAGGAGATGAAAGCGGGGAAAGGAGTGGCGGAGATCGCCGGCAAGGCGGGGGCGGACAGGACGCTTGTGGAGCACATATGCCGGATATACGCCACCCATCCCGGTGTGGATGTGGATGGGGTCCTGAACCGGATGGAGTTGAAAGATCTGTAGATGGGGTCGATGGGTTAGGGAAATCATGAAAATTTCACAGAAAATTTACAAATCCTTAAAGCCGCGGCGCCAGCTTTGTATTGAAACTGCGGCTTTAATATGCTACAATAAATTTTAAGTTTTGTGTATTTAAGTAGCAGGTGTAAGAACCGGACTGTTACGGAAAGGTATGGAATACTAAGTGAAAGTTGTTGATAAAATATTTGGTACACACAGCCAGAGGGAACTGAAGCGTATCTATCCGCTGGTAGATAAGATCGAGGAACTGCGCCCCGCCATCCAGGCGCTGTCCGATGAGGAACTGAAGGGAAAGACGGAGGAATACAAGAAACGTCTGGCGGAAGGCGAGACCCTGGACGATCTTCTTCCTGAGGCTTTTGCGACGGTGCGGGAGGCGGCAAGGAGGGTGCTGAACATGGAGCACTACCGGGTGCAGCTGATCGGCGGCATTATCCTGCATCAGGGCCGGATTGCGGAGATGAAGACAGGTGAAGGCAAGACCCTGGTCGCCACCGCGCCTGCTTATCTGAACGCACTGGCGGGACAGGGTGTCCACATCGTTACCGTCAACGATTATCTGGCGAAGCGTGACGCGGAGTGGATGGGACAGGTGCATGAGTTCCTGGGGCTTTCCGTGGGCGTGGTCTTAAACAGCATGACCAGCGAGGAGCGTCAGAAAGCGTATAACTGTGATATCACCTATGTGACCAATAATGAACTGGGATTTGACTATCTGCGTGATAACATGGTCATTTACAAGGAGCAGCTTGTTTTAAGGGGGCTGCATTTCTGTATCATTGACGAGGTGGACTCGGTGCTGATCGACGAGGCCAGGACGCCCCTGATCATTTCCGGACAGAGCGGCAAATCCACGGCTCTTTATGAGATGTGCGACCTGCTGGCGCGGAGGATGCAGCGCGGGGCGGATATGCAGAACCTGACCAAGATGGATGCCATCATGGGCGTGGTGCAGGAGGAGACGGGAGATTTTATTGTCAACGAAAAGGACAAGGTCATCAATCTGACCGAGGCCGGTGTGAAAAAGGTGGAGCAGTTCTTCCATATTGACAACTATGCGGATCCCGAAAATCTGGAGATACAGCACAATATTATCCTGGCGCTGCGGGCCCACAACCTGATGTTCCGGGATCAGGACTATGTGGTAAAGGACGACCAGGTGCTGATCGTAGACGAGTTTACCGGGCGTATCATGCCGGGGCGCCGTTATTCCGACGGTCTGCATCAGGCGATCGAGGCCAAGGAGCATGTGAAGGTAAAGCGTGAGAGCAAGACCCTCGCCACCATCACTTTCCAGAATTTCTTTAATCTTTTTACGAAAAAATGCGGCATGACTGGTACGGCGCTGACGGAGGAAAACGAGTTCCGTGAGATTTACGGAATGGATGTGATTGAGATTCCCACCAACCGTCCCGTGATCCGTGAGGACAGGCAGGATGCGGTATATAAGACCAAGGCGGAGAAGCTGAACGCCATTGCGGACGCGGTGGAGGCTGCCCATGCAACGGGTCAGCCCGTGCTGGTGGGCACCATCACCATCGAGGCCAGCGAGGAGATCAGCCGCCTGCTCACAAAGCGGGGAATTCATCATAAGGTATTGAATGCCAAGTTCCATGAGATGGAGGCGGAGATCGTGGCGGATGCCGGTATCCACGGCGCTGTTACCATTGCCACCAACATGGCGGGGCGTGGTACGGATATCAAGCTGGACGAGGAAGCCAGGGCAGCAGGCGGCCTGAAAATCATCGGTACTGAACGCCATGAATCCAGGCGTATCGACAATCAGCTGCGGGGGCGTTCCGGACGTCAGGGCGATCCGGGAGAATCCAAGTTCTATATTTCCCTCCAGGATGATCTCATGAGGCTGTTTGGTTCCGAGAGGCTGATCGGCATGTTCAATGCCATGGGTATCCCCGAGGGACAGGAGATTGAGCACAAGGCGCTGACCAATGCCATTGAGTCCGCGCAGAAGAAGATAGAGAACAATAACTTTGGTATCCGTAAAAATTTGTTGGAATATGACCGCGTGATGAGCGAGCAGAGGGAGATCATCTATGACGAACGCCGCCGCGTCTTAAACGGCGAGAGTATGCGCGACGTGATCTATAAGATGATCACGGATATTGCGGAGAATGCGGTGGATATCAGCATCAATGACGATGCGGATGTATCGGACTGGGATTTCAATGAATTAAACACACTGTTGATTCCCACCATTCCCCTGCAGCCCGTGACGGCGGAGCGGGTGCAGAATCCGAAGAAGAACAGCCTGAAACAGCAGCTGAAAGAAGAGGCCGTGAAACTCTATGAGAGCAAGGAGGCGGAGTTCCCCGAGCCGGAGGCAATCCGTGAACTGGAGCGGGTGATCCTGCTGAAAGTGATCGACCGTAAGTGGATGGACCATATTGACGATATGGAGCAGCTGCGCCAGGGTATTGGATTACAGGCCTATGGACAGAGGGATCCCCTGGTGGAATATAAGATGAACGGCTACGATATGTTCGATGAGATGACCCAGAACATCAAAGAGGAAACAGTACGCCTGTTATTCCATATCAGGGTGGAGCAGAAGATAGAGCGCGAGCAGGTGGCGAAGGTAACGGGCACCAACAAGGACGATTCCGCGCCCAAAGGGCCTGTGAAGCGTGAAAATGCCAAGATTTATCCCAATGATCCCTGTCCCTGCGGCAGCGGGAAGAAATACAAGCAGTGCTGCGGCCGCAAGGTGTGAAGTACAACTAAGGCTGGAAAGTACCCAGCCTAAGTTGTACTATGTCACACCTGGAAGAATCGCTGGAGCGATTCTTCACCGAAATTTTAAGGGTTTGATAAATTAAAAATAAGAAAGTGGGTGACGCAATTGGTAGAATTAGATCAGATGAAGTCTGAGATCCAGGCTTACGAAACTCCATTGGCGGAAGTGAGGGATTCACTTTGACCTGGCTAACAAGGTAAAACGGATCGAAGAGTTGGAGATGGAGATGGAGGCTCCCGGTTTCTGGGACGATCCTGACCGTTCCAACAAACAAATGAAAGAACTGAAGAACCTGAAGAATGTGGTGGAGCAATGCGACAAGCTTTCCGGACAGTATGATGATATCCTGACCTTGATCGAGATGGGCTACGAGGAAGATGACGATTCCATGGTGGCGGAGATCCGGGGTGAAATGGATGAATTTATCAGTGAGTTCGAGGAACTTCGCATAGGAACCCTGCTGGCGGAGGAATATGACAAGAATAACGCCATCCTGAAGCTGAATGCAGGGGCCGGAGGAACGGAAAGCTGCGACTGGTGCGGCATGCTTTACCGCATGTACACCAGATGGGCGGAACGCAAGGGATTTTCGCTGGAAGTGCTGGATTATCTGGACGGCGATGAGGCAGGGATCAAGTCGGTGACATTCCAGGTCAACGGGGAGAACGCCTATGGCTACCTGAAATCTGAGAAAGGCGTGCACCGGCTGGTAAGGATCTCGCCCTTTAACGCCCAGGGTAAGCGCCAGACTTCCTTTGTTTCCCTGGATGTGATGCCGGATATCGAGGAAGATCTGGATGTGGAAATCGATGAGAAAGATCTGCGGATCGATACCTACCGAAGCAGCGGCGCGGGCGGTCAGCATATCAATAAGACCTCTTCCGCCATCCGTATCACCCATATCCCAACGGGAACCGTGGTACAGTGCCAGAACGAGCGAAGCCAGTTCCAGAATAAGGATAAGGCCATGCAGATGCTGAAAGCAAAGCTGTATCTGCTGAAGCAGGAGGCAAATGTGGAGAAGCTTTCCGACATCCGGGGCGAGGTGAAAGAGATCGGCTGGGGAAACCAGATCAGGTCATATGTCCTGCAGCCCTATAAGCTGGTGAAAGACCTCAGGACCGATGTGGAGACAGGCAACGCGGACGCAGTGCTGGACGGCGCCCTGGATCCTTTTATCAATGGGTATTTAAAGTGGATCAACACGAAAGACAATAATAAGCAATAAGAAAATCCTGCGGGAAGTTCATCTTTCCGCAGGATTCATTATGTCCAGAAAGAAGCAGGTATAAGTCATCTGCATATACGGATTCAGCCACAGGAAACCGATGCCGAAACTGCAGATACACAGGATCATCATGGGAATAAAGCTTAGCTGCAGATAGAACAGACGTCGTTTATTTCCTTTCATTACCTGAAAGGTAAGGGCCAGCGTCTCTTTGGCAGTGCGGTCAGGATAATCCAGCATCAGATAAAAAACCTGCGACAGCCCCAGGGAGATGGGAACATACACGCAGAATCCAACGATCATAAGGATAAAAGCCAGGGAAAGCATCTGTGTGTCCCGGGAATCCAGATAAGCGGACAGGCAGTACTGGCTGGGATACAGGCATACCACATTGCACAGACCTACCGCTGCGGACAGGGTCAGAGCCTTTCCGGAGTCATTTTTAAAACCGTAAAACAGGTTTGATGCGGCATAAGACTGCCCGCAGGCAATGTTCAGGAAAAACAGGGTAATGCCGACCTGCATGATGCCAAGTATGATGACAGCTGCCACATTGATCAGTTCAAATACTACGGTTATGGCAGTGACAGTGGATGGGGAAGCTGTCAGGACATAGGCCGTGGCTGTGGTCATGCTGGAGAGCATGCTGATGAACAGTGACGCGCAGTTGGTGATCAGACTGTACAGGAACAGGATCAATACGGCGGCGCCATACTTGCCCTGCAGCTTATCCTTTGCCAGATTCTTTAATTCATAAGGTTTCTTGTATTGCTTCATAAAATATGCTCCATATGTTCTTCGATCCTGCTCAGACCGCGTAATCCAGATTCATGCCGGCGTATTTTTCGTGGTCGGCTGCTTTCAGGTCTTTCTGATAGGGATTCTCTTCATTATAATATTTGATCTGGGTACTGGTAGTGCCGCCGGACACATAGCTTCGGCCGCATTCGGGACAAATGGCTGTGTGTATGGAGACGGAAGCGGATATTACCTTGCCATTATTGGTTGCCGCTTTGGAGTAAGCATTGGTAACATGCTCCTGCTCATGGGAGCGGACAGCGGCAGCGGCGCTTTCCGGGGAAATATGCGCGGGACTCTTAAAAGATACCATTTCGTCAGAGCCGTCCTTGTATTTACGGTTCTTGCAGGTCTGGCATTCTTCCGTGGGATCCTTGATCCCCAGACGTTCATTGCGTTCTTTTTCCTGTTTGTCTTTTGCTCCAGGAAGCGCTATATCCTCCATGCTGTCGGCGTTGCCGGAACGGGAGACGCCATGGCCTACGGGCGTCATATAAGAATGATTGTCATAATTGCCGTAAGAAGCTATATTCATCATAACAGTAACCTCCATAATTTTATTGGCTTATTCTGAAACATCTAATTCATATCCGTAATATTCTTCCATGAATTCTTCAAAATCCATGCCGTACATCTGCTCCACTATAGCATCCATTTGATTGCGGAATATGGGATCGCGCATCATGTCGGGCAGCGTATGGAAAGTATAAATAATGATGGAAACGCCGGTGATGATTCCCATGGTTGAGAGTACGATCCCGGTCAGGGCGGATCCGTTCATTCTCTTGCCTTTGCGGTAGGTCAGCAGGGCAAAGAGGATACCCAGGGCGCCCAGGGGCAGCGAAAGAACTCCGGTACAGCAGGCTGTCACGGACAGGGCGCCGCATATCATGGAAGCAATAATAAACCCCTGTCCGTAAGGGCGGTGGGTAGGCTGATTATAATAGCTGCTGTTGGAGGCGCTGCTGTTCCAGCGATCCTGCTGCTGATTGTCGCGATTCCAGTTGTTCTGGTCATTCTGGTTATAGTCCATGCAATTAAACTCCGTATATCAAAATCATTTTACCATTTTTACTATACCACCTTATAGTAATTCTGTCAAAGGTAACGCATGTTATTTATTTCGGTTCATGATTGCGGCGGAGGCAATTTTTGGGTATAATGGTTTCAGCGGCAAGAACGCAAAAGCAGAAAGGTTAGGTTTTAGTTGTATGGATATTATTCTGAAGATCAAGGAAGAACTAAAAGTGGAAAAATGGCAGGTGGAAGCTGCCGTTAAACTGATCGATGAGGGAAATACGATCCCTTTCATCTCGCGTTATAGAAAGGAAGCCACAGGATCCCTGAATGACGAGCAGCTGCGCAATCTCCACGAGAGGCTGCTCTACCTGCGAAACCTGGAGGAGAAAAAGGAGCAGGTGCTGGGCAGCATCGAGGAACAGGGAAAGCTGACGGACGAATTAAAGGAAAAGATCCTGGCGGCGCAGACTCTGGTAGTGGTGGAGGACTTGTACCGTCCTTACCGTCCCAAGAGGAAGACCAGGGCCAGCGTGGCCAAAGAGAAAGGTCTGGACGGTCTGGCGGAATACATACTGGCTCAGGATGCCAAGGCGCCGGTGCTGGAAGAGGCTGAAAAATACGTTACTTCGGAGGACGTGGAGGCGGATAAACAGGTAAAGAACGCCGCAGAGGCCCTGCAGGGGGCAAAGGACATCATTGCAGAGAGTATTTCCGATGAGGCGGACTACCGTATCTATATCCGGGAACTTACCATGGAGGAAGGTATCATTACCAGCGCCGCCAAGGATGAGAAGACGGAGAGCGTCTATGAAATGTATTATAATTTTGAGGAACCGGTGAAAAAGGTGGCGGGCCACCGCGTGCTTGCCCTGAACAGGGGAGAGGCGGAAAAGATCCTGACGGTAAAGGTAAACGCTCCTGTGGAGCGCATCTTACAGTATCTGGCAAAAAAGACCATCACTTCTGACAACGAGTACACCACCCCTGTGCTGCGGGAAGTGATCCAGGACAGCTACGATCGATTAATAGCATCTGCTATTGAAAGAGAAATCCGCAACGACCTGACGGAAAAAGCGGAGGATGGCGCTATTGCTGTCTTTGGGAAAAACCTGGAGCAGCTTCTGCTGCAGCCGCCCATTGCGGGAAAGGTTGTCCTGGGCTGGGATCCCGCTTTCCGCACCGGATGTAAGCTGGCGGTGGTGGATCCTACCGGAAAGGTGTTGGACACCAAGGTCATTTATCCTACGGCGCCCCAGAACAAAGTGGCGGAAGCAAAGGCGGAATTGAAGAAACTGATCAAGAAATATAATGTGGATTTAATTTCTGTGGGAAATGGCACCGCATCCAGGGAGTCGGAACAGGTGATCGTGGATTTGATCAAGGAACTGGATCGTCCTGTGCAGTATGTGATCGTCAATGAGGCGGGCGCCAGCGTTTATTCCGCCAGCAAGCTTGCCACGGAGGAGTTTCCCAACTTTGACGTAGGGCAGAGAAGCGCCGCCTCCATCGCCAGGAGGCTACAGGATCCCCTGGCGGAACTGGTGAAGATCGATCCCCAGTCCATCGGCGTAGGACAGTATCAGCATGATATGAATCAGAAAAAGTTAAATGAAGCTTTAAGCGGTGTGGTGGAAGACAGCGTGAATAAGGTGGGTGTGGACTTGAATACAGCCTCCGCATCCCTTTTGGAATACATTTCCGGCATCAATAAGACCATTGCGAAGAATATTGTGGATTACAGGGAGGCAAACGGCCGTTTCACAGACCGGAAACAGCTTCTCAAGGTGGCAAAGCTTGGACCCAAGGCATACGAGCAGTGCGCGGGCTTCATGCGCATCCTGGACGGAACCAATCCCCTGGACGCCACCAGCGTACACCCGGAGTCTTATGAGGCGGCAATGAAGCTGCTGGATAAGCTGGGTCTGACCATGGATGATGTGCGTGCGGCGCAGAAGAAAGCTGCAGCGGATAAGGCGGCAGGAAAGAAATCGCCTGTTATTGAAAAACAGCAGCCCCAGAAAAAACAGCAGAAGACCGTACAGGTCCGTAATACCAACACTGCCATGGGAAAAGCCCTTGCGGCGGCCATGGGCGGCATGGTACTGGACGGGGGCAGTGCGGGAAAAGACAGAAGCGGCGGTGCAGGCGGCAGAAATCAGGCCGGTATGCCTCAGACTGGCAGGCAGGATGCAAATAAGTCACAGGGCAAAGAAGCATCTGCATCTGTTTCCAGCCTGGAGAAGCGGATCAAGGACAAGAAGCTGTTGGCGGAAGAACTAGGCATCGGCGAGATCACGCTGACGGATATCCTGAAAGAACTGGAAAAGCCCGCTAGGGATCCCAGGGATGATATGCCCAAACCAATCCTGCGCAGCGACGTGCTGGATATGAAAGACCTGAAGCCGGGCATGATTTTAAAGGGGACCGTTCGGAACGTGATCGACTTTGGCGTGTTTGTGGATATCGGCGTCCATCAGGACGGCCTGGTACACATTTCCCAGATCACGGAGCGCTATATCAAGCATCCCCTGGAGGCTGTCAGCGTGGGCGATATTGTGGAAGTGCAGGTATTGTCGGTGGATGTGCCCAAGAAACGGATCAGCCTTACTATGAAGATTAAGGCGGTGTAAAGGCGGAGAGATAAATTATGGAGGAAAAGTTATTGAAAATATTACTTATAAGTAATATTTTCAATAACACCGAAGTATAAATGAACAAAAAAGAAGCGTTATCCATATTGGTTCAGGATTTAGAAGGATATATGGAAAGTAACGTCCCCATTTTTCTGGCAGCATTTTATGAACGTTCGGGGAAACGAAATTCGGATTATACACAGTGGAAAAAGGTGCTGGCAGCAAGGTATGCCGAAATGTAGAGAAATGAGGTGTTAAAATGAGTAAGCATGCAATTTCCGATCAATTAGGATTAAGCGATTTGTTGCAATTATTTGAGGATAATGTAACGGTATCAGATATCATTGCTTCAAGTGTCTTAGAGAACATTTCCGCTTCGATTGTGGAAAAAAGGATTCAATCTGATATGACACAGAAAGAATTTGCCGATCATATGTGCGTCAGCCAGGGAATGGTATCAAAATGGGAAAGCGGGGATTACAATTTTACGATCAGAACGCTTGCGGATATCGCGGAGAAACTGGATATGGACTTGACTGTAAAATTGGTTCCAAATAAGAGAACAGTTCAAGTAAAACATATTCAAAATACGGATATTTCCTATATAGTGTCTGAGCAGAAAAGGTTTATTGGGCAGACATTGAAAGTCGGAAAATGTAATTCTAAGGTTAAATTTATAGAAAACAGGAGTGGATGTAAAATTTATAGTTTTTGTGAAAAAATAGAAATGTGACGGAGGAACAGGAATGTTACAGTTTACAAACGGATTTACATGTGCCAGGGATCAGGAAAAAGAAGAACTGATTATTACCTTTATTCAGCAGGTTCCTGAGTTTGACGCAGAGGGGAATGCAACGAGTGTAAAGGTTGAAGAAGTGATCAAACTAGCCATGGGAAAAGTCACGGCACAAAATTTAGCAGATGGATTAGCGGAAGTGCTGACAGATGACAATGATGTTTGAAATGGTTCATGCAAAAAGTCCTGCCGGATGGCAGGACTTTTTGACGGAAGGTCTTTCTCTTATTTGCTATTTCAGCGTTCCATTGCAATTCTTTCCTTATCAGTCCATTTGAACTTAATATAAGTACATTTTAAGACCGAGTAGTGGTACAATATGCTAAATGGACTTATTTTAAGTACACATTTTTGGATGTATAGAGTTGCTCGCATGTCTGCATTTTATAATTATGTGATTGTAATATACCTTGATATACAAAGCGATGGAGCAGGGAAGAATACAAGTAACGGAAAACAGATTATGATTGAAAAAACGGGGGGGGATCCTCGGTATAATATTCTTAAAAACAACGAGGAGGTGATACCGCTTGGCGGAGCAGGATATTTCAGCAAAAGTGATGCTATACCATAACGACGTGTTTTCGGACGTTATAAACGGTTTGATATTTGAGAAGCCTTACATTGATGAAAACAGATTAAAAGATGTGATACCCGAATCAGCGTATGAGGATTTTGACGGCAATCTCCACTCTATGGAGTGTGACCTGCTAAAGGAGTATGGAGAGGATGACGAGGCAAATTATAAAGAGAGGGCAAAGCCCATCTCTTTGAGATAGCGGAGTTTGGGATCGGCAACCAGACCATGGTTGATCCGACAATTCCTGTCCGTGTAATGGGGTATGATTATACCGTGTATAAGCGCCAGCTTGACGAGTATAATAACAAAAAGAGAAACTTGTATCGGCTGCTGAAGGATGCACAGGAAATTGGAAGTGCAGAGTTAGTAAAGTGGGTACAGGCGGACATTGAGAAACTTGGAGATTTCAGGCTTGTGCCAGTGATTACAATTATCCTGAACTTTTCCCGGACAAGGTGGAATAAAGCGAGGTCACTAAAAGAACTTGTGCAAGCAAGCCATTCGAAAAATGGCTTTGGTATCACAGAGATTACGGATCACATGAAAGATTATGATGTGGAGATATTTGATATACTGTATCTGGACGAGGCAACCAAAAGTAGATTTACCAGTGATTTTAGGGATGTGGTGACGGTGCTTTCCGAGGGTAAAATTGATAAGAAGCATGATTTTAGAAAATTAAAGTACCCGGTGGACGCATTGGATATGATTTATGCTTATACAAAAGATGAGCGTTATCGAAACATCAGGAATGAAGTTATCAAAAAAGAGATGAAAGGCGAGGGTGATCAGCATGAGCGAGTTTTTAGATGAACTTGAGAAAAATAAAACGATTGAGATAGCGGGAAGTATTTATAGAGGAACAAGAAATAAGGACACAGCAATTCAGGTCATTGAATATGGATTAAAAATTTCAACAGAGGAGACGCAGGAAATTTTTGATACAGAGGTATTGAGGGTAGCCTTAGCATAAAATGTCCCACAATTTCATAAGTCAGAGTCGTAGACCATTTTATTGAAAATTTTTGATAAAATGGTCTTTTTTGATGAAAAAAACAATTTCTGCCTGACTTTATATTTGCGGACTGTGATAAATAGTTTCATTCCCGCAATATACACCGGAATGATAAGATTGGCAACCGTGCGGGTTTGATCAGCACTCCCTCAAGGGGTTTCTCCGCGTATGTCATTGATAATGGATGTAATGTGTGCCAGCTGGATATCGGTTAGTCCAGTGACTTCTATATATTTGCGTGTATCCAATCCCAAAAGGGCATCCGTGGAAACGGAGAAAAATCCGGACAGGCGGATCAGCATATCGATGGAAGGCAGGATGTTGTCATTTTCCCAATTGGAAACGCTTTGTTTGGTTACGCCAAGGGCTTTGGCCAGATCGACCTGTGATAAATTTCTCGCCAGTCGCAGTTGCTTTATATTTTCATTCAATGCCATGGTGTGCTCCTATATAAGTAATGACAATTATTAACATACTATTGTACAAAAATAATTGACACCATAAAAATACTTTGGTATATTAATATTTGTCTGGAGAAGATATTTATTCCCATGAGTGGTGTCCAATGGAATTGGCTTGGCGAATGTTGCAGGGGGCAATACCATGTGACTGAAAGGCATAATTTGATAAATATATCAAATTATTGAATAAAAACATAAGATTATGCGGAAAGGTGCGGGCATATGGTGTTATCAACTACCCCTCAGACATTTAGCGAACTGGAAATAGCAAAAAGTACATTGGCATTACAACTGAAAAAGTTAGGGTTATCAGGTATTCCTTCTAAAGATAGAGTATGGCAAAAGTATTATTGTAAAGAGCAGATGGATAAAAAAATTCCACAGATGAGTATGAGCGATTATCTATATCAGAGGAATAGTATGCGGCTTGATCTGATTGCGCTTAATTATTTTGGAAAAAGAATTTCTTATAGGGAATTGTTCTGGCATATAGAGGATACGGCGAAGCGCTTTCAGATGAGAGGGGTAAAAAAGGGAGATTATGTTAATCTGGCAATGCCAACAACACCGGAAACAATTTACATGATTTATGCTCTTGATAAGATTGGAGCCGTTGCTGCTTTGATCGATCCGCGTGTAAACATAGAAAGAATGAAATATTATCTTGAAATGGTGCAATCTCCAGTGGTGGGCGTCACGGGGCTATATGCTAAGAAAATGCGAAAGGCAATTAAGGGACAGCCAGGAACACTGATGTTAAATATTTCGCCGTTACAGACGTTCAAAAAGGAAGAAAAACGGAAAGAGCATTTTGTGTATTGCATGAAAATGTTGCCTGAAAAGAGTAAGGAGATATTTTTTAATTTGGTGCAAAAAGAAACTCATATTATCAGTTCAGAACAATTTTGGAAAAACGATATGAGTGGTTATACATTAAAAATTCCGCCATATGTACCTGACAGGACAGGAATAGTAGAGTATACCAGCGGGACAACCGGAATCCCTAAAGGCTTGGAACTGAGCGCAGCGTCTATTAATTTGGTAGTAGAGCAATTAAAGGATCTGATTGAGTGTAGTGCAGGAGAAACGATACTGGGAATTATGCCTCCGTTTATTTCATATGGTATGATTTGCGGGATACATAATGCGTTATGTAGTGGTTTGGAATCAATCCTTATTCCTAATTTTGTCCCTGCGGATTTTCCAAAGCTGATTATGCAGTATAAACCGAACAACATTGTATGTGTCCCAAGTTTTCTGCAGATATTGATGAAAAGTAGATATGTAGATGAAAATACAAACCTTTCATTTATTAACAATATAATTGTGGGCGGAGATAAGACCAGCGCAGATTTTGAAATGGCTTTTAATAGATGGATAAAGGAGCATAAGGGAACAGCCACCATTAGCAAGGGTGGGGGAATGGCAGAATATTCATCATGTGCTTTTTATACTCCTTATGAAAATACGAAATATCTAGGAGCATATGGGATTCCGCTGCCAAAGGTTGATGCAAAGATTGTAGATGAAAATGATAATGAACTCGGATATTACGAGGTAGGAGAAATCCATATTTCTTCTGAACAGGCAATGAAAGGATACGTTAAGAATAAAGAAGCCACCAGTCAATTCTTTTATACAGATTCCGAAGGAAAAAAATGGGGAAAGAGCGGCGATCTGGGGTACATAGATATTAATGGTGTTTTTACCATATTAAACAGAAAAAAGGAGATGATAGTGCGACCAGATGGCCATAATGTGTTCCCTTCAGAAATTAGTGCTGTCATTAGAACTCATAAAGCTGTAAAAGAGTGTCTTGTAACGGGAGTAAAGGATCCAATATTAGAAAGTGGTTTATGGCCAACTGCGTTTATTGAATTAAAGCCAAAATACATGAATCAGAGAAAGTATTTAAAGGAAATAGAAAATTTGTGTAAACATAAGCTGCCATTGCGTGACAGACCAAGGGAAAGGCAGGATTATCATTTGGTTACGAAAATTGTCCGTACAAATGAAGGGAAAATAGATGTGGAAGCAACAATAGATAAAAGCAACGTTATATTATAATATATGTGCATAGCAGAGATAAAAGTTTTTGAGGAGATAAAATACTTTATGGAAATTCATGCAATGAAACCTTCTAGATATAATATTTATGATGAAGAAAATTATTCCTATATAGCAAATACATTAACCGGATGTCAGATTCAGGTTACAAAAAAGGAGATTCTTGGAGTAAAAAATGCAAAAATTACGGAATTTGATAAAGATGAACTTACCATCCTTGAAGATAATGGTATTATTGTTGATTTTGAGTTAGACGAAATGCAGCTCCTTAGAAATGCTTATAATTCTTGCAAATATACAAATAAGAAAGCAACCATTACAATAGCACCTTCTCTTAGCTGCAATTTTGAATGCGTATACTGCTATGAAAATAAAAATAATGAATATATGAGTGAAAAAACACAGAATCAAGTGTTACATTTTTTGGAGAGTTTACTAACAGATAATCAAATATCCGAATTAAATATATGTTGGTATGGCGGCGAACCGCTTTTACAGATGGATATTATAAAAAAGCTGTCTGTGGAAATAATCGCATTTTGCAATGAAAAAGGAATTAAGTACCATGCTTCTATTATTACCAATGGGTATCTCATAGATGATGAAATGGTGGTTGATTTAAAGCAATGCCTGATTAGAGTGGCTCAAATAACAATTGATGGTATGGAAAAAACGCACGATATTAGGCGGAAGTTGATAAGTGGAAAAGGAACATATAAAAAGATAAAAAATGCAATATTTCTCTTGGCTGAAAATGATATTAGTGTATCCGTAAGGGTTAATTTGGATAAGACAAACATAAACGAATATAAAGATGTATATGATGTTTTTGCAAAAAAGAGAAATATTGATTGTTATCCAGCAATTGTTACAGTAGAGAAAAATCAAAGTATAGATCAACAGTCTTGTTGTTATACATATTTGGAACTTTGTGAATTTTACAATGAGATATTTAGAGATAAGTATGAGAACCAGAAAAGAAAATTAGATATATATATTCAGCCAAGTATCAATAATTGTGCCGCCGAGCATGCATATTCGTATTTGATTGCACCAGATGGTCATTTATACAAATGTTTGAATGATATATGTGACAGTAGATATTCTATTGGGCATGTTTCCGGTGAAATTTGTAACGCTGTGGTTACTGCAAAATATTTGGGGAGAGATCCGTTTACAGAGCCAGAGTGTGAAAGCTGTCCATATATTCCGGTTTGTTATGGTGGATGCGTTTACGAATATATCAAACATGATATTCACGCTTGTAAAGCTGTGAAATATATGTACAAAAAATATTGCCAAAAGAAGATGGGAGGTGAAAAGGATGAAAGTAATTACCAGAAAGAAAACTAGCCATTTGACTTATGTAAATGCGGTAAAGTCAGAAGAATTGACTGCAAATTCAAGTAAGCCATGTAACGAGAGGGATTTGCCGTGTGGTCAAAAAAACCGCTAGAAAGATGAGGCTGTCGCACAAAGGAAGACATGTTTCTTTGTGCGGCAGTTCCGTATGTCATTTTCGTATATGCTATGACGAAATAGAGATTTGCTATAATTACTATAAAAAGGGGAAAAGTAGAGAAATGCGAGACTGCAACTGTTGTAACGGTAAAGGCAAGATAAAATGTCCGAGATGTGGTGGTTATGGGACTATGGATGATAAGAAGAAGTCTACTTGTTATTATTGCCAGGGAGATAAAGTAGTGGAGTGTACGGCCTGCGGCGGAACCGGAAAGGTAGAAGATGGCAGATGATTATGTCAAGAAAAATTGCTGTTGACGAACAGAGTGCGAAAAAATTGACCGGTTATCCATCCATTGATAGACCATGGCTACAATACTACAACGAAGAAGCTGTTTCCGCGTTAGTTCCTGAAACCACACTATTGGAATATTTATATCAGCATAACAAAACATCAAGGGATAATATCGCCCTGAATTATTTTGGAAACAAAATCACTTATGGAGAATTATTTCATTATATAGACGAGACGGCTAAAGCGTTTGTTGCTCAGGGGGTGAAGCCGGGAGATATTGTGACTCTTGTAACGCTTTCATGCGTTCCCTCTGTGCTTTGCCTTTACGGATTAAACAAAATCGGTGCAATAGTGAACTATGTTAATGTATTGGCGTCCCAGGCAGAAATAGAATCCTATATTACAGACGCAGGCTCCAAGGTTGTTGTCACAATGGATCTCTTTGCAGAAAAAGTGTCAAATGCGGCGAAGAATACCGCTGTTCATCGGATGATAGAATATTCTCTGGCCGAGTACATGCCTATAGTTGTAAAAATGGGATATGTGGTCAAAATGAGAAATTATAAAGCGGATCATCATGGAAATGATTTGTTTCTATCATGGAGAGATTTCCTTACTCAAGGAAAAGAGAGTGGATTGGACTACAGCAAAAAAGATGCGCATACAGCCTGTTATTTGGCACATACAGGTGGAACTACAGGTGTTCCCAAAAGTGTTTTGTTAAGTGATTGTAGTTTTAATGCAGTAACACAGGATTACATGCTCTCCATGCCCCATGAACGGGGGGAAGTGTTTTTGAGTATGATGATTCCCTATGTGGTTTATGGAACGTTGATCAATATCCATATGCCACTTTGCCTTGGTCTGGAAACCGTATTGATTCCTAAATTTGATCCGGAGAAATGGCCGCAATATATTAAAAAGTATCATCCTAATCATTGTTGTTCTATTCCGGCTTATATAGCGCCGATGGCAAAAAATTTGAAGCTGAAAAAAATGGATTTATCCAGACTGTTTACAGTTGGGGTCGGTGGCGATGGGATGAATATACCTTTGGAAAAGTCTTTGAATGAGTTTCTGGCTTTTACAGGTTCTCCTGCCAGGATACAAAAGGGATACGGCATGACGGAGGTATGCGCTACTGCGGTGGTAGAGTTTAAGAATGCACATAAAATAGGAAGTGTTGGTATTCCTTTGGCAAAGAATGTCATTTGTGTTTATGACAATGAAGGTCAGAGAGAATGCAGATACAATGAAACAGGTGAAATTTGTATGCAGTGTGTATCTGCCATGATTGGATATAAAAATAACGAGTTAGAAACAAAAGAACTGTTTAAGACACATCCTGATGGCAGCGTATGGATTCATACTGGAGATATGGGATATATGGACGAAGATGGGTTCCTTTTCTTGCAGGGACGTATCAAAAGAATGATTATGACAGTCATAGATGGCGCTGTATATAAGATCGTACCTGCGCAGGTGGAAGAAATTATCAATGGACATGAAAAGGTGCGTGAATCTTGCGTGGTTGGTATTACACATGGTAAAAATAAAGTTTTAAAAGCTTATGTGGCAGCAGAAGAGGACGCTGATAATATCTTATTGGAACAGGAACTGCGTACATTGTGCAGTAATGGATTATCAGAAAATATGCGGCCTGTGTTCTATGAATTTATGCGGGAACTGCCATTAACCCCTGCCGGAAAGGTCGATTATCAGGCGTTGGAAAAGGAAGCAGAAGAGGTAGTTGCTGTTGGATAACCAGGGATATTTAGAATTTAGGTGTATCAAAGCAGGCAATTGAAAAGGGAAAAGTATGAAACAGGCAGAAGTGAAAACCGGTTATCCGCTTATTGATAAACCGTGACTGAAATATAATGCATGCGGAAAAGCAGGAAGATAGGGAAATTTATTATTGGCTACGATATATGCTCAAAAATTAGAGGGAATGAAAAAAATATATAACCGTGCACGGGTAACTGAAATTTTAATTTAATCAGCATTTCTATAAGGTTCATACTGCATATTTTGAGAGGATCACAATGAAATGAACGATACCAAAAGAAGGCAAAGGGCGATACAGGCTTTTGAAGCATATCAGGAGAAGAAAAGCGCGCAGGTACAAAACAATGAAAAATTGAAATACGTTAAAGCCAGAAAATGTATCAGACCATTGTTACGCTTCCTGTTGTTTGCCCAGAGGAAACTATGTGGGTTTCAAGTGGAACTGTTAAATGAGATCACATTGGAAAACAAGAGTCCGGTTATTTTTGCAGTTACCCATATCGGGAAATGGGATATTGAAATTGTAAACGAACAGATTCCATATCACTTTTATATCGTTGTATCTGATTTTATCAATACATATGGACAGATAGGAGGCTGGTTTCTCAATACAAACGGTGCAATTTGGGTGAACGAGGACAGTAAAGCAGATAAGGCGAATACAAAAGAGCGGATGAAACAGATTTTGAGTCAGGGCGATAACGTGATGATTTTTCCGGAGGGAACGTGGAATCTTTCAGAAAATGAAATCATACGCGATATTGCTTATGGAGCGGCAGATGCAGCGCTTCAGACGGGTGCGGCGATCATTCCGATCGCAGTGGAACAGTATGAAGGGCGCTTTGTTATTAACAGGGGCGCTGTGTTGTCTGCTGTAGATTTTGCTGACAAGACGGCACTGACAGTGGCTATACGGGATGCTTTGGCCGCTTTGAAATGGGAGATCTGGGAGAGGGAAGGCGTTCAAAGCAGGGCAGAACTATCGGATACCTATTGGGAGGATTTTATTGCAGAGAGACGTAAGGAATGGCCCGGATATTCTATGCGGGAGCAGTTTGTCAACACATATATCCCTAAATATAAGCTGGAATATTGGCAGGTACAGAGAGATTTGAACACGGGATTATTGCCAAGATGGTATGAGATGGCAATGTGCGAGTGCGCGGGGGAGAAGATCAAAATTGGCGACACTGTTGTAGGTGGAGATGGAGGAGAATGATGACACCAGATGAAATGTTAGATAAAATGAGTTTCCAAGAAATTGTTCAGGCGGCTAAAGAAGGCAATCGGGATGCCGTTCATGCGATATATGTTATAGGAATAGGATATACGTGTCCGGGAGAACAGCAGGATTTTGAATATGCTAAAACATGCCTGGAATTAGTGGTAGATTTAGGATCGGTGGAAGCTGCGTGGGAGGCAATGAAACTTTATAAGATTGGTGCGTATGCGCGTATGAATTTATGCAAATGGGAAGAGGCAATCGCTGAAATCGGCAGCGTACAGAAAATGGCTTCCATAGTTTTTAATGATGATGATTTTGCTGACGGAACCGATGAAAAAAGCGGAAAGGATCGATTCGACATAGCAGAGGAATATTTTCGGGAAGCTGATTATGATATGTTGATTTGTTTAATGGCATTAGAAAAAGAGGAAAAAGCCCTTTCCTGGCTGGATAATATAAAACCAGACCATTTGTATTATGAAAAATATCGGGTTTTGCGAGGGATTCTTCTTTTTTCAGCAGCCGCAAAAAATAGAGAAGTGCTCCAGGCCGCCTACAACGAATTAAGGGTGGTCGAACCGGATTCTGCTTATGTTCCGAAGAAAACGGAGATTTTGAACAATTTCGATGAAGTGCAGTATGAACAAATAAATTATATGCGTGCAGCCTGGACACTGGCGGATATGTACCGATTGGGAATCCCGGGAATACTTGCGGTTAATGTAAACCACGCACATGATATTTTAGAATCGGCTCTCTCAAAGCTGTCGGATCCAGATTGTAAAAAGTCATTAGAGGAAGAATTATCGCACTATAAGAAGAAATTATTTGGAGGATTTCAGTATTTGCAGTAGAGAGACTTATGAATATACATATAATATTTCATCCGGTTTTGCTTACATTGATGAAAAAGCAGCGCCAGTATAAGTTACATATTATGAATAAATTACCGGCATTAGAAAGAAATATTCTGATCGCAGCAAATCATTCCTGTAAACATGACTTTCCGATTGTGAGTGAAGTAATTGGCAGACAAGCCTATGTGCTTGTGGGAAAGCAAAGACTGGAAGTAATAGACAGATTGTGTTTCTTTTTCAATGGTGCAATTTATGTAAACCGCAGGCAAAAACGGAGTAAAAAAGAAGCTGGTAGAAAAGTGTTGAAATGTTTGAAAAGAGGGAGAAATGTGTGCATCTTTCCGGAAGGGACATGGAATCTGGAATCCTCCAGGCCAATGCTGCCACTGTACTGGGGAATCATTGATCTGGCAAGGGAGTCAGGATGTCCGATCTTGCCTATTGTGCTGGAATACAGGGGAAAGGACTGCTATATTAAGTTTGGACAACTTATGTATATCAATGCGGAGGATGATAAAGAAGAAAAAATAGAGGAACTTAGGGATGTTATGGCTACTTTGAAGTGGGAAATATGGGAAATGTTCCTTTCTGTGCCGAGAGATACTGTTGTCTCTGATGAGTGGGAGAGAGAAGTGATTCGGCGGGTGGCAGAATATCCCAAGTTTGATTATGAGTATGAAATGAGTTTTGTAAGGAGTGTTTAAGATTTATGAAATTTAGTAATAAAAAAGTTCAGAATGCACTGAGCGATTTGGAAAAGAATCATCAACATTCAATCTATGAGGAAGTGTATTTGAGGAACAAAAAGAATTCAAATAAAATAGCATTGCTCTATAAAAAAATCAGTTTTCTTATGGGCAGTTATTTGACAAGGTTGAACTTTATGCATACAGCTTAAGAAAGCTTGGTTATAAGAAAGGTGATAAGATACCTCTGTGTATGAAAATGTCGCCGGAATTTATATATTTATTCTTAGCAATAAGCAAAATTGGCGCAGTTATGAATTCTGTCGGAGAATGGTTTGATCCAAATTATCTGACAGAAATTTTTAATGATTCCCAAAGCGATTATATTTTTATAACATCCAATGTGTATAAAGATTTAAAGGTTCCCATTGAAGCCAGTAAAATAAAGTATGTTGTTTATTTTGACCTGGATGCCTCTTTAGCTGATAAAAGCAATCCCTATGAAGAAATTGATATAAAATTTATCGATATGCACATTACCGTTTCGGGTAATAATGTAATAAGTGGTGAAGAATTTGCAGCGTTAAAGGGTTGTGATGAAGAAACACTTGAAGAGAATTGCTCAGTGAATTTAGATGATAATTTTACCATCACTTATACGAGCGGAACCACTAATCCCAGCATGCCTAAAGCTATTATGCACCCTGTCAAAAGTTATATGACAATATCCAGATTTAAAGATCCAGATATTTCTGGTTTGGGAACGATGAAGGATTTAGTGGTTTTGGCCCATTTCCCGACATACATTCATGCAGGAATCACAACAAGTATAACCGATACTTTGTTTCGTAGCTGTACAATTGCGCTGGAGCCTATTTATGAGAAAAATTATTTTATTTATGCTTTGATAAATAATCAACCGAATGTCGCTTGTGCAGGGGTTGGATTTTGGGAAGATGTTTCTAAAAAGCTGTGTTTTGATGTGAAGTTTAAAAACGTAAACATGCCGTATCTGTTTGTCGCAACGGTTACAGGTGAGGCAATGAGCAGGGGAGAAGAAAAGTTTTTTAATAAAGCTGCAAAACAGCATAGATTTGGAACAGCAAAATTGCCATGGCCGTTGGCACCAATAAAATTTTCTATCGGAGGAGGAACGAGTGAAAGCAGCGGAGTGCTTGTTACTTTATACAAGGCTTTGCAGGAAAAAAGACCATATTACATTTTGCAGAGGAAGAATATAGGTTTGACGCCGCTGGGATGCTGTGAAGTAAGGGTTATTGATAAAAACGGTAAAGATTGTGGAATTGATGAAGTAGGGAATGTGATTTTATCAGGACCCTGTACTATGCAGGGATATTATAGAGAAGCAGGGTTGACAATGGAGAATATGATTGTGGACGATGGAAAAGTCTGGCTGAGAATGGGAGCATATGGTTCCCTGGATAAAAAGGGAACTTTAAGAATATATGGAAGGATAACAGACAATATTAGGCTCAATAATGGCAATGAATATCCGTTTTACAAAATAGAGGAATTATTAGGAAACCTGGATTCAATTATGTCTTGTACCGTTGTGCAGATAGATAACAATGCAGTCGTTGTTCATATTGAGCCGCAGCCAGACGAAATGATTGACGATAAGTCATTTCAAAATCAGATCGGGCTGGAAATTAACAGAAATTGTCCGAAGGAAGTAGTGGAAGTTTTATATGTGCATATAAGAAATAATCAAGAATCATTTCCGGTTGCGCCAAGTGGAAAGAGAGATAAGAACGCGCTGATTGCTGAGGGTACAGAGCAGGCTTGGAAAGTAGGTACGATGGTGGAAAGGGAGATTTGATCTCCCCTACTCAATTGGCTGACTACTCAGTAAATTAGCAATATCAAAAAAGTTGATCAGCAGATCGTCGTCAGGTCGGGCTGAACGATGGAGAAGGAAAGCAGCCAGAAAGAATAGATTGAGAAATAGCAGAGATTAGGGTATAATCATGGTACAACAGCCATATCCGAGTGTGGGAGGTGCCGCATGGTGAAGAAAGCGCTGCCGATAGGGGTAGAGAACTTTGAGGACATGATCAAAACAGGGTATTATTATGTGGATAAGACGCTGTTTATTAAGGAACTGTTGGATTTAAAGGGAAAAGTGAACCTCTTTACCCGTCCCAGGCGCTTCGGGAAGACGTTGAACCTCAGTATGCTCCGATACTTCTTTGAGGATACGGGGGACAGGGAGAAGAACGCCCGGAACAGGGAACTTTTTCAGGGGCTTAAGATCATGGATGCCGGGGAGGCGTACACGGGACAGATGGGCAGTTACCCTGTGATCAACCTGACGCTGAAATCGGCGAAGCAGAGGAACTTTGAGGCGGCTTTCAGCAAGATAAAGTATGCAATTACAGAAGAATATCAGAAACATCAATATGTGCTGGAAAGCGATAATCTGAATGAGCAGAATAAACAGAAGTTCCGTGAGTTCGCCAGTGGAAAGGCGGACTATAACGATTATTCCGGCGCTCTGCAGTTTTTGAGCAAATGTCTGCATCAGGCTACGGGGAAAAATACGATCATCCTGCTGGACGAGTACGATGTACCGCTTGAAGACGCCTATTTTAAGGGGTTTTATCAGGAGATGACAGATTTCATCCGTTCGCTGTTTGAGTCGGCTCTGAAGACCAACGACTGCCTGCAGCTTGCGGTGATCACCGGCTGTCTGCGGATTTCCAGGGAGAGTATTTTTACCGGACTGAACCATCTGAGAATTATTTCCATGCTGGATCAGCAGTACAGCGAACACTTTGGCTTTACGGAGGCGGAAGTGCTGCGGATGATGGAATATTATGAAGTGGAAAGCCGTTTCCCGACCATGAAGGAATGGTATGACGGATATACCTTTGGGGAGACGGAGGTCTATAATCCTTGGAGCGTCATCAATTTTATGTATGACCTGGCGGCCAGTAAGGCGGCATTTCCTCGTCCGTACTGGATCAACACCAGTTTCAACGACATTATCAGGGACATGATCGCCCGGGCGGACCGGGACACCAAGACGCAGATCGAGACATTATTGAGCGGGGGTACTCTGGATATCCAGGTACATGAGGAAGTCACTTATGAGGATATGCACAGCAGGGATGATAACCTCTGGAATTTCTTATATTTTACCGGGTATCTGACGAAAGCAATCGAATATTTTAAAGAGAAATATGTGTTCTTAAAAGTCCGTATTCCCAATACGGAGGTAATGACGATTTATGAAAATACCATCATGAATTGGATGAGAGAGAAAATAGAAAAGCAGGATTTCCGGGATCTGTACAAAGCCATGGAAGAGGGCGACGGGGTCAGGATGGGGGATATTTTGAGCGGTCAGCTTTTTGACACGATCAGCTTCTATGACAGTGCGGAGAGTTTTTATCACGGTTTTCTTGCCGGCATCTTAAGCCAGAGCGAGAATTACGTGGTGAAATCCAACCGGGAGAGCGGAAACGGAAGGTCTGACTTTATGGTAAAAAGCCCGTCCCTGAGAGGGAGATCTTTCATTCTGGAGGTGAAGGTTTCGGGAAGCATCGACGAGCTGGAGGAGGATGCGGAGAAAGCGCTGCAGCAGATATACGACAGGAAGTACGCGGAGGAACTGCGGGCGGAGGGCTATCGGAAAATCGACTGCTATGGGATAGCCTTTTACCGGAAAGACTGCGAGGTAAGGTTCGGGAAGATGGAAGGACAGAATATCTAGAAACTGATCACCCGTCCCTGCAGATTTGGTAAAACGCTGGCGCAGTCCTGCGAAGAAGCGGTTGCGCAGATAGATGCAGAGGGTATGGGGAGGAATTTCAGGACGACTATTCAAAAGAAATATGCTATGGGGCATCTTTTTATAAAAAGCGGTGCCTGGTTTACTTTGTTGTCTGAGAAACAGGATTGACTGTCAGGCTGAGTCCCAGCTGCTTCAATATTTTCAGAAGCGTACGGAGATTGGGAGTAGATATTCCCGATTCAATTCTTGCCACAGATGAATGTGGAATCCCGCACAGATTGGCAAGATCTCTCTGGGAAAGGTTGAGATCATGGCGCTGTTCGATCATTGTGCCGATGATTCGGGAAAGAACCTCAACTTCATCAACATCTTCTGCGATTTTGGGATTTGTTTTTCTCACATGATTTTTGTAATCCGACCAAGTTGCCATATACATTACCTCTTTCTGGAAATCCAATCATCGCGTTCATTTTTGGCCTTTTCAAGTTCGCGATGCGGTGTTTTCTGTGTCTTTTTGCGAAACTGATGCAGAAGCACATAGGTGTCATCTTTATGATAGAAGTATAATATTCTGTTGTTTCCCGGGCGGAGTTCCCATATATTATCTTCCAGATGTTTGGTTATATTTTCGCCAAGTTGTGTGCCATGATCTTCAAGCAGCTGGATATACATGAGGATTTGCTTGTGCTGTATTCGAGCGTCTTTGTTTTTAACGCTTTTTTGCTGTAGTTTATCGAGAAAGTTCCACAACTCAGAGGTGCCGTCTGCGGTACTGTAGAATTCAATTTTGAACATCCGCTGACTCCTTTTTCTTTTGGATATTATTATGATAGCAAAAATGCGTTCGCAAATCAAGCAAAAAAGAAAGTTTTACTATGATGTGCGCTATATACAGACAAAATATAAAAAAATATTGAGTTGTCAGATTATCTGACAATTTAAGAAAAAGTTTTTATTTACAGATGAAGTAATTTGTTGTATAGTGTTTTCAGTGAAGACGCAATGAGGCGCAAGATAGCCTTATTGCGTCTTTCTGCGCCTGCTCATTTGAATGAGCAGAAACCAGAAAGGAGTAAGCAGCCATGTTTGATGTAAAAAAGGAAATCCCTCAGGCTCCCCTTTACCGTCAGGAGTTTGAGCATGATAACTGCGGGATCGGGGCCTGTGTCAATATCAATGGACAGAAGACCCGCGCTACCGTGGAGAACGCGCTGAAGATCGTTGAGAACCTGGAGCACAGGGCAGGAAAGGACGCGGAGGGGAAGACCGGCGACGGCGTAGGCATCCTGACCCAGATCCCCCACAGATTCTTTGCCAGGGTATGCAAACCCCTTGGCATCGAGATTGGAAAGGAGAGGGAGTACGGCATTGGCATGTTCTTCTTTCCCCAGGAGGAACTGCGCCGCAATCAGGCCAGGAAAATGTTTGAGATCATAGTGGAGAAGGAGGGACTGGAATTCCTGGGATGGAGGGAGGTTCCCACATTTCCCAATGTGTTGGGGCACAAGGCGGTGGAATGTATGCCCTACATCATGCAGGGCTTTGTGAAGAAGCCCGCCAACGTGGAAAAGGGACTGGAGTTTGACCGGAAGCTTTACATTGCGAGACGCCTGTTCGAGCAGTCCAGCGACGACACTTATGTGGTTTCCTTTTCCAGCCGTACCATTGTATACAAGGGCATGTTCCTGGTGGGACAGCTGCGGACGTTCTTTGCGGATCTGCAGAGCGAGGATTATGAGTCCGCCATTGCCATGGTGCATTCCCGCTTTTCCACCAATACCAATCCCAGCTGGGAGCGGGCGCACCCCAACCGCCTGATGGTACATAACGGCGAGATCAACACCATCCGGGGCAATGCGGATAAGATGCTTGCCCGGGAGGAAAATATGGAATCCGAGTTTTTAAAGGGTCATATGCACAAGGTACTGCCTGCCATCAACAAGACGGGCTCCGACTCCGCCATGCTGGATAACACCCTGGAATTTTTGGTGATGAGCGGTATGGATCTGCCCCTGGCGGTGATGATCGCCATTCCGGAGCCATGGGCGAATAACAAGGCGATGTCCCAGACCAAGCGGGATTTCTACCAATATTATGCCACCATGATGGAACCCTGGGACGGTCCTGCGTCCATTCTCTTTTCCGATGGGGATATCATGGGCGCCGTGCTGGACAGGAACGGCCTGCGTCCCTCCAGGTATATGATCACCGAGGATGACACCCTGATCCTTTCCTCAGAGGTGGGCGTGCTGGATATCGACCCTGCGAAGATCAAGCTGAAAGAGCGTCTCCGCCCGGGCAAGATGCTGCTGGTGGACACGGTGCAGGGAAAAGTGATCTCCGACGAGGAATTAAAGGAAAAATATGCTTCCAGGCAGCCTTACGGGGAATGGCTGGACAATAATCTGGTCTTTTTAAAGGATTTGAACATCCCCAACCTGCGCGTGCCGGAGTATACCTATGAGGAACGCCAGCGGATGCAGAAGGCTTTCGGCTACACTTATGAGGAACTGCAGACCAGCATCCTGCCCATGGCGAAGAACGGCGGCGAGGCCATTGCGGCCATGGGCGTGGACACTCCGATTCCCGTCCTGAGCAAGAGCCATCATCCCCTGTTCCATTATTTTAAACAGCTGTTTGCTCAGGTCACCAATCCGCCCATCGACGCCATCCGGGAGGAGATCGTGACCTCCACCACCGTCTATATCGGTACGGAGAGAAATATTTTAAAAGAATCACCCAAAAACTGTAATGTGCTGCGGGTCAACAATCCCATTCTGACCAACACGGACCTGCTGAAGATCAAGAATATGAAAGCGGAGGGCTTCAAGGTAGAGGTAGTCCCCATCACTTATTATAAGAACACCAGCCTGGAGCGGGCCATTGACAGGCTTTTTGTGGAGGTGGACCGGGCTTACAGGGACGGCGTGAACATACTGATCCTTTCCGACCGGGGCGTGGATGAAAACCATGTGCCCATGCCCTCCCTGCTGGCGGTGTCCGCGCTGAACCAATACCTGGTACGTACCAAGAAGCGGACCAGAGTGGCGCTGATCCTGGAGTCCGGAGAGCCCAGGGAAGTGCATCATTTTGCCACCCTGCTGGGCTACGGCGCCTGCGCCATCAACCCTTACCTGGCACAGGAGAGCATTAAGGAACTGATCGAGAACCACATGCTGGATAAGGATTACTATGCGGCGGTGAACGACTACAACAACGCGGTGCTCCATGGCATTGTGAAGATCGCTTCCAAAATGGGCATCAGCACCATCCAGTCCTATCAGGGTTCCCAGATCTTCGAGGCCATCGGCATTGCGCCGGAAGTGATTAACAAATATTTCTGCAATACGGTGAGCCGTGTGGGCGGTATCACGTTAAAGGATATCGAGGCGCAGGTGGACGAACTGCATTCCATGGCATTCGATCCTTTGGGGCTGGGCAACGACCTGACCCTGGACAGTCCCGGACACCACAAAGCAAGGAGCGGCGGCGACGAGCACCTTTACAATCCCGCCACCATCCATATGCTGCAGGAATCCACCAGGCGGGGCGATTACGTCATGTTCAAGCAGTATACCGCCATGGTAAATGACGAAACTTCCATCAAGAACCTGAGAGGGCTGATGGATTTCAATTATCCGAAAAAAGGAATCGACATCGAACAGGTAGAGCCGGTGGAGTCCATTGTGACCCGGTTTAAGACGGGAGCCATGTCCTACGGTTCCATTTCCAAGGAAGCCCATGAGACCATGGCCATTGCCATGAACAGGCTGCACGGAAAGAGCAATTCCGGCGAGGGCGGCGAGGAACTGGACAGGCTGACGCCGGGGTCCGATGGCCTGGATCGCTGTTCCGCCATCAAACAGGTGGCAAGCGGACGTTTCGGCGTCACCAGCCGCTATCTGGTCAGTGCAAAGGAGATCCAGATCAAGATGGCACAGGGCGCAAAGCCCGGCGAGGGCGGACATCTGCCCGGCGGAAAGGTCTACCCCTGGATTGCCAAGACCCGCCACTCCACCCCCGGCGTGTCCCTGATCTCCCCGCCGCCTCATCATGATATCTATTCCATTGAGGATCTGGCGCAGCTGATCTATGACCTGAAAAATGCCAACAAGGACGCCCGCATTTCCGTAAAGCTGGTTTCCGAGGCGGGCGTGGGCACGGTGGCGGCAGGCGTGGCCAAGGCGGGAGCCCAGGTCATCCTGGTGTCCGGCTATGACGGAGGCACCGGGGCGGCGCCCAGAAGTTCCATCCACAACGCGGGACTTCCCTGGGAACTGGGTCTTGCAGAGACCCATCAGACCCTGATCATGAACGGCCTGCGGAATAAAGTGCGCATCGAGACTGACGGAAAGCTGATGAGCGGACGGGACGTGGCCATCGCGGCAATCCTTGGGGCGGAAGAATTCGGCTTTGCCACCGCGCCCTTGGTGACCATGGGCTGCGTCATGATGAGAGTCTGCAACCTGGACACCTGCCCCGTGGGCGTGGCCACCCAGAATCCGGAACTGCGTAAGAATTTCAGGGGCAAGCCGGAATATGTGGAGAATTTCATGAAATTTATCGCCCAGGAACTGCGGGAATACATGGCGGCGCTGGGCATTAAGACAGTGGACGAACTGGTGGGACGCACCGACCTGCTCCGGGTAAGGGAGAACCTGAACCAAAGACAGCGGGAGGTAGATCTGTCCCGCATCCTGTCAAATCCCTATCAGGAAAGCAGGATGAAATACACTTTTGACCCGAAACAGGTGTACGATTTCGAACTGGAAAAAACGCTGGATGAAAAGGTACTGCTAAAACAGTTGAAGAAAGCCATGGAATCCGGGCAGAAACGAAGCGTTGAAGTGGACGTTTCCAACACGGACCGTACTTTCGGCACAATTCTGGGCAGCGAGATTACCAGAAAGCTGGGCGACAACCTGGAGGAGGACACCTATCATGTGCTGTGCAAGGGAGCGGGCGGACAGTCCTTCGGAGCCTTTATCCCGAAAGGCCTGACCCTGGAATTGGTGGGCGATTCCAACGACTATTTCGGAAAAGGGCTTTCCGGCGGCAAGCTGATCGTATACCCGCCCAGGGGAAGCAAATTTGATCCCTCTGAAAATATTATCATCGGCAATGTGGCGCTTTACGGCGCTACCAGCGGCAAAGCTTTCATCAACGGCGTGGCGGGAGAGCGTTTCTGTGTCCGCAATTCCGGCGCCATGGCGGTAGTGGAGGGCGTGGGCGACCACGGCTGCGAGTACATGACCGGCGGACGCGTGGTGGTGCTGGGATCCACCGGCAAAAACTTTGCCGCAGGCATGAGCGGCGGCATAGCCTATGTGCTGGACGAACGGAACGACCTCTATAAGCGGCTGAACAAGGAGATGGTCTCCTCCAGTGAAATCACTTCCAAATATGACGTACTGGAACTGAAAGGCATGATCCAGGAACATGTGACGCTGACCAACTCTGAGAAAGGAAAACGAATCCTGGACAATTTCGAGGAATATCTGCCCAAGTTCAAGAAGATCATTCCTCATGACTACGAGCGCGTCCTTAAGACCATCGTGCAGATGGAGGAAAAAGGGCTGAGCGCAGAACAGGCGCAGATCGAGGCGTTTTATGCCAATACAAGAAAAGTGTGAGAAGAATTTCTAATGCTCATGCCAGAGGGCATTTCGCAAAGAAATTCTAAATCTCACACTGAAGAATGCCAAGAGAAGGCATTCTTCCTGCTGATGCAAGACGCCTGGCAGGCGTGCCGCATCCCTTTTTTCAACACGCTTTCGCTCGATTCCGGACGCAGCGGACACATAAGGCGCCAGAGTACGGCGCCTAAGTGCCGGCGTCCTCCAACGGTTTCAAAAAGGGACACGTCACACCTGCCAGGCTGGTATGGTCAAGTTGTAATAATAAATAGTATAGTTAATATACAAATTGGGGCTGGTGCTATTCAGGCGGCTGGGGGAGGGTCTGTTTTATGCAGGCTTTACTGAGCTATTGAGAGGAGACTCAAGTCAATGCGCCCCCGCTTATGGGCGCATTGACGACGGTTTGAGGCTCCTCGAAATTCCAGCGAAGCGCCTGCATAAAACAGACCCTCCCCCGGCCGCCGTGCCGGAAGCAATAACCTAAAGCTTTCAAAAAAAAGGAGAAATTAAGGAGGCAAAGATAAAGCATGGGAAAACCAACAGGATTTATGGAATATAAAAGAGCAGTCAGTAAAGAAGAAGAACCCCAAAAACGCATCAGGCACTTCAACGAATTTCACGAACATCTGCCCAAGGAGGAGCAGCAGCTTCAGGGCGCAAGATGTATGGAGTGCGGGGTTCCTTTCTGCCAGGCGGGAATGATGATCTGCGGGATGGCAAGCGGATGCCCCCTGCATAACCTTGTCCCTGAGTGGAATGACCTGGTGTATCACGGAAACTGGCAGCAGGCCTATAACCGCCTGAAAAAGACCAATAACTTTCCGGAATTCACCTCCAGGGTGTGCCCCGCCCTCTGCGAGGCGGCCTGTACCTGCGGCCTGAACGGGGATCCGGTATCCACAAAAGAGAACGAATACGCCATCATAGAAAATGCCTATGCAGAAGGCTATGCGGCGGCCAATCCTCCCAAGGTCCGCACCGGGAAAAGAGTGGCGGTCATCGGCAGCGGCCCCTCCGGCCTGGCGGCAGCGGACCAGCTGAACAAGAGGGGACATCTGGTGACGGTGTATGAACGCTCCGACCGCGTGGGGGGACTGCTGATGTACGGCATCCCCAACATGAAGCTGGAAAAGCAGATCGTGGAACGGAAGCGGAAGATCATGGAGGAGGAAGGGATTACTTTTGTCACCGGCATGGATGTGGGAAAGGATATCAAGGCGGATAAACTGCTCCATGACTTTGACCGGGTGATCCTTGCCTGCGGCGCATCCAACCCCAGGGATATCAAGGCTCCCGGAAGGGACGCGAAAGGAATTTATTTCGCAGTGGACTTCCTGAAGGCAAATACAAAGAGCCTGCTGGATTCCGGATTTGAAGATAAGCAGTATGTGGACACAAAAGAGAAACACGTTATCATCATCGGCGGCGGCGACACAGGCAACGACTGTGTGGGCACTTCCATCCGCCATGGGGCAAAGAGCGTGACCCAGATCGAGATGATGCCCAAGGCGCCGGACAGCCGGGCGGAAAATAACCCCTGGCCCGAATGGCCCAGGGTCTGCAAGACGGATTACGGCCAGCAGGAAGCGATCGCCCTGTACGGTCACGATCCCCGCATCTATGAGTCCACGGTAAAAGAGTTTGTGAAAGACAAGAGCGGCAATCTGAAAGCGGTGAAGATCGTGAAGCTTGCCTGGGAGAAGGATGCGGCCACGGGACGCATGAATATGAAAGAAGTGGCGGGCAGCGAACAGGAACTCCCTGCGGATATCGTACTCATTGCGGCAGGCTTCCTGGGGACGCAAAGCTATGTGGCGGAGGCGTTTGGGGTGGAACTGAACGAGCGCACCAATGTAAAGACCGAGGCGGGAAAGTACTGCACCAGCAGGGAAAATGTCTTTGTCACCGGAGATATGCACAGAGGACAGTCCTTGGTGGTCTGGGCTATCCGCGAGGGCAGGGAAGCGGCGCGGGCCGTGGATGAGAGCCTGATGGGGTATTCCAATCTGGTGGTACAGTAAGAGCATGAGAAAAGTACAGGGGCTGTTATGCTGAAAAATCAGTACGGCAGCCCCATACGTTCAAAAGAAAGCATATAAATTTCCGGCATTTCTGTGAGGGCGAATGATTTGCTGAACTGCCTGATCCTGGCAAATTCGTCAAATTTGATGCCCCGCTGCCTGGATTTCCTACTCAAAAAACACGGAATCCTCCGGGCGTTCCATGAGGTTTAACCATTGCTGTGGAATGTCGTCCGCATACAGAGCGACCATCCCGCCCACAATGGCGCAGGTGGTGTCCCTGTCGCCCAAAGCGGAAACCGCCGTCCACAACGCTTCCTCAAAAGAATGATAAAAATGCGCTGCGCACCAGAGGCAGAACGGAACCGTATCCTGGGCTGTCAGCATGATCCCGTTTCCCAGTGTGGAGACCACAAAATCCATGCGGCTGTCCTTTTTGATGGAAGCTGCGGACAATATTTTATATTTGGTATCGCTTTCCGGCAGTTTCCCTGCAACATCACGTAGAAAAGCTTCACCCCCACCGGAATAATTCCCCAGCTTCTTATTCAGAAGCAGAGCCGCTCCCAGGGCAGCCGCCATGGCGCCGACGATTCCCTCCATATGGGCATGTGTGACTTCTGCAGATGCCTTGGCATGATAAAGAACCTTGTCCAGATTGTCCGCAAAATAAGCGCCTATGGGCGCTGCGCGCATAGCGGCGCCGTTTCCCATGGAGCCCATTCCGTCAAAGGCGCTTGCGGCGGCTTCCCGCCAATGTATGCCATCCCCGATACTGCGCAGGATGGAATGGGCCGTTCCGCCATATCCCCGGTGCCAGTCCAGGGCATAATTTTCCGCGAAAACTTTTGCCAATGCATCCTGATCGATCTCTCCATATTTTTCCAAGACGCGATAGATTCCTATGGCCATCACGGTATCGTCAGTAAAACGCCAAGGCTCATCCACAATCTCCCTGTTTTTTAGCCTCTGGAGGGCTGCCTCTTCAGGCACAAAGAATGTCTCCCCAAAACAATCCCCCAGCGCAATGCCGTCCAGTGCGCGTTTGGCGTATCGTATTCTTTCTTTCGATTCCAATTGATACAACTTCCCTTTCTGCAAAGCTAAACAAGCTGCTTTCCGTATTTTTCCATGCAGTCTTTGGCTTCCTCTAAAGACAGTCCGATTTTTTTCTGTATTTTCTGCAAGATGGTCTCATTGTCCAGTCCATCTTCCAGTCCCAGTTCAATGATCATTTTTGCCTGTCCCTGCTGCATCCCCTGCTGCATCCCCTGCTGCATCCCCTGCTGCATCCCTTCCTGTATTCCTTTTTGTATTCCCTGACGGATCCCCTGTTGTATGCCTCGATGTAACCATTTTTCAGATTCTGTTTCAATGATAGTTCCGCCCATTACTTTCACCAGCCTTTCTTCATTTTGGTTTCCGTTTGTGATATGTGTAATGATAGTATTTACAAATCCCATCAGATCCAGCATTTCTGCATCGGATAATTCATCTGTCTCCCTTGATGATAGTAGTTCATCCCTGAAATATATCAGGTCATCAACAACGTGGTCTATGTTCTTTTCTGATATCATATCTTTTTCGTATCTTGCGATATAAAAAGGGATATACGGAAACAGCCTCTTTTCCACAATGTATTCCCTGGTAAATTGATCCAGGATCACATTGTCCGATGTATAGTCTACAACCTGCCCGTCCGGAAAAGTAAAAGTGATCGTTGTTTTGGCAGGAGTTTTATCGGTTCTTTTTATGTAAATAATGGAGAACCGTGGCATTCGGATCGTGGCATGGCCGATATCCCAAATGGCGGACTGCCTTGCGGTGATAAAAGCATATTCCGCAATCCTGATCGCCATGGAATCATCGTTATAACTCTGGCATTCTAAAAGATATGTTTCATTCCCGATTCGCAACAGAAAGTCCGAGATCTGTTCTTCTATTTCCCTGCTGCCATCCGATGTTTCGTTTTCAGTCAGGTAACCCTCCGAGGGTAACACTGTGACCTCTGTATCCAAAGGGTACTCTTTTCCAAACGTATCGTTGATCACGGAGATGAACAGTCTTTTGTGCTTGCTTTTCATGGTCTTGAACACGTTATCATAATCATGCGTTTTCTTCTGCATATATTCTTCCTTTGTTCAGTATTCCGGTACAAATAAATATCCCTGATGTTATTATATCGCGGAGAGGCTGCTTTTGCAATACTACAAAAGGCAACGGTTTAGTCATGCCATCCATAAGTTGCCAAAATATACTTTTTCACCAACGGCCAACATGCGATGGAATTATGCGGAAAATTATGCTAATATTAAGGTTAAGAAGTTAAAAAGAAGTTTCATTCATATGGAAAAACGGGAGGGATGCATCATGATGGTAAATGAAGCCATGCTGGACGGAGACAGAGGGGAGAACCGGAAACTGAAAAAAGCGCTGGAACTGCTGGAACTGTCCCAGGATAATCGGGAACTGGCGGGAAAATACCTGGATATGGCAAGACAGGAGGAGCCGGATCTGTTAAAGGAAGTGAAGCCGCAGGATTTTTATGACCTGCCGGGGAAATCAAGACAGCCGCTGTATGATCTGCTCAGTGATTTCAAAAGGGAGGATGAGGCGCTGGCGCTGCGTTTTATCCGCTTTGTTGTGGCAGTCGGCGGCGTTACGGCCAGGGTGTTCCTGTCCCGTAACGGTTGGGGCAGCGATTTCAGATATCTGCAGAAATGCCTGTCCGATCTGCAGATTGGGGCTATTTATGCGGACTGGATCGCGTGGTTTACATCGAACATGAAAGAGAGCACGCTTCGGCCGCTGATCGAATTTGGAAAAAAGGATCCGGAAGTATTTCCCCGGATGATAGAACTGTGCCCGGAAGAAGGCGCCTGCAATACGGAGATGCTTCTCTTTGCGCTATACCTGCATTGCGTAAAGCCTCTGGAAGGGGGCGGGAGCAGGCTCCGTATGCCGATGGCGGAAGATACCAGGGCGGAGGGCAGCCCGGAACGCATCGGTGAGATGCGGGACTATCTGGAACGCCGCCTGCTGAGCAATGTTGACGGGCTTTTTACGGAGGCGGACGAGCCGGAAGAGGAGGATGTGGAAAAGCTGAAAGCCTTTGTGCGGGATTCCGACCCCGGGGAGGAATTTCCCTATGAAATAAGAGCCATTCTGTCGGGAAGACGGCAGAATAAGTTTAAGAAAATTTTTCTGCCCATGCTGGCTTTTCTGGCAGTGGAGCATTCCGACAGTTTCATATCCCTGATCCGCCTGGCTGCGGCGGTGGAGTCGAATCTGGTTCCCAACCTGACGCTGGATGCCTGTCAGGGAACGGGCAAAGAGTGGTTCCATGGGCATATCGGGGGACTGGAGGAGGTTCTGTGGATCCCCGATGAGGCGTATACCCGCTGGGCTGTCCTGCGGAGGGAAAAAGAAGTGCTGGAGCGGATGGCGGTAAAAGCCCCGAAAGTCATCTCCGAAGTCATACAAAAGATTCCCACAGAGGATTACGGCTATCTGCTGGCGCAGGTGAAGGCGGCGAATCCCGGGCTGTATGAGGAGGAAGGGAAAAATTACGCGGTGAATTACCGCAGAAGCGCGGCAGAACAGACTGTGGAAAGGTATCAGCCCGCGAAAGACAGGGCGCTGGCATACCTTTTGGGAGAAGCGGAGATCGGGGATATCCTGCCTTATGTGGAACAATGG
The DNA here is from genome assembly GCA_023667395.1 of Blautia sp. Lineage (GTDB taxonomy): Bacteria > Bacillota > Clostridia > Lachnospirales > Lachnospiraceae > Acetatifactor. Next base: position 633,092 of record JAMPAC010000001.1, on the reverse strand, counting down.
CGGGAATTGAGTCTTTATAATCATAAAAAATATGATGCCATCCACGGTTATCTGGAATGCGGGGAAAAACAGCTGTATCGGCGGGCGCTGACGCTGGAATGCCTGTGCCTGCAGAAAGACTATTTCAGCCGGTACTGGGTGGAGGATGGACCGGAACTGACGGAAGCCTGGCGCAACAGGGCGAAACATCTGGAGCGGCAGCAAATGGAGAGCATTGCGCGGCTGCTGGAGGAAGAAAAGGTTCCGTCTCAGTACCAGATCGATTTCTTCGGCACGGTGTACGATGGCGCCTATGAGTCCCTTAACGGCGGCAGGCCTACTGCCAGCTATGCCTGTGTACAGATGCTGGCGGAGTTTCGAAAGGACTGGCATCAGGAATGGATGGAGGCTTCCAAAAGCAGTTATATGCAGGCCCGGATCATGGCCATCCGCGTGATGGGAGAGCGCCCGGAGGAATATAAGGACTGGCTGCTTGCCTGCGCCTCCGAGAGCGCAAAGCAGGTGCGGGGATTTCTCTGGACCATTTATACAAGGAACCGGGAGTGGGAAGAGGATATCCTGGAGATGCTGAGATCCCCTAAGGGCGGCTGTCGTGAGATGGCGGTGAATGTGCTGCGGGGCTGGGGTATGGAGAAGTACCGTCAGGCGCTGGAGCAGGCTCTGGAAGCGGAGAAAACAAAAAAGATCAGAACCATGCTGCAGAAGATCCTCACACCGGAGGGGGCTTCGGAAAACGCAGGCGGAGAAGAAATGGCAAGCGCCTCGGACGGCGCAGGCGAGAGCGGAAAATCACAGGCTGCGGAACCCACTTTGGAAGAGATGATCAATGAGATCCTGATGGGAGGCAGGAAGCGGAAACTGGCCTGGCTGTCGCCGGAGACGCTCTGTAAGGTACATAAGCCGGATGGGGAAGAGGCTTCGGAAGACTACATGGCGGCGTTCCTGGTCAGCTATGCGGATATGGACAGACCCGGAGTAAGCAAAGAAGCCGTGCGGCTGGCGGCAGGACTCCGGACGGAAGAACTGGCCGCATACATGGGAGAGGTATATCAGCGTTTCATGGAGGATGGCGCCCAGGCGAAGAAAAAATGGATTCTTTATGCGTATTCCATACATGGCGGAGAGGCAGTCGTGCCCGTATTGTATGCCCAGATCCAGGAGTGGGCGGAGAATGTCAGGGGAGCCATGGCGGCGGAGGCGGTGAAAGCGCTGGCCTTAAACGGCACCTCCACGGCGCTCCTGCAGGTGGATCAGATTGCCAGGAAATTCAAGTTCCGCCAGGTGAAATCCGCCGCCGCCCAGGCGCTGGATCATGCGGCGGAGCAGCTTGGGATTTCCAGGGAGGATCTGGAGGATCGGATCGTACCGAACCTGGGATTTGACGATCGGATGGAGAGGACATTTGACTATGGAAAACGACAGTTCAAGGTTCTTTTGACCGCAAACCTGTCCCTGGAGGTATATGATGGCAATGGAAAGAAATTAAAGAACCTGCCCGCGCCCGGCAAGACCGATGACCCGGAGTTGTCCAAAGAAGCGGACAGGTCCTGGAAGCTTTTAAGGAAACAGCTGAAGACCGTGGTGACGAACCAGAAGACGCGGCTGGAACAGGCGCTTCGCGTCAGCAGGCAGTGGGAGCCGGAGAAATGGAAAGAACTGTTTGTGAAAAATCCGGTGATGCATCAGTTTGCCATTGGGCTGATCTGGGGTGTGTACAAAAAAGGGGACTTAAAAGACACTTTCCGTTACATGGAAGACGGCACGTTCAACACTGCGGAGGAGGAAGAATATGAACTGCCCGGGGCGGACGGAGAGGGGCTGGTCATAGGCCTTGTGCATCCCATTGAATTGTCGGAGGAAGCGTTGGCGGCATGGAAAGAACAGTTGGAGGATTATGAGATCGTCCAGCCCATCGAACAGCTGACCCGCCCGGTATACCGGGTGACGGAGGAGGAAAAGGAGGAAACGGACCTGATCCGCTTTGGCGGCGTGGTCTTGAACGGCCTGTCCCTGGCAGGAAAACTGCAGGATATGGGCTGGTATAAAGGCGAAGTGGGAGACGGCGGCGGTTATGACACCTTTCACCGCCATGACGGGGATAAGGGCGTGGAACTTGTATTTTCCGGGACGTATATAGGTGGCGAGAACGAAACAGTGGTGGTGTACGAGGCGTATTTCTGCCAGCCGGGTGTGACGGAGAAAGTGGGATACCGCTATCTGCCGGTGAGACAGAAACTGGGACAGGTGGATCCCCGCTACTTCAGTGAAGCGGTGCTGCAGCTTACCAGGGCCACCGCATCCTCCCAGGAGAGGCGGCCTTACCCGGACTGCAGGCAGCAGTGAGGAAGCGGTTTGAGGAGGTATCTATGAACCAGAAAGAGATCAGGGCAGTTTATACACAGACAACGATCCGCGTCTATCAGGCGTATCCAGCCGACATTGCCGCCGAGGCGGTCAGGCTGGGTACTTTCGGACCGAAATTCAAGCTGGACAGGATGACCTGGATCAAACCGTCCTTTTTATGGATGATGTACCGCAGCGGCTGGGGGACAAAGGAGAATCAGGAACATACCCTTGCCATAGACATCCCCCGCGAGAAGTTTGACTATCTGGTGAAAAACGCCGTGCTGTCTGCCTATGACGAGACGGTTTACGAAAGTCCGGAAAAGTGGAAAGAGTTGATACGCAGTTCGGATATACGATGCCAGTGGGATCCGGAAAGGGATATCTATGGCAATCCTTTGGATTATCGTTCCATACAGATCGGTTTAAGGGGAAAAGTCGTGAAAGAATATGTCGGGGAGTGGATCGTCGAACTTAAGGACATTACGGAATATGTTGATTCTCTGCGGGAAAAGAAGAATGCGGGGCAGGATATATCGCAGCTATTGCCGCATGAGGAGGTATATACAGTATGAAACAGCTTGAGAATCTGAGCAAAGAAATATCCTATGCGCTGCGCCACGCGCCATGGGAGTATGAACTGGAAATGGATGAGACAGGCCGTGTTCCGGTGGAACAGCTTCTGGACGCCCTGTGCAGGGAAGCGAAATGGAAAGACGTGGGTGAAGCGGATCTGCATGAGATCCTGGAAAAGTCCGAGAAGAAGCGTTTTGAGATAAAAGACGGAATGATCAGGGCATTTTACGGACATTCCATCCCCATGAAGATCCTGAAAGAAGAGAAGAGGCCGCCGGATATTTTATATCATGGGACGGCAAGGAGATTTGTGCCGTCCATCATGAAAAACGGTCTGCGGCCCCAGAACAGGCAGTATGTCCATTTGTCGGAGGATGTGGAGACCGCCGAGAGCGTGGGGAAACGCCATGATGCCAGGCCGTGTATCCTGATCATTGATGCCGGGAGGGCGTGGAAAGAGGGGGTTAAGTTTTATGTAGGAAATGAAAAGGTCTGGCTGGCAGATCTGGTGCCTGGGAAATATATCAGAGAATAGGAAGGATTTTTAAGAGGTGGATTCCTCGTCAGGTTGATCGGTAGGAAATATTGTGTTCTTATACAGTAGGAAATGGAATTCTTGCTACTTGCTTTTGCCCGTGTATAATAGGATGAAGTTTTTTGTCTCTGCCTATGTAAGTTTTCCTGCGCTGAATATATGACTTCTTTTTCGAGTTTTTTTCATATACGAATCATGAGGACAGATAGAAACTTGAAATAGCACATTGGAAATGAAAAGCCAGCAAGGATTTCGATAGAGCATTTCCCGAAATGTATTATATGATTATATATTGAATAGACCGAGATATTCATTAATGAAATACAATAAACATGCAAAATGGGGTGTTTATAAAATATCGCTTGCAACAATTAGATTATTATGATACTATATAATTAAAATATTGCAGGAGAGAAAAATACAGTATGGAAAATTAGTAACTAATTAAAGCAATGAATTTATGATTATGCGGAGAGCATGGAGTTATCCATGCTCTTTTGGTATATCAGTAATAAAAACTGCCAGTCTAATAAATAGTGCAACTGGCAGTCATTTTATGTACAGTAAGATCATACTGAATTAATTGTTCTTTTTTTTATTTGTTTTTGCGCATTCAAATACATTTCCTCCTTTTAATTGAAACTACTGCAGATAGTCAACATGTTACGTACAGCTTTTATTCGTTAGTTTCCCATTGCCTTGTTGATAAGGTTGATAATTTTACCTTATCTCTCCTTTCCACGTTCTTCAATATAGAAAAGTTATATATTAAAATATTATCATATTTTTACTGTTTTGTAAATTCCCATTCTATGCAATATGTATATAGCAAAGTTGGATTAAGAATTCTATATGTAAATACTACTAAATTTCTGACAGTCTCACTGGTCATATTTCTTGGTGGTTCTATACAGATACTTTTTGCGCGATCAGCATATACAGCTTGTTTTACGTTTTTGATCATACCCTCAGGTGCAATTATTTTTAATATTAATTCATCAATTTGGTATTTAGCCATAAAGGAATACTCAGGTATCATATCCAACTTCTCATCAACGACCGATGTTTCAGTTTTTAATGAAATAGTTTCTCCTCTTTTCTTCTCTGAATTGAATTTGATTATATATGGATATGGCGAATGATCACGTTGTGAGTCTTCTATTTCATATCTATTGTCATTTTTCTGTAGAATTCTGGTTCCGTTATATTTTGAGCCGCTCCAAATCAAATCTCTTTTAAATTCAGTAACATTGTCAGCTAAAACAGTCATATTGTAGTCTAAAGTTGAAGTGATATTTTTTCTATTATCATCAAATGTCAATTCAGCTATAATTGAAGAAAAACGATAATCAGAAGATATTTCTCTATTTTTATTGTTTTCTATCAGCTTATTTTTCTTTGCTACTTGGGCATTTTTGTGTAACATATTTACAGATATGATAATTGATAAAACGGACAGAACAACACATGATACCATTAAAATGTTTGAAAAAGTGGCATATTGTGATTCTGCTGTTATATTTTTATATATAATATTTACCAATTTTGCGCCAAGAGGTATAATTGCTGCTATTGGAACCCAAAGCAGTTTTTTAATAATATCTGTAAATATTTCGTCTTTATGTTCTGATATTTTGTAACTATTAGCACCCATAAGAATCCTCCATGATTATACAATTATAATTATTATATACCAACATTTGACAAATTTCCACCAGAACATATATTCGGCGATCCCATGCAAAAAAACTAGTGTTTTGAGTTTAGAAAGCACAATTAGTCATTATAAGAGTTTGGCTGATTTTTTTAGTCAGTAATACTCTGGAAAACTTATATACATTATATAATTATACAGCACTTTACAAGTTTTTCCATTTTTCAGCAATAAAAAAACATACAATCTGCTCCATTTGTTGTATAGTATAAGTGTCAACAAAATTTTACAAAAACGGGAGATTGTATGTCACGCTTATTTTACAACAGAAACCATACTTTTAACAAGCTTTTTTGGTTCTTTTAGAATTATTTTCGGAATGCCTCCATGCCAACTGCTGAAAACCTGTTCATGTTGGTCATTTCCATGCTGGCTTTGGAATCCTTCCGTTCCATACGCATTGCGTGGAAGCACATGATGTTAGAATATAAATAGTACAAGTTAAATATGGCAGGTTTCAGAAATAACGGTATAATGAAAACGGATACAGGACTGGAAAAAAGGGTATGGATGAAATGCTTGCGGAGGAACTGGAGGAGCAGATCATCGATTATGTAAAAGCGGGTTTTTTATCGGATGACGAGATCCTAGAATGCTGTGAGGAATATATCGAGGAGGAGTATCCTGAGGAGTCGGACGGTATCACAGACGACGAACTGCGGGAAGTCGTTGAGATGTACCGCGATAAATTTCAGAACAGGGGCGGTCAGGAAAATTTCCGGAAGCTGGACGCTGCTTTCCAAAGGCTGGACGAACAGGGAATCGTATGCCTGCACTGCGCCGGATATGTCCAGTCGGACGGCTTTGACGACTGCAATGAGATCGCCACGGAGCGGCATGGTAATGGTGAAAAAGTGATCGGATGCTGTTTTTACACGATGCAGGATCTGGAACATATTTTGCATGAGGAAAGCGATCTGCTTTATTTTTCGTTTGGAAATTATTTTGAGGAACCGACGGCGGAAGAGGTTGGCCGGATTATAGTGAAAGAGTTTGAGGCGGCGGGATTTGCGGTGCAATGGCCGCAGACTGCTGACGAAAAGGTGGCAATCAAAAATATGGTATGGGATAAGCGGTATGGTGAATAAGCGGAGCGGGAAGATATGCTGATTGCCGGAGAAGAGGTTATATTGTATGAGCGCCATGGTAAAACGGGGATATTCGCCCAATGATGACAGGGAATTTGGCGGTTCCGCCGTTGAAACACTGCATAAAGCGGGTAATGACCTGCGTTATCTGTTGGATCAGGGCTACCACATAAAAGGAGCCTCCGTATTTGTGGGGAACCATTATCTGCTTTCGGAACGGCAGCGGTTAGCGTTGGTAAGGGCAGTTTCCGCGAGGCAGAGCATTGAAACGAGAAAAGCGAAAGAAATAGAAAATGTTCCAGCGGGAAGCACGGTGAATATCGACGGCTTTAATACGATCATCACTCTGGAAGTCGCTTTGTCAGGGTCTTTGCTGTTGAAATGCATGGATGGAACGATACGGGATCTGGCTGCGCTGAGAGGCACTTACCGCCTGATCGACAAGACGGAGACGGCCATTATGCTCCTTGGTAAAATGCTGGAGAAAGACAGGATAGCAAAAGCAGTATTTTACCTGGATTCCCCGGTATCAAACTCAGGCAGGTTAAAGCAGCGGATTACCGGGTTATTAGCGAACTGTGACTTCGAAGTGCAGGTGGAAGTGATCCACAATGTAGATGCGGCGCTGGAAAAACTGGACAACGTAGTTACAAGCGATGCCATCATCCTGGATAAATGCATGAGTTGGATCAATCTGAATAAAAGGATCATAGAAGAAATGATGGGAGATTATCCGTATCTTGATTTTTCATATGGTTGAAATGTCGGCTGATCATCAAAACATTTCTGTACGAAAAATATATTTTATGGTATACTGAATCCACATCACAAAAATATTTATGAGAGGAAAAGGAAATGGACAATAATTACAATCAGCAGACAGGTACAAACACAGGTTCATATCAGCAGAACGGTTCTTACACCGATCCTGATATGAATGGTAATTACGGAAGCTATAATAATTCGTATCATTATGGCGGTAGTCAGGAGCCGGAGAAAGCCCCCAATATTTTTCAGCAGTTCGTTATTTCTTTCATACCGCCGCAGTATAACAGGCTGACGAAAGTCAAGACCGGCAGTATGATCGGTTTCGTGACGCTTTTGGCGCTGGTCGCCACGATCATTTCTTTTATTGGTTTTATGATTGGGTTTGGCACCCTGAATAAAAGTGACTGGGAGGACATACTTCCGGATTTTGAGATCGCTGACGGCAGGCTGTATATTGATGAGGATTTTGTATTTGACCAGAGTGGGACGTTTGTGTATATGACGGATGATATCAGCGGATTCTCCTATGAGGAGGCATCGGAGATAGCCGCTGAGGGATACCAGAATATGATCCTGATGGGTCGTGACAGGATTTCCGTATATCAGAATGGCGAGTATCAGCAGGCCAGGTTCAGTGATCTTGGAAGTGACCTGGAGATCAGCAGGGACTGGATCGTCGAGATATTCATGCCCATCATGATGGTGGTGTTTGTGCTGGGATACCTGATCTTTTTTGTGGGAAGGGTCTTCTGGTATTTCCTGTGTGCGGCGATCTATCTGCTGATTGGCATGATCATTGCCTCATGCGTGAAGAAGCAGTTATCGGCGGGCGAACTGTTCCGGGTAGCGGTATATTCCAAGGTATTGATGTTTGTGGTGGCGACGCTGCTGGATCTGATTCCGCTTGCGTTCCTGTCAGTGCCGTTTATACTCAGAGTGGCCATTACCATTGCGTTTATGGGATTTGCGATTGCGAAACTGCCTGAAAGAAACTGAAGCCTTAAAGGGTGGGTCTGCTTATGAAGATTACGGATCTGCGCATCCAGAATTTCAAATCTATCCATGACATGCACATTCCCGATATTGAGAATGCCCTGATCCTGGTGGGGCAGAACAATATCGGGAAGACCACCGTGCTGGACGCCATCCGCGCGGTGGGCGGCGAATATGCGGTCAGTCCGGAGGATTTCGGGGAGGCAGGCGCCAAGATCCGGATCCGCGTTACCCTCAGCTTTACGGAGGAAGATATGGAATTGCTGCGGCGTGGCGGCGTGGTCAGTCAGTATCGGAAAAAGGAAGCCTGGCTGCAGGATTTCCAGCGGAAGCTGCCCTCCTATTCTGACGGTGCGCTCACCTTTACCATGACCGCCAACCGGGACGGCCGCATCCGCTATATGGATGGCGTCAACAAGCATAATCCTTACATACGGGAAGTTTTTCCCAAGATATATCATGTGGATACGGAGCGCCGTCTGGAGCAGCTGCAGGGAGATCTGCTGCTTCTGCAGGAGGATGAGATCCTGAAGCGGATGCGGGTGGGCTGCTGCATGTTCGATCAGGCGAAGAAATGTAATTACTGTTTTCACTGTATCGGGCTGATCGAGAGGAAGAAGCCCGCCGAACTGGATGTGTTTGAGACGTCCAAGCTGCTGGACTATAAACTGTACCAGCTGAATCTGGACAATTTTGCCCGGATGGTCAACGACTGCTTTCATAAAAACGGCGGTCGAGAAAGCATCCGTTATTATATGAACCGGGATGTGGAGAGTATCCTGCAGGTCTCCACGGAGATCTGTCATCCCGCCCAGAATGTGCCCCACCCCATCTCCCGGATGGGAAAGGGGATGCGTTCCATCTATTTATTTTCCCTTTTGGAGGCATATACGCAGATCAGGGAAAACCTCTCCAGCATCATCATGATTGAGGATCCGGAGATTTTCCTGCATCCCAGCCTGCAGAAAGTCTGCGGGACGATCCTGTATCGTCTGGCGGCGAAGAATCAGGTGATCTTTACCACCCATTCCCCCAACCTGCTGCCTAATTTCAATAGCAGGCAGATACGCCAGGTGATCCTGGGAGAGGACGGTTCCTGCAATATCAGGAAGAAGACGGATATCAGCGCAATCCTGGACGATTTGGGCTATACCGCAGGGGATCTGATGAACGTGAATTTTGTGTTCATCGTGGAGGGAAAGCAGGATAAATCCCGTCTGCCTCTCCTGCTGGGGAAGTACTACGCGGAGACCACCGACAGTCAGGGAAATCTCTCCCGCATTGCCATCATCACCACCAACAGCTGTACCAATATCAAGACCTATGCCAACCTGAAGTATATGAACCAGATCTATCTGCGGGATCAGTTCCTTATGGTCCGTGACAGCGATGGGAAGGATCCCAGGGAACTGGGCAGGCAGCTGTGCCGTTACTATGAGGAGCGAAACCTTGAGGATCTGGATAAGCTGCCCCGGGTGCGGCCGGAGAATGTGCTGATCCTGAAATATTATTCCTTTGAAAATTATTTTCTGAATCCCAAAGTCATGACGCAGCTGGGGATTGTGGAGTCGGAGGAGGCGTTTTATGAGACGCTTCTGGAAAAGTGGAAAGAATACCTTCATCGTCTCCCAAGCGGCCGGCATCTGGTGGAAGTTCTCGGCTGCGACCTGGAGAGCGTGGAGGATATCAGGCGCCATATGGAGGAAATCCGCATCTATCTGCGGGGACATAACCTGTTTGATATCTTCTATGGAAAGTACAAAGACCGGGAAAGGGAACTTTTGGAGCGGTATATCGGACTGGCGCCAAGGGAGGATTTCCAGGATATCTTCACCGCGCTGGAGAGGTTCCCGTATTTTGAGAGCAGGAAATTCTAAAAGAATTATTAAAATCCCCATAGCCCTTGACAAATAGTTCCATTTGCGATAATGTTAGTGTGCTAACAATAAAGGTTAGCACGCTAACATTATTATGTATCAGCAAAGGGATATACATATGGAAAAGGAGAAGCAGAGATCCATTGCGTTTACCATGCGTGTGATCCATAACCAGATCAAGGCGGTGATCCATAAAAGCTTTCCCAGGGACGGCAATGCGCCGCAGTCTCAGCTGCAGGGCGGTATCCTTGGATATTTGTACCATCATATGGATGAGCCGGTTTATCAGAAGGATATCGAAAAAGAATTCCGGATTTCCGGAGCCACAGCCACCAATACGCTGCAGGTCATGGAGAAAAACGGCCTGATCGTGCGAAAGAGCCAGGACAGGGACGCCCGGCTGAAGCGCGTGGTGATGACCGGAATCGCCTGCGAGAGGCACGCCAGGGTGGAAGAACATATGCGGCTTATGGACAGGAGGATCCTGCAGGGAATGACGGAGGCGGAAATCTCGGAACTCTACAGGCTGCTGGGAAAGCTGCAGGATAACCTGGAGCAGATGGAAGCGGAATGCGGCATAGAGAACCGGGAATTACAGTAACATATGTAATGATAGAAAGGAAGTGCATTTATGTTAAAGACACTTGGAGCACAGATCAGGGAGTTTAAAAAGGCTTCCATTGCGACCCCGATCTTCATGATAGCGGAAGTTATCATGGAAATGATCATCCCGCTGCTGATGTCGTCCATTATTGACGACGGCGTCAACAAGGGCGATATGAGACATATTTATCTGGTGGGGGCGCTGATGGTACTGACGGCGATACTCAGCCTTTCCTTTGGCATCGGAGGGGGCGTGTTCGGCGCGAAAGCATCCACCGGCTTTGCCAGAAATTTGAGAAGGGCAATGTATGAGAACATACAGAAGTTCAGCTTTTCCAACATCGACAAGTTCAGTACGTCCGGTCTGGTGACCAGGCTGACCACGGATGTGACGAATATACAGAATGCGTACCAGATGATCCTGAGAATGGCCATGCGCGCGCCTTTCAGCCTGATCATCGCCATGTGCATGTCGTTTTACATCAGTCCCAGGCTGGCAAGCATTTACCTGGTGGCGGTCATCATCCTGGCATGCGTCCTGGGTGTGATCGTGACCAATGCCACCAAACATTTTACACAGGCGTTTCCCAAGTATGACGACCTGAACGCCAGCGTGCAGGAAAATGTGTCCGCGATCCGTGTGGTGAAAGCATATGTCCGGGAGGATTATGAAAACCAGAAGTTTAAGAAAGCCAGTGAGAATATTTACAATATTTTCTGCAAGGCGGAGGGTATCGTGGCATGGAATTCACCTGTTATGAATTTGACGGTCTATACCTGTATCATACTGATCAGCTGGATAGGCGCCCATCTGGTGGTGCAGGATGAACTGCTCACAGGGCAGCTGATGAGCCTTCTGACATACTGCATGAATATTCTGATGAACCTGATGATGCTTTCCATGATCTTTGTGATGCTTACCATGTCCAGCGCCAGCGCGAAGCGTATCTGCGAGGTGCTGACGGAGAAGCCTGACCTGGCTAACCCGGAGGATCCCGTTCATGAGGTGAAGGACGGAAGCATCCGCTTTGAAAATGTGTCATTCAGCTATAAAAAGGGCGCGGGCGATCCCGTGCTGAAAAATATCGACCTGGATATCAGGTCCGGCGAGACCATCGGCATCATCGGCGGCACCGGAAGCGCCAAGTCCAGCCTGGTCAACCTGGTCAGCAGGCTCTATGATGTGACGGAAGGAAAGCTTCTGGTGGGCGGCGTGGATGTGCGCGACTATGATATGGAGGCGCTGCGGAACCAGGTAGCCGTGGTGCTCCAGAATAATGTGCTGTTTTCCGGGACCATTCTGGAGAACCTGCGCTGGGGCGACAAGGAGGCAACGGAGGAAGAATGTAAGCATGCCTGCGAACTTGCCTGCGCGGATGAATTCATACAGAGGATGCCGGAGGGCTACAATACGTTCATCGAGCAGGGCGGTACCAATGTGTCCGGCGGACAGAAGCAGAGGCTCTGTATCGCCAGGGCGCTGTTAAAGAAGCCCCGGATCCTGATCCTGGACGATTCCACCAGCGCGGTGGATACCGCCACGGACGCCAAGATACGGAAAGCTTTCGCGGAGGAGATCCCCGGGACCACCAAGTTGATCATTGCCCAGCGTGTATCCAGCGTGGAACATGCCGACAGGATCATTGTCATGAACGAAGGCCAGATAGACGGCTTTGGCACCCATGAAGAACTGCTGGCGAATAATGAGATCTACCGCGACGTCTATGAATCCCAGACCAGCGGAAGCGGTGATTTTGACGAATAAATAACAGGAGGTGCTTATCACATGGCGGAAGAAAGAAAACCGAAAGTAAACCAGGGTCCCGGTCCCCGCGGCATGAGAGGCCCCAGACCCAAGATAGAGAATCCCGGCAAACTTTTAAAGAGGGTGCTCGGTTATACATTTAAAGATTACGCGATCCAGTGGGTCGTGGTGGTGATCTGCATTTTTACCACCGTGCTCTGTTCCCTGCAGGGAACGTTGTTTATCGGAACGTTGATTGACGATTACATTGTCCCCATGCTGGGGAACCAGAACCCCGATTTCAGCCCCCTGGCGTGGGCTATCGCCAGAGTGGCGTGCTTTTACGCGCTGGGCGTATTGGCTTCCTTTACCCAGGCAAGGCTGATGATCGTGATCACCCAGGGGACACAGAAGAATCTCCGTGACGATTTATTTGAAAAGATGGAGACGCTCCCCATCAAGTACTTTGACACCCACGCCCACGGCGACATTATGTCCCTGTACACCAACGATATCGATACCATGCGGCAGATGATCAGCCAGAGCATTCCGCAGTTTTTGAACAGCGGAATCACGGTGGTCAGTACCCTGACGTCCATGATCCTGTTGGATATTCCGTTGACCGTGATTACCCTTTTCATGGTGGTGCTCATGATCTTTGCGGCGAAAAAGATCGGCTCCCAGAGCAGCCGCTTCTTCCTGGCGCAGCAGAGGGATCTGGGTAAATTAAACGGCTGTATTGAGGAGACCATGACAGGACAGAAAGTGGTAAAGGTGTTCTGCCACGAGGAGGAGAGCCTGGCGCAGTTCAACGAACTCAACGACCAGCTGTGTGACAGCGCCAACAGGGCGAATAAATTCGCCAATATCATGGGTCCCGTGAATGCCCAGCTGGGCAACTTAAGCTATGTGATCTGCGCGGTGGCGGGCGGCATCCTGGCCATTACCGGCGTGTCGGGGCTGACCCTTGGAAACCTGGCAAGCTTCCTGACACTGAACAAGTCGTTCAGCATGCCCATCAACCAGATCAGTATGCAGTTCAACAGTATCATCATGGCGCTGGCCGGCGCAGACCGCATTTTTAAGCTGATGGATGAGACCCCTGAGGTGGATGACGGCTATGTGGAGTTGGTGAACGCAGTGCGGAATGACAGGGGAAAGCTGGAGGAGAGCAGCGAGCGGACCGGGCTCTGGGCATGGAAGCACTATCATAAGGCGGACGATACCACCACCTACCAGGAACTGCGGGGGGATGTGGTATTTGATCATGTGGATTTTGGCTATAATGACGATAAGATGATCCTCCACGATATTGAACTTTACGCGAAGCCGGGGCAGAAGATCGCGTTTGTAGGCGCTACTGGCGCGGGCAAGACTACCATTACCAACCTGATCAACCGCTTTTATGATATCCAGGACGGAAAGATCCGCTACGACGGCATCAATGTGAACAAGATCAAGAAAGACGACCTGCGGCGTTCTCTGGGGATCGTGCTTCAGGATACCCACCTGTTTACCGGGACGGTTATGGAGAACATACGTTATGGAAAACTGAACGCCACCAAGGAAGAAGTGGTGCGGGCTGCCATGCTTGCCAATGCGGACGGTTTCATCCGGCGTCTGCCTGACGGCTACGATACCATGCTCCGGGGGGACGGCGCGAACTTAAGCCAGGGGCAGAGGCAGCTACTGGCCATCGCCAGGGCGGCGATTGCCGATCCGCCGGTGCTGATCCTGGATGAGGCTACCAGTTCCATCGATACCAGAACGGAGAAGCTGGTGCAGAAAGGCATGGACGCGCTGATGAAAGGCAGGACCAACTTTGTCATCGCCCACAGGCTTTCCACAGTCAGGAACAGCGACTGTATCATTGTACTGGAGCAGGGACGCATCATTGAGAAAGGAACCCACGACCAGCTGATCGAGCAGAAAGGGAAATATTATCAGCTGTACACCGGGAACGCCATGGCGCAGTGATGGGGGGTGGCATGGGTGTGATTTCCCGTTTCTGGAAATTGAGTTAAATCAGGCATTTGCCAGGCATGTATAGATTTACGCCATTTTTACACAAAATGCAATAAATCACCTTAGAACCTTAATATGAACTTAAATGGTTGGACATCGGAATAAGCCTATTATCAGTTATAGAAATTAGAAAAATATAATTGATGGCGGGCTTATTCTAATGCGCCCTCAAATAGCGCAACAACCATAAAAATAACTGGATAAAATAATTACGACAAAACGGAAATCAAACGACCTATCGCAATACAAAACAAGTAAGACGTATTTTGGGTGACTACAGGCAGAGATCATAAGGCATATCAGATGTAAAAGTCTGGTGTGCCGTATTTTTTTGTGTTTTTGTCAGAAAATTGAAATTGGATTGCAACCGTGGTATAATTGAAATATAGTAATTAAAAGCTATGATATAGATGGAGGGTCTTTATGGATAATGAATGGAAAAAATTAATATCGGATTTATATAGACGGGCTAAGGAAGAAAAAATGACTGATGCACAAATGGCGATTGAATATTCCAGACTATGGTGGCACGAAACAATATATGATGGATACGGTGATAGACGATTCCGAAATCACATTAATGATAATCTAAATAAGAATGTAGCACTATTAAATAAATATGAAGACAAATATGAAATAGCCAGAAAGACTTTGTTGCTTGCAGATACATCAGTTTTATGGGAAACAGGAGTAATTGATCAAGAGCATAGGCATGATTATCAATTATATAATTGTATAACTGAGGATCCAACAGGGTTTATTTATCAAACATCATATGATTATTCTACATATTTGCAAATAAATAACATTAATGCATTAGGTCGGTTTCTTAGGAACAACAAAGAACTGATAGAAAAAGAATATTTAATTTATATACCGGATATTATGGTTGACGGGTTATGCAAAAATGCTCTTTGGGAAGATCATGCTTTTATTGATTATCCTTCAAAAGAAGTGTATGAAAAGCTACTGAATGAAAAATCAAATACAAGTTGTATTACCTCACGAAATAGATTTTTGGAAGATATCTATATACGTTCCATTGCGCAAGTTGAAATACCATATATTGATGATTGCTCCAATGATAGTTTGATAAAAGCCATGGAGAATTATTCAAATGAATTTTCTAGCTTTCGTCTTTATCTGGAAAGTGAGTTTTTAAATCTATATGAAGCTAATAATTCAGAAAGTTTTGATGCTAATATAAAAAAGATCGGTATTAATATAAAAAATGGGATAAATCTATTAAATTCAGATATTAAAAGAATAAATCGACATTTGGTGATAAAAATGGGTAGTTTTTTGACGCTGGGATTTGCGGTAGCAACATTGGTAGCCATAAATGGATCTTTGTTTAATTCGCCTAACTTGGAAAGAATCATTTCTTATTTGGGGACTGGTGGAGGTATATTTAGTATGGCAAATTTTGTCGAACAATGTTTGGATGAAAAGCAAATTATTAGGGAACAACCATTTTATTTCATTTGGCTGATCCATAAGAAATAATTTGAGAATGTATGTAGGCTTATGAAAGTTTATATATCGATAAAATATGTTATTTAAAACAGGTAACATAGGATATATGAGAGAAAAAATCTGAAAAGCCTTGATTTCTGCGCAAAAAGGCAATATAATATCCCTTGTAAACAGAGGTAAAATTCTTCAGGGTCGGGTGAGATTCCCTACTGGCGGTACAGTCCGCGACCCGTGGCGGAAGAACGTGTTGCTGCAATTTCAGCGGCAGCAGGCACAGATGCCACGGCCGATTCGGTGAAAGTCCGAAACCAACAGTATAGTCTGGATGAAAGAAGAACAGTTGTTATTGGCGGTTTGCTTTGTGAGAGTGGGCTGCTGGTTATGACGGTACGGGAAAATGTGACCCTGAATCTTCGGATTCGGGGTTTTCTTGTGTGAAATGAAGAATTTTCCTGCAACAAGACAGTCTCGGAACTGGAATGGAGGAAAATATGAACGGATTATTTGAAAGCGTAACCCAAAACCTTGCTTATGTGCTCAGCTTTGCAGCAATTATTATCGTGTTGTTTATGATAGCGGTGTTGCTGGAAAAGGCTGCCCAGAAGAAAAACGGCGTCAGTGAACCGGTTTTCAGCACCAGAAAAGTGGCGATGATTGGCATGTTTTCGGCGATCGCCATGATCCTGCACCTGTTTGACTTCCCGCTGCCTTTTGCCCCCGGCTTTTATAAACTGGATTTCAGCGAATTGCCCATTCTGGTGGGAACCTTTGCCTTCGGACCGGCGGCGGGGGTTATGATGGAATTTGTGAAAATTCTGCTGAAACTGCTGATCAAAGGAACCAGCACGGTCTTTGTGGGGGATCTGGCAAACTTCGTGGTAGGCTGCAGTTTTATCCTCCCCGCTTCCGTCATCTATGCTTTCCGGAAGAATAAGAAGAACGCTGTTTTTGCGTGTATTGCCGGTACGCTGACCATGACCGTGTTTGGGACGGCTTTTAACGCCATTTACCTGCTTCCTGCTTTTTCCAAACTGTACGCTTTACCGCTGGAGCAGCTGCTGGCCATGGGCACAGCGGTGAATCCTTTGGTGAAAGAAAGCAGTATAGTCAGCTTTGTGGCGGCCTGTGTGGCGCCGCTGAATCTTATAAAAGGCGCCAGCGTATCCATTGTGACGCTGTTGATTTACAAGCCACTAAGCCCGATTATTAAATCAGGATATAAGAAATAACATTAAAAAGCAGAAAAATCGTTTCCGATTTCGGGAACGATTTTTCTTTAGAAAATTTTAAGGAAAATATGCGGAATCTTTTTAGCAAAAGCTGTTATAGTATCTTCGAAAAAATTTTTATCTGCATATTGACATATAATGGGTACTATTGTATTATATGCACAATACATAAGTACAACAATGCAAAAGTAAAGCAGCACAGGGAAAGGGGAAAACAATGGGAGCGCTGGTTGAGATCAGGGATGTATGCAAGATATATAATCCCGGTGAAAATGAGGTGCGTGCGCTGGATCACGTCAGCGTAAATATTGACGAGGGGGAGTATGTTGCCATTATCGGCCAGTCCGGCAGCGGGAAATCCACGCTTATGAACATGCTGGGATGCCTGGATGTGCCTACCAGCGGCCTGTACCGGCTGCACGGACAGAATGTGTCGGAGTTGGACGACGACGAGCTTTCCGATATCAGGAACAGGGAGATCGGTTTTATCTTTCAGGGATTCAACCTGATTCCCAACCTGACAGCCATCGAGAATGTGGAACTGCCTTTGATCTACAGGGGAGTGGGCAAGGCGCAGCGCATGGAACTGGCCAGGAGGGCTTTGGAAAAGGTAGGGCTGGAAAATCGTATGGATCATAAGCCTGCGGAAATGTCCGGCGGACAACAGCAGCGGGTAGCCATAGCCAGGGCCATCGCCCAGGCGCCGCCCATCATCCTGGCGGATGAGCCCACGGGCAATCTGGATTCCCATTCCACCCAGGAGATCATGGGAATCCTGAAAGAACTGTACGAGGAGGGCAGGACTGTTATCCTGATCACCCACGACAACGAGATCGCCGCCAAGGCAAAACGCGTGATCAAGATCCGGGACGGCCATATCGAGGCGGATACCGCAGGGGAAAACAGTAACCGCCTGGACAGCGCCGGGGAAATTTCCGGCGGCGGGGGAGCTGCTGAAGTGCAGAGAGCGGAATAAGTTCCTGCAGGCAGGAAAAGTTCCCGCAAGCAGGAACTGGAATAAGAAAAACAGTCTCGAAACGAAAGCGCCCGAAAGAAATATTCAGCTGCGTTTTTTGCAGATGAATATTTCTTTCAGCACAAAGGGCGCTGAAGTGTAGAGACGGAACTGGAATAGAAAGGACGAGGAGCATGAAAAAGAAAAATAGAAACGGAGAGGCAGCCGCCACGGAACTGAGCGTTCAGGTAAAAGCGGCAAGACCTAAGAAAAAACGTAAGAAAGCACCTGTTATTATTGCGGCTGTCATTATTGTCCTCATCATTTTCAGGGCGGTCGCCTGCTCATCCGGCGACAGCGCGGGCGCTGTGGTGACCACCGCGAACGCGGTCAGGGGGGATATTCAGGAGAGCATCAGTACCAATGGAACAGTCAAGAGCGAGGAGGTAAGCGTGATCTTTGCCCCTGTGAGCGGGACGCTGGATTCCGTGAATGTAGCGGCGGGGGACGCCGTGGAGGCGGGAGACATCCTGGCGACTTATAACATGGCGCGTCTGGAAAGCAGCATGCGCCAGTCTGAGTTGCAATATGAAAAGAGCAACGCAAATTACAACAGCGCCATGGCCGATAACGCCCAGAACCAGGCGAAGCTGAATGAGGCCACGACCAATCTGGATGTGCTGAACCAGCAGATTGCGGACACAAAAGCATACATAAAGACTTTGCAGAATGAATTGAGCGAAAGCCAGAGACATACAAACAATGCTCTGGCGGAGGAAAGCATGAACCTGTCCAATTCCCTGCGGGAGAAGACAGGCGAACTGGAAAATCTGCAGGCTCAGCTGAAAGAAGGCGCAGATTCTTCCCAGATACAGGCACGGGTGGCGGTGCTTCAAAAAGAGATCGATGATATCAACAATGCCATCAGCCGTAACAGCTATGTGTCTTCAACGGCCAATAATTCGGATTATGTGGCGGAACTTCAGGAGAAGATATCCGACGCGCAGGATCTGTTGCAGCACTATGAGACCTACAAAGCGGAGATGGAGGGGCAGAAGACCTCCACGGAGAACTCCATCCTGGATTCTTACGACAGGGCTTCTTTCAGCGCGGACAAGGAACTTGCGGATATTACCTACCGGGAGTCGGAGGAAGACTACAATCAGGCAAAGGACGGCATCCATGCGGCATACGCGGGCATTATCACGGAGTGCAGCGCAGTCTCCGGTTCCGGGGTGGCCAGCGGGACGCATCTGATGACCCTGGAGAGCAGCGAGAATGTGAAAGTGACCTTTTACGCTTCCAAGTATGATCTGGAGAAGCTGGAGATTGGCCAGAAAGTGGATGTGACCGTTTCGGGAAACATCTATGAAGGCGAGATCAGCAAGATCAACCGCATGGCAGAGACAAACGCCTCCAATACGCCCATGGTAGGCGTGGAAGTACACCTGCTGGCGCCCGATGACAGGATCATCCTGGGCATGGACGCGAAGCTTCTGGTGTACACCCGAAAAGCGGAGAATACCCTGATGATTCCCGTGGAGGCCATCAACGCGGACAAAGAGGGCGATTTCCTGTATGTGGTGGAAAACGGCATCGTAGCAAAGAAGCCCATTGTCTGCGGGGTTTCCACCGACACTTATACGGAAGTGCTGGAGGGAATCACGGAGGAGGATGTGATCATAGTGACCTCGTACACAAATCTGGAAGAAGGTATGCCTGTGACAGCCATACCCGCGCAATAGTTTTGGGTAAGAGGAAACCGGAAGGAGGTTACCAATGGCACAGGTATGGGAATATATTAAGATTGCCCTGATGAACATTCGGAGCAATAAAGGCCGCTCAATCCTGACGATGCTGGGAATCATTATTGGAATATCATCTGTTATCATGATTATTTCCATCGGTAACGGCGTTAAGGGCGGCATCAACGATGAATTGAACAACATGGCGGGCGGACAGCTTTATATCTATTCTTACGGCGATAATGATTCGGGGATCAGCCTGGTGTTTACCGATGAAGATATAGAGGCGATCCTGGAGAAAGTGCCCCATGTAAAAGCCGTTACGCCGAATTGGGGCTGGCAGGGTACGGCGTCAGGCCGGAAAGGGATCTTTACCGCATCTGCAACCTTCGGTATGCCCGGTCTGGAGTATTCCAGTAATGACCCGGTGATAAAAGGACGCTATTTTGATGAGAGCGATTATTATGCGGCGAATAAGGTCTGCGTGATCACGGAGAGCAGTGCAAAGACGCTGTTCGGAACCACCAATGTGATCGGCATGACATTTGATTTTGCGCTGTATGGGGAAGAGCAGGAATTTACCATTATCGGCATCCGGCAGGATAACGCTTCCCTGCTGGGCGGCATGGCGGGGAACAATACAGTGACCATGGAAGCGCCGCTTTCCGTGATCAGTGCGTCCTATGGATTCTGGATTGAGAATAATGACCTGCTGATCATTGCGGAAAGCGCGGAATACGCCAACCAGGTGGCGCAGGACACGGTGCGTCTGATGGAAAACCGGCATAATGTGCGGGGGTTGAATACCATCTCAGTGGAGAATTTTAACGATTATATGAGCCAGATGGATGAAATCCTCAGTTATATCACCGTATTCGTGGTGTTTGTGGCGGCAATTTCCCTGCTGGTGGGCGGAATCGGCGTTATGAACATCATGCTGGTGTCCGTGACGGAGCGTACCAGGGAGATCGGTATCCGCAAGTCCCTTGGGGCCAGGACGAACTCCATCCTGCTGCAGTTTTTGTCGGAATCCGCCATTATCACGCTGCTGGGCGGCCTGATCGGCATTGTTATCGGCGTGGCGGGCGCCTACGGCGTCTGCTCCCTGATGGGCTTTACCGCAAAGGTGAATCTGAGCACGGTGCTGGGAGCCAGCCTCTTTTCCTCGGCGGTGGGGATTTTCTTCGGTATCTACCCCGCGCGGAAAGCGGCAAAGCTGAGTCCCATCGATGCATTGCGCCATGAGTAATAAGGACTTGCTTTTTTAAGAGTTTTAGAGTAAAATTGCAGAAAGAAAAAGAAAAAGCGCCTACAGGATCAGTTAGGTGCTTTTTCAAAGTAAAAGGATATGACTGCTATGATTGAGTTGGACATCAAGATTGAGGCTGGTGATCTGTATGATTATATGCTGCACCATTCCTACAACAGTTCGTCGGGAATCCTGGGCAGCGCCCTAGGCGCGGTGATGGTTTTTGTGGCGCTGGCGGAGAGACAGTGGCTGTTTCTGATCGGCGGATTGGCGCTGCTTCTGTACCTGCCCTGGGTATTATTTATCAAAAGCAGGCAGCAGATATTGAACAATCCCACGTTTAAAGAAACGCTTCATTATAAATTGGACGACGAGGGGCTGACCATCACCCAGGGCGAGGCGGAGGCGAAGCAGAAGTGGGAGGACATGCACAAAGCGGTATCCACCGGAAAGAGCATCATTCTCTATACCTCCAGGGTCAACGCCACTATTTTTCCCAAGAGGCAGCTGGGTGACCAGAAGATGGCGGTGATCGAGATGATCTCCACCCATATGCCGCCTGCGAAAGTAAAAATCCGCAGCTAAGTGTGCAAAGATTTTCTAAGTCAGTAAAGTACACTGACTAAGAAAATCTACGGTTCCGCTTTGCGGAACCTATGCACACGGAAGAATGCCCTAATGTGGGCATTCTTCCAGACTTGCACCAATTGTTTGTGCCGCCGGAGGCGGCATGACGGGAAGTGTGAGAAGTTTTGCAAAGAGGCTTGATCAAATGGAAACAACCGTTATTGAAACAAATTCCCCAGAGGAAACTTTCGAACTGGGGAAAAGACTGGGGCAGGAGAGTGTTCCGGGTCAGATTTATACCCTGACGGGGGATTTGGGAGTGGGAAAAACGGTTTTCGCCCAGGGCTTTGCGGCGGGGCTGGGCGTGACAGGGCCGGTGAACAGCCCTACTTTTACCATACTGCAGATTTACGAGGATGGCAGGCTTCCCTTTTATCATTTCGACGTGTACCGGATCGCGGATGTGGAGGAGATGGACGAGATCGGATATGAGGACTGTTTTTACGGGGAAGGTGTCTGTCTCATCGAGTGGGCTGATTTAATAGAAGAGATCCTGCCGGAGGAATACCGGAGAGTTACCCTGGAGAAAGATTTGGACAGGGGATTTGACTACCGCCGGGTCACCATTGAAAGTATAGGCTGCTGACAGGGAGGCGTGGTTTGGACTATGAAAATTTTAGGTTTGGACAGTTCCGGGCTTGTGGCCAGCGTTGCCGTTGTGGAAGATGACGTGCTGCTGGCGGAGTACACCACGGATTATAAGAAGACCCATTCCCAGACGCTGCTTCCCATGCTGGATGAACTCCGGAATATGATAGAACTGGATCTGGAGGCCATTGACGCCATTGCCGTTGCTTCCGGCCCGGGTTCCTTTACCGGCCTGCGGATTGGTTCCGCCACGGCGAAAGGGCTGGGGCTGGCGCTGGAAAAGCCCATTGTGGAGGTTCCCACCCTGGAGGGACTGGCGTGGAATCTGTGGGGCACGGACCGGCTGGTCTGTCCGCTGATGGACGCCCGCCGGAACCAGGTTTACGCTGCCATCTACAAGTTCCGGGCGGAGGAAGAAAACTTCCGGCTCTTAACCGTGATGGAACAAATGCCGATAGATATAGAAGAAATGGTTCAAAAACTGAACGGTCTGGACAGGGAAGTGATCTTCCTTGGGGACGGATTGCCCGTTTATTTATCTGTCATCAAAGAACAAATCAAAGTGCCTTTCCGGCTTGCTCCCGCAGGCTGCAACAGACAGAGGGCGGCCAATGTGGCGGCTTTGGGCGCGGTGTATTATGCCCGGGGGAAGACGGTGGAAGCGGCAATGCACCAGCCGGTATATCTGCGGAAAAGCCAGGCGGAACAGTGTGAGAAGAGTTTCTAACCGCTCAACAGCCAAAAGCCTGATTCTCAGGCTTAGCTGTTGCGCGGAGAAACTCTAAGTCTCACACCGAAGAATGCCAAAATCGGGCATTCTTCCCAAACTGCTAAAGCAGTTGAAAGACGTGGCGGCATGGGAGTCAGAGGAAAATGTCAGGGGAAACATTGCAGATCGAGATCAGACAACTTCAGGAGGAAGACATTGAATCCCTGAGCCGCATTGAATCGGAATCTTTCAGTATGCCCTGGTCCCCTCAGGATTTCCGTGACCTCCTGACCAGAGACTACTGCACTTACCTGGTGGCCCTGGCGGACGGCGAGGTGGCGGGCTGCTGCGGCATGACCAATGTCTGCCAGGAGGGAAATATCGACAATGTGGTTGTGGCGGAGCGTTTTCGCAACAGAGGGATTGCCAGCGCCATGCTGGAAAGACTGATTGCCACAGGGGAGCAGGCGGGAATCGATGCCTTTACCCTGGAGGTGCGGGTCAGCAATGCGGCAGCGATCCATTTATATGAAAAATTTGGTTTTGTGTCCGAGGGAATACGCCCCCGATTTTACGAAAAGCCCATGGAGGACGCGATGATCATGTGGCGGAGATAACAGTTCCGTAATCTGACCAAACGTCTGACCGCCAGCAATTACCAACGCAAAATTCGATAAAATCCTGTACAATGTGAGTGTAACTTAACTTGTTCACATGGCGAAAGGACGGAGGATAAGATGCGCAAATATCAGTCTGGACAGGAAAAAGTTTTGACACAGGTGTTATGTAATCAATGCGGCAGAGAATTAAAGGTTGAAGCCGGATATCTGAAAGAAGGATGTTTCACGGCGGACACGGTTTTTGGATATTTCAGTAAAAAAGATGGAAAAAATTACCATTTTGATCTCTGCGAGGAATGTTATGATAAACTGATCGCGCAGTTTGCGGTGCCTGTGGAGATCGACGAGGAGACGGAACTTTTATAAAACGGTTCCAGGGCGGAACCGGAGAACAGCCTCGAATCGGTAAACGCAGACCAGGGAGCGTTGAAGAGGAGAGGCGGAACTGGAATGGAGATGAATCATGTTAGATGTAAGTCTGCTGGGAACGGGCGGCATGATGCCGCTTCCCTACCGATGGCTCACTTCGCTGATGCTTCGGTACAACGGAAAAAGCATACTGATCGACTGCGGGGAGGGAACCCAGATAGCCCTCAGGGAAAAGGGCTGGAGCCCCAAACCCATCGATATCATCTGCTTTACCCATTTCCATGCAGATCACATCAGCGGACTTCCCGGTATGCTGCTGACCATGGGCAACGCGGAACGGACAGAACCATTGTTATTGATCGGCCCCAGGGGACTGGCCAGGGTGGTCGGTTCCCTGCGGATTATCGCGCCGGAACTGCCTTTTGAAGTGAAATGCATGGAAATAACGGAGAGCGAACAGATATTTTCTTTTGAAGGATTTCAGATTAAGGCTTTCAAGGTGAACCATAATGTGGTATGCTATGGATATAGCATGATCGTGGAACGGGCAGGCAGGTTTGACAGGGAGCGCGCCCTGGAACAGGAGATTCCCATGAAATTCTGGAGCAGGCTCCAGAAAGGCGAGGTCATAGAGGACGGGGGGAAAACTTATACTCCCGATATGGTTCTGGGACAGAAACGCAAGGGTCTGAAAGTAACCTACAGCACGGATACCAGACCAGCCGATTCCATCAGCGCCAACGCCGTGGGATCAGACCTGCTGATCCTGGAGGGGATGTACGGCGAACCGGAGAAGCTGGCAAAGGCAAGGGAGCATAAGCACATGACCATGTATGAGGCGGCGCAGATCGCCCGTAAGGCGCAGGTGCCGGAATTGTGGCTGACCCATTACAGTCCGTCCCTGCTCCACCCGGAAGAATATATGGCGGAGGTCAGGAAAATTTTCCCCGCAGCCGTAGCGGCGAAAGACGGCAGGACAATAGAACTCAATTTTGAGGAAGAGTAATACAGGAATGAAAGAAGGGGTTCCATGAAAAAATCCACTATAAAAATAACAGTTATAATGCTCATACTGATCGTAGGCGTGGTGGGAGTATACGCCTACCTGGCGAACAGATCCCGGAGCATTGCGGAAGAAGCATCCATGACAAACGTGGAAAAGGTGCTGAGCCGTGACATAGAGTATGATTACCCGCCGACCCCCAAGGAACTGCTGAAATATTACAATGAAATCCAGAAATGTTTTTATAATGAAGATTGTACTGACGGCGAGATTGAGGAACTGGTGATCAGGGCAAGGGAACTTTATGACGGGGATCTGCTTGCGAACAATGAATTGGATGTACATATTGCGGCATTAAAGGCGGAGATACAGGACTATAAGGATCATAAGCGTACCATTACCGCTGTGTCCGTGGCTGCCAGCACGAATGTGGATTTTTTTGAGGAAGACGGCTATGAGTTCGCCAGGATCTACTGCGGTTACAATGTGACGGAAGGTTTTAAGACCCAGCAGGTACGGCAGATTTTTCTGCTGCGCAGGGACGGGAACAGACGATGGAAGATATATGGCTGGGATTCGGTGAATAATGTAAATCCCCAGTAAAGTTCGCAGAATGTGAGGAGACGTTTTTGGAACAGCAGAATAGAGAGGATGTCCTGATACTGGCTGTCGAGACATCCTGTGACGAGACAGCAGCTTCTGTGGTGAAGAACGGCAGGGAGGTGCTGTCAAATGTTATTTATACCCAGATCGCATTGCATACGAAATATGGCGGTGTCGTGCCGGAGATCGCGTCCAGGAAGCACATCGAGAAGATCAATCAGGTCATTGAGAGCGCTTTGGGGGAGGCAGGGGTGACGCTTCGGGATATTACGGCCATTGCCGTGACCTATGGCCCCGGACTAGTGGGCGCTCTGCTGGTGGGAGTGTCGGAGGCCAAGGCGATCAGCTTTGCTACGGGGATTCCCCTGATCGGGGTGCACCATATCAGCGGCCATATCAGCGCCAATTATATCGAACATCCGGAATTGGAGCCTCCTTTTGTGTGCCTGGTGGCATCCGGCGGTCACTCCCATCTGGTGGTGGTCAGGGATTACGGTGAGTATGAGATCATCGGGCGAACCAGGGATGATGCTGCGGGGGAGGCTTTTGACAAGGTAGCCCGGGCGATCGGCCTGGGTTATCCGGGAGGGCCGAAGATCGATCAGCTTTCCAGGGAGGGCAATCCCGACGCGATTCCTTTTCCCAGGGCAAAGGTAGGGGAGAATGAGTACGATTTCAGCTTCAGCGGCCTGAAATCGGCTGTCCTGAACTATCTGAATTCCTGCCAGATGAAAGGGGAGGAGATCCATCAGGCGGATGTGGCGGCTTCTTTTCAAAAAGCGGTGATAGACGTGCTGGTGGAACATTCCCTTCATGCAGTAAAGGAATTCGGGTTTGATAAGTTTGCCATTGCGGGAGGGGTTGCTTCCAATTCTTCTCTGAGGGCGGTTTTTGAACAAGAATGTGCCAGGCGTGATATCACGTTTTATCACCCGTCTCCCGTGTACTGTACGGATAATGCGGCAATGATCGGGGCGGCGGGATATTATGAGTATGTGAAAGGCGTCCGCCATGGGTATGACCTGAACGCGGCACCTGATTTGAAATTGTAGGGGAAAACGGGATGGATACAGGAAAAAAGCGGTGTACCGCAGTAGTGCTGGCGGCGGGAAGCGGCAGGCGTATGCACGCGGCTACGGCGAAGCAGTTTATGGAATTTGCCGGAAAGCCGCTGATCTGGTATTCCCTCCGGGCAGTGGAGAAGTCGGAGATCATAGACGACTGCATCCTTGTCACGGGGGCGGCGGATATTTCTTTTGTGCGTCAGGAGATTGTGGAAAAATACGGACTGAAAAAAGTAACAGATGTTATCGCGGGAGGGAATGAGCGTTACTCCTCTGTGTGCAACGCCATGAGATATATGGCGGAAGGCAGACAGCCGACGCCTAACATGGATGGGTATGTGTTTATCCATGATGGGGCGAGACCGTTTCTTACCGAAGAGATCTTGTGGAATACTTATGCGGATGTGCAGAAATACGGCGCCTGTGTGGCAGCGGTTCCCTCCAAGGACACCATCAAGATCGGGGATGAACAGGGGTTTGTGGTTTCCACACCGGACAGGCGGCTGGTATGGAATATACAGACCCCCCAGGTTTTTGAGACGAAGCTGGTTACTGCTGCATATGGAGCGTTGGAGAAAGAACTTTCGAAAGCGGGTGGGCAATCCGTTCATGTTACAGATGACGCCAGTGTGGTGGAATTGTTTACCAATCATAAGGTTAAGCTGACTTTTGGGTCTTACGAGAATATCAAGATCACTACGCCGGAGGATATCAGTACGGCGGAAGGATTTCTGGAAAGACAATAATATGGAATAAAGAACAAACAGAAAGGAACAGAGCAATGAACAGAATTTATTGGGCAGGAGATTCTACGGTACAGACCAACGATTACACCACTTATCCGCAGAACGGCATCGGCCAGGTGTTCCCATTTTTCCTGAAAGAAGGGTATACCGTGGAAAATCATGCGAAAAATGGCAGAAGCACTAAGAGTTTCATGGATGAGGGCAGGCTTGCGGCGATCGAAGAGCGGATTGGCGAGGGAGATTTCCTTTTTATCCAGTTTGGGCATAATGATGAGAAGAGCAACGATCCTACACGTTATACTGATCCTTTCGGTTCTTTTAAGGAGAATCTGAAAGCTTATATCAAAGTTGCCAGGGATCATGGGGCACATCCCGTGCTGATTACACCTTTGGAGCGCAGATGCTATGTGGAGGAGAAAAAGCTTGGCCCTGGTCAGCATGGGGATTATGTGGCGGGTATGAAACAGGTGGCGGAAGAGTGCGATGTGCCCCTGATAGATTTAAATGCCATGAGCCGGGCTGCGCTGGAGGAGGTCGGCGAGGTGGAGAGCCGGAAGTGGCATATGTACTTTGAGGCGGGCGAGTATCCCCAGCATCCCGAGGAATCCCATGATAATACCCACCTGCGCTATGAAGGAGCCGTTAAGTATTCATCTTTGATAGCAAGCGGTTTGAAAGAGATCGGGGGTATTTATGGGGAGATGGTATTGGATGGGATTTCATAGGAAAGTTTCAAAAAGTTGTTGACATTGCCCTGCCTTTTTGCTAAAATAATCTTTGCCGTTGAGGTAGCGGTACGCTTGGAGAGATATCGAAGTGGTCATAACGAGGCGGTCTTGAAAACCGTTTGTCCGCAAGGGCGCGTGGGTTCGAATCCCACTCTCTCCGCTGGGGATGAACAGACAGCCCCGATCAGTAAATAGAAAGTTGATGAGATTCAGTTTGCTTGGAGAAGTACCCAAGAGGCCGAAGGGACACCCCTGGAAAGGGTGCAGGTCGTTAATAGCGGCGCGAGGGTTCAAATCCCTCCTTCTCCGTTCAAATATGCGAAGCATATTTGTATCCCCTGTCCTACAGGGGATTGGAACCTTGACAAACAAACAGTGATGCAACCCTGAAAATTCCGAACAGAAAAGAAT
>JAMPAC010000001.1:596527-604604 GCA_023667395.1 Blautia sp. | reverse complement strand
TTTGAGGTATTGTGCGAGACCATCAAGAAGACGGCGTTCAAGGTGACCCGGGTGGGGCAGCTTGTGGCAAAGGAAGCCTCTAGGATGCTGAACGTGCCTTTCGGGATCGTGGATCTGTCCCTTGCCCCTACCCCGGCGGTCGGGGACAGCGTGGCGGATATCCTCTGCGAGATCGGGCTGGAGTACGCGGGAGCGCCGGGAACCACGGCGGCCCTTGCGCTTTTGAACGACCAGGTGAAGAAGGGCGGCGTCATGGCCTCCTCCTATGTGGGCGGCTTAAGCGGCGCGTTTATCCCGGTCAGCGAGGATCAGGGCATGATTGATGCGGTGCGGGCGGGAGCCCTGACCCTGGAGAAGCTGGAGGCCATGACCTGCGTCTGCTCCGTGGGACTGGATATGATCGCCATTCCCGGGGATACCAGGGCCACTACCATTTCCGGCATCATTGCGGATGAGATGGCCATCGGCATGGTGAACCAGAAGACCACCGCCGTCCGTATCATCCCCGTGATCGGGAAAGGCGTGGGAGAGGTGGTGGAGTTCGGCGGCCTGCTGGGGTATGCCCCCATCATGCCGGTGAATCCTTTCTCCTGCGACGGGTTCGTGAACCGGGGCGGCAGGATCCCGGCGCCGATCCACAGTTTTAAGAATTGAGGAATCCCTGGATGAACACAAAAGTGATGCCCGTGCGGAAAATGGCCATGCCGTTGATCCTGGCGGCATTGGCGCTCCTTTTGAGCGGGTGGGGCGCCTGGAAGCTTGCCTGGTATCTTACCGGCGACAGCTATCATGTGAAGAAATATCTGAAACTGGCGGAACAGTGCCATGCGGCAGGAGAGCATGGGAAGACGCAGGAGTATTGTGCTTCCGCGCTGGAACTGGACGAAAACCTTGGGGACGCGTACCTTTGGTACGCGGATGCCTGTCTGGCGCAGGGGCAGTATGAGGATGCGTTGCAGATGCTGGGACGCGGCATGGAGGCTGTGGGAGGGGAAGAACTGTTCGGGAAGATGGCGGAAGCATATCGTGGATACGCGGATGCCTGCCTGGCGCAGGGGCGGTACGAGGACGCAGTGCAGGCGCTGATGGACGGCGCGGAAGCCACAGGCGCGGCGGAACTGTCCGAAAGGGAGGACTGGCTGCGGGACCATATCGTGGTGGTGAAAAAGAACTATTACGATTTCTATGGAGACTTTGACGGATGGGACGAATTTGATTACGACGCCAGTGGAAAGCGGACGAGGATGGTGAAGTATCTTGAAAACGGAGTCGCGCTCTGGTGGATCGAATATGAATATGATGCCGGCGGGAACCTGACGGAAGAAGTGGAATATCTTTCTGAGGAAAGGATACGTTCCCGGAAGGAATACAAATACGACGCTAATGGGAACCTGACAGAGTATGTGGATTATGATATCGGCGGGGACGTAAGGGAAAGATATGAATATGACGCCAATGGGAATCCGACGAAATATGAGTACTACGATAGTGATTCAAACGGATATCTTTGGACGGAGTATGAATATGATGCCGCTGGAAATCAGGTCAGGGCAGTGGATCATGATGGGGATGGCAACATATACGGCTGGTCGGAATATGAGTATGATGTTGCCGGAAACTGCACGCAGTATCTGCGCTATGGGGCAGACGGAAGCGCGCCCGCACGGAAAGAATATGAATATGACGCGGACGGAAATCAGCTGAAGAGCATCGTTTACAGCGGGGACAGGGTTTTTTACTGGATTGACTGCGAATATGACGCCGCCGGGAACCTGATCAGCTATGTGCATTATAGTGGCAGCGACGGGGCGGTGATCGGGCAAAAGGAATATGAATATGACAGGAACGGAAACCAGATGAAACTGTCCCAGTCTTCTTATAGCGTATATGGTCCTACATACTATTGGCTTGAAGAGGAATATGACGTGCTGGGCCAGAGACTCAGCATGAGGGAAAGCGACGGCTATCACTGTAGTTATACCTATCAGTACCGGTATACAGGCGAGTGATCCGCCGTATGAATAAAAAACAGTCTCGAAACGGAAACGCCCAGAAAGAATTTACAGCTGCGTCCTTTGCAGATGGAAATTCTTTCTCCATCCAGGGCGTTGAAGTGGAGAGACCGGAATAAGTTCCTGCAAGCAGGAACTGGAATAGGAGGAAAACATCATGGACTTATCTGTATATTTTAAAAGCATCATTGACATGGACCGTTGCGCGGTGGTGATCTGCAATCTGGAGCATGAGATCATTTACATGAATCCGGCTGCCTGCGCCAGGTACGCGAAGCGGGGCGGGGCGGAGCTGGTGGGAAAGAGCCTGCTTGACTGCCACAACGAAGATTCCCGGGAGAAGGTCCTGAAGGTGCTGGACTGGTTCCGGAAGAGCGTTGACCATAATATCATCTATACATTCCGCAATGAAAAGGAAAACAAGGACGTCTACATGGTGGCGCTGCGGGACGGGAGCGGGAAACTGATCGGCTATTATGAGAAGCATGAGTATAGGACGGTGGAGACGGCGCGCTTATATGATTTCGGGGCATAAAAGGCAGGGTATGGATATCCGGCGGAATCATAAAAAACAGATCAGGGAGAGGTGTCGGAATCAGGCGGCCTCTCTGATCTGTTTTTAAGCATTTGAACAGCTATAACGTCACCACCGGTATGGAATACTCGCTGACCACCGACCGCTCCTTGAAGTGCGGCGTCACGCTCCGGTAGATGTGGGATACCAGGATGTCCTGCGCCAGCAGATGCATGGCATCGGCGTTAAGGTATTTTTCCGCGTCCGCAAGCTTTGTCACCAGGGGGATGGAAGATCGTTCCTTTATGGCGCCCAGGAGTTCATGGGCGTCTTTTTTCATGCCGAGCACGCGGGCATAAGGGGCATAGTCCAGTCTTCTGCAGAACTCCACGTCATCCTGCCTGATGTTCAGCAGGATGTGGAGCAGACAGCGGCTGATGCGGGTATAGGTCATGTTTTTTGTCTTTAACAGATCGCAGAAATTGTCATAATCGCGGTAATAGTCCAGGTTATTGCATATCCGGTCTGACAGGTCGTCGGACACATCCAGATATCCCTGATATCCGTGTTCCCGTTCCAACAGCAATTTGTAGTATAGCAGATCTGAAAAATCATTGCTGCAGATAATGGAGGAATCCTCCATGGACTGCTGCAGGATTTTCCATGCCTCGGAGGGCATCTGGGACTTCATGGTATCGGGGGTCTGCCCCGTATACAGAGCCTGACGGATGGCCAGGGCGGAACAATATTCAATGTCCGTCATCCTGTCGTGGTAGCCCGCACCCGTGCGCAGGACGGTGACAGGGGTAATCTCACTGCCGCGGCGCAGCAGAGCCTTGATATATTCGATCCCCAGGATATTGTTGGGGGTGGCGAACACATCCCTGTAAGCCTGCAGGAAAGGGTAATTAAGGAACATTGCCCAGTTGCGTGCGTTGGGATAGGAGACCCCCTGCTTCAGGTACTGGCGCATGGTGGCGGAGAACTCTTCCGGTTCTTCCACAAGGATCCTGGCTGCCTTTGTCATGACTTCCACATTGCCACATTCACTGCCGAAGCACAGATGCGTCACCACACCCAGTTTATCCAGGGTGGATACGGCGCCCATGGAGAAATATTCGGCGCTGGAAGCGGAGTAAATGGCGGGCAGGCAGAGTACCAGATCCGCGCCGCACCGGAGCGCCATCTCGGCGCGGCGGTGCTTGTCCAGCAGGGCGGGAGCGCCGCGTTGGACAAAATCGCCGCTCATGATCACCACGGTGTAGTCTGCGCCAGTCATTTGTCGTGATACATCCATCTGGTATTTATGTCCGTTGTGAAAAGGATTGTACTCCGCAATAATTCCGTTTACTTTCATAAAAACCTCATTTCTACGCGTATAAAATCAGCCTATACGGTAATGCGTTTGAAAATATTAATCGACAATGTGAAAAAAATAACATGTATGTAAGCATTTACATATGCCAAAGTAACGAAAAAATAACAAGAAAGTACAGGGAATATGTACTTGAAAATATACAATTTAACGAAGATTCAATCTTGTACATTGTCGTTATATCTAGTATAATATAAATATCTCAGTTTGTTAAGTGCAAAACTGACAAATCTCAGTAAAAAAATGCTGCTGTGAACAATCGCGCGGCAGCGGAAAACAAGGGACAAGCGGTGAACCCGCCGGAAAGGAGAATGGATATGTCGTACATTGACCGGATCAAGGAGAGAGCAAGGCTTGACAAAAAGACGATTGTTTTACCGGAATCCAAAGACAAGAGGACTCTGCTGGCAGCGGCAAAGATCGTGGAGGAGGGGATTGCCGACATTATCATGATCGGCGACGAAGAGAAGATCACGGACGGCGCCGGCTGGCTGGAGGTGGATCTGACAGGCGTTACGGTGGTCGATCCCAGGAAGACAGATAAGCTGGACAGTTATGTGAACCTGCTGTATGAAACCAGAAAGGCAAAGGGCATGACGGAGGAGAAAGCAAGGGAGATCCTTCTGAACGATCCCCTGACTTTCGGTATCGTCATGGTTAAGGCAAACGAAGCGGACGGTATGGTTGCGGGAGCATGCCACTCCACGGCGGATACCCTGCGGCCCGCATTGCAGATTTTGAAGACGGCTCCCGGCGTCAAGCTGGTTTCCGCGTTTTTTGTGATGGATACCCAGTTCAAGGATCAGGGCGAGAATGGCGCGTTCCTGTTTGCCGATTGTGGACTGAACCAGGATCCCACCGCAGAGGAACTGGCGGCCATTGCGGATTCTTCCGCTAAGAGTTTTAAGGCGTTGGTTGGTCCCAAGCCTGTGATTGCCATGCTGAGCCATTCCACCAAGGGAAGCGCAAAGCACGCGCTGGTGGACAAGGTGGTGGAAGCCACCAGGATTGCACAGGAGCAGTATCCTCACCTGACGCTGGACGGCGAACTGCAGCTGGATGCGGCGCTGGTGCCCGGCGTAGCCAAGACCAAGGCTCCCGGAAGCCCTGTGGGCGGCAGGGCCAATATCCTGATCTTCCCCAATCTGGATGCAGGCAACATTGGTTATAAGCTGGTACAGAGACTGGGCGGCGCAGAAGCTTACGGCCCCATGCTACAGGGTATCGCCAAGCCTGTTAACGATCTGTCCAGAGGATGTTCCTGGCAGGATATCGTGGGCGTGGTAGCGCTCACCGCCGTACAGGCACAGTTAGTATAGCGTGAGAAGAATTTCTAATTGCTTTAGCAATTTTGGCTCACGCCAGAGGGGCATAATGCGGATAAATCCGCATGCAAAGAAATTCTAAGCCTCACACCGAAGAATGCCAGGGGAAGGCATTCTTCTCATAAATAAATATAATTCGGAAAGGAAAATTTGACATGAAAGTTTTAGTTATCAACTGTGGTTCTTCTTCCCTGAAATTCCAGCTTATCGACTCCGATTCCGAGAAATGCCTTGCAAAAGGTCTCTGCGAGAGGATCGGCATTGACGGAAGCATGATCACATATGCGCCCGAGGGCGGCGAGAAAGAGAATACCGTGACCCCCATGCCCGACCATACCGAGGCCATCCGCCTGGTGCTGGAGGCGCTGACCAATCCAAAGACCGGCGTGGTAAAGAGCCTGGACGAGATCGGCGCGGTAGGACACCGTGTGGTACATGGCGGGGAGAAGTTTGCGGAGTCCGTTGTGATCAATGACGAAGTGCTGGCGGCGGTTGAGGAGTGCAACGACCTTGCGCCCCTTCACAATCCTGCGAACCTGATCGGTATCAACGCCTGCAAGAAGCTGATGCCCAACACTCCCATGGTAGGCGTGTTTGATACCGCTTTCCATCAGACCATGCCTGAGGAAGCGTATATGTACGGGCTTCCCTATGAGTATTACCAGAAGTACAAGATCCGGAGATACGGTTTCCACGGCACCAGCCACTCCTATGTGTCCAAGAGGGCGGCGGAAGTGCTGGGTAAGAATTATGAGGATCTGAAGATTATCGTATGCCACCTGGGCAACGGCGCCTCTGTTTCCGCAGTGAAGAACGGTAAATGTGTGGATACTTCCATGGGACTGACCCCGCTGGAGGGGCTGATCATGGGCACCCGCTCCGGCGATATGGATCCCGCCATCATCGAGTTCCTTGCACATAAGGAGAACAAGAATATTGACGAGGTCATGAGCGTGCTGAACAAGAAGTCCGGCGTGCTGGGACTTTCCGATAACCTTTCTTCCGATTTCCGCGATCTGGAGGAAGGATTCCACAAGAATGACGCCAATGCTGTCCGCGCCATGAAGACATACTGCTACCGTGTGGCAAAGTATATCGGTTCCTATGTGGCGGCCATGAACGGCGTGGATGTGATCTGCTTTACCGCAGGTATCGGCGAGAACGCAGCGCTGGTGCGCACCATGGTATGCGGGTATCTGGGTTACCTGGGCGTGGAGATCGACGAGGACGCGAACCACAAGAGGGGCGAGGACATTGCCATTTCCACCGCTGACAGCAGGACTACCGTCATGGTGATCCCCACCAACGAGGAACTTGCCATTGCAAGGGAGACTGTACGCCTGGTTTAGGGATTTTGTAACGAAATCATCAAAAAATGTATTAATTATTAATGCAATCCTGCCGATAATATGGTAGAATATAGAAAAAGAATCAGTAACAGCACGGATGCGAATGAAAGAATACCTGAAAATACCACAGGATGTGGTAGGGGGTATACACGGAGGTAGAAAATATGAGCAGTTTTAATTTCAATTCGAGCAGCAGTTTGTCGTCTCTGTTCTCCAGTATGGGAGGCAGTAATTTCCTTACGGATTACGCGTCGATCAAGAATGGCAGTTATGGCAGGCTGATGAAGTCCTACTATGGCACGGCGAAAAGTTCAGCTACGGGAAGCAGCAGTTCAACGACCGGCACGAGCAATGTGCTGGAGAAGATTCTGGAGGAGAGAAGGAATCCCAAGGTCTCCAAGGATACGCAGGAGTCAAATGAAAAGCTGACGACGGGACTTTCCAATCTGAAGACAACGGTTGCGGCACTGCAGAGCGACAAGACGTATACTGCTACTACAAATGGACGGAGCGCTGAGGATAACACGGTTTCTGCAATGAAGACCTATGTGGAGCAGTATAATGATGTTGTAACTGCGGCAAAGGGATCCACGCTGACAAATAAGACGGCGTATGTGGCAAACATGATGAGCACTACGGCGGCCAATGCCGACAAGCTTGCAGAGATTGGCATAACGGTTGATTCCAATGGAACCCTTACATTGAATGAGGCGAAACTGAAAGAGGCAGGCGCCGACAAGGTGCAGGAACTGTTCTCGTCCGATGATATCATGAGTTACGGTTCAGTGGTTGCGTCACGTCTGCAGTTTGCAGGCGCTTCATCCACCACAGCTACGGACAGTAAGGACACAAGCAGCACTGCGGCTTCCAGCGCCACGTCCCTTAAGACGGACAGCAAAGCCCTTGGATCCGATGAACTGTATGTGAAGGTACAGGATAAGGATGGCAAGGAAACATATGATATTGACAAGATTCTTGGTACAGCGAAGAGTTTTGTAAACAATTATAACAATATGTTCAACAAGGCTGAGTCCAGTACCAATTCCGGCGTGCTGGCAAACTTGTCCTATATCAGGGAGACAACGGCACGCAATGAGGATGCGTTGAAGCAGTTCGGGTTCAGCGTTGACCAGAAGGGCAGAATGAAACTGGATGAGGATACCTTTAAGAAGTCGGATATGTCCGAGGTACAGAAGTTCTTCAAGGACTACGGTTCTTCCATTTCTACCAATGCATCGCTTGTAGATTATTACATGACCACACAGGCGAATGCAGCCAGCGGCTATACGGCTGACGGAATGTATAATGTACAGGGAAGTTCCCGTTACGCTGATGCGTTCTGAGTTGTTTTGCAGAAGTAAAGATCATACAGGATGCCGGTTACCGGATGTTTATCCGGGAACTGGCATCTTTTTTAACAGTTCAGCTATGATGGTGTCCGGCGGCTTGGTGGTGCTAAGGGGACGGCGGAGACGTGCTGCCCTGTTCTGTGCGGACGGAGC
>JAMPAC010000001.1:589381-596427 GCA_023667395.1 Blautia sp. | reverse complement strand
AGAACATACTATGCCCAATACCAAGGGCAACAAGACCGATGCGATAGGGCAGAGGAATATTATAATGAGTATTGCGGGGAGGGCGAATGAGGAATAAAGCCGAGAACATATATAAAGAGAACAAGAAATCAAATATCCTCAAAATTACGATAGTAGTTTTCTGTTTTCTGGTCTTATCCGGATGCAAAAGCGGAGAGAAAGCGTTATATGAGGACTTTGTTAGTGAAGACAGTCTGCCTGAAATATTCGAAGAAAAAGAGTTGTCCATATGTATTTTGGGGGAATGGCAGGAACTATACGGGAGGGTTTTGGTACAATACGAATCAATTTTGAAGGAAGTAGATGATTTAGATGTGAATTCTGCTATGGAAAAGTTTTATGAAGGAGGAGAGTGGGAATATGTTGACATTGAACTATACATGGTTGGGAGACGTGAAGGTATATGGTATAGTTTGTGTGATTTGACAAATGACGGATTGCCGGAATTGATATTAGGCGCATGGGACATGGGGATATGGGAAAACGGCCAATGGGAGAACGGGTTTTATAACCCATATGCTATGTATTATTATAATAGAGAAAAAGACACAATAGATTATTACTCATATGGAGGGTTTCCTACAACATTTTATGAAGGGGGTGTTACATTGTCCATAGGCGCGGGAATGAACGAGTTAATGATGTTTTCTCAATTTCAGGAAGATACAATGCAGTGGGAAAGGGAAGAAGAAGTCGGGAAAAGGTGGGAAAACGGGGAATTCATTGGATATTACAGGGATGATTGCGATAGAGAAATGATATCCGCAGAGGAATATTATCGAATCATAAATCAATATGTAACTACGCCCATAGAGTTGAACTGGTATTTGCTGGATTTTGGGCAAACGGACAATGGGAGAGCCAGAGGTTCTAAAAGGGTAGAGATAGATTTGCCTTTGGAAGGTGACACTCCAGAGTCCATGAATCACGACACGGAGGAGGAAGTATATCATGGATGGGGAGATTGAAAAAGCATATGGGCAGTTTGAAGAATGGGTATCCAGGCAGCCATCTATGTGGAATGTAAGGCACGAGACCGAGTATAAGGGGCAGTTTACGGACGAGGACGGGACGGTCTGTTATATTTTTCGATACAGGAAAATGCCGGGCGGTTCCTGGACGCTTGGCATTGTAAGCGATTCCCGCCCATACAGCATTCACAGGACGTATGAGGAGGATACCCGGGCGGAGGACGCGGAACTGACGCTGCATTATCTGAAGCGTGAATTGCAAAGGGAAGCCATGCGCGATGAGATGATGGAAAAATATAAGGATTACAGGCGGGGGACGTATCAGGGCATGTCCCTGCGGGAAAAGATGGAATTCATGGCGGGGATCCAGCAGGGCTTCATTCCCGGATTTGACGGGGACGGATTTGAAATGGACACCTGGGTGGATTTTCACAGCATCCAGAAGGAATGGAAGGAAAATCCCCAGATGTTTGCGCTGGAGGATATGGTCACATTGCTGCATATGATGGATGACGAATGCTTTGAGCCGGATATGATGCACCAGCTTGTCATTATCGTGCGCCGTATCGCGGTACATAACGGAACGGAGGGCGTCTGTTTCCTGCTGGAGCATTTGAACGAGGTTCCCAGGGAAGGACGATGGCACGGTCAGTTCCGGCTGGTACAGTGGATGATGACGGAGGAGTATTTTGCGCTGCTGGAGGAGGCTGCGGCGCAGTGCGCCCCCACAGGCAGGGAGCAGCTTCTGGGAATCCTGGGATCGTATGGCTTTGTGGGACAGGAGGAACGTGTGGAAGAATTGAAAGCGTTGTGTGCTGCCGTTGGATCGGGCGGGAAAGCATAGAGGACAGCGGCAATTATGTTTGACCTGAGATTTGTGTGATTGATCCTGCTATTTGATTCCTGCGGGCAATGAGCGGACGATCGTACAGAAAGCGGCCGTGGGCTGCGAAACGGAGGCTGGTATGGAGAATGGAACAAAATTCACCATCATGATGAAAGACATTGCGGTCATGAATGTGGATCTCGACGCAATGCAGTATGACGTGCTCCAGGAGAAATATCTTCCTTATCCCATCAGGGGTAAACTGCGGGAAATGCCGGAAGCCGATAAAATAATGACAGCCGGTGAAATGACGCAGTGGATGCTTGCGGCCAGTAAAAATAAAGAAGCCATTGTCAGCTGGCTGGCCAACAGGGTACTGCTGTTAAGCCGGGCGAATGCGAAATGGATTTATAATTTGTGTCATTTTGAACAGACAGGAACGGATGAACAGCGGATGAAGATTGCCATGGCCTGCAGGGCCGTATCCGTGCTGGATCCTTACTGGCTGAAATTCGAGGATGACGACGGGATAGCCTGGAGCATGGTGGATGTCAGCAGGAATCCCCTAAATGAGGTCATTGCCCAGGTGGCGCTGCATGGCACATCCCTGACCCTGCAGGGTTCCCTGGTCACCCCGGAACTTACCACCAATGGGGCTTATGCCAAGGCCTGGAGACGGCATGAGGATTCCGGGCTATGGCTTTATAAGCTGGGAGCTGACGGGAATACGGAGTCCAGGATAGAAGTGATGTGCTCCAATCTGCTGGATAAGATGAATGTGGAGCATGTTCACTATGAGGCGGGGGAGGACGGCGGAAAGTATGTCTGCATGTGCCCCTGTATGACCACGGAGAGGAAAGCCATTTTGACGGGAATGGAGTTTATCTCTTACTGCAATGTCAATGGAATGGATCCCGACAGGGAAATGTTTGCGATCGACGGGGAAAGCATTTATAAGATGTGGATCGTGGATTTCCTGATCAGCAACAGGGACAGGCACGGGCAGAATTGGGGATTTTTTTACGATACGGAGACCATGGAAATATTGGGATGCCATCCGCTTTTTGACCATAACAATGCTTTTGACATTGCATTTATGCGGGATATGGATGCGCCCTATCAATTTGGGGAAATGACCCTGAAGCAGGCTGCCCAGACGGCAATGAAAGAAGTGGATTTTCATTTCACAGCGCCCATCACAAGGGAAGATTTTATTACGGACCGGCAGTATAAAAGCTTTACGGCCAGGGCGAAGTGCCTTGGGTTGATGGAATAAAAAAGGGAAAGAAAACTGGAAACAAACCGATAGGAGGACAGGAAAATGGCGGAAGAATTAAAGGGCAGGAAAGAGGTACCGGAGGAGTTGACCTGGGATTTATCCCGTATCTATGCCACGGAGGCGGATATGCTGCGGGATGCGGAGAAGATGGAACAGCTGACCCGAGAGATCGTGGAGAAGTATAAGGGACATCTGGACACGCCGGAGCGGATAGAAGAATGCGTCACGGCTTACAGGCAGGTATACGAGTTGATGACGCTTACGGGCAGTTACTGTGACCTGGCGGTATCCGTGGACTATTATGACAATTATAACCAGGAGAGGAACGGCAGGATCAGCCGACTGGCCGCAAAACTGCGGAGCAGCCTGAGTTTCATCAAGAGCGAGATCATGGAGCAGGATGAGGAGGTCATTCAGAAGGCCATTGCCATCAGCAGCGGCAACAGACATTTCCTGCAGGATATCCTGCGGGATAAGCCCCACAGGCTGCATCCTGAGGCGGAGAGGGTGGTCTCCGCCCTGAGCCGGAGCATCTACGATACGCCCTATGAGGTCTACAATATCGCAAAGCTGGCGGATATGAAGTTTGATCCCTTTGTGGTGGACGGAAAGGAATACCCGCTGGGCTACACCCTTTTTGAGGACGACTACGAGTACGAGCCGGATACGAAAGTGCGCCGGGCAGCGTTTGATGCCTTTTCCAAAAAGATAAAAGAGTATGAGAACGTGACGGCTGCAGCCTATAATGCCAATGTGCAGACGGAAAAAGTGTTGTCCAGCCTGCGGGGCTTTGACTCGGTGTTCGACTATCTGCTCTTTGGCCAGAAAGTCAGCCGGGAACTCTATGACCGCCAGATCGACCTGATCACGGAGAAACTGGCGCCCCATATGCGCAGGTATGCCAGGCTGATCCAGAAAGTCCATGGCCTGGACAGGATGACCTTTGCGGATTTGAAGCTTCCTTTGGATCCGGATTATGCTCCGCCTGTGACCATCGAGGGATCCAGGGAGTATATTGAGAAAGGGCTTTCCATCCTGGGGGAGGACTATGTACGGATGGTGCGCACCGCCTATGAGGAGCGCTGGGTGGATTTTGCCCAGAACAGGGGGAAATCCACCGGCGGTTTCTGCGCAAGCCCCTATGGGAAAAATTCCTATATCCTGCTGACCTGGAATCAGAAGATGTCGGATGTGTTTACCCTGGCCCATGAACTGGG
Organism: Blautia sp.; assembly: GCA_023667395.1. Lineage (GTDB taxonomy): Bacteria > Bacillota > Clostridia > Lachnospirales > Lachnospiraceae > Acetatifactor. Next base: position 592,095 of record JAMPAC010000001.1, on the reverse strand, counting down.
ACATGCGGGACATTTTAAATCCTGTAACGGCAGCCAGTCCATCTTTGACACGGAGGTGTCAACCTATTTTGTGGAAGCGCCCTCCACCATGAACGAACTGCTGATGGCCCATTATCTGTTAAAGACCAGCCAGGATAAGCGGTTCAGGCGCTGGGTGCTGACCTGCATGATCGGCAACACTTATTATCACAATTTTGTGACCCACCTCATGGAGGCGGCCTACCAGAGGGAAGTGTACAGGCTGGTGGATGCGGGGAGCAGCGTGCAGGCGGAAACTTTGAGCAATATCATGAGGGATACACTGCAGAAGTTCTGGGGAGATGCGGTGGAGATCAACGAGGGCGCGGAACTGACCTGGATGCGCCAGCCCCATTACTATATGGGACTGTACTCCTACACCTACAGCGCAGGACTGACCATTGCCACCCAGATGTGCAAACGCATTGAGAATGAGGGCGAGGATGCCATCGAGGACTGGAAGAAAGTGCTGGCGGCGGGAAGCACGCTGACGCCTGTGGAACTGGCGGCGCTGGCAGGCATAGACATCACTACGGACACCCCGCTTTTGGATACCATAGAGACCATCGGCGGCATGATCGATGAGATCTGTGAGCTGACGGAGCAGCTGTGATATGACCGGGCGGCTCTCAGGCACATGCATGAAAATGTAATCTGTTTGCCAATCCTCAAAATCTGGGCTGCGCCGGATTATATGTAAGTCAACGCTTCCGTTGAAAAGCATTGTCTTGGCATATTGCTTGCGGGAATGAACAATCAGATTGCAGCCATACAGGAGGGAAAATGGAAATACAGAGAATCAATGAATATGTGGATGAACGTTTTGAACAGGAGATTCTGCGGCAGCACGGCGCATTCCTGGCGGATGGGCGTCCCTGCAGCTTTCGGATACTGGATGGGCATTCCGCCAGGGTGTATTATCATGATTACGCGGATATGGAGGAAATCCTGGACCCCTTTCGGTTCTATACGGGTCATATCAGCAGATTTTACACGAAAGACGGCCGCCTGCTGAAAGAATATGAGGAAGTGGAGACGTTCGATCTGTCTGTCAGTCAGATCCAGCCCTCCCAGTTCTACATAGACCAGGACAAACTCCAGGCGGTGGGCAGCTTTATCCGGAAGCCGGAGGATATTGTGATTCCTGTGCTGGAACATGAGGGCCGCTATGTTTCGGCGGACGGACATACCAGGCTTTATCTGGCATACCGGAGGGGCTACGGCCATGTCAGGGCATTCCTGGAAAAGGATCCGGGAGGATATCTTCTGGAGTTTGCGCGGGAGGCTGAAAGCAGGGGCATCTTTCATGTGGAAGATATGAAACTGCTTTTCCATGAGGAGTATGAGGTGAAGTGGAATCAGTTCTGTGATGATTTTTTTGACAGAAAATGACAGTGGATAAAAGGGGTATGTGTATTGTGTGCTGAAATTCAGGTTTTGGAGAGAAGAGAATGTTGACATTAGAGGAAGCGGAACAGGAACTGAAAGCAGGGGCGAGGTTATGTCCCGGCCCCTGGGAGCAGCACAGTAGATCGGTGGCCGCAAATGCCCGGCTCATTGCCGGGCGGACAGGGTGCATGGACTGTGACAAGGCGTATGTGATGGGGCTGATGCACGACATAGGACGCCGGGCAGGCATCAAGGGGATACTGCATATTTTTGACGGATATGATTATATGCTGGGGCTGGGGCAGGAGGAGATTGCCCGCATCTGTCTGACCCATTCTTTTCCGCTGAAAGATGTCGATACGTTTGTCGGGAAATATGACTGTTCCCCTGAACAGAAAGAATTTTTACGGGATTTTCTGGAAAAGACGGAGTATGATGATTACGATATCCTGATCCAGCTGTGCGACGCCATTTCCCTGCCCAATGGGGCGTGCATCATGGAGAAGCGGCTGGTGGATGTGGCGTTAAGGCATGGACTGCCGGATTTTACATTGGACAAATGGAAAGCGTTCATGAAGGCGAAGAAACATTTTGACGGATTGTGCGGGGGGAATATTTATATGTTCCTGCCCGGAGTCCTGGAGAATTCCTCGGTAAATCTTGTGTGAGGCTGTGGGAGTGCCGCATACGCTCTTGGTTTGCACAAATTTTGTGAAATTTGTGCAAGCATGATTTTTCAATTTCCGCAGAGTGGCTGAATTGTTGCTGGAGATTCATAATAAAAAATATTAGTGCTTGAAAAAACGATGGAACTGTGATATGCTGGATATCAGCGGAAGAACATGCTTGCATGTTTGGCGAGAGGCAGCCATAGAGGAAAGTGGGATATGCTTTCCGGCGAGTTGAAAAAGTGTGAAAATATAACAGATAGTCATAAAACTGAAATGCCCGAAAGAAATTTTCAGCTGCATTTTGTGCAGATGAAATTTTTTCAGTGCAAGGGCATTGGAGTGTAGGAACCGGAAACAGTTCCTGCTGGCAGGAACCGGAATAAAATCAGGAGGGATAGGATGTTAGAGCAAAAAGATATAGAAATATTACAGAATATGATGGAGTCCGTTGTTGATACAAAGCTTGCGGAATCCGAGGGAAGGATGAATGTCAGACTGGAAGCCCGGCTTGCGGAATCTGAGGAGCGGATGAACGTCAGGCTGGAAGCCCGGCTCACAGAGTCTGAGGAGCGGATGAATGCCAGGCTGGAAGCCCGGCTCACAGAGTCTGAGGAGCGGATGAATGCCAGGCTGGAA
>JAMPAC010000001.1:550072-589281 GCA_023667395.1 Blautia sp. | reverse complement strand
GCCAGGCTGGAAGCCCGGCTTGCGGAATCCGAGGAGCGGATGAACGCCAGGCTGGAAGCCCGGCTTGCGGAATCCGAGGAGCGGATGAACGCCAGGCTGGAAGCCCGGCTTACAGAGTCTGAGGAGAGGATGAACGCAGGGTTTGAAAAAAAGCTTGCAGAATCCGAAGATCTGTTGATCAGGGAGATGTATAAAATTGAGACAAACTTGTCCGGCCGGATCGACAAGGTAGAAGCGCGTCTTGATACCATGCAGCATGATATAAATGCCTGTAAGCTGGAAAGGGAGTCAGTCGGGCTGTTGATTAAGAAGATCGACCAGCTTGAGTGCAGGATTGAAGAATTAGAGAAAAAGACGGCATAGGATGGTATCAGGATGAAAAAGACACTGATCGTAGTTGACATGCAGAAAGACTTCATTGACGGTTCCCTGGGGACGAAAGAGGCGGAAGCCATCGTGGAAAATGTGAGGAAAAAGATCGCGCAATACAGGGAAGCGGGGGATGAGATCATCTTTACCAGGGACACCCACCAGAAGGATTACCTGGAGACAAACGAGGGCAGGCATCTTCCGGTGGAGCACTGCATAGAGGGGACGGAGGGCTGGAAAATTGCGGACGGGCTGGAAGCGCCGGGAGCAATCTATGTCAACAAACCCAGCTTCGGATACCTGGGCTGGCGGGATTATCATCTGGAGGAAGTGGAGATTGTGGGGTTGTGCACGGACATCTGTGTGGTTTCCAATGCGCTGATCATTAAGGCTCTCTATCCGGAGATTAATGTAAGCGTGGACGCGTCCTGCTGTGCGGGAGTGACCCCTGAGAGCCATGAGGCCGCGCTGACCACTATGAGAATGTGTCAGGTCAATATTTTATAAACGGACGCTTGACAGAAAAAACCGGATTGTATATACTGTCACAAAATCCATACAAATAAATGCAGAGAAGAGAAGGAGTACATGCAGTTTTGATTTCAGAGAGAGGGCGGATGGCCATTCATACTATGATCGGTTTGTGATCATGGTGTAAGATCATCAGGTCCGTACCATGAGAGAGCAGACCCCATATCTGGAATCAGGCGGAACCGCAGAAGTGAATTCGCCCTGGGCATATTTAGAATATGCCCGGGGCTTTTTTAGTACAAAAAACAGTATAGAGCAGGGAAAGGATGGGAAAACATGGAACAGAGAACATTTTCAATGGATGAACTCTAAGTCTCACACAGGAGAAAACTTCTTGGAATCATGGCAGGAATGTGTTAGACTGTATTTGATTTGAGCAGATAATTGACCGGCAAGGGAGGAATGAATATGTCAATGAAAGAACAACGGGCGGAGCAGGCCAGGAATCACACAAAGAAGATGCAGGAATCCTTTGGGGATGGGATAGCCGAATCAGTCAGGAATACAACGGTTTATGACACGGATTTTGTAAGTCAGAATCATAATGTCTGTGATACGGATTTTGTGGTGGAGCCGCTGGACAGCGTGTCCGCCGTCATGAAATACGCGGATGGACAGGAGCGGATGGCGGTTTTGAATTTTGCCTCCTACAAGAATCCCGGCGGCGGGTTCATAAACGGGAGCAGGGCGCAGGAAGAATGTTTATGCCATGAATCGTTTCTGTATAATGTACTGTCACAGTTTCAGGATACCTTTTATGAATGGAATATCAGGAACAGGAATCATTCGTTATATCTGAACAGGGGATTGTATTCTCCTGGCGTCATTTTCAGCAGGGACGGCAGATGTGTTCCCTGCGATGTGATCACCTGCGCCGCTCCCAATAAGTCGGCGGCAGGAAAGTATCGGAATGTTTCCGGTGGGGAGAATACGAAAGCGCTGAGATCCCGGATCAGGTTCGTGCTGGACATCGCCGGGGAGAATCGGGTGGATATCCTGATCCTGGGAGCCTTTGGCTGCGGTGTGTTCGGACAGGATGCCGGGGAAGTGGCAGGCATTTTCAGGGAATACCTGCAGACGACGCACCGATGCTTCAAAAGGGTCATCTTTGCGGTCCCTGAGGGGAAAGACGGCAATTTAAAGGCGTTTTACGATAAATTTTAATGACTTGGAGAGGATACAGATGACAAAGAAACAGCGTGCCCTGGAGATCATCGAGAGATTAAAAAAGGAATATCCTGACTCGGACTGCACCCTGGACTATGACCAGGCGTGGAAGCTTCTGGTCAGCGTGCGGCTGGCGGCGCAGTGTACGGATGCCCGTGTGAATGTGGTGGTGGAAGAACTGTATAAAGTATTTCCCGATGTCAATGCGCTGGCGGAAGCGACCGTGGAAGAGATCGAGAAAATTGTCCGCCCCTGTGGGTTGGGACACAGCAAGGCCAGGGATATCGGTGCCTGCATGAAGATGCTCCGGGACGAATACGGCGGAAAGGTTCCGGATGACTTTGACAAGCTGCTTGCCCTGCCCGGGGTGGGCAGAAAGAGCGCCAACCTGATCATGGGGGATGTGTTCGGGAAACCCGCCATTGTGACGGACACCCACTGTATCCGTCTGGTGAACCGCATGGGGCTTGTGGACGGCATCAGGGAGCCTGCGAAAGTGGAAAAGGAACTCTGGAAGATCATTCCCCCGAAGGAAGGCAGCGATTTCTGCCACCGTCTGGTGGATCACGGAAGGGCGGTGTGCACCGCCAGAACCCATCCCTATTGCGACAAATGTTGTTTGCAGGATATCTGTAAGAAAGTTGGAATTTGACGAGCGAGAGCAACAAAGAATGCGTTGCATTCTTGAAAAATCTCTGATTTTTCGGGTCTCTGCCCGGGACTTGCAGCAATATGGTAAGTGCAGGGTCGAGTGGCCGCGGAGCCGGCATTTGTTTTTCGTGCGTCATTAATGGGCAAATGTCCGATGAAATCGGATAAAGGCGCGAAAATGCGGAGCCAGCGTGGAAAATAAGGATGCCTGTTCAGGAATATGGCTCAGACCAGCGTCATAGATTGAAGTAAAGTTCTTTCAGGAGACCTGTTATGGAGATTTATGTGGTAAAGCCGGGCGATACGGTGGACAGGATCGCGGACAGTACCGGAGTGGGCGCGGAACAGATCATTTATGACAATCAGCTGGAATATCCTTATGGGCTTGCCGTTGGGCAAGCCCTTTTGGTGAACGACAATGTGCGGAATGCGGGCAGGGCCATATCGGTCAGCGGATATGCCTATCCCTTTATCAACGCGGCGGTGCTGGAGCAGACGCTTCCCTATCTGTCGGAACTTCCCGTTTTTTCTTATGGGTTCACCATGGAAGGGGAGCTGATCCCGCCCTCCTATGGGGATGACGAATGGATGATCCGGGAGGCGCTCCGGTTTGGGACGCAGCCTGTTCTCACCCTGACGCCCTTTGGTCCCGACGGTAATTTTAATAACCAACTGATACATTCCGTGGTCAACAATGACGCTTACCGGGACAGCCTGATCCAGAACCTGCTGGCGCTCATGGCTGAGAAAGGGTATCAGGGGCTGGATATCGACTTTGAATATATCCTGGCGGAGGACAGGGACGCTTTCTCCGCCTTTGTGCGTCAGGCGGCGGAGGCCATGCGGAACGCGGGATATCATACTTCCGTGGCGTTGGCGCCGAAAACGTCATCGGATCAGGCGGGACTGCTATATGAGGGAAAGGATTACCGGGCGCTGGGGGAGGCGGCGGATCATGTGCTCCTGATGACTTATGAATGGGGCTATACCTACGGGCCGCCCATGGCGGTGGCGCCCGTCAACCAGGTGCGCAGGGTGGTGGAGTACGCGCTGACCCAGATTCCCAGGGAGAAGATCGATCTGGGGATTCCCAATTACGGCTACGACTGGCCCCTGCCCTATGAGCGGGGTGTCACGGCGGCGACTACCGTCAGCAACGTAGGGGCGGTGCGGATTGCGGTGGAGCAGGGGGCGGAGATCCTGTTTGACCCGGTAGCCCAGAGCCCCTATTTTAAATACACAGAAAACGGAACGGAGCATGAGGTGTGGTTTGAGGACGTGCGGAGCCTGCAGGAGAAGTTCAACCTGATCAGAACATACGGCCTGCGGGGCTGCGGCTACTGGCAGATCATGCAGTGGTTCCGGGCAAACTGGCTGCTGCTTTACAGCCAGTTTTATATCCTGAAATAAGCATCATGGAAAGTTATGAGAGACTGAACGGGAGCAAGCAGTCGGTGAAAGAACTTGAAGTGATCACGGCGAAGTTTAAGCTGGAGTAGGAAGCTGTACAGAGGAAAGTCATTATTTAAGGATGAAATGAGTCAACAGATCACCAGCCATCGATCAAACGGATGGCTGGTGATCTGTCATTGAGGTCATAAATCTGTGTTTTGATTCTGTGATGCATCTTGGAAAGGCAAACGGATGCAGCCTTATCGGTAAATCGCTTCCATGATCTCAGCCGCCATTTTGGGCTTATTCATGGTATAGATGTGGATATCGTTTACGCCGTTTTCCTGCAGGTCGCGGATCTGGCGGATGGCAAAGTCGATCCCTGCCTTGCGCATCTCCTCCGGGTTGTCCCCATAGGCGGCAAAGATATCCGCCAGCGCCTTGGGAATGGTGGAGCCGGAGAGCGTCACCGTGGTGCCAATCTGCTTTGCGGTGGTGATGGGCATGATTCCGGCGCAGATGGGGATTGTAATTCCCTTTTTCGCGGCTTTTTCCAGGAAGCTGTAGTAGAAATCATTGTCGAAGAAAAGCTGGCTGATGAAGAATTCCGCCCCTGCATCCTGCTTTTCCTTTAAATGGTTCAGGTCGGATTCCATGCTGAAACTTTCAAAATGCTTTTCGGGATAGCACGCGCCCGCCATGTGCAGGTCGGTGTGCTCTTTCAGGAAATCCATCATATCGTTTGCATGGGCGAAATCCCTTGATGCAAACTGTTCGTCGCTCATATCTCTGGGGCGGTCGCCCCGGAGGGCAAGGATATGGTTTACATTGTTTTTCTGTAATTCCGCCGCCACCTGGAGCAGTTGTTCCTTTTTATTTCCCACGCAGGTCATATGCGCTACGGCATCGATCTTCAGTTTGTTCTGGATGTAGGACGCGATCTCCACCGTCTTGCCGGAACGGCTTCCGCCAGCGCCGTATGTAACGCTGATAAAGTCAGGCTTTAGCAGCGCCATCTTGTCCAATATTTCAAAGGCGGCATCGAATTCCCCGTCTTTCTTGGGAGGGAATACCTCAAAGGAAATACTCTTTTTGTTCTCAAACATATCTTTTATCATGGTGAATCGTCTCCTTATTTTGATCAGTGACAGTCTGGTTTCGGTGGTGGTCGTCGCATTGATCACGAAATTATTGTAACTATTCCTTTATTTTACAACAAGAATATGGTAACATGAAACTGTATGAATTTCAAGAAGAACAGTCTCGAAATGGGGTGCAAGGCAGTGGAGCGCAGGAATGAGGTGGAACAAGAAAACAGTCTCGGAATGAATGCGCGGAACATCGGGCGCCGGAGTGGAGAGACCGAAACAGGTTTCTGCAGGAGGAACCGGAATAGAAAGGCAGGAGAATATATCTATGGAATTGCAGGGATTTCAGGGAACAGGGGAATATGTGGCCAGCGAGGAACTGATGGCCAGCGTGAACATTGCCATAGCGCTTAAGAAGCCGCTTCTGATCAAGGGCGAGCCGGGTACCGGCAAGACCATGCTGGCGGAGGCTGTGGCAAAGGCTCTGGGCAAAAAGCTGCTGATCTGGAATATCAAATCCACCACCAAGGCCCAGGAGGGACTGTATGTATACGACACCATCCAGCGTCTCTACGACGGCCAGTTTGGCGAGGAGGGGGTGGATGACATCGCCCGTTATATCAAGCTGGGAAAGCTGGGCGAGGCATTTGACAGCGGGGAACAGGTAGTCCTTTTGATCGACGAGATAGACAAGGCGGATCTGGAGTTCCCCAACGACCTGCTCTGGGAACTGGACCAGATGGAATTTTATATCAATGAGACAAAAAGCACGGTGAAAGCGAAGCACCGCCCTATTGTAATCATCACTTCCAATGCGGAGAAGGAATTGCCCGACGCGTTCCTGCGCCGCTGTATTTTCCACTATATCGATTTTCCTGACGAGAACCTGATGGAAGAGATCGTGCGGGTGCATTTTCCCGATGTGGAGGCGAACCTGCTAAAAAACGCCATGGAGGTATTTTACAATATCAGGGCGATCCGTGATATCCGCAAGAAACCCAGCACCTCCGAACTGATCGACTGGATTAACGCGCTGCAGATCGGCGGCATTCCCGCCGACAGGATCAAAGCGGAACTGCCTTTCGTGGGCACGGTGGTGAAAAAGGACGAGGATCTGGAACTGGTGAGGCAGGAGAAGGGAAACTTATAAAATAGTTTCATGACAGCAGAATGGATTCAGGATGGGAATGATCTCTTCGGAAATGAAACCGGGGAAAATCAACTTTGAATCCGCTGAATCGGGATATGAATGAGCGTTGACGCAGGGAGCGGGATTTGTAAATGAGAAGACTGACGATCCACCGGGAAAAGGCCATTGCGGCCTGTCTCATGACGGTCAAGATCTATATTACCAGCAGCGCCGTCTTTGATATGGAAAATAAGAAAGAGGTAATGATCTATGGAGAAAAATACCGGAAGCTGGGGAAACTGAAAAACGGCGAGGAGAAGACTTTCCTGATCGGCGAGGGGAGCGCAAAGGTATTTGGTCTCTATGATCTGCCCAGCAAGAGCATGGGGGATTGCGTCAGCATCCCGGAGGGAACGGAAGAGATCCGGATCAGCGGAAGATCGGTGTTTGCCCCCAGTCTGGGGAATCCTTTTCAGTTCAACGAACAGATTTTGCCGGAGGTTTAGGGATGTTTATAAAATTTTTTCAGGCTTTGCGCGAAAAGGGGCTGCGGGTCACGCTGGGAGAGTGGCTGACCTTTCAGGAGGCGCTGGATAAGGGGATGTGCGGCAGTTCCCTGACCCGGTTTTACTATGTGGCGCGGATGATCCTGGTAAAGAGCGAGACGGATTTTGATAAATTTGATATGGCCTTTGACGAGTGCTTCCGGCCGGCTCAGAAAGAGACGGAAGTGGGAAAAGAGATGCTCCGATGGCTGGACAAGTCGGATATGCTGGAACTTGCCCATGAGGAGGCCCGCGCCCACTTAAACCAGATGGAGGATATCCAGGTGGACAAGGAGCAGGTGGAGGAGACCTTTAAGCAGAGGCTGAAAGACCAGAACGAGGAACATAATGGGGGCAGCTTCTGGATTGGCACCATGGGAAAGACCTCTTTCGGTAATATGGGCGGCAATGTGGGCGGCGTCCGTGTGGGCGGGCAGACGGGGTATCAGTCTGCATTTTCCGTTGTGGGCGCCAGGAAATACCGGGATTTTCGGGATGACAGGGTGCTGGACAACAGGCAGTTCCAGCTGGCGTTCCGCAAGCTGCGGCAGTTTTCCAGCAGGCTGGATATCCCGGAGACGGAACTGGATATCAACGGAACCGTGGATAAGACCTGCAACAACGGCGGCTGTCTGCAGATCGTCATGCAGAAGCCCAGGAAGAATGCGGTGAAACTGTTGCTTTTGATGGATTCCGGCGGAACCATGATCCCTTTCAGCAGCCTGCTTAATGACCTGTTCCAGGCGGTGCATAAGTCCAATCATTACAAGGATGTGAAGACTTATTATTTCCATAATTGTATTTACAGCAAGGTGTACAAGACCCCGGAATGCGAGAACGGCGACTGGGTGGACACGGAGTGGATGTTCCGCAATATTGACAGCGATTACAAGGTGATCATCGTGGGGGACGCCGCCATGGCGCCGGAGGAACTGTACTCGGATACCGGGAATTACAGGGGACCCAACGGCGGCCTGTCAGGGTATGAGTGGCTGAAGCTGGTGAAGAAAAAATATAAAAAGGTGGTATGGCTGAACCCTAAGATGGCGCCCGGCAGGGCTCCGTGGCGGGAGGCGGAGACCGCGGTGAAGGAACTTTTCCCTATGTACAAGCTGACAGTAGATGGCCTGAACCAGGCCATGACGAAATTGATGTCAGCTCGCTGATAGTAGATGGTCTCAACCAGGCCATGACGAAACTGATGATGAATAAGGCGTAGGATTGGGAAGATGATCTGGCATTCATGAAAAAAATCTGGAAAATAAAAAATTATGATTGACATTTTGTTTTATATGTTGTATAGTGAAATCAGAAGAAATCTTCTTGAGAAGCAGACTCATTAAAATGCTTTCGTCTATGAAGTGCAAGCCGTGATGGAGTGCGGTGAACATGGAGGCTCACAAAGGTGGCAACTTACCATAATCCATCTAGCGTAAGCGAAAGAAAGTTGTTGAAATGAACTATAAAGCCCTGCAGGAGATACTTGCGGGGCTTTATTTATATTATTCATGACAATAGAATTCTCGCGAAGCGTGAATTCTATTGTTTACAAAGGATGAAATAACAGTGGACAAAATACAGGAATGTGCAATGTGCTTTCAGCATCTCGTTAATACAACTTCATATATATTTCATGCTGTGAACAGGCGCGTACATGTAATCCGGTTGGATTTTAAGGCGAGTGATTTCTACCATCTGACAGGATTACAGTATTTGACGGATATTGATATTCCTAAAAACAAGAAAAACACTATTTCGTGGATCCTGGATAAGAGGCGGCCGGTCACAGACGACTACTTAGCGAAAAGCGCATTCTACAAGGGAAAGCCCGATGATGAAAAAGATATAGAAAACAGAATTGCAAATCTCAGGTTCCTGGAACAATATCTGGATGAGGATAACATGATCCGCATGTATTCACCAAAAGACGGACCTCCCAACAGTTCATTGATCAAATGTGATTATATCATCGAAAGTCAATTACAAAAATCCCACACCATAGTATACATATTTTTAAAGCATCGGCATGGTACGGGCGCGAACGAGCCATAAGCCTGAGAGAAGAAGCCCATTATACACAAGGTTCTTGAAAAATCCCCCCATTCATGATACCATATCTTTGTTTCAAGGCAGGATACCCAAATTACAGGAAAGGTACGGAAAATAAAATGACAGTATTTGATGAATTAAAGGCAAGAGGACTGTTGGCGCAGCTGACCGACGAGGAGGAGATTAAGGAGTTGATCAACAACGGGAAAGCGGTATTTTATATCGGCTTTGATCCCACCGCGGACAGCCTCCATGTGGGTCACTTCATGGCGCTCTGCCTGATGAAGAGACTGCAGATGGCGGGAAATAAGCCCATCGCCCTGATCGGCGGCGGCACCGGCATGATCGGCGACCCCTCCGGGCGCACGGACATGCGGAATATGATGACAACGGAGACCATCGACCACAACTGTGAATGTTTTAAGAAGCAGATGAGCCGTTTTATTGAGTTCGGAGAAGACAAAGCCCTGATGGTGAACAACGCGGACTGGCTGCGCGACCTGAACTATATTGAATTTATCCGGGATATCGGCGCTCATTTCTCCGTGAACCGTATGCTTACTGCGGAGTGTTACAAACAGCGTATGGAAAAGGGACTGAGTTTCCTGGAATTTAATTACATGATCATGCAGAGTTACGATTTCCTCTGCCTGTATGAAAAATACGGCTGCAACATGCAGTTTGGCGGAGACGACCAGTGGAGCAACATGCTGGGGGGCACGGAACTGATCCGCAGGAAGCTGGGCAAGGACGCCTATGCCATGACCATTACGCTGCTTCTGAATTCTGAGGGAAAGAAGATGGGAAAGACCCAGAAGGGCGCCGTGTGGCTGGATCCGGACAAGACTTCCCCCTTTGAATTTTATCAGTACTGGCGGAACGTGGCCGACGCGGATGTGCTGAAATGCTTGCGCATGCTGACTTTCCTGCCCTTAGAGCAGATCGACGAGATGGATAAATGGGAGGGCAGCCAGCTGAACCAGGCGAAAGAGATCCTGGCCTTTGAACTGACAAAAATGATCCATGGCGAGGAGGAAGCGGTAAAAGCGCAGGAGAGCGCCAGGGCATTGTTCACAGGCGGAAATGCCGCAGAGATGCCCGCCTATGAACTGCAGGATGGCGATTTCCTGAACGGGACCATTGATATCCTGGGGGTACTGGCCAGTTCCGGGCTGACCGCGTCCCGTTCCGAGGCGAGGCGCGCCGTGGAGCAGGGCGGCGTCACCGTGGACGGTGAGAAAGTGACGGATAGTAAGACCCTTTATACGCCTGATCGGTTCGCGGGAGAGGGCATTGTTGTAAAGCGCGGCAAGAAAAATTTCCGACGGGTCTTGAAAAAATAGTCCGTATTGCCAGAATACCATGGAGGGCAGAAAATGTATTGTGCACAATGCGGCGGCGAAATAGCCGCCGGGGATCAATTCTGCGGCCTGTGCGGCGCGCCTGTAGCGGCATCCGGTGTCCCGGCGGAGAATGGGGAGACTCTCGGGGCAGACAGAAAGGGAAAGCAAAGAGGGAAAGCGGGCGGACGAAAAAAACTGGTACTGTTTGCATCCCTGGCTGTGGCGATCTGTTTGATTTCCGCTGCAGCCGGGGTGCTGATCTGGAAAAATGGCCGTGCGGTTGAATTTGAAGACTTTCTGGTAGAAAGATGTGTGAGGGAAGAACTGGGCAAGGACTGGGATGAGCGGGTCACGTCTGCGGAACTAGCTTCCATAAAGGAACTGACGATAAGCTGGGAAAAGGATGTGACAGTCTCCCTGGATCTGGTGACTTACAATCTGGCGTACAGCGGATATGTGAATCTGGAGGATCTGCGGTATCTGACAGGGCTTGAGACACTGAACCTGGATTTTGACCAGAAAAGCGATGTGTTTGAACATCTGGAGGCTATAGCCGACTGCAAGAATCTGAAAAGCCTGTCCATGCCGCTGATGATGCAGGGCATGAATTATTCGAATGGCTATATGGGCAGGGGATATAAATATTTTTCGGAACTTTTTGCCCAATTGCCGGAGTTAAGGGAGGTTGACTTCGGGGTGACGATTCCTGGGGAACTTCAGGATCTTTTACAGCCGACGGACTCCCACAGGGAGATCGAATTTGCGGAGGGCATGGATTTTTCAGAATACATAACCCGGAACGAAGTGGCATACCTGAGGAGAGAAATCGACATAACGACTGATTTTAAACGGGGAATAGAAGATGCCGTGATCTGTGTTGGGGAGGGGGAGACGTTTGACTGTGAGGATCTTTTGGATTATAAAGATTTAAAGACCCTGGTGATATTTTGCCCCCAATTCAGCTTGCTAAAAGGGACATCCGCACAGGTGGACAATCTGGAGGCGCTTGCGGGACTTCCCTGTCTGTGTTCCCTCTCGCTGGGCAATGTGAAGGTAAATCTGGCCGGAGTGGAGGAATTTCCCTGTCTGCGGGAACTTTATCTCACAGCCTGCGATCTGAAGAAAGCTTCCAGTCTGCAGGCGCTTTCTTCCCTGCGGGAATTGTCGATCGTAGCTGCGGACATAGGGAGTTCCACACTGTCGGATCTGTGGGGACATCTGCCAAAGCTGCGTTATTTTTGCGGGTACTTACGCATGGAAGGGTCGGCCATCAACAGGGCGCTTGGAAATATCAAGGAGGCCGGAGCGCTTGAAACCCTGGCGATCCTTAACTTTGGAAACTACATTGATCTGGCGGATGCCCTGGAGGGACTGGAGTTGAAGAACCTGTGGCTTGATTTTATGGATATGAGCCAGGCAATAGATCTGGATGACCTGGAACAGGCGGACAGCCTTGAAACCTTATTCTGTCGTTCTGTGGAGTCGCTTGACGGTTTTATTGAAAAACATCCCAGCCTGGTATCCGTAACCATCGGAAGCTTTTCCCATACGGATGATGCGGATGAAGTGCTGAAGTATTATAATGATGCCATCCGTGCGGCATCGAAGAATGAGAAGATGTCCATGCTCACAGTATCGCAGATATTGATGGGGCTGTCTGCGACTGGCAGTACGTTTATGCGGGATATCGATCTGGAACGGCTGTATGAATCCGGAATTTATGATGACATGGTACAGCTGAGGGCTTTTATGCAGGACATGGATGTGCAGACGTATTACCGTGAAGTTTTTGCCCCTGAGAGTCGCTGACCCGCCAGAAAAATTTGTTGAAATAGAAAAAGATTTGTTGCGGTATTATCCCATATATGTTAAAATTTTATAAAAAATCAAGAGGAGGAAGCATATGGGTTTTATTGATTCTTTTCTGGCTGCCATCGGCAACGGCGTATGGTCCGTGATCGCAGCCGCACTGATCCTGGTGGCTGCGTTTGTGGTGGCGGCCATCGTAAGATCGCTGGTACTGAAACTGCTCGGCAAGGGCAAGGTAGGTGAGTTCTTTGACAAGCTGGACTCCGCAGACGGTGATGGCAAAGGCGGAAGCACCAAGGAGTTCATAGGAAAGCTGGTTCATCTGCTGGTATTCCTGCTCTTTGTTCCCGGCATCTTTTCCGTGCTGGGCATGAGGGAAGTGATCTCTCCCATCACGGGGCTGCTGAACACGGTCTGGGGCTATATTCCCAATATCGTGGCGGCTGTGATCGTGCTGATGGTGGGCTGCTTCGTGGCAAAGCTGGTGCGTCAGCTTCTGATCCCCGTGTTTAACAAGCTGAACGTGGATAAGCTGCAGGAGAAAGCGGGCGTTGAGGTTCCCAGCAGCGCGAAGCTTTCCGGCACGCTGGCATACATCGTGTATGTGCTGATCCTGATCCCCATGATCGTGATGGCGCTGGATGTGCTGAACATCAGCGTGATCTCCACTCCCGCAGTACATATGCTGGATATGATCTTCAGTTTCATCCCCAACATTTTCGTGGGTCTGGTGATCATTGTGATCGGCTGCATGATCGGCAAGTTTGTGAGCCAGATCGTGACGCGCCTGATCGCTTCCGCCGGGCTGGACGAAAAGCTGTCCAAACTGCTGGATGAGGAGAAGAATGCTAAATTTGAACTGTCCAAATTTGCAGGTACTGTGGTCAACGTGGTGGTAGTGATCTTCTTTGTGGTAGAGGGCGTCAATGTCCTTAAGCTGGAAGTGCTGACTGATATCGGCGCCGCTGTGATCGGGTACATGCCTGCAGTCTTAAGCGCGGTACTGATCCTGGCGATCTGCTTTGTGGCAGGTTCCGCAGCTTCCAGGGCGCTGGTGAAACGCGGCCATGTGGCTTACGGGCTGATCGCGAAGTGCGCAATCCTGACGGTGGGCGTATTTATGGTACTGAGCCAGCTTGGTATTGCAGAAGAGATCGTCAACACCACATTTAAGCTGGTACTGGCTGCCCTGGCGGTGGCATTCGCGATCGCTTTCGGCATGGGCGGCAAAGAGTTTGCCTCCCGCACCCTGAAGAAGCTGGAAGACAGCATGGAGAACGGCGCGGATAAGAAAGAGTAATGTTTTCATGCCCCCTCTCATATACATATAGCAGAATATGTTAGGAGGGGTTCCCTATGGATCATGCATCGAATACATACGATCTCTATCGTGATATACAAAAAAGAACCGGAGGAGAAATCTACATAGGCGTACTGGGACCGGTGCGCACCGGAAAATCTACTTTTATCAAACGTTTTATGGAGGAACTTGTGCTTCCCGTGATGGAGGATGAGCACGCAAAAGTGCGGGCGCAGGATGAACTGCCCCAGAGTGCGGGCGGCAGGACCATCACCACCACGGAGCCCAAGTTCATTCCCAATGAGGCGGCGAAAGTGGTTTTGAGCGGTGACATACCGGTCTCGGTGCGCCTTATTGACTGCGTGGGGTATATGGTGGAGGGCGCCGCCGGGCATATGGAGGAGGATGTGGAACGCATGGTGAAGACGCCATGGTTCGACTATGAGATCCCTTTCACCCAGGCGGCGGAGATCGGCACGGATAAGGTCATGAACGACCACTCCACTATAGGCCTGGTGATCACCACGGACGGAAGTTTCGGAGAACTTCCCAGGAACAATTACCTGGAGGCGGAGGAGAAGACCATACTGGCCTTAAAGAAGCTTCACAAGCCGTTCCTGGTGCTGGTGAACAGCCAGAAACCCTATTCGGAGGAAGCGAAGGCGGTGGCGGCGGAGATCGGCGAGAAGTACGGCGTGGCCGTCGTCACGGTGAACTGCGAACAGCTGAAAAAGGACGATATCAACATGCTGCTGGAGAAAGTGCTCTATGAATTTCCCATTTCCTCCATTGAGTTTTACATGCCCAAGTGGGTGGAGATGCTCGCCAACGACAACCGGATGAAGCAGGATATCATCGAGCAGGTGAAGCTTTTGATGAAAGACTACAGCACCATCCGCAATGTCCTTGAGAAGCCAATCGATATGGAGAGCGAGTACATAAAACGCTGCAAGACGGATGCCGTGCGGCTTT
This sequence comes from Blautia sp., assembly GCA_023667395.1. Taxonomy (GTDB): domain Bacteria; phylum Bacillota; class Clostridia; order Lachnospirales; family Lachnospiraceae; genus Acetatifactor. The sequence goes on along the minus strand of JAMPAC010000001.1, from coordinate 574,936 downwards.
CCGACGGCGTGATCAGGGTGCAGCTGGATGTGGAGGAATCCTATTACTACGAGATGCTGACGGAGATGGTGGGAGAGCCTATCGCGGATGAATACCAGCTGATCAGCAAGCTGAAGAACTTTGCGGCCATGAAGCATGAGTACTCGAAAGTCCTGGATGCGGTGAATATGGTTCGAATGAAAGGTTACGGCGTGGTGACGCCGGATCGGGACGAGATTATCCTGGAGAAGCCGGAACTGATCAAGCACGGCAATAAATTTGGCGTGAAGATCAGGGCTTCCAGCCCCTCCATCCATATGATCCGGGCCAACATCGAGACGGAGATCGCGCCCATTGTGGGAACCCAGGAACAGGCTGACGACCTGATTAGTTACATCGACCAGACGGATAAGGAGAACGGTATCTGGGACACCAATATTTTCGGAAAGACCATCGAACAGCTGGTAAATGACGGAATTACTGCAAAAGTGGCGGTGATCGGTGAGGAGAGCCAGATAAAACTGCAGGATACCATGCAGAAGATCGTAAACGACAGCAATGGCGGCATGGTATGTATCATCATCTGACCTGCAGTTCGGCGTAGTAGGGGAACGCGTACCCATACACGGTGATGAAAGCGCAAAGGACGATCAGCAGGATAAGGAACACACACAGGCCTGTGAGCAGACAGCCGGATCCGGTTTCGCTCACGGGCTTTTTCAGCTTTCCGGTCAGGACGGGGAGGATGCGTACCGCCTTTTCCAGACCCCGGACGCAGTAATAGCAGAGCGGGATCAGCGCGGGCATTAAATAACGTCCCTGGGGCTGATAATCGGTATTGTAAGAATAGACGACGCTCAATACAAAAGGGATCAGGATGCAGGAAATCATGTTAGCATGAAAAAACCTGTTCAGTGCGGTACGATCTGAAAAATTGATCCCGTTCCATTTCTGTCCCGTATGTGACAAGGGCAGTATGCTTCCCAGGATCCCAACGAGGAACAGAAACTTATAAAAACGGTAAATCCACAGTGCAGTAGTGACAAACATGGGACCATACATACAGATAAAACTGTTAAAGGACAGAACAAGAAAGTCGGATCGAAACAACATGGAAAGCATGGTATAACCCATGGACCGGCCTGTGGTACGCACATCCGCTCTCATATCTTCATCACAATAAAGTTCGCCGCAGAGGTTTCTGGTGCGAAGTCCCAGGAAATCCCCGTCGTAAAGGATATAACTTCTGATAAACCACCAGCCGATTCCCAGCAGCACAAGGGCGCTGATGAAGAGCCCCTTTTTCAGGAATGGCTTCCAGTCCAGGCGGATGCGGCCGCCCTGTGAGGACAGGAAATGTGCGGTAAAGAGCAGAATGCAGCTTAAGATAAAGCCATAGGCATTGTAATAGGACAGGGCGCACAGTATGATGCCGATGGACATGATCAGGCAGGAACGGTAACGGAAACGATCCTGCAGGCAGCATGTCAGACCATAGAGCATGATGGCAATGGACATCATGCAGCAGGAGTCGGTGTTGACATAGGTATGCAGGAAGAAACTCTGGGGCAGGAACATGGTGAGGAAACAGAAGAGCCACTGAAGCGCCCGGTTCCGGAACCACTTCCTGCCAAGCAGCAGGAGGAACACAGCCATGACCAGACCAAAAATAAAATCCACCATACGGGCAGTGTAGAGCAGGAAATCAGGATCCTGGGTAAAACAGTTCGCCAGCTGCATGGAATAGCCCTGGACCATATAGGGCAGGATGGGCTGGAACGCGTAGGAAAAGCCGTAACCCGGAATGCGGATGGACTCGTCAAAGCCGTTGGGAAGCGTGCCATGCTCCGCGATATACTGGGGAATCAGGTAACGGTTGAATTCATCCGGCGGGTCGCCGAAAGGCTGCCGGAACAGAAGCGAGAGCCCCAGGATAAAGTACAGGGCAAAAAAGCAGACGGTCAGCAGTTTTTGTGAATCGATATGTTTCAAAAATGTATTTTGTATCTTCTTCATAAAGTGTTCATGATCCTTGCGTTCATATTTTGGTTACTACATATAGTACCATATTATTTCCCATAAAACAAATAGTTTGCTTTTTAATATGTTTTTTTGTATAATGGGTTTGTCTCTATATAGTGACAGTACTGAAACAGGGAGGGCACGCTTATGAACAAGGTCTATGAAAAACTGCTGAACTGTTATGAGGACGTAAGGAAAAAGACGGATTTTCAGCCAAAAGCCGCCATTGTGCTGGGCTCGGGACTGGGCGATTACGCGGAGCAGATCGAAGTTGCCGCAGAGATTCCCTACAGTGAGATAGCGGGATTTCCCGTATCCACGGTGCCCGGACATGCGGGCAGGTTCATCTTCGGAACCGTGGGCGGGGTTCCCGTGGTCTGCATGAAAGGCAGGGTGCATTATTACGAGGGATATCCCATCAGCGATGTGGTGCTTCCCATCCGGCTGATGAAGCTGATGGGGGCTGAGATCCTGTTCCTGACCAATGCTGCGGGAGGCGTCAATCCTTCTTTCCACGCGGGGGATCTGATGATGATAAAGGATCAGGTCGCCGTCTTTGCGCCTAATCCCCTGATCGGTGAAAATATTGATGAACTGGGGGTGCGCTTCCCCGATATGAGCCATGTGTATGACGGAGAACTGCAGGATCTGATCGTAAAGACGGCGAAAGAGAACCATATTTTCCTGCAGCAGGGCGTCTATGCGCAGCTGACGGGCCCCTCTTTCGAGTCTCCGGCGGAGATCAGGATGCTCCGGGGGATGGGCGTGGACGCGGTAGGCATGAGCACGGTGGTGGAGGCCATAGCCGCCAACCATATGGGCATGCGGATCTGCGGCATCTCCTGTATCAGCAATCTGGCCGCTGGCATGACGGACAGCCCCCTGACCCACGAGGAGGTGCAGGAGGCGGCGGATCTGGCGGCCCCGAACTTCAAAAAGCTGGTGACGGAGGTTGTAAAAGGCATGGCGTTTCTATAAGGCAGCGGATAACACGGCCAAGGAGAAACCAGGCCATTTTTCGGGTTTCGGAAAGGAGTGAAATGACAGGCAGGATGAGTGACCGGGAGAAGCAGGAACTGATCCAAAAAGCCCTGGAGGCACGCCGGATGGCATACGCCCCCTATTCCCATTATCTGGTGGGAGCGGCGCTGCTTACGGAGGATGGAAGCCTCTACCAGGGCGGCAACATTGAGAATGCCTCCTACGGCGCCACCAACTGCGCGGAGCGGACGGCGGTCTTCAAGGCGGTCAGCGACGGAAAGCGCAGGATAAAGGCGCTGGCGGTAGCGGGAGGGCTGGAGGGCGCAGAACCTGTGGACTATGCCTATCCCTGCGGAATCTGCAGGCAGGTGCTGCAGGAATTCGGGACGGAGGATACGACGCTGCTCATTGCCAGGAGCGTGACTGATTACAGGGAGTTTGGCCTGAAAGAACTGCTCCCGTTCGGATTCGGAGGAGAATCGATTCAATGAAAATAAGATTATATAACGCCCGGATACTGACGATGGAAAAGGGTAAGCCTGTGTTTCGCGGGGAAATATGGGTTAAAAATGAGAAGATTGCGTATATCGCGTCCCAGGAGGAACTGGCAGGGGAATGGGCAAAGGATCTGCCAAGGATCCAGTGGGATATTGAGATCGACTGCAAGGACAACTTGCTGATGCCGGGATTCAAGGACGCCCATACCCATTCCGCCATGACTTTCCTGCGCTCCTACGCGGATGATGTGCCCCTTGACAAATGGTTGAATGAAAAGGTGTTTCCCCTGGAGGCAAAGCTTTCCGGCGAGGATATCTACCATCTCACCCGGCTGGCGATCCTGGAATACCTGACTGCAGGCATCACGTCCATATTTGAGATGTACCTTACCCCGGATACCATTGCGGAGGCCTGTCTGGATATGGGGATGCGGTGCGTGCTCACCAGCGGCCTGAATAATTTCAGTTCCTCCATAGAGCAGCTGGAGGAGGAGTATTTGAAATGGAATAAGAAAAATTCCCTGATCAGCTACCAGCTGGGGTTCCATGCAGAATATACCTGTTCCAAGGAACTGATCTATAATATAGCCAAGCTTGCCCACGAGTATCGTGCGCCGGTATACACGCATCTTGCCGAGACCGCCAAAGAGGTGGAGGAGTGCAGGGGCAGATACGGCATGACGCCGGTAATGTTCCTGGACACTATGGGAGTGTTTGAATTTGGCGGCGGCGGATATCACTGCGTCCACGTCAACGACAGCGATATGGAAGTGCTCCGCAGGCGCAGGATGTATGTGATCACCAACCCCGCGTCGAACCTGAAGCTGGCCAGCGGCATTGCCCCCATTGCGGATTTTCAACGCAGGAAGATTCCCGTTGCCATCGGTACGGACGGTCCCGCCAGCAACAATTGCCTGGATATGTTCCGGGAGATGTTCCTGGTGGCAGGGTTGAGCAGGGTCAGGGAGGGCGACGCCTCAAGCCCGGATGCCATGAAGGTGCTCCGCATGGCAACCGTCCAGGGCGCCAGGGCCATGCACCTGTCAAAAGCGGATGTGCTGGCAAAGGGCAAATATGCCGACATCATCATGATCGACCTGCACCAGCCCAACATGCAGCCCATCCACAATATCCCCAAGAATCTGGTGTACAGCGGCAGCAAGTCCAACGTGTGCATGACCATGATTAACGGAAAGATCCTCTACCGCAACGGCGAGTTCAACATAGGCGACAGCGTGGAGAGCATATATGCGAAATGTGATGAGATTGTAAAGCGCCTGATCAACGCTTGAACAATAGAGTACATAGTAACAGTCTCGAAACGGAAACGCCCGGGAGAATTTTCAGCTGCGGTTTGGGCAGATGAAAATTGCTCCCCCGCAAAGGGCGTTGAAGTGTAGAGACCGGAACAAATTGCCGTAAACGGCAATTGAAAAACAGTCTCGGAACGGAAACGCCCGAAAGAAATTTTCAGCTGCGTTTTTTGCAGATGAAAATTCCTTTCAGACCAAGGGCGTTGAAGTGGAGAGACGGAACTGGAATAGGAGGGAAACATGTTAGAGAAAGTCTTTAAGCTGAAAGAAAACAAGACCAGTGTGAAAACAGAGATCATTGCCGGGCTGACAACCTTTATGACAATGGCCTACATTATCGCGCTGAACCCCAACCTGCTGACCAATTTTGACGCGGGATCGCCCCTTTGGAACGGCGTGTTCCTTGCCACCTGTATCGCGTCAACAGTCGGTATGCTGGTTATGGCTTTCGGAGCCAACAAGCCCTTTGCCATGGCTCCCGGCATGGGCCTGAACAGCTTTTTTGCCGTGGTGGTTGCCAATATCGTGAGTATCACCGGCATGACCTACCTGGCGTCATTCCAGGCGGCGCTGTGCCTTATCCTGATCGAGGGTCTGGTGTTTGTGGTGCTTTCCGTGCTGAATGTGAGGGAGAAGATCGTGGACGCCATTCCTCTGGGTGTCCGGCTGGGTATCGCGCCTGCCATCGGTCTGATGCTGATGAACATCGGCCTGGGCTCCAACGCGGGCGTCTATTCCGAGACCGGCGGACCGTTCTACGCAATGCGTGATTTCTTCGGCGCGCTGACCCCCAGCCTTGCGCAGACCAACATGGGAAGCGGGTACGGTACCATGGTGCTTACTGTTGTGACCATGTTCGTGGGACTTTTCGTGATCATCGTTCTGGCACAGAAAGGTGTCAAGGCGGCCGTTATCCTGGGTATGCTGGCAGCCAGTGTGATCTACTGGGCGGGCGAGGCAATCTTCCTGGGAGTCAATCCTTTCGCAAGTTTAAGCACCGCGTCTTTCCTCCCTCCTTTCAAGGATATGGCGGAGACCACGCTTTTCAAACTGAACTTTGGCGGTCTCATGGAGATCGGCTGGTTTACCGTGATCACCCTGGTGGTTACATTCTGCATCATTGATATGTTCGATACCATCGGAACCCTGGTAGGTACTGCAAGCCGCGCGGGCATGCTGGACAAGAACGGCAAGATGCCTCAGATGAAGGAAGCATTGTTTGCAGACGCAGTTGGTACGGTCGCTGGTTCCCTGACAGGTACTTCCACCGTGACCACCTTTGTGGAGTCCGCTTCCGGCGTGGAGGCAGGAGGACGCACCGGCCTTACCGCGTTGACCACGGGTATCCTGTTCCTGGCCTGCATGTTCCTGGCGCCCATTGCGGCGATCATTCCTGCGGCGGCTACCTCTTCCGCGCTGATCTATGTGGGCGTGCTCATGGTAACGGGTCTGAAGAATGTGGATTTCGGCGATCTCAGCCAGGCGGCGCCCGTAGCGCTGATGCTGATCGCAATGCCCGTATCCGGTTCCATTGGACACGCTATCGGCCTTGGCCTCATCGTTTACACCGTGATCAAGCTGTTTACCGGTAAGGCAAAGGATGTTTCCGTACTGACTTATGTGCTGTCGGCGATTTTCCTGATCAAGTTCTTCTTGGTGGCATAAAGCAGTTTCGGAACGGAATGGAGATATTTTTATGGGAAATGTAATGCTTTTGATCCTGACGGCTGCGGCGGTGGCTCTTGCGCTTTTCCTTCTGGATGCGTACCGCACGAAAAAGGCGGAGAAGAAGTTCATGCGCTCCCTCTACGAGGACGGCGGCAGGCTGATTGAAAAAGAATACGCGCCGGAGCGTTTCGTCAGGATCGGAAGCTATTTCCTGCGCCATCCCTCCCCGGGTCAGCTGGATGATATCACCTGGAACGACCTGGGGATGGATGAGATTTTCAAACGAATGAATTACACTCTTTCCGCGTCGGGGGAGGAGTACCTGTACTATGCGCTCAGAACCCTGCGCCAGGAGGAGGGGGAACTGCTGCATCTGGAGGATGTGGTGCAGTTTTTCGCCGAACATCCCGACGAGAGGGTAAAAGTGCAGCTTCAGATGAACAATCTGGGACATACGGGGAAGTTTTCCCTGTATGATTATCTGGACAATCTGGATTATCTGGGAGACCGTTCCAACCGGAAAAGCCTGATTCAGGATTTCCTGTTTCTTCCTTTTGCTGCCATGCTCTGGATCAATTTCCCCATGGGGATCATGGGGCTGGTGGCGCTGGCGGTCTATAATATCATCACTTACTTTAAAGAAAAGGGCGATATCGATCCCTATATCACCAGCTTTGCGTATATCATGCGGCTGCTGGATGTCTGCGGCGAACTGGAAAAGGTGCAGGCGCCCGTGTGCGGGAAAGAGTGGGAGAAACTCCGCCTCCACCGAAAAGCCATGCAGTCCATGCGGCGGAATTCTTTCTGGGTCATGGACCCGGGCAGGGGACAGTCCAGCGGAAACATTCTGGAGACCCTTTTGGATTATGTCAGGATGATCTTCCATGTAGATCTGCTGAAATTCAATACTATGCTGAAACATCTGCGGGGACATATCGAGGACGTGGACGCGCTGATCGGCATTGTGGGATTCCTGGAGACTGCCATTGCCGTAGGACTTTTCCGTGATTCCCTGACAGAGGGGTACTGTCTGCCTGTGTTCGGGGAGGAAAACGGCCTCTCCATGGAGGAGGGGTATCACCCGCTGCTTTCCCGGCCTGTGAAGAACGGCATCAGGGCGCAGAGGGGCGTGCTGCTGACCGGCTCCAACGCTTCCGGGAAATCCACCTTTTTAAAGACAGTGGCTGTCAACGCCGTTTTTGCCCAGACCATACACACCTGTGCGGCGGAAAGCTTCCACAGCGCCTTTTATCAGGTCTATTCTTCCATGGCGCTGCGGGACGACCTGGTATCGGGAGAGAGTTATTATATGGTGGAGATCAAGGCGCTGAAAAGGATCCTGGACGCGGTGAAAGAGGGCGGCAGGGTGCTGTGCTTTGTGGACGAGGTGCTGCGGGGCACCAACACGGTGGAGCGGATTGCCGCATCCACCCAGATCTTAAAGAGCCTGCGCATGTCCCGGACGCTCTGCTTTGCGGCCACCCACGATATCGAACTGACCCGGCTGCTGGAGGAGGAATATGACAATTATCACTTCTCGGAGGAAGTGCGGGACGGCGACGTGATGTTCGACTATAAGCTGCAGGTGGGCAGGGCCGACACCAGGAACGCCATCCGGCTTCTGGAGTTGATGGGGTATGACAAGGGGATCATAGGGGAGGCGTATAGACAGGCGGAATGCTTTATGGAAACCGGGGAGTGGGGGCTGGGGGATGCATAGCGGGTAAAGGGACGGAGCCGGGGCAACAGGGGTATTTTCTGTGACGGCTCGATAGGCGTTCCGAGGAGCCTCATGCACGGTGATGCCCGCCATTGGACGGGCATCGCCGGAGTCTCCTCTCCACATCTCGCTCACGCCACAGAGAATACCCCTGTTGTCCCGGCTCCTGTTTACCTGCAAGTTGTGAAAAGATAGTTTATTCCTGCGAGCAATGAGCCAAGTCAGCATAGCTGACTTGGCGAATGCCGCGAGGGTCAATACCCCACTGCGTGCAGCGGGGCATTAACTTCTGTCTATAGGAGGGGAGTTATGAGTAGTGATGGGGAGATCAGGGATATATCGGGGGTGGAACGGGATTTGCTGAACAGGCTCAGAGCCCGTCCCGGTATGTATCTGGCGGCCAATTCTTTTCAGAGGCTTACTAACTTTTTGGATGGTTACAGGGCGGCTTTGTATGCGCATGGATTGAGCAATGACCACTGTATCCTGCCTGGGCGTTTTCATGATTTTGTGCAGACAAAATATGGAATGCATGATGCAAGGGGTTATTATATCATTTCTATGTATGAGCCGGATGATGAGAAAGCGCTGTGGCTCTTTTTTGATTTATTGGATGAATATTTGGCAACGAATGGGTTTGAGCCGATTGGGGAAACGGCAGCCGGGCTTTGGTATCGCCTCAGAACGTGTCTTGACAGGTATGATGTGTTTGGGAAACCAGGTGGGGCAGGAATGGAGGAACTGCTGAAGGGGCGTAAGGCAGGGAAGTATCGGGAAGAATATGACAGGGTGAAACGAGCGATCGATGCGCGCAAGACCCCGGAAAACTTTCCTGATTCTGTTCGTTCCAATCTTGATTATCATAGGGGACTTCTGCAAAAAATCGTGTTTGAGCACTGTGCAAATGAAGAGTTGGCACAGAGTGTGGCCGAGGAGGTCAACATGCTTTGCGAGGGATGCCAGGTGGCTTACCATGATGAATGGTATGACAGGGTGCTGGCTGTCTATAAAGGGTCGGGGATTCCATATTCATAAGCGCAAAAATCTTTGTTGTACTTCTCATGGCAAAACGGTATAATGTTGACACAGAAGGACATTGTGTCAACTTCTGGAGTCATTTATAAGCAGAACGGAGGTGTTGGATGAAAAGGTTGAAAGTATATTTGGATACTTCGGTGGTGAGTTATCTGTATCAGGAGGATACTCCAGAAAAAATGCAGGATACGTTGGCACTTTGGGAATTATTTAAGAAAGGTGTCTATGAAGTTTATGTATCCGATATTGTTTTTAGGGAAATTGACAGGTGTGGCGAAGAAAAGTTAAATATTCTTTTGGACTATCTGAGCCAGATTGAATACCATGAGGTGGAAACGGATACCAACACCATCAAACTTGCTGAAAAATTTATAGATTTTGGTATATTGAAGAAAAAGAGTTTTGATGATTGCCAGCACATAGCTGCTGCAATTATTGCAGGATGCGATGTTATTATTTCATGGAATTTCAGGCATATTGTTAATGTAAAGACGGTGAAAGGCGTAAAAGTAATTACGACCCTTGAGGGGTATAAGGATCTGCTGATTTACCCGCCATCTGTTTTACTGGAAGAAGGTGATGATGATGAGTGAGCCGGTAATAAGTGAAAGATTTGATGTTGATGACATCAGGAAGATTCGGGAATATAATTCTTTAAGGCATATTCAGATGACACCGGATGAAATTATTGCAGATACAAAAAAGGGAGCTGAAAGAATCAGGAAGATGCTTCTGGAGCGTAAATGTGTGAAAGTGTAGTATTATAATAGTAACAGTTCAGACAGGTCGCTGAACTGTTACTTATAATAAGACATTTTCAGCCGATAACAGGCTTGACGGAAAATGTCGGGATTGGTATACTAAAAGGTGGAAAACAGGAATGATTTCCAACGAGAAATAAAAGGAGATGCATTATCATGGTAGGTTTCATTAACTCTTTTCTGATTTATTTCATCCAGTTCCTTGTGATCTGCGTGGTTGCAGGCGCGGCTGTTGCCATCGGCATCACCATGGCCAAGAAAAAGAATGCCGCAAAGGTTTCCGGGACGGAGGCCGCAGAAAGCGCGGGCAAGGCGTAAGGCATGGGCGGCCCTTATACCACGATATTATGGGATCTGGACGATACGCTCCTGGATTTTCCCTATTCCCAGGAATATGCCCTGAAAAAATGCTTCCAGGCTATCGGGCGGGAGATCACGGAGGAGCAGATCGCATGTTATTCCCGGATCAATGACGACTACTGGAAGCGTCTGGAACTTGGCAAGATTACCAGGGAAGAACTGCTGACCGGGCGTTTCGCTGCGCTCTTTCATGCATATGGGATTGAGGGTGTCGACGTGGAGGCCTTTCACAGGAAATACGAGGAAGCCCTGGGCAGCGTGTTCCGGTTCAGGGACGACGGTCTGGCGGTGGTCAGATTCCTGCAGGGCAGGGTCGGCCAGTATGTGATCACCAACGGTATGTCCACCGTGGCGTGCAGTAAATACAGGATTTCAGGGCTGGAAGAGATCATGGACGGTATCTTTATCTCCGAGGAGGTGGGAGTGCCGAAGCCCCAGACAGGATTTTTTCAGTATTGCCTGGAACGGATCCCGGAGAAAGACAAGTCCAGAATACTGGTGGTGGGGGATTCGCTCACCAGCGACATAAAGGGTGGTATCCAGATGGGGATTCCCACCTGTTGGTATCGCCATGGGGACAGAACAAACGATACGCCGTGGGTACCCGATCATGAGATCACGAACCTGCACATGGTATGTGACATTGCGACTTCGTTCCGGTCGTGAGGCCGGGCGGTTATCCATGGATTCTGGGGGTTTTTAAAATATGGCAAAATCAGTGGGACAGAAATTAAAACTCTTATATATCATAAAGTTCCTGTCAGAAACCACGGATGAGAATCATCCCGCCAGTACCGCAGAAATCATTGCCTACCTGGATACCAATGGGATCCACTCGGAACGAAAGAGCATCTACGACGATATCGATAAACTCTGCGAGTTTGGATATGACATCATACAGGTGCACAGCAGGCTGGGCGGCGGCTATTATATGGCTGGCCGGGAGTTTGAACTGGCGGAGTTGAAGCTGCTGGTGGACGCGGTGCAGTCCTCCCGGTTCATCACCACCCGGAAATCCCGGAGCCTGATCAGGAAGCTGGAGCAGATGGCGGGAAAATACGACGCCGGAAAGCTGCAGCGGCAGGTGTTCGTGGCGGGCAGGATCAAGACGGAGAACGAGAGCATCTACTACAATGTGGATAACATACACAGAGCCATCCAGGAGAATAAACAGATTCATTTTCAGTACCTGGACTGGAATCTGAGGAAACAGCTGGTTCCCAGGGTCAACGCGGAAAGGACGGTAAGCCCCTGGGCGCTGATCTGGCGGGAGGAGAATTATTACCTGGCTGCCTTTGACAGCGCGGACGGCGTCATGAAGCATTTCCGTGTGGACAAGATGGGAAAGACGGAGGTGCTGGAGCAGAAGCGGGAGGGCATGGAACAGTTCTCCAAAGTGGATCCGGCGGCTTATACCAACCAGACATTCGGCATGTACAGCGGGGATGAGGAGAGCGTGACGCTGCAGTTTCCCAACAGGCTGATCGGCGTGGTGCTGGACCGGTTTGGCAGGGACGCCGATATCCGCCCCATGACGGACCGCATTTTCCGCGCCAGGGTAAAGGTGGCGGTCAGCGGCCAGTTTTTCGGGTGGCTGGCGGGCATCGGACGGGAAGCGGTGGTGGTCAGTCCGGCTTCCGTCAAGGAGCAGTACAGCAGGTGGCTGACGGATATCGTGGAAACGATCAGAATTACAGACGGATTGAACAATGGAAAAGGTATCTAAAAATCAGATGCCTTTTTTGTTTATTTTTATAATAGATGCCGAATTGACAAGAGGGGGAAACTTCCTTATACTGTAATGGGTACAATATATGGGAGAATATTGTGGGGAAACCCTAAATATTGCGTTTTCAAGCGAGTTTCAAAGAAGGGAATGGAATAAATGAGCAGTATCTTTGATCAGACAACAATGGAAAATGCGGACTATAGCGGGGAGTTCCAGCCGGAAAAGGACGTCTATGTGATCAAGAAGGACGGCAGCACGGAGGCTTTCAACGTCCAGAAGGTGATCAACGCGGTGGGAAAGAGCGCGTACAGGGCGCTGACGAAATTTACCCAGGAGGAAGAACGACACATCTGTCAGTATGTCATCGACAAGGTGAATGAGATGGATGTGGACCGGATCCCCATTCCCGTGATGCACAATATCGTGGAGAGCGCCCTGGAGCAGGTCAAGCCCATTGTGGCAAAGAGTTACCGAGACTACCGCAATTATAAGCAGGATTTTGTGCGTATGCTGGATGACGTCTATAAAAAGAGCCAGTCCATCATGTACATAGGCGACAAGGAAAACGCCAACACGGACTCCGCCCTGGTGGCCACCAAGAGGAGCCTGATCTTTAATCAGCTGAACAAGGAACTGTACCAGAAATTCTTCCTGACCACCGAGGAGATCCAGGCATGCCGCGACGGCTATATCTACATCCATGACATGTCGGCCAGGAGGGACACCATGAACTGCTGCCTTTTTGACGTGCAGAATGTGTTGAGCGGCGGGTTTGAGATGGGAAATGTGTGGTATAACGAGCCCAAGTCCCTGGACGTGGCCTTTGATGTCATCGGCGATATCGTGCTCAGCGCGGCCAGCCAGCAGTATGGCGGTTTCACCGTGCCCAGCGTGGATCTGATCCTGGAGCCTTACGCGGAGAAATCTTATCAAAAATATCTGGAAAAATACAAGCGCCTGGGCATTGACGATGAGCGGGCGCAACAGGAAGCCTACGCGGATGTGGTCAGGGAATACGAGCAGGGATTCCAGGGCTGGGAATATAAATTCAACACCGTGGGAAGCAGCCGGGGCGATTATCCTTTTATCACCGTGACGGCGGGAACCGGAACCGGAAAATTTGCGAAGCTTGCCACCATCACCATGCTGAAAGTGAGGAAGAACGGCCAGGGCAAGAAAGACTGCAAGAAGCCCGTGCTGTTCCCCAAGATCGTGTTCCTCTACGACGAGAACCTGCACGGCCCCGGAAAGCCCCTTGAGGACGTGTTTGAGGCGGGCGTGGAGTGTTCTGCAAAGACCATGTATCCCGACTGGCTGAGCCTGACGGGAAAGGGCTATGTGGCAAGCATCTATAAGAAGTACGGGCGGATCATTTCCCCCATGGGATGCCGTGCATTTCTCTCGCCTTGGTATGAGAGGGGCGGCATGCATCCCGCTGACGACCAAGACAAGCCCGTGTTTGTGGGACGCTTTAACATCGGCGCGGTATCCCTGCATCTGCCCATGATCCTGGCAAAGGCACGGAAGGAGAGCCGGGATTTTTATGAGGTGCTGGACTATTATTTGAACCTGATCCGTCAGCTTCACATCCGCACTTACGCCTACCTTGGCGAGATGAGGGCGTCCACCAACCCGCTGGCATACTGCGAGGGCGGTTTCCTGGGAGGAAACCTGGGACTGCATGACAAGATCAAGCCGCTGCTGCGATCCGCCACCGCAAGCTTCGGCATTACGGCATTGAACGAACTGCAGGAACTTTACAACGGGAAATCCCTGGTGGAGGACGGCGCCTTCGCCCTGGAGGTCATGGAATATATCAACGCCCGGGTGAATGAGTTCAAGGAGGCGGACGGGAACCTTTACGCCATTTACGGCACCCCGGCGGAGAACCTCTGCGGCGTGCAGGTCACCCAGTTCCGGAATAAATACGGTATCGTGGAGGGCGTTTCCGACAGGCAGTATGTGAGCAACAGTTTCCACTGCCATGTGAGCGAGGATATCACGCCCATCGAGAAGCAGGACAAGGAAGAGCGTTTCTGGAATCTCTGCAACGGCGGCAAGATCCAGTATGTGAAGTACCCTATTGATTATAATGTTACGGCGATCAAGACGCTGATCCACCGGGCCATGGATATGGGATTTTATGAGGGCGTCAACCTTTCCCTTGCCTACTGTGACGACTGCGGGCATCAGGAACTGGAAATGGACGTGTGCCCCAAGTGCGGCAGCCGCAACCTGACCAAGATCGACCGCATGAACGGCTATCTGTCCTATTCACGGGTGCACGGCGACACCAGGCTGAACGACGCCAAGATGGCGGAGATTGCGGAAAGGAAATCAATGTGAGATATCATAATATAACAAAGGATGACATGCTCAACGGCGACGGGCTCCGCGTGGTACTGTGGGTGGCGGGCTGCAGCCATTGCTGCAGGGAATGCCATAACCCCATTACCTGGGATCCGGAGGGCGGGCTGCTTTTCGATGAGGCCGCCAGGCAGGAAATTTTCGAGCAGCTGGACAGGGACTATATTTCAGGCATCACCTTTTCCGGCGGCGATCCGCTGCATCCCGCAAACGGGCTGGAAGTCCGGGAATTTATGGCGGAAGTAAAGCATAAGTACCCGCATAAGACCATCTGGCTTTATACAGGGGATGTGTGGGAAAACATATGCGGTTACGCCATGATGAAATATGTGGATGTGCTGGTGGACGGGGAATTCATGGCGGATAAAAAGGACGGGAAGCTGCTCTGGAAGGGCAGTTCCAACCAGCGGGTCATCGATGTGCAGAAGACCTTGGCGCAGGAAGATGTGACGGTTCCCGTGCTTTATTGCGATGATTATGCGGATGAGTATAAGATGACTGAAAGGCCGGAAAATGCGGGCGGATGTTGTGGATGAAAGGTGAAAAGCATGGGCATTGTAAGCACGGATAAAGGAGATTTTGCTTTCCAGTCGCCAGATGATGCAATCAAAATTATACAGGCAGCGGCACAGGAAAAAGGGATGTAGGCCAGCCTGCATTCAATGGCAGGAATTGTGATACTTTTGGAAAAGGAAGAAACGGAGAAATATGAAGGGAATAGCGCAATTTTATAAGGTTAGTGAGGCCCTGTTCCTGCAGGCGGTGAAGGAGGATTTCCCGCAGTATTCGGAGGAAGAGATCCGGGGCATGTATGAAGCCCTGAAACTGCCCAGGAGGGCCACAAAGGGCAGCGCGGGATATGATTTTTTTGCGCCTTTCGCTTTCTCCCTGCCTCCTGCGGCCACCATAAAGATCCCCACGGGCATCCGGGTGAAGATGGACGAGGACTGGGTGCTGCAGCTGTATCCCAGGAGCGGGCTTGGTTTCAAATACAGGCTGCAGATGAACAATACCGTGGGAATCATTGACAGCGATTATTTTGATTCCGATAATGAGGGACATATTTTTGTAAAACTCACCAATGATTCCAACGAGGGAAAGACCCTGACGGTGGAACAGGGGACGGGGATCGTCCAGGGCATTTTCCTGGAGTACGGCATCACTGTGGACGACGACGCGGAGGGAATCCGCAACGGCGGCTTCGGGAGCACCACAAAATCATAATTTGACAGGATAAAAACTTCTCTTTGGGAAATAATGAAAAGTAAAATTATTTCGGAAGGGGAGTTTTATTTTGAGCGAAGGAAAGAGGACGGTCATAAGCGGCTCCCTGGCGCAGGATATGGAATACCTGAACCATGTGCTGGGGGCGGGACGCAATTTTGATATTATTTACCGGGTCATCCATGTGGGCGGAAAGGAAGCCTGCATGTACCTGGTGGACGGCTTCTGTAAGGACGACCTGGTACAGAAGCTGCTGCAGTATCTCATGGATCTGACGCCGGACAAGATGCCGCAGGACATGCACGGGATCTCCAAGCAGTTTGTCCCCTATGTGGAGGTGGAGGTCAACGATCAGTTTGACACGGTGATCGATTCCCTGCTGTCGGGCATGTTCATCCTGCTGATCGACGGCTACAGCAAGGCGCTGCTGATCGATTCCCGTACCTACCCCGCCAGGAGCGTGGAGGAGCCGGAGAAAGACAAGGTGCTGCGGGGCTCCAAGGACGGCTTTGTGGAAACGGTGGTGTTCAACACCGCCCTGATCCGCCGCAGGATCCGCAGCACGGATCTCTGCATGGAAATGCTCAACGCAGGGGAAAGCTCCCACACGGACATCGTGCTCTGCTATATGGACAAAAGGGTGGATCACAATTTCCTGGAGGCGGTCAGGCGCAAGATAAACGACATCACGGTGGACGCCCTGACCATGAACCAGGAATCCCTGGCGGAGTGCATTTACCAGAAGAAGTGGTACAATCCGTTCCCCAAGTTCAAATATACGGAGAGGCCGGACGCGGCGGCTGCCCAGGTGCTGGAGGGAAATATCGTGATCCTGGTGGACAATTCCCCCTCGGCAATGATCCTGCCCACCACCATCTTTGATGTGGTGGAGGAGGCGGACGACTATTATTTCCCGCCCATCACGGGGACTTACCTGCGGATCACCAGGCTGTTGATCTCCATCCTGACCTATATCCTGACGCCCACCTTTCTGCTGCTGGTAAACCACAGCGAATGGGTGCCGGAAAGCTTTTCCTTTATTTTGCTGAAGGAGGAGCCGAATATTCCGCTGATCTGGCAGTTCCTGATTCTGGAACTGGCCATAGACGGGCTGAAGCTGGCGGCGGTGAACACGCCCAACATGCTGAGCACGCCGCTCAGTGTACTGGCGGCTCTGGTGCTGGGGGAGTTCTCGGTGAACAGCGGATGGTTCTCCGCCGAGGTTATGCTGTACATGGCCTTCGTGGCGGTGGCCAACTATACCCAGCAGAATTATGAACTGGGGTATGCGCTGAAATTCATGCGGATCCTTAATCTGCTGCTGACCCAGTGGTTCGGACTGTTGGGGTATATCGGAGGGATATTGGTCACGATCCTGGCCATTGCGTGCAACAGGACGGTGGCGAAGACCAGTTATATTTATCCGCTGATTCCCTTTAACTGGAAAGATCTGAAGAACCGCGTGATCAGGCGCAGGCTGCCGGGGGCGTTGAAAAAGTGAGGGAGAGGTGGTATAATAAGCTGCAGGGCAGAAATGCCTTGCAGCTTTTTTGGGAGGCGCGTGGCAGAATGATGAAAGATTTGACGATGGGCGCCAAAGCAGTTGATGAACATGGAGCAGCAATGATCGGGATTGTGAGGTGATTTCCGTATGGATACATTGGAGATAAAAAAAGTGGACAAAGGCACAGAACTGGCAGATGAATTAATCTGTTTCGTCCAAAATTTCTCGTGGGAAGACGTAAAAGAACATATGTTGGGCGAACTTCGGGCATGGGCGTTTACGGATTGGGAAACCCCGTTTGCGGCAATCATGAATGGCCGGATCGTAGGAATAGCCTATACCAGGAAGAAAGACTATTATCCGTTGCCTGAAATATATCCGTGGGTATCGGGTATCTTTGTGGCGGAAGATTATCGTGGGCACAGGATCAGTGAAAAGCTGATTGCTTTTGCAAACGAATACGCAAAGGAAAATGGATTCGATAAAACATATATCCCGTCAATCCATACAGGTTTGTACGAAAAGTATGGGTATCGTTATCTCAGGGATATTGTCAATTATGGCAATGGAATAGACAGATTGTATGTCAAGGAAATCAAATATACATTGTAAGCAAAAGGCAAATAAATAGGTTATGATCAAGGACATAAATCAGAGGCCGGAAAGGAGATTTTATGAAAACAGGCAATAAAGATGATGGCTGGGTAACTGGAAGATTATATTTCAATATAGAAGATAAAAGAGTGGTTATCAAGAGGCCGCAAAGTGGGTTTGGATATACAATGAATTTAGGGAATAAGTGGACATGGATATTTAGTATTGTTGTATTTATTATAGTTATATTAGTCGGTAAGTATATCGTATGTTTCCATTGTTTTTAACGCATAATTATGCTATCATTATGTCGAAGAAGGGAGCGAAACATTATGCCACTTATTATGCCTATCAAGGATTTACGTAATACAACCGAAATTTCCAATATTGCGCACAAGGAGCAGGAGCCTATTTTTATTACCAAAAACGGATATAGCGACCTGGTTGTAATGAGTAGTGAATTGTATGATAAATTCGCAAGGATTAACCGTATTGACCAGGCTATCTATGAATCCGAACAGGAAATTGCAAACGGAGCAGAGGCAGCCGATGCAGAGATAGTGTTTGCAGAATTGGAGAAAAAGCATTTTGGATAAATACAAGGTCATGTGACGAACCGCACAAAACGGTTTATGTGGTAACAATACAGTATCAGGGAAGAAATCTATAAGATAAGCGCCAATGACGGAGTAAATCATTTGACGCTTTCTTCAATTTAAGGATCATTTGCCATATTTCTGAAATTCTCTGCAAGCGCCGGATGCGGCGGAGTTGGGGTGGCTTTGGTATTGGTCGGGGATGATTGTGAGGAGAAAGTTTGGATTATGTATCGGTTTGCAATTTGCGATGACAGGCGGGAGGATGTGGAGTATATAGAGGGGCTGATCCGGGAGTGGAACAGGGAAGCGGGATATCAGATCCGCATTGACAGGTTTTCTTCGGGGGAGGCGTTTTTGTTTGCCTTTGAGGAGGATCAGGGGTTTGACGTTTTGCTTTTGGATATTGAGATGGGGGATTTGGGCGGTATCGAGTTGGCGCAGAGGCTCAGGCAGCTGGGGGCCGGGATCCAGATCGTGTTTGTGACGGGGTATATGGAATATATCGCGCAGGGGTATGATGTGGAGGCGCTGCATTACCTGTTGAAGCCGGTGACGGCAAAGAAGCTGTGCGGCGTGCTGGACCGTGCCATGGAGCGGCTGAAGAACCGGGAACGGGAGTTGACGCTTACGGTGCCGGAGGGGATCGTCAGGATTCCTTTGGCCAGGATACGGTATCTGGAAGTGATGGGGAACTATGTGACGATCCATGGGGAGAAGAGTTACAGCGTGAAGCGGACGCTGGGGCAGATGGCGGAACTGCTGGACGAGCGGTTTTACCGGATACACCGTTCCTATATCGTCAATCTGCAGTTTGTGAGGAAATGCACGCACACGGAGGTGGTGCTAAAGGATGACGCCTCCCTGCCTCTTTCCCGGAAGCGCTACGACGGACTGAACCGTGCCATTATCATGTATTTTTAGGGTTGTGGAGCGCCTATGTTATTTTTTGAGAAACTGATCGACAAGAGAATAGCGGAGTACCAGAGCGACCTGCTGGCGGTGCATTACGCCGAGGTGGAGAGTATGTACCGCCAGACCAGGGGCTGGCGGCATGATTACCGCAACCATATCCAGGTGCTGAAAGGGTATGCGGAGCAGGGTGACCTGGAGGCGCTGAACAGGTATCTGAACGAACTGGCGGTAGACCTGAATACGGTGGATACGGCGCTGAAAACGGGAAACAGGATGACGGATGTGATCCTGAACAGCAAGATCTCACTGGCCAGATCCAGCTTTATATGTCCTTTACTAATACCACCGCCCTGAAGAAGCGGCGAAGATAGGGCGGCGTTTCCTCACCACCAAAGGGGCGGGGCATGGCTACGAACTGGTCAGGATAGACACCATCGTGGATCGCTGCCAGGGCTATATCAGCCGCAACAGTGAGGACGGCGCGTTTACGACGGAGATCTTGCTGCCACAGTCCTGGTAAAGCAGATTGTGGAAAGTGAGGCGGACAATGATGAAAACACTTGATGATTATATGAAAAAACAAAATAAAAATGGACTACGGATTATAATTATAAACTGGTAATTGATTCATTATATGCTTATGTCAAATTCTGCATAATATGGTCGATTTCTGCAATTTGATTGACTTATGCATTAAAGAAAAATAGAATAATAAGGGGAATTGTGGATTTCTGTATATCATCTTTCCTTGCTATGAATGTACAGGTAAAGGATTTAGTAAGAAGTGTTAAAATACAACATAATGGGGTATAAAGCGTCAGGAACAGGCTGATATCAATTAGCAGAAAAGGAGGGGATACGCATATGTTCAAGATTGCAATATGCGATGATGAAAATCTTTTTACAGAAGAACTAAAAGAACTGCTCTCCGGCTATATGATGGAAAAAGGTCTTGTTTTTGAAATAGATACATACAGCTCTGGCGAGGTATTGATAGAGTTAGGGATTGAGGTAGTAAAATATACCGTCATATTCTTAGACATAAACATGGAAAAGATTGATGGTATCAAGGCTGCGGAAAAAATTAGAGAAGTAAGCAGGGAAGTGTTTATCGTATTTGTGACTGCATATGTGGACTATTCGCTGGAAGGATACCGACTAGATGTTGTAAGGTACTTGCTAAAGGGCAATGCCAACTTTCAGAGCAAAGTTAATGAATGTATGGATGCCATTATTGATAAAATGAATTATTCCGTGGCAAAAAGGGAATTTGACTTTAAGGAAGGCAGAAAAGAAATATCATTGGAAAGATTGCTGTATATTGAGAGCAACCTGCATATACTTGAGTTTCATGTCATGGAGGATGATATGAAAGTCTACACCATGTATGGAACATTAAATGTACTTGAAACCAGACTGGCGGAGAATGATTTTATAAGGGTACATCAGAGTTACCTTGTTAATGTGAAACATATCAAGAATGTTGTCCGTTATAAAGTGATACTGACAAACGGGGTTGAGTTATCCATACCGAAAGTAAGGTATACAGAAGTCAAGAAAAAGTTTATAGCGTGTCGGGGAGAAGTGTAGATGTTTGATTTAACGCGGAATGTATTGCTGATATTTATTGAAGCAACGTGTTGTAGGATTTTTTTTGAAACTTTTGGTGAGATACGGCGTAAAGGCTGGATTAATTTCATACAGGGGTTGTTATTGCTTGGCAGTATGTGTTTTTATTCATATGGCTTATCTGAATATTTTGTACTAAGGCAGATTGTTGCGATTTCTGTATTTTCAGTATTTATGCTTTGGCATGTTAAAATCAGTTTGAAAAAATCTTTTGCATTGGCACTATTATTTGATGCATTGTTGTTGGCAATGGATTATCTGATTTATTTGATTAGTAGATGGTTTTCTTTAAGTAGCGAATCATTAGAACCGCAGTATGCAATTGGACTTACTTTGGCATCTCTGCTGGCAAAGGTTATATTGTTTTTAATTGTTCTTATCATCAGAAAACAGTTTGGTAAAAAATCAATGGAAATGATGCTGGATACAGAGTGGTTAAGGTTTCTATTCTTTCCTGTCTTTACTATAGTAGCGATTTCAGCAATGGTGTCTGTTTTTGGACATATGCAGACAATAGAACAAGCGAATCTATTGTCAATCATTACATTTGGAATGGTGGTAATGAATATCGTTGTGTTTTATTTAATTAACGATATTTTGGAAAGAGAACTGAAGATGCATGAAAATAAGGTTTTGCAGATTCAAGCTAAAAATCAGTTGGAAATGTATAGGTTCATTTCTGAAAACTTTGATAACCAAAAAAGAAAATCGCACGAATATAAAAATCAGATTTCATGCATAGAATCCTTGCTGAGCAAAAAGCAATATTCTAAATTAGAAGAATATGTAAAAAAGATTTATGGTTCTCTGAATAATGAACCGGACGCCATTAACACCAATAATGTAATAGTAAATGCCATACTTAATAAAAAGTACCAGGAGGCAGAAGCAAAAGGAATTGTTTTTGTTTTCAGGGTAAATGATCTTTCAGAGTTGAAAATAAAAGATGAGGATGTGGTTACTATCCTTGCAAACCTTCTAAACAATGCCATTGAAGCGTGTGAGACCTGTGAGGATAAAAAGACAATTAAGTTCAAATTTGTTAAAGAAGATGAGATAATAATCATTGCAGTTAAAAATACATTTAATTATGATGTTGTATATGAGAATGGTGAGATAAAATCTACAAAAACATCAAGCGTGGATGAACATGGCGTAGGCATCAAGAATGTGTTAAAAATCATTGAGAAATATGATGGCGCATATGTCATTGAAGATAAGAATAAAGAATTTTTCTTTTCAATTATGATTCCTGCATAAAAGCAATGTAAAATGATTGGCTCTAAAAATTATTTTGTGCCGTTTTCTGCAAAAATAGTCCGTTTTCTGCAAGGAGCCTTGATTTATTTTATATATAATTCATACTGAATAACTAAGGAGCATGTTTATGATAGAGGAGATGGCATTAAAGATTGTCAATCAAATGGAACTGGAGAAGATAATAAGCAAATCAAGTTGTGAATATTATGAATATGCATTAATACGTATGGTTGAACATGTTATCACAGTTGGGACCATGCTGATTTTAGGATTGATATTCAGACAATTCTTACCCACGATTTGTTTTATAGTGTTTTTTCTTTCATTAAGGAAACGGACAGGGGGATTTCATGCGAACAAGTTTTGGCAGTGTTATCTAGGTACAATCATGTTTTATATTGCAATTATGCAGATTGTACCTATACTTTGCAGAAATCAGGCTGTTATGTATGGGTTGCTATTTCTTGCAATGCTTTTAATATGCATCATGGGTACAATAAACCACCCTAATATGGATATGAGCAAGAGTGAATTGAAAGAGTCTAAGAAAGCGGCTAGACTGATGGTTTTAATGGAAGCAATGATACTTGCTGCCTTAGTTTATTTGAAAGCTGATATTTTGTATATTGGCTATATGTCGGCGGCTATTATATTATGTGCATTCTTGATGTGTTTGGCAAAAATCATAAAACAGGAGGTGTGTGTAAAATGAAGAAAAACAGGAAAATCAGAAAAATGGCACTCAAGGTTGTAGAAAGACTTGTCCGTAATGAAGTTAAAAGAGATGAGTGGGGAGATCCACCAATTTGTTCTGGATTTTTTCACCAGCCAAAGAGACCGAAGCGGAAAGAAGATTAAGATCTGATAGCTAATACAGCAGTAAGGATATAACAAAACTTGCGTTGAACAAGAAAGTCAAGTATATGAAAAAAACCTTTCAGAATGTCGTGGTGTATCTGAAATGAAAATGCAGGCTCAAAAACTCCGTCCGGTCAAATAATGGTTTCCATTACAATGACAGAGGAGCAGGGCATAGCATATAGAGAATCAATGGAATTAGCTGTAGAACGAGCTGTCGCATCATTTAAAGAGGAAATGGCAATGACGGACGATGCTGATAAGAAGCAGTTTTTGCTTGACTTGATTAAAGAGTCGGAAGCAATTGATTATGACAGCATATTTCAGCAAAAGGCTAATGGAGATTATCACATTGATGTGCCATACGTGTATGGTAGTGTTGAAATAGATGGGAAAAGATACCAAACAGATACTAATGGGTGTTACTATTTACAGGAGAATATATCTGATTTGGAAGAAAAGGGTATAGATCTGTATAAGGATAGTATGCTTGTATCAACAGATGAAGATGCTGGTCTGAGTGTGGATGAAAGTACTGGGAATATTATAATAACCCGTTCATTGGAGGAGTTAGGTGAAGGGATTCAAAGAATGGGAAATGGAATGAAGGAAGCAGAAGGACAGGTAACTATTGTAACTTATCCCAAAAGGACGGCTGGTCAGACTTACGGAAATGGTGTTGGACAATCACCAATACATCGTGATGTAAATATTGTGGGATGCAACAAACATGATACTGACACAACATCCATTAATGCAGTTGAATTTGCATTGCAGAGTTCGGACTGCTCAATGTCTGTTAAATTAGGAGTTGCATATTTAGCAAATCCCACAGGATTATCCGCATATTGGATGAGCGCATATTGCGTATCAGAGGCAATATCATCAGAAGACGGGGCTGGCAATGCTTATTGCGATGGTACGTTGAAGAATGGAAGAACCAATTGTTCATGGTTTACAGGTATTGGTCATACAGAATCTTTCCATACACATATTTGGTAAATAGATTAAATAGCAGAAATGGTGGCGCACATTTTTGTGTGCCGCTATTTCTATATAAATTGTATGTGGACATTTAGAAACATAAAGTATAATATATGTAAATGAAAGGAGAAGCTATGAAAAAGAATATAATCGTGATAATGACTGTTCTAATTACTTTGTGTTTGTCGGCTTGCGGTTCGAATAATAGTAATAACCAAACTATAATATTTGAACAAAGGGTAAATGATCAATATTTATCCATTATTTGGGAGGACAGGGAATATGTTCCATATTGTGCAATTAACCCCAAAAACAGAGGTGCGTTTTTAGGTTATTTGGAAGACGAGTCGCAAGTGGAGATATATGAATTTGATGGATACTCTAGTGAAGAATGGCTTATACATTATCTGAATATAGGATTCGGCGGTGGCGGAGCTATGTTGTTCAAAGAGATAAGTGTTCAGAATGTTCCAGATGGTTTCTACTCTGAGTATGATTGGAATAATGTGGTAGGTGAGGAATAATGTTAAGATAGCTTTTATGAAGTGAGTATCTTATTGAGAGGTATAATCGCATAAATATTATCAGGGTGGATGGATACACTGAGATAAAAAAGTAGACAAAGGCACAGACCTGGCAGATGAATTAATCTGTTTTGTCGAAAATTTCTCGTGGGAAGACGTAAAAGAACATATGTTTGGCAAACTTCGGGCATGGGCGTTTACTGATTGGGAAACCCTATTTGCGGCAATAATGAATGGCTGGATTGTATGTCAAGGAAATCATTATACATTGTAAGCAACAGACAAGTATGTCAATCTGCAGTTTGTGAGGAAATGCACGCACACGGAGGTGGTGCTAAAGGATG
>JAMPAC010000001.1:502218-549972 GCA_023667395.1 Blautia sp. | reverse complement strand
GCCTACGGAGACTATGGCGCGAAGACGCAATTCGCGCCATAGGAACTGGCGCATACTTTCGCGACAGTTCCGTAGTCGTAGTTGGCAGTTAGTTCAGCACTGCGTTGCTCCGTCTGCTCAGAACAGGGCAGCACATTTCCGCCGTCCCTTTAGCACCAAGCCACCGGATATTACCGGAGACTGAACCATTACCAGTCCCCTTTTCCAGCTACAACAATCGTTGCATTGTCAGGATTCTCCACCACCCTTTCAATGATAAATCCGGCATCCTGCAATAATCCACCCTCGTGTTCCAGGGTCAGTGGAATGTCAAAATGAACCAAACAGTCACCCGGTATCGTGGACTGCCTGCGCTTTTCCATATATACACCGCGCAGGATCTCTTCTTCCTCATCACAGCAGGCAATGTAATCTCCCAAGAGGAACACGCCGCCCTTTTTCAGTCCGTCATAAATTTTCCGGTACAGTTCCCTTTTGCGCTCCGCCAGGAAATGGTGCATGCTCTCAAAGGAAATGACGGCATCCCACTTCCCGTATCCAAAATCATATTGGAAATAATCCTGACATACTACGGCAAGGCGCTTATCAGAATGTTTTTCCTGGAGTTTTTCCAGCAAACTCTGGCACAGATCTACGCCTGTTACCTCCATGTCAGGATACCTTTGCCAGATCTGATCCAGTTCCAGACCGGTTCCGCATCCCAGATCTAAAATTTTCTGACACCCAAAAGGCAGCAATTCGGCAAATTGCCGGTATGATCTTTCCCAGACGGACATATGCTCTTCATAACCATCCAGCCGCTTTGTAAAAAAGTCAGACATCTCCTCCAATGGGTGTCCCGATGTATCATGGAGCCATTGTTTTAATTCCTGCAGATACTTTTCCTTTGATCTCATGAATCCCCCCTGGCATCCTCTTTCACAGTCCTGCTGCGCAGTAACTTCCTGTACACGATGGCAAAGCAGACCAGATGCACCAGGAACGTCAGCGCCCAGCTGATGGGATAGGAAATATACAGGCAGGCCAGCGTCCTCACCTGCCGGAATATGGTATAGATCCAGACCACCCGGAACAGGCAGGCTCCCGTCAGGGACACCAGCATGGGCATGATGGAACAGCCGATCCCCCGCAGTACGCCCACGATCACATCCATCATACCGCACAGAAAATAAGTCACACTGATATAACTCATGCGCAGGATTCCATAAGAAATAACTTCCGGATCCGTGGAGTAGATCTTCAAAATGCTTCCCGCGAAGAAATAGGCTGCGTTCCCCAGCGCCAGTCCCACAACGACCACCAGCGCCTCGCAGATGAGGAGCACTTTCCCCACCCTTTTATATTTCATTGCGCCGTAATTCTGTCCCGCGAAGC
The DNA here is from genome assembly GCA_023667395.1 of Blautia sp. Classification (GTDB taxonomy): domain Bacteria; phylum Bacillota; class Clostridia; order Lachnospirales; family Lachnospiraceae; genus Acetatifactor. The sequence continues at coordinate 548,598 of JAMPAC010000001.1, read as the reverse complement.
TGATCGCCGCCTGATGGAACGCGTTCATGGAGGTATAGACAAAGCCCTCCACATTGCTTCCCGCCGTGTTTCCCGCCATGGCGATGGAGCCGAAGCTGTTCACCGAGGACTGGATCAGCACGTTGGAGATGGAGAACAGGGAACCCTGGAGTCCCGCCGGAATCCCGATCCGAAACATCCTGACCAGCTTGTCCGGCATGATCCGGATTCCTTTTAACTCCAGTTTATAAACGCCGTCTGTCCGAACCAGACAGCGGATCACCAGCGCTGCCGAAATGGCCTGGGAGATCACGGTTGCGGTAGCCACCCCTGCCACACCCATGGAAAAATAAATCACAAAAATCAGGTTCAACACCACATTGACCACCCCTGCGACCATCAGGTAATACAGGGGTCTCCTGGTATCCCCCACCGCCCGCAGGACGGCGCTGCCGAAATTGTAAGCCATCATAAAGGGCATTCCCGCAAAATAGATGCGCATGTAAAGCACGGAATGATCGATCACGTCGTCGGGCGTGGCCATCAGGGAAAGGGCCGGTTTTGCCACAAGGAAACCCACGAAGATCAGGAGGACGCCGCTGACCACCGCCGTCGCCACCGCCGTCTGCACCATCTCTTTTAACTCTTTTAGCTGTCCCGCTCCGTAATACCTTGCCACCAGCACATTGGCTCCCACCGACAATCCCATGAAAAGATTGACGATCAGGTTTGTCAGCGAGCCGGTGGAGCCCACCGCCGCCAGGGACTCGTTTCCGGCAAAATGCCCCACCACCGCGATATCCGCCGCATTAAACAAAAGCTGCAGCACGCCGGAAAGCATCAACGGGACATAAAATATCAGTATTTTCCCCAGCAGGGGGCCGTTACACATATCGATCTCGTACTTTTTTGAATGATTCTCCGTCATAATTTCCTCGTTTCCACGTTTTCACATTCCGCGCACAGCCCGCTTCCATTGCGCCCATGCCTGCGCGGCCTGCAAAATCTTACCCCGCTGTAAACAGCGGGGCATAAATAGTGTCTCACTTACTATTGATATAATTGATCAGACCCTCGGAGGCTATGATCTTCTGCATGAATTCAGGGAATGCCTGACCCTGAAAAGTCGTCCCCTTTGTCACATTGGTGATCACGCCCGTGTCAAAGTCCACTTCCACCTCATCTCCCGCCTCGATCCCCTTGCTGGCCTCAGGGCATTCGATGATGGGAAGCCCGATATTGATGGCATTTCTGTAAAAGATCCTGGCGAAAGTCTCCGCGATCACACAGCTGACCCCCGCCGCCTTGATGGCAATGGGCGCGTGCTCCCGGGAGGAGCCGCAGCCGAAATTCTTCTCCGCCACGATAATGTCGCCTTTCTGCACTTTTTTAATGAATTCCGTGTCGATATCCTCCATGCAGTGTGACGCCAGTTCCGCCGGGTCGGAGGTATTCAGGTATCTTGCGGGAATGATGACGTCCGTATCCACATTGTCGCCGTATTTAAAAACTGTTCCTTTTGCGTTCATAATTTCTATCGTCTCCTATTCCATTGCCGTTTACTGCAATTTATCTTGCTCCCTGCACTGCATCATCCATGGCAGACACACATATTCAGCTGCCTGCGCATTTGAAGATCATCCAGGCGATTCCGTTTCGGGGCTGTTTTGCTGCAGTTGTTTTCTTATAATTCTTCCGGGCTGGAAATCTCCCCGGTGACCGCGCTTGCCGCCGCTACCGCGGGACTTGCCAGGTAAACCTCGGATTTTACATGCCCCATGCGTCCCACAAAATTGCGGTTGGTGGTGGAGACACAGCGCTCTCCCTCCGCCAGGATGCCCATATAACCGCCCAGACAGGGGCCGCAGGTGGGTGTGCTGACAATGGCGCCTGCCTCGATAAAGGTCTTTAACAGTCCCTCCTCCATGGCCTGCATGTAGATGGCCTGGGTGGCGGGGATCACGATACATCTCATGCCCTTTGCCACATGCCTGCCTTTCAGCACCTCCGCCGCCGTGCGCAGGTCGTCCAGCCGGCCGTTGGTACAGGAGCCGATCACCACCTGGTCTATGGCAATCTTTTCCATCCCTTTGATCTCGTCAATGGTATGGGTATTTTCAGGCAGATGGGGGAAAGCCACCGTAGGCCGCAGCTGGGACAGGTCGATGGTATATTCCTCATCATATACCGCGTCCTCGTCCGCCTTGAAGATCCTATAAGGCTTCTGCGAATGCGCTTTCATATAATCTTCCGCCAGCTTGTCAACGGGGAAGATACCGTTCTTTCCGCCTGCCTCGATGGCCATGTTGGCAATGGTGAAACGGTCGTCCATGGACAGGTTCGCGATCCCGTCCCCCACAAACTCCATGGATTTATATAATGCGCCGTCCACGCCGATCATGCCGATGATATGTAAGATCACATCCTTGCCGCTGACCCATTTTGCGGGCTTCCCGACTAAATTGAACTTTATCGCGGAAGGCACCTTGAACCATGCCTTGCCGGTGGCCATGCCTGCCGCCATATCGGTGCTGCCCACACCGGTGGAAAACGCCCCCAGGGCGCCATAAGTACAGGTGTGGGAGTCCGCGCCGATGATCACGTCGCCTGCCACCGTAAGGCCCCTCTCAGGAAGCAGCGCGTGCTCGATCCCCATTTCCCCCACTTCAAAATAATTTGTAATCTCATTTTTTCGCGCAAATTCCCTCACGCATTTACAGTGCTCAGCGGACTTGATATCCTTGTTGGGCACAAAATGATCGGGTACCAGGGCAATCTTATCCCTGTCAAACACGCCCTTGGCCGTAAATTTATCCATCTCCTTGATGGCCACGGGGCTCGTGATGTCATTTCCCAGCACCAGATCAAGATCCGCTTCGATCAGCTGACCCGCCTCGACTTTCTCCAGTCCTGCGGCCGCCGCCAGAATCTTTTGTGTCATTGTCATTCCCATAACGCTTAACCAAACCTTTCCGCAAATTTTCTACCTGACCATCATAGCACAAATGGAAGCATTGTTCAAATACTTGTTACGGATTTTCATTCCCTGTCACGGAACTTCTGTAACAGTTCAGACAGCCCCTTCCGCGAAGTCAAAATTGCGGGGCGATTGTAATCGCCCTGCAATTTTGCGAGACTTGCGGGCGCCAAAATGAGTTAAAAACTCATTTTGTGTGCATCAGCGTAACAGTTCAGTGACCTGTCTGAACTGTTACGAACTTCTCCTCAGCAGATTTTCCCCCAATCCCAGCATCATAAAAATATAGGGGGTGCTTTCCAGCTGTGCAAAGCTGAACTGATTATGGCAAAAATACGATAACAGGCACGCCGCAAAAACATAACACAACGGTTCCTTCCCGGCTTTCCTGACCAACCTGACAAAAGCGCTCACGAAAATGCCAATAAATGTTGTCATCCCCAAAACTCCTGTGTTGACCAGATAGGTGAGGCATTCATTATGTGCATTCGTACAGCGGAAATTGTCCCATTCCCGATTCATTCTTTCCGCCAGTTCGGGAATGCCATAGGCATATGCAGAATAGCAGTCAGGTCCCACCCCAAAAAGCCTTTTTATACCTGGAAGGGATTGAAAAATAGCAATCCCGTCCATCCAGGTGGCGCCCCTGCTGCCTCCCCATTGCAGATCAAACAAAAACACTTCCGGATAGCCGGATAAAAAGCCGATACTTCCGGGGTTTTTCGTATTTGCGATAAGCAGCGCCAGATACAGGAGGAAAAGACAGGCACAGAATCCGCATGCCACATATTTGATCCATCCATATTTGGGGATCCTTTTTTCCTGCCTGCCCATCACAATCCGCAGGACAATCAGCACAACGAGCCCAACGCGCGTTACATTCCCCAGCATGAGATCCATCAGGAAAGACCTATAGTTCAGGCTTTCCGGCCAAAAGACTGAAACAAGGTATAAAATCTGACAGACCGCACACAGCAAAATGCCTGTTTCCAGGAAACGCTTCATATACCTTGTTTTATGAAACGCCGCCAGGAACAGGAAGAAAAGCCCTGCCCCCATGGCCAAAAAGGCGCTGTCCGCCCCCGCCGTCACTCCGGCTCCCAGCGATACCATCACGCAGATCCCGGAAAAGACACGCATCCATTTCTTTTCCGTGATCATGTACAATACCGTCCCTATGCTGAAAGATGCGGAAAAATAGCCGCAAAACCAGTCGATATTACCCATGCACGATATGTAATTTGTAGCGTAATAATGCATATCCACAGGGAAAACGGAAAATCGATTTAACACCCCCCATAAACAGATGATCAGATTAACCGCCATAAAAACAGGAAGCACATCTATCCTGTTATCATAAAACCGTGATATCAGGAAATAGATTCCGATCAGGAACAGATAGATCAGAAAGCCCATCCACCAGTTTTCCGTTCCCCAAAGCGCTTCCTCCTGAAAACCTGAAGAAAAATAGGATGTAAGATTGGCCCATGCAAAAAACAGCACAAACAGATCCGTCAGCGATAATTCGAGCTTTCCCTTACGGCCGCCGACACGAAAAGCATTCCCTGCCGATACCAGGTAATACAGGACGGCGAGCGGAATCATAACCGCTGCCGTTATCACGCACATTGTCCTGAAAAATTGAAATTTATGGGTGATCATCCGAATGTATCCTTCTGGCAGGTAGAATGGATAACACACAACAAGGGCGATCAGGAACAAATAAACCCCTATATTGCAGGCCAATTTCAAATGGTTCCCTATTGCCTGACATCTCGTCCCGCCATATTCCGCCGCGCTTTTCTTTTCAACCGTCTCATTTTTGGTCGTTTTATTTGTCAACATTTCCAGCCACCCCATTTGATTTTCCTTTTTTGATGGTTCTTTTGCCTGTAAAAACAATAGAATTCACGCTTCGCGAGAATTCTATTGTCGGGAATCACAAAGAGCCTGGCTTTATCAGGACAGCCAGACTCTTTATGATTCGGAGTTGTTCTATAAAAAGGTAAAAGTGTCAGACCTGCCTTTTTACACTGGGACTTTCTTCCCCTGCCGAATCTCCGGATATTACTTCCAAATGTTCAAGGATCATCCCTGGGGATTGGACGTGGTTACATCCCCATTACTGCTTCCAGATGTCGAAGAACTGGAAGAGCTGGAAGCACTGGAAGAAGAACATCCGCTTTCTTCCTCAACATCATCGTCATCGTCATCATGTGACGTAGCCGCTACAACCACCTCGGAAGCCTGGTTCACAGCCTTTTCAATCTGCTGCTCCACAACACTCTGGACAGCCGTATCCTTAATCACGAGACTTCCCTGGAGCAACTCCACAAACTGCTTGGAACCAGGAGTCGCATCAACCCCCGCCGCATCCAGGGATGCCGTAACAGCGTCCCTCAGAGCCACTGCCGCCTCATAAGACATAGCCCCAGTAGGTACTCTTCTCTCCAAAAGCCCATAAGTCATATAATGGTTGAACAGAGCCTCAACATTGTCCCCGTAAACAGCTTTTACATCCGGATACAATGCAGCGTAGTCCTCTGCATTAAACAACCGGCGGAGCACCGCTTCCATATCGTTGGAATTAGCCATACGTCCTTCCTGACGTCCGTAAGTATCGTAATGCTTCTTGAGCGCGGCACTCGAATTGCCGACAGCCGCTACCACGTCGGGATTCTCCTCTGCATACCATGCCGCGTCAAATGACGCCGCATTAACCGTAAGCACTGACCCCAAAGCAAAAACACCGACCAACGCCATAACAAGTACTTTTTTTAGTTTTTTCATCATTTCCACTCCTTTTATATTTTGTAGACGCAAAAAATATTTGCGTCTACATTATAATAAAATATCCCCACACACTTGTCAAGTCCTATATTTTTTTACTTGCGAATCACTTTCCCCATGCCGAAACCGCAGAATTCATGCGGAATCATTTTAAAACCCATCTCATTGTTCAGCCCTTTTCAACCGCAATCCTGCAGCTTTTCTTATAACAGGCAATGCCAAACCTGACGATCCGCTCCATCCCGTCATCGATCAACCGGGCGTCATACTGTTTCCGCCTGATCTGTTCCAAAGCCTCCGCAGACATCTTCTCGAGGGTATCCCTCTCCGCGTATTTTACCTCGATCACAACCCCTGTCCTGGATTCCGGCACCTCCAGCAGGATGTCGCCGAACCCCTCCCCGGATTCCTCATTGGATCTGATGACCCAGTTTTCCTTAAAGCGCAGCAGGCCGAGCAGGATCCCATGGTAAAAATTCTCTTTCCGTTCCTTTTGCACAAAGGTATCCCTTATGCTGATCATATGCCACAGGTAATCATTGAATCCAGCCTCTACCGTCTTCGCGTCACCGGCCGGGAACGCTTCACAGAAAGAATCGATCCTGGAAGTATCCTGCCTGGAGGTTTCGCTAAACCACTCCATAATCTGCGACACGAACAGATCCCGGATCTCAAGATTTGGGATCACCAGCTGATATCCGCCGTTTTCCCCACGTCCCTGATAGGTCAGATAGCCGGTGGTGAAAAGCACGCTCCACAGATTGTCGATGGTGGAATCCAGTTCATGATAGGTTAATTCCTGCCGGATCGTTTTCAAAACCGCCTCCCCGGCGATCAGGCGCTCCAGTTCCTCCCTGGTCTGCCTGGTTGACTTATCGATAAAGCGCCTTACGATGTGATTGCCGCTGGTGTTGGCCCAGTAATTCTCCGGCCGGGCCTCCCTGTCCGCCAGGAGCGCGTAACAATATTTGATCACATCCCACGGACAATATACCGAGGTATTGCCAAACCGATAGCCGTCATACCAGGCCTTTATGGTGTCATAATGCGCATCCAGCCCATAGTAGGAAAGCATCTCGCTGGTTTCCCGGTCACTGAAGCCGAAAGAATCGTCAAAATGCGCGTCAGTGATCGATAATACATTAAAATTGTTCAATCCGGTAAAAATGCTCTCTTTCGCAATGCGCAGACAGCCGGTAAGCACCGCGAAATATAAGTTTTCGTTGCTTTTCAGCGCGTTACTGAACAGATTGCGGATCAGGGATACCATTTCGTCATAGTATCCTGCCTGAAACGCTTTGTCCAGGGGCACGTCATATTCGTCAATCAGGATAATGACCTTGCGGCCATAATGTTTTTCCAGCAGGAAAGACAGTGTCCGCAGGCTGGTTTCCAGCACGGCATCCGGCATATCAAAACACCCCGCTTTATCCACATTTACCAGGGCACGGTACATTTTCTTCTGTTCTTCCGTCAGCCTGCCGCTCTCCGCCAGAAAAGGAAAACGCATTGCCTCCATGCCGATCGTATAACGAATGGAAGCGCATGCTGACTCAAATGTCCTGCCGCCTGCGTCTTTCAGGCTTATGGATACCACCGGAAACTGACCCATATTCTGATCGCACAGATCGCTTTCCCGCATGATCTCCAGTCCGTCAAAAAGAGAGCTGTCGCAGCCGATCTCAAAAAAGGCTTTCAACATGCTCATATTCAGGGATTTTCCAAAACGTCTGGGGCGGGTAAACAGATTAACTTTTCCCCCATCATGAAGCAAGTCGCCTATCAGCCGTGTTTTGTCAATGTAGTAGAATCCTCTTTTTCGAATATTTTCGAAATATTCAATGCCCACAGGCAACTTTTTTCTCATTTCCATATGATCCTCAGCCTTTCAGAACCTGTTAAAATCTGTTATCAATATTATACCAAATCCCGAAAAAATAGCAACTGATTTTTGAAATATGCAAAGCCGGGTCTGCCCGCACAGACCCGGCTTCCTTACGCCCCATCCCCTACACCCGCCACGTGGTGGTCGCCTTGAACAGATCCCCGTCCACCTCCAGGGACAGTTCGCCGCCCTGCATTTCCATAAATCCTTTCGCAATGGCAAGCCCCAGGCCAGAGCCCTCCGTGTTCCGGGAAGCGTCGCCCCTGACGAAACGCTCCGTCAGTTCCGCAGTGTCCACCGTGATCTCCTGGGCGGAGATATTTTTCAGGGTAATGATCACCGTATCGTCAATGCGGAAACCGTTGATATAGACCCGTGTGCCGGGCAGGGCGTACTTTGCGATATTTCCCAGCAGGTTCTCATAGACCCGGTAGGTCTTCTGGCTGTCCAGGGGCAGGATGACCTTCTCGTCGGTCAGGTTCATGCGCACATCCAGGCTGGAGGCTTCCAGTTTATCCGACATTTCAAAGGCAACCTGCTTTACCAGGTTCATGATGTCCACATCCATGATGTTCAAAGTGACTGTCTGGGAGTTCGCCTTGCTGACCTCAAACAGATCCTCGATCAGGACTTTCAGGCGCAGGGATTTCCGCTCCAGCGTATCCAGGTACTCCTTTCGCTGTTCCTCCGTGATGTTCTCATCCTTCAGCAGGTTGATATAGGTGATGATGGCCGTCAGTGGGGTCTTCAGGTCGTGGGACACATTGGTGATCAGTTCCGCTTTCATGCGCTGGCTTTTCGTCTCCTCCTCCACCGCGTTCTTAAAACCGTTCTGGATGCGCAGGATCTGGGGCTTAAAGGGCTCGAACACCCCCAGGTCTTCCGTAATCTTCACATTTAAGTTTCCCTCCGCGATCTCGTTGGTGGCGTGGAGCAGCTGCCCGTACTTCTTCTGCAGTTTGCTGATATAATTCCGCAGGATCACATACAAAAGCAGGGAATATACCACCGTGAGGGGAAAGCCCGTGACCCAGAAGCAGCTGATCACGAACAGGATCGCCGCGTTCAGCAGCACGATCTTCCAGATCATCCTGTTGGCGTCCCTGGTCACGTCAAAATGGCAGACCTCATCGTAAAATGCCAGCGCCTTGCCCTTGATAAAGGGGAATATCCTGTAAAGGACGCATCTCTGCCTGATGTATTCCCTGATGCCCAGATCCCGCACCGCCCTGGCGCACACGCCCAGATACCAGCCGCAGAAAAAGAATGCGGTGAGGCAGGCAACATTGATCAATGGGGACAGGATCCATGTCAGGTCACGGAACATGGAAGGCAGCATCAGCCTTTCCAGACCGCCGTTGGCCGTATAGACCGCCAGCTGAAAAACCAGGTCGCCAAAGCCCGCAAAGACCACGACCCCGATGGCCAGGAGCGCTTCCAGGGGCAGACTGCATATCCTGACCTCCCTCCAGGGTCTCTCCTCCCCTAACACGGGAAGAAACAGCCCGCAGACCAGCGCGGCGATCAGCAGCAGGAACAGGAATTCCCCCATATGAGCATACCGGTAAACCGTTGTAGCCGCCACATCGACATAAAATCCGGCAGCGCTTCCGTAAGGATCGTAGGAAAATACTGCCATTGATTGATTCCCCGCCAGGCTTGCCGTCCAGTCTTTCTCCGAGATCCGGAACATCACCGTACAATTGGCCGGCCCGCTCAGGGAACTGTAGCGCAGGACGGTGTCTATCCTGTCCGCCCCCAGGAAATCGGTCATGGAATTTGACCGGATGGCCTCATTGGCATACTTCCTGATCCGGGTCGTGTCGATCCCCGCCACTTCCTCGTCCACCGTCACGCTTCCATATTCGTTAAAAGTGAACCCAAGCTGGAAGAACTGTTCCTCCACACTGCGAGCCAGATCTTCCTCGGACATATTTGTGAGATAAAATCCCGATTCATTATCCCGGATCACATAATCAAAAGTATTGTTCAGGGCGCTGTAATTTTCCTCCAGGGAATTAAATGTACCTTCAATCCCCCATATTCCATCCCTCAGGGTATAATAATCCCCCTGCTCATTGTCGAAAGAGTCATACCTTTCCTCATATTCATCAATGGTTTCGTCCCACGCGTCCGCCTCCAGGATCCATTCGTATCCCTCTTTGGGCTGCACGAAGAGTTTCTTATAATCTTTCTGCCCGTCTGTCTGGGCATTGTACAGATCACGGTACAGCAGATAGCAGTTCCGGTACAGCCATGCTATGTTGCTGTATTCCTCCAACGGGCTGCTTTTGTATTCCTCCGCCCTGTCGTGGAAGAAGCCGTACATGCAGAACATGACCAGGGCAAGGGCTGCGCTGACCAGGATGCCCCGGCGGATCCATGCGCCGTTTTTGCGGGTGGTTTTGTTCGCAGCTTTGTCCCTTTTCTTCCGGGCTGCTTTCCCTGCTTTCCCTGTTTCCTCTTGTGGATTTTCTTCCGGTGATGATTCCGTTGTCATCCCGGCAATCTGCCTGGATGACGCGTCTGTCGGCTTTCCTGCTGTCTGCCCGGTACCGTCTTTTGCCGATGCTTCCGCTGTCTTTTGCCCAGTCTCTTTGGGCCGCATCCCTGTTGTCCCCCCTGCGGTTTTATCCGCCGTTTTCACACTGTCGCTTTCTCTTTTCTCTGTCTGTGTTACATCCTCTTTTGACCGCGTCTCCGCTGTCTTCCCCGCGATTCCATCTGCTTTTCTCGTACTGTCGATCTTTCTTTCCTCTGTCCGCGTTACATCCTCCGACATTCCCTTATTCTTCATCATAAACCATGCCTTTCACAAAAGCGCTGCCTTTCTACAGCTTTACTGTTCACAGCAGCGATCATGCACACAAAATGCTACTGCCTGTCAATCTTATACCCCACGCCCCAGACCACCTTTAGATATTTCGGGTTTTTGGGGTCAATCTCGATCTTTTCCCTGATGTTCCGCACATGCACCATGATGGTGTCCGTGTTCACCGCCTTTTCGTTCCAGATGCGCTCGTAGATCTCCTCCGCCGAAAACACCCTGCCGGGATTCCTGATCAGCAGCTGTACGATCTTAAATTCCATGGGTGTCAGCCTTACCGGCTCGCCGTCCACGGACACCTCCACCGTGTCCTCGTTCAGTTCCAGGCCGCCGATGGTATAGACGTGCTCCTTGTTCTTGTCATCATTCACCGCGTTCAGGTACTTGGAGTATCTCCGCAGGTGGGAATTCACCCTGGCCAGCAGTTCCAGGGGCGTAAAGGGCTTCGTCACATAATCGTCCGCCCCCATGTTCAGCCCCATGATCTTATCCACTTCCTCCGACTTGGCCGACAGCATGATCACGGGAAATTCATAATTCATGGAACGGAGTTTCATCAGCATGGTCACGCCGTCCATGACGGGCATCATGATATCCACAATGGCAAGATGCAGTTCCTGCTGTTCTATCACCTTCAGTCCTTCCGCGCCGTTGGCCGCCTGAAAGACCTCGTAGCCCTGATTGCGCAGATAGATTTCCACGCCGTCCCTGATCTCCTTGTCATCCTCAACGATTAAAATACGGTATTTATCTTCCATGTCTCCTCTTTTCCTTCCGTCAAATCGATAACACTATTATAATAGTGAACCGCCTGCAAGGCAACCGCATCTTCCCTGAAAGCCAGGGCCGACTGCCCGGCGCAGGACGCCATACGCTCCCTGAGGGTTGTGTTTTCCAGCAGGGAATCCAGTTCCCCGGCGAACTGCTCCCTGTTTTCTTCCGTCAGGATACCGTTGAAACCGCTTTTCACCAGATCCTTTACTCCGGAGGCCTCCACCGCCACCACAGGCGTTTTCCCCGCAAAGGCCTCCAGGATCACGATTCCCTGGGTCTCCGTCCTGGAAGCAAAGAGGAAAGCGTCCGCCGCCGCAAAATAAGGGGCGATCTCCTGATTGGGAATCTTTCCCGTAAAACGGATCTCCTGCCCCAGCCCCAGTTCCGCCGCCGTCCGCTCATAGGCGCCCCTGTCCGGGCCGTCCCCGATCATCAGCATGCGGAAAGGCTTTCCCCAGCGCCGCTTGAACAACTCCAGGCTATGTAGCAGGAATTCCACATTCTTTTCCTGCGCCATCCTGGATACGGTGATCAGCAGCGGCATATCCTCCGCCTGATATTGTTCCCTGATCCTTGCGGCGGCGTCCCCATCTACCAGGAAATTTTCTTCCTCGATCCCCGTGGGAAGAATCCCGATCTTCTCCGGGTACACCCTGCATTCTTCCACCAGATAGTCCTTCATCCCCAGGGTGGGGGCGAAAATGAAGTGACAGTGTTTCAGGAATGTCCGCAGGTACAGGGGCGTCAGTTTCTCGATCAGCCTGGATCCCGTGTAACATTCCACATACCGCTCATAGCGGGTGTGGTAAGTAAAGGTCAGTGGCACATTGTATTTCTTCGACAGATACACCGCCGTCCTGCCGATAAGCATGGGGTGGTGCACATGGATGATGTCGAAATCGTGCTTTTTAAACTCCGCCTCAATCCGCCTGTCAAAGGGGTTAGGCAGCACGATGCCGCCAATAAACTTCTTCATGCAGGTGGCGTAGCGGAACACGTTTTCCTCCTCCGCCTGCTCCCCATAAGTGGGCGCGAACACCGTCACCTGATGCCCCAGTCCCTCCAGACCCCGCTTCAGCCTCTCGATGGAGATAGGGACACCGCCCATGAAAGGTTTGTAATTATTTGTCATCAGTGCTATTTTCATTCCGCTCACCCTTTCCACAATAGTTCAAACACCCTGTCCCCCAGCACATATCCCGCTCCCACAAACACCAGGTTCCATAGGAAAATTCCGCAGACGGATGCAGTCACATACTTCACCGGATTCATTTTCACCACCCCTGCGGGAATGGAGACGATCGTCCTGATCATGGGAATCAGCTTCCCCAGGAAAACGCCCATGCACCCTTTCGACCGGATCCAGTCCATATTCTTCTCCAGCGGCTCCTTCTGTTTGGGAAAACGCTTCGTGTACGCCTTGAGAAAAACCTCCCCGCCTTTCCACCCCAGCCCATACAGCAGCAGGCTCCCCACAAGCCCCGCCGCCACAGTGATCACCATGACCCAGAAGAAACTGATATTCCCCTTCGCCGCCATGATGCCCGACAAAGGCATGATCACCCCCGCCGGAAACCCGGGCAGGTTCATATACTCCAGAAGCACGATCACAAAGATCGCCGCCGCTCCATACTTTGTAAAATAAAGGGTTAAAGTAGAAAGGTCCATGATTTCTCCTCCTCAAATTTGGTATGGAAAAATCATAGACCCAAAAAATAAATGACAACACCAGAAAAACCAAAAGAATTTCTAAAGAAAAATCATAAATCTCCTTTAGTTCTAACGCCACTCCCCGCCCTTCCTACCTACAACAACATGCGGGAAAACAGGCGGCGGTGGGGCAGGGGCTTTCCGCATGGCATGAGTGAGATGTGGAGAGGAGACTCCGGCGATGGGAGCCCACACGCTCCCATTGCCGTGCCCGAGGCTCCTCGCAACGCCCATCGAACTGCCATGCGGAAAGCCCCTGCCCCACCGCCGCCGTCCCCCTCCCGCCCCCTCTCTCAACTCTGTATCTGCTTCATACTATAAAATATCCCTCTCCTTGCCATCAACTCGTCATAAGTCCCATACTCCACGCACTGTCCCGCGTCGATCACCGCGATCCTGTCCGCCCCCCGGATGGTGGAAAGCCTGTGGGCCACAATAAAGGTCGTCCTGTCCTTTGTCAGGTTGTCCACCGCCTCCTGGATCAGTTTCTCGGAGATGCTGTCCAGCGCTGAGGTAGCCTCATCCAGCAGGATGATCTTCGGATCCCGGATCAGCGCCCGGGCAATGGAGATCCGCTGCCTCTGCCCGCCGGAAAGCTTCCCGCCGTGCTCCCCCACCATGGTATCCAGCCCCTTGGGCAGGGAGTTCACCAGATCCCTCAGGTTGGCCGCGTCGATGACCTGATCCAGCTTCTCCTGCGTCACATCCTCACAGCCGTAAATAATATTTTCCCGGATGGTGCCGGAAAACAGGATGGAAGTCTGGGGCACCACCGCCAGATATTTCCGGTAGGAGCGCAGGTCGATCCGGCTTAAGTCGTGGCCGTCCAGCAGCACCTTCCCGTGATCCGCCAGATAAAAGCCGTTGACCAGATTTAAAATGGTGGACTTTCCGGCTCCCGACTCTCCCACCAGGGCAATGGTCTCCCCCGTCCGCACCTCCAGGTTCAGGCCGTTTAAAGTGTCGCTCTCCCCGTCATGATACCGGAAATGGACATCCTGGAAGGAAAAATGTCCCTCCACGTCCCCAACCTGTTCCTTGCCCTCATTGTGCTCCACGTCCTCGGACAGGAGCACCTCACCGATGGAATTGACGGACTCGATGCCCTTGGTGATGGTGGGCACCAGGGAGATGATCGCCGACACCTGATTGACAATGGTGGCAAAATAACTCTGGTACAGGGTGATATCCCCTGCCAGGATATTCCCCCGGAAAGCCAGAAAGCCCGTAAAGCACAGGCAGATCACCTGGAAGATCTGGAACACCGCCCAGCCCACGGAACCGAACAACGACTGGATCAGGTCCAGCTTATAGCCCTTTTCCGCCACCGCGAACAGCTGCCCGCTCATCTTCTCCACTTCCTCTTCCTCCAGCGCGTGGGCTCGGGTCACGGGGATCAGTTCCACCATCTCCATGACCCTGGCGGAAGTCTCCTCCATCTCTTTCCGGAATTCCCTGTTCCTGCGCTTCATGATGCTGCGGAAAGAAACCATGGTGACAGCGGCAATGGGCGTTGTCACCAGGAAGAAAAAGAACACCATCATGCTCCGCTGCACCGTCACCACCAGCGCCACGGAAATATTCAGCACGATATTCAGGATACTTAAGAACATCTGGGTGGAAAGTCCCTCCACCGCCTCCACGTCCCGGATGATCTTGGACTGCAGGCGGCCTGACTGGGTTTCGATGTGATAGGATATGGAAAGCTGCTGCAGCTTGCGGATCAGCGCCTTCCTGAGCCCTGTCTCCGCGTACCGGGTGGACTGGCTCTTATAATCCACATACAGGTAATTCATGGGCACATTCAAGGCGATCAGGACGATCATCAATACGGTGTAAAACAGGATATGCCGTGTGCTGTCTGGGCTCTGTGTCGTGATGTCGTTGATGATATTGGCCGTCACAATGGGAAGCACCCACACGCAGGCATGTTTCAGGAAGAAAAAGACCACCGCCAGCAGAAACTTATAATAATTGCCTTTATACAATGCGACAAGTATCTTTAAAGGATGCCCCTGGTGCCTCCGGTAGCACTCGATGAACCAGTGTTCCGGCTCGATCCCTTTCGGCGCTTTCAGCTTCTTTTCAAATGATGACATAACCATGCTCCCCTTTTGCTTTTTTAGGTTCTTCTGAAAGCCAACAGAGGATTTTTCTATGTTTCTTCTGTTTTTGCCAGCAAACGTGCAATGGTGGCCTTCAGCTTACCCATATCAACAGGTTTGGCTGTGTGGGCATTCATCCCGGCATTCAAGGCGTTTTGAACATCCTCCTCAAAGGCATTCGCCGTCATGGCGATGATAGGAATGCTCTTTGCCTCCGGATGATCGCTGCTTCGGATGGCGCGGGTAGCTTCATAGCCGTCCATAACGGGCATCTGCACATCCATAAAGATCACGTCGAAGCTTCCGGGCTTCGACTGGATAAAGCGCTCCACTGCGATTTTTCCATTGGATGCAATATCACATTCCACTTCTTCCATTGCCAAAAGCTCTTTCAGAATTTCAGCGTTGACCTCATTATCCTCCGCCGCCAGGACACGCAATCCCTTGATGGAGACATCTTTCACCGGCTGGATTTCCTGGAATTCATAAGTCGCTTCCCCTGCCAGCAGCTGGGACACGGCGCGTTGGAAGTTAAAAAGGAAAAAGGGCTTGGGCAAAAATGCATCGAACCCCACATCCGTGCTTGCTTCTTTGGCTTCCTCCAAGTCATAAGAGGTCAGCACGAAAACAGGCATTTCTTCTGAGGCCGTTTCCCGGATGCGCCGCGCTGTTTCCAGACCGTCCATACCGGGCATTTTCCAATCCAAAAGAATAATTTCAAACGGATTGCCGGCGTCATGCGCGTCGGAAGCCATCTCTACCGCCGTTCTGCCATCTGTGGCATAAAGAACCTCTACCTCCACATCTTTCATGATATCCTGGATATTCACACAGATATCCTCCTCATCATCCACTACCAGCATCCGGGTGATGTGGTTACGGCGCCAGAAACTGTCATCCTGTACCTGCGCCTCCTCCGACAACTCTATTTCAACCGTGAAAACACTGCCCTTTCCCTTCTCGCTTTTCACATGGATGATACCGCCCATCAAATCCACAATGTTCTTCGTGATGGCCATGCCCAGACCGGTGCCCTGGATTTCACGGGTAACGTCCGTGACTTCCCTAGAGAAGGGGGCAAAGATCGTCTGGACAAACGCCTCGCTCATGCCGTATCCATTGTCCGCCACGATGAAACGAAGATGGGCGGTGGTCTGCGCGGTCTGCTCCAGCCCCTCAACGCTCAGGGAAATCTGGCCGCCCTCCTGGGTATATTTCACCGCATTGGAAAGAAGGTTGATCAGCACCTGATTCAGCCGCAGCTTATCCCCGATCAGCCGCTCGGGAAGCTTGCCTTTCGTGTAAAGCTCGAAACTCTGCTCCTTGGCCCTGGCCTGGGGCAGCATCATGGTGTAAAGGTCGTCGACCAATTCCGGCAGGCTGAATTCCATCTTGTTCAAAACGGTCTTTCCGCTCTCGATCTTGCTCATATCCAGGATGTCATTGATCAGGCTGAGAAGATGTTGGCTGGAAGAAGATATTTTCCGCGTATACTCCCGAACCTTGTCCGGATATTCGGCGTCCTTTGCCAGCAGAGTGGAAAAGCCCACAATAGCGTTCATAGGCGTACGGATATCATGGGACATATTGGACAGGAAGTTGCTCTTGGCCTCATTCGCGGCCTTGGCTGCTGAGAGGGCTTCCCCTAAAGCCTCATACATCTGCCGCTCCTTTGTACGGTCTGAGAGCATGAAAATATACCGCTCCTGTCCATCCAGGGAACAGCGGTGGACCAACTGCTTGAACCGGCGAAGTTCATGGCTCCTGGCGTGAAGGATATCCCGCTCCCCGGTCCAGACGCCGCTGATTGGAATACTGTCCAGCAATTCGGGCGAGAGGATATCCTGTCCCTCGGAATCGATCTGATCCCCGCCGCCGAACAACAAAGGCCGGACGTCACCGCGCACCTGCTCCGGCTCCAGCCCCAGGACCCGCTTCAGGTTGGGGCTCACATATTCCGCCTGGGAAGCATCCGGGGCAAAAAGCAGGAAGATATCGTCGGTGTTCTCGGTCAGCAAATCGAAAAGCTTTTCCCGGGAATGAAGTTCCAGATTCTTTTCCCGTATACGGCGGCGGTTGACCAGAATCAGGACCAGCACAATACCCAGGGCCAGGATTGCAAAAAGCGCCCCCACAACTGCAAGGGTCACCAGAAGAAATTCATTCATGCTGGCGTTGACGATTTCTGTGGGGGTAATGCTTGCCAGCATCCAGCCCTCGAAACCTACCGGCTGATAGGATAAATAGTAAGACACTCCGTCCATCCGGCAGATAACGGTACGCTTGGTTCCGTTCTGCCAGTCCTGTGCCACTGCGTCCCCATCCATATCATCAACAGATGCCTGCTTCTGGAGATAGGCCAGCAGGTTATAGGGCTGATCGTCCCCCCTCCTGGATGAGAACAGGACCCGCCCGTCCGGATAGAGGATATAGCAGTCGCTCTGTCCGGCAAAAGTATTGATGCTCAGCGAATTGGTCATATCCTCGGAGTTGAAGCTGATGCCGATGGCAGTATAGGCAAAATCGCGGTAGGTCCCCGGTTGGACAGGGACGGCGAAAACAGTGATCTGCTGGTCAGAGGGCAGAGTGCCGTCCACCACGATATTCTCACGGTCAACCACCAGACGTTCCAGGCTGCTGCCCAGATTCAGATAGCCGGTACTTCCCTGGCCGGTCATGTAGTTTCCGTCATCGGACAGGAAATAAAAGGTGGTAAAATGCCAGTCCGCCTTTTCTTCCTCAATAAAAGTATGCAGGGTATCGGGATCGGTCTCCGCCGTATCCGCAATGTAATTCCTCCAGCTGCTCAGCAATCGCCAGTTCTTTGTGATGGTACTGCGGAAAGTGGCGTTGATCTGGGTATAGATCTCATCCAGATGGTCAACGCTCTCCAAAAAGATTTGCCGGGAGGCAAAGCGGGAGTACACAAAGCTGATGATGATGGCAGCGCCCAATACCACACACAGGATAAACACTTCCCGCAGCCGTTTTCGAGTCATAATTCCAAGCCCTCCCTCTTATTTGACGTCCCGCAGTTTGATATAGGTCGTAGGCGGCAGAGGCTGCTCCCCGGACAGAAGGTAGTCCACCCACAATGTCCGGGCATATTCCTCCGTCATGGAGAAGCGATCCAGCCCGCCATCGTCCAGAACCTGTTCCGCCAGGGGCTGAACCCCGACTGTCAGATCCGCGATGATAAAGGAATAGGTCCCGCTGTCCTCCAGCGGGCCGTCTGCTGTCTCCAGGCCCGCCAGCAGATAGTTCCCCTCCGCCGTCTTTTCCACCTCCATCACCAGGCCGCTGACAATGGGCAGCGTCTGGTCGCTGATGGGATCATTGAAAGAGCCGCAGCCCTCCACCGCCAGGCGGACGATCTCCCGGATCTGTGCGCCGGTGAGTTCGGCGGTGAAGAGATGGTTGCCCCGGGACTGGAAGGATTCCTCCAACCGCTGGGCAGTATAACCCCCGGCGTAAAGGGAACCGGTAGTAAGGGAAGAAGGGGCCAGCAGGAAATCGCCTCCGCCGATCTCGCGCAGCGTATTCGCGATGGCGGAGCCGGCCTGATTGCCTTCATCCGGCTGGAAGCTGACGGGATATCCTGTCTCCAGCGTGGCAACGATCTCTGTGTCAACAACAGGGTCGGTGAGGGCTGCGTCCATTCTCTCAAAGGCGCTCCGGGAATCCAGACCCTCTAACAGCATCCCCTGCATTGCTGCATGGGCGGCATCCTGAAAAGTGGGCGAGGACAGCAGGGTAAACAGATGATTGGCTTCGATCACGTCCCGCAGGTTCTCCACGGACTCCGGCAGGGGGATATCCACCCCGCGGTTATAGGGCAGCATATAGACGTAGCTTTCAGACGCCATGGCCTCGTAGCCCTCCTTGGAATACATGGCGGCCAGAACCTTTAACGCCAGCTCCTTTTTCTCTTCATTTCCCTTTTCGTCAAGCTCCCCGTTTAACGCCGTGCAGAACCGGGGGGAGGTCAGAATCCAATTGTCCTCCGGCGTATCTCCGAAGTAAGGAAGAAGGACACAGTTGTGATAATCGGAATACGCCACAAGTTCGTTGATTATCCCGCGTATCATGGGAACTTCACCGTCACTGAAGCAGCCATATGTGGCGCCGTAGCCCCGTGTCGTATCCTCTTCGTCAAGTCCGGTATCGGCTATGACGGTGGATAAGCGTTCAAAGGCCTCCGACCATACGGCCTCATCCAGGCTGTCAACCTGGCCCCTCTGATAATTCCTCCGCCACTCGGTCCCCTGACGGCTCATCAGCGCAGAGGCGGAAAAGCCCTCCAGGGTATAGAGGGAGGTGTAATTGTATTTGAAATCCGAGGTATAGGGCTTGATGCCCAGTTCCCGGAAAGCGGCGCAGGCCGCAGCGAAGCTGGGATAATCGGTGGGCAGGGGGATATCGTACTCCTCAAACATATCCACGTTGGCAATGATCCCGTTGGCAACCCCGCCGATGGGGAGCCAGTTGACGCTGCCGTCCGGCGACCGCCAGGCCTCCAGATAAGTGTCGTAGAAAGAAGCGGCGGTCTCCGTGCCGCTGAGATCCATCAGATGATCGTTCAGTTCCTGGGAGTCCCTGAGGGACAGACCGCCGCCCATGGTAAGAATATCGGGCAGATCCCCATTCTCCTGCCGGAAAAGGTAAAAATCCGTGGAATCCCTTCCCACGGTAAACTCCAGATTCGCCTCCGGGACTGCCTGCTGGAGATAGGGGGCATATTTCTCCAGCAATTCGGTATCGTGCAGACAGACTGTCAACGTAACTTTTTCATCCCGGCCTTCGCCGCAGCCGGTCAATCCCAGCATCATGACTGCCAGGGCTGCCAAAATCCATTTTCTTTGTTTCATAGTACCGTACCTCCAATACCTGGGTATTCCCTAAGAGAATGACCCCATACTTTCCACATTTTATTATACAGATACCGCGAAAGATTGCAAGAGGAAAGCTTTTTGTTTTCCAAATCCCAGGCTGTTTGAACATGATACCGATAAAGAATAGTCTCCTGATTACCAATCATCCATGGGATTCTTTACTTTCCGCTCTCACATGAACAGACTCGAAAAGCTTCGCGTTGCTCGTCAGAAGCGCAAAACGGGGATGCCTTCGCAGGCATCCCCACTCCTATCTCTAAGCAATCGCTGACCAGATCAGCGTTTTCCTCACGCTCCGATCAGTTGTTGATCAGCTTGTCTTCCTCATTGTTCCAGCTGTAAAGCTTCCTGATCTCCTCGCCGACTTTCTCAGCGGGATGCTCGCTTGCCAGCTTTCTCATGGCCTTGAAATGAACCTGCTTGCCTGCGGGGGACATATCCAGCAGGAAATCTTTCGCAAAAGTGCCGTCCTGGATATCGCTGAGGATCTTCCTCATGGCTTTCTTGGTCTCCTCGGTGACGATCTTGGGACCGGTAACGTAATCGCCGTACTCGGCGGTATTGGAAATGGAATACCTCATGCCCGCGAAACCGCTCTGGTAGATCAGGTCAACGATCAGCTTCATCTCATGGATGCACTCGAAATATGCGTTCCTTTCATCATAACCTGCCTCAACCAATGTCTCAAAGCCCGCCTGCATCAGGGCGCACACACCGCCGCAGAGGACAGCCTGCTCGCCGAACAGGTCGGTCTCGGTCTCGGTGCGGAAAGTGGTTTCCAAAACGCCCGCCCTGGCGCCGCCGATACCCAGCGCATAAGCCAGCGCCAGATCCTGTGCCTTGCCGGTAGCGTCCTGCTCCACAGCGATCAGGCAGGGAACGCCCTTGCCCTCCTGGTACTCACTCCTTACGGTATGTCCGGGGCCCTTGGGCGCGATCATGGTAACGTCCACATCCGCGGGAGGCACGATACATCCGAAGTGGATGTTAAAGCCGTGGGCAAACATCAGCATATTGCCTGCCTCCAGGTTGGGCTCGATATCTTTCTTATACAGATCAGCCTGCTTCTCGTCATTGATCAGGATCATGATGATGTCAGCCTTTTTGGCAGCCTCCGCTGCGGTATATACTTCAAATCCCTGCTTCACCGCCTTGTCCCAGGACCTGGAACCCTCGTAAAGACCGATGATCACATGACAGCCGGAATCTTTCAGGTTCAGCGCATGGGCATGTCCCTGGCTTCCGTAACCGATGATCGCAATGGTCTTCCCCTCCAGAAGGGAAAGATTACAATCTTCCTGATAAAAAATTTTTGCCATTTTTTCTTTCCTCCATTTGCATTTCATTCTTCTTTATTAACTGACAGGTTTTCCCTGGAGCTAACGTCACATCACTCTTCAATATAAATCACCTTGTCCGTGCCCCTGCCCAGCCCCGCGATGCCGGTTCTGGCGATCTCCAGGATCTCATAGCCGTCCAGCAGGCTGATAAAGGCCTCGATCTTCTGCTGGTTGCCGGTCAGTTCGATCATCAGACTCTCCGGAGACACATCGATGATCTTGGCGCGGAAAATGTCCGTTATGGCGATGATGCTCTGCCTCTGCTCCGCGTTGACCCTCACCTTGATCATGATCAGTTCCCGGAAAACGCTTTCCTCCGGCTTTAATTCCCTGATATCACGGATGTCCACCAGCTTTGCCACCTGCTTCTCGATCTGCTCCAGGATCTCCTCGTCCCCTGACGTCACGATGGTGATGCGGGTGATGCGGGGATCCGCAGTAACGCCTGCGGTAATGCTCTCGATATTGTATCCCCGCCTGGAAAACAGGCCGGAAATACGGCTCAAAACGCCGGATGTATTGTCAACCAGCAACTGAAAAACTCTTTTCTGCATGTCAGACACCTCAATTTATCTTTTCTTTCAACTGGAATTTCTGCGTATTCTGGCGCAGTTCGGTGGCAATCTTCACCAGTTCGGCGGTTGCCTCCTTACACCCGATCACGATCTGGGTCAGCTGATCCATGGTGGCGGCCGTCTCCTCCGTGCTGGCCGCATTGTTCTGCGAAATCTCGGAAAGCCCGTCCACGCTTTCGATCACGCCGCTCTTGTACTGCTCGATGCTGTCGATCTGGCTGGAAATCGTGTCGATCGCATTCACCACCTTGAAGATTTCCTGGTTCAGGCTCTCAAATGCCTCCTGGGTCACGTTCAGCTTCTCATTCTGCTGGGAAATCTCATTCACCACGCCGTTCATAATCTCCACGCTGTGGTCGGAATTCTGGATCAGGTTCTCCACAATGCCCCGGATCTGCGCAGCAGATTCCTTGGACTGATCCGCCAGCCCCCTGATCTCCTCGGCAACCACCGCAAAGCCCTTGCCCATTTCCCCTGCCCTTGCCGCCTCAATGCTGGCGTTCAGGGACAGCAGGTTGGTCTGGCTGGCAATGCCCGCAATGATATCCGTGGCGGAATGGATCGCCTGGGCGGATTCATTGGTCAGGTTCGTCTGCTTCTGCACCTCGTCCACAGACTTGCTGGTCCTGATGCTGAT
The DNA here is from genome assembly GCA_023667395.1 of Blautia sp. GTDB lineage: Bacteria > Bacillota > Clostridia > Lachnospirales > Lachnospiraceae > Acetatifactor. Next base: position 526,107 of record JAMPAC010000001.1, on the reverse strand, counting down.
GGCCTGCAGTTCCTTCAGGACGGAATCCACCGTCTCATTATTCTTCTTCATCACCACCGCGCTGTTGCTCAGTTCGCTGACGCTCTCCGTGGTCCTGCCGATGGCATCGCCCATATCCGACATGCTCTGCACCACGTTCTGGGTGTTGGCCGCCTGGTGGGTAGCGCCCTCTGCAATCTCAGTCACCGCCACGTTCACGTCGTTGATGGACTGGGTAATGCTGTCAAAATTCTGGCTGAACTGGGTGGTGCACTCGTCCATATCTTTGACGGAATTATGTATATTAAGGATGATCTGGGAAAAGTTCACGATCAGGGAATGCATTGCCCTGGCAATCTTACCCACCTCATCGCTTCTCTCCAGGATTTTACTCGAAACTTTCAGGTTCAGTTCTCCCGCCGCAACCTTATCCAGATTCCCCACAACAGCAAGCAGGGCCTTTACAATGAACAGTACCACCGCACCGATCAGGACGCTGAATATCACAACCAGCGCGACCATAAAGATAATATTGTAGGTGATCGCATTGCTGTAGATGGCCTCCATATCAGACACCCGCACGGCGGTCATCATCATGCCCACCGTCGCCCCGTCCGCATTCAGCGGAAAGAAATACGCCATATAATCGATTCCGCCTATCTTTACGGAATTTGTGAATACTTCTTCTCCTGCAAGGACACGATCCGATATCCTGGTGCTCACGGTTGTCCCGGAATCCGTATTGTCCAAAGTGGTCGCGGCCATATTAGTGCCGATGAACAATGCGGAATCAATGTGGGTATTCTGCTTGATCTCCGCCAGCATCCCGCCCTCGCCGGACAGCATGGTCTCTCCCCTGTACATCTGGCCGTCCACCATATTGAAGCTGCCTTCTCCTGACATCAGCCCCTGCCTGATCATGTACTGCGTCGCCGACAGTTCCTGTTCCACCAGGTGGGAAGCCGTCCTGTTGCCCACGTTCCTCAGTGACAGCACGGTAAAGACCACCAATATCACTATGGGGATCATGACCACCGACAGAATCTTCACCAGTAAATTAGCGCCCTTTTTTTCCTTTAGTACCTTTTCTTCCATAGCCCCTCCTTCTGCATAAATGCTCCGTAAAAATTTTAGTCTGACTCAATGCCGAATGTCCTGCTATTCCGAATATAACGAGTTACTTTACAATATAACACTTTTTGCGCTGATGTTCAATGGTAAATTTGCGTGATTTCCTCATTCAATAACAGTTCAACACTGATGGTGGCTGGCGCTTGGACGGTTTATGACTAAGGGGACGGCGGAGATGTGCTGCCCTGTTCTGTGCGGACGGAGCAACGCAGTGCTGAACTAACTGCCAACTACGACTACGGAACTGTCGCGAAGACATGCGCCAGTTCCTATGGCGCGAATTGCGTCTTCGCGCCATAGTCTCCGTAGGCAGTGGATTTCATCCCCGCTAAAGACGCTCCCCAAAGTCCGCTCAGAACAGGGCAGCACATCTCCGCCTGATTCCTGTAAGTTTCCCTACGGGAATGGACCAGCATTTCCTACAGGACTGACGGCATATTGGGGGATGACCTGCAGCATGCAGGATTTTGATGCAATGGTTCTTGTATACTGCAGGTTATGAAAAAGTGTTAAAAGCTGCCGGGATAATCTGTTCGTATAGGAACTATTGAAAGCAGCCCGTATTTCTTTCCAAAAATCTGCGGATGTCAGGCGGCGGCATGTAGTCCTGTTCTGAGCGGACTTTGGGGGACGTACTTAGCGGGGATGAAATCCACTGCCTACGGAGACTTGAACGCGGAAGCCCTATCCGCGTGCTAGTCGGAGTTGGCAGTTAGTTCAGCACCGCGTTGTCCCGTCCGCACAGAACAGGGCTGCATGACGCCGCCGTCCCATCAGCCATAAACCGCCAGCCACCATCGGGGCTGAATTGTCAGTCATACTCACAGATATACCCCACCCTGCCCGCATAGGAGGGCGCCGCATCCAGGATGTCGTCAGGCACGTCATTGAGATAACACCGGCCGTCCGAAGGCCTGTAGAAAAGTACCGCATATTTCTCCCGCACTTCCCGGCCATCCTCCGTAAAGCCCGTATAGCTGGGTTCCTCCTCCAGCCAGTACTGGAATAACGCGTTATACAGCATGAGCATATTATAACCGTCTTTTAATCCGGGCTCCAGCCAGCGGTAGCCGAAGGGGATGTCCCCCGCATTCTCTCTTGTGGCTCCCACAAAGAAAGTGACATTCTCTTTATCCTCGGCGATGATCCGCTCCTGCAGCCGCTCCAATTCCTCCCGGGAAGTGACGGTCGCCAGGTAACCGCCCCTCTCCTGACAGAGCCTCTGGGCTTCTTTCCAGGTGACATCCTCCACGATCAGTTCATAACGGTGTCTCGTGGAGGCCACACCCCCCGTCCTCAACAGGGATGTGATCTCGTCCAGGATATCATATCTCTGGGGACGCATCCCCTGCTCCTCGGGATACACGGCGTTCAGACGCGCCTGATACTCCTCTTGGTCCACAGACTCCCCGCCCCAGTTATAGACATAGATCAGATTCTCATTTTCGTCCAGTTGGATCCCATCCGGCCCGTTTCCGTATGTTCCGCCGTCCACATAGACCCATTTCCCATACTGGATGGTATAGATATGGTCATAATAATGATCCATATTACCGTCCGAATTGCAGATCAGGTTTCCCCTCTCGATATAGGTGACATTCAGGCGGGCGGACTGCCACACATCCAGAACATGGTCGTGAAAGGTCAGGATCATGAGTCCCCCCGCTTCAAATCCGGTGTCACACACAAGTTCGGGGATATCGTCATCATCCACATAAATCAGGCTGTAGATCCAGGTATCCGCATATTCGTACGCCTCCAGGTAATCAAGATAAGCCTGCTTCCACTCCTCCAGGCAGGAATCCTCCCGCGCCGTGCGCTCCTGCCCTTTCACAGCAGAGAAGCGCCTGCACATTTCCCGGTACAGATTGTCGATATCGTTTATGGGTACGGCATCGTCATAGCCCCACACATCCAGTTCTTCCCAGTTCCACTCCCCGCAGACCCGCAGGTATTCCTCCTCGGAAACCTCCGCGCTGTTGACCTCATGATAATCTCCGATATACTGAAAGCCGTCATACCGGGGACCGCTGTGGAGCGCCAGCAGTTCCACGCTTTCCGTCCCCTGGATCCGGTAAAAAAGCGATTCTTCCTCCCCCTGTCCCATATAGGTGCTGAAGATCAGGTTTTCATAAGGGTTAAAACGACACTTGCCAAAACTCCCAAAGCTTCCCGCTTCCGTTACGTTACCGCCATTGTACACGCATATGGTCACGGCGGCGGCATGGGCGTCGGAGGGGATGATCGCCAGTTCCGGGATGTTGTCGATATCGATGAACACCAGGTCATATTTTATCCCCTCTGCGCCATAGGGGTATTCCTCGTAAAATTTCTGGAGATATTTCGCGTAGGCCAGAAGGACACGCTTTTCTTCCTCCTTGAACACATGGGGGTTTTCCGTTTTGATTGTTTCGGATACTTCCGTATAGTCCACTCCCTCCGGCGGCGCTTCCGCACAGGACTGGGGACTTACGGAATCCTCCCGCCATTCCTCCATGTTTTCCGCCGTCTCCGTATAAAGATACATGCCTGCCACCATCAACGCCATAACGCACACCGACCACAGTCTTTTCATCTGTCCACTCTCCACAATCTTAATGTAAGATGATACATTGTATTATTGTAATGGGATCAGGCATCATTTTTGCATACTGTTTCCAAGGTTGTATTTTTGAACCAGGTATCCTATAATATGGATAGAAATATACCACGGAGACTTGAACATCCATGAAAACCATCGCTGTCATCGAAGACGATACTTATATCGGGAACCTGCTTGAGGAAACCCTGGCTGCGGAGGGCTATTCCGTGATCCGGGCCTACTCCGGCACGGAAGCCCTGCTTCTGCTGGAGAAGCGGCGTCCCGACCTGATCCTGCTGGACCTGATGCTGCCGGGGCTGTCGGGGGAAAAACTGCTTCCCATGCTCAAAGGCATCCCGGTCATCATTGTCAGTGCCAGGACGGACGTAAACGACAAGGCCGCCCTGCTTCTGGAGGGCGCCGCCGATTATATCACCAAGCCCTTTGAGATCAGGGAACTGCTGGCCCGGGTCACGGTACAGCTGCGCAGGCAGCCCGCCCGTTACGACAGCTGCCTGAAAGTGGGCGGACTGTGCCTGGACAGTTCGGACAGAAGCTGTACCCTGTATGGGAAACCCGTACACCTGACCAGGACGGAATTTGCCATCCTGAAACTGCTGGCGGAAAACGCAGGCCACGTCATCTCAAAGTCCGCCCTGCTGGACCGCATCGGCACGGACACCCCCGACTGTACGGAAAGTTCCCTGAAAGTCCACATCAGCAACCTGCGCCAGAAGCTGAAAGACATTTCCGGCGAAAATCATATCGAAGCCGTATGGGGGATCGGCTTTACGCTTTCTTTACCCTTTTCTTAACCGTTTTCTTTATCTTTATGCGATATACTCCATCTCAGGACGCGGCGTCGGAATATGGTGAGTCTCGCAAAATTGCCAGGCGATTACAAACGCCCTGGGACGCAATTTTGACCTTGCGGGAGGGGCTGTCTGAACTGTTACAATATGGCCGCGTCAGAATGGAGGATTCTATGGAATATGTACTGACTGTCAATTCCCTGCGGAAAAAATACCGCAATTTCACCGCCCTGGACAATGTGACCATGCATGTGCCCAAAGGAGCCGTCTATGGCTTCGTGGGGGAAAACGGCGCGGGAAAGACCACCCTGATCCGCCTGATCTGCGGGCTGCAGAAGCCTGACGCAGGGGATTATTCCCTCTTTGGGCTCTCCTTTCAGGATCCGCAGATCGGCAAGAGCCGCAGCCGCATGGGCGCCGTGGTGGAAACGCCGTCCATTTATCTGGAGATGTCCGCCGCAGACAACCTGAAAGAACAATACCGGCTTCTGGGCATTCCCTCTTTTGCATCCATTCCCGAGCTGTTAAAGCTGGTGGGTCTGGAGGACACGGGCAGGAAAAAGGCAAAAAACTTCTCCCTGGGCATGCGCCAGCGGCTTGGCATCGCCCTGTCCCTGGCGGGGAATCCCGACTTCCTGGTGCTGGACGAGCCGGTCAACGGCCTGGATCCCCAGGGCATTATCGAGGTCAGGGAACTGATTCTGAAGCTGAACACGGAATCCGGCATCACCATCCTCATTTCCAGCCATATTTTAGGGGAACTGTCCAAACTCGCCACCCACTACGGCTTCATCCATAAGGGCAGGATTGTCCAGGAGATCAGCGCCGCACAACTGGAGGCGTCCTGCCGCAGTTCCCTCTGTGTCACCGTCTCCGACAGCCGCGCCGTTGCCGTGGCAATGGAGGAAAAGGGGCTGGAATACCAGATCCTCTCCGACACACAGGCGGAAATCTATGATGAAATCACCATCACGGAACTGGTGGACGCCCTCAGTCCCCAAGAGTGCATCGTCTACTCTGTCTCCCCAAGGGAGGAAGGGCTGGAAAACTACTACATGAACCTGATCACCTCGAAAAGGAAATGAAATAAGAAAGGAATCGTTTATGAATCAATTGTTATCCGCCGGTTTCGCCCGGCTCTGGAAAAGTACATTGTTCTGGCTTGAGGTCATCCTCATGACGCTGTTTTTCGTCCTCATCATGATCGCCGATTACCAGAGCGCAAGGGACTACGGCGTCTCCTATGTCCTGGACGTCTTCTTCCCCGGCAGTTTCATGTTCATCGGCTTCTTCACAGCCGCCTTCGCCGCCATGTTTCTGGGCACGGAGTACAGCGACGGCGCCATCCGCAATAAGCTGGTGATGGGGCATGGCAGGACTGCCATCTATCTGTCCAATCTGATTGTCTGCTTTGTCTCTTCCGTGCTGGTATGCCTCAGTTCCATCGTGGTCATCTGCGCCATGGGGATCCCTATGTTTGGCCTGCTGACCAGACCTCTGGCAAATACCCTGGCAGTGGTCAGCACAGGCATCCTGATCGTGGCCGCCTACTCCGCTGTCTTTACTTTCATTGCCACGCTGATCTCCAATAAACCTGTGACAGTGATCGTATGTGCCTTTGTCATACTGACCCTGTACTTTAGCGCCATGACCATCGGCATGAAGCTGGATGAACCCGAGATTTCTTCCGGTTACGCATGGATTGAAGAGGGGGAAATCGTAACCAGCCTGCCCACTCCCAATCCCCATTATCTGCGGGGAACCAAGAGGGCGGTCTACGAATTTTTGTACGATTTTCTTCCCGCCGGACAGGGATTCCAGATCGCGGCGGGAGAAGAGGGGGCGATCCCTTCAACGAAGATACAGTTTCCCCTGTATTCCCTGTTGATCACCGTATCCGTCACGGCGGGAGGCGTCCTGGCTTTCCGCAGGAAAGACCTGAAATAAAATGGGTTGCAAATCCAATGGCCCTCCTGCATTGCAGGCAATACCCCCGTTGCAAGCATGGACGTTCGGCTCATTGCCCGCGGGATAAATTGCATGCAGGCAAACCATGGGCTTGCAGCCGCACAGGTGGAAAATTTTGAAAAGCTGTACTCAGCAACCGGAGGGGAAACTTCATGGAATATTTAATATCGGGAATACTATGTGCCCTGGCCGCAGCCCTGGCAGTGAAGATTCATCTGTTGAAAAAAGGGCTTCGGGAGATCGACGACGGTCTGGAAGAGATCTTAAGCCAGGATACCAACCGCCAGATCACCCTCTCCTCCCGGGATAAATCCATCCGCCGCCTTGCCTCACGGCTGAACGTGCACCTGGGGCAGCTGCGGAAAAGCCGGCTGAAATATCAAAACGGCGACAGGGAGCTGAAAGAAGCGATCACCAACATTTCCCACGACCTGCGGACGCCCCTGACTGCCATCAGCGGCTACCTGGAACTGTTGGAAAAGGAATCACATTCCGAAGAAATCCTGCGCTGCCTGGCGGTGATCCGGAACCGCACGGAGCACATGAAGCAGCTGACGGAGGAGCTGTTCCGCTATTCCCTGGCCCTGTCCGTGCCCGAAGAGGAGCCGCAGCTTTTATCCCTGAACCATGTTCTGGAGGAAAGTCTCCTGTCCTTCTATGAAGCCCTGCGGAAAAAGGGAATCACACCCGCCGTCTCCATGCCGGAGACGCCCGTTATGCGCACCCTGGATCCTGCCGCGCTGTCGCGGGTCTTCCAGAATGTGTTAAGCAATGCGGTGAAATACAGCGGCGGCGACTTAAACGTATGCCTGACAAAAGACGGCGCCGTAACCTGCTCCAACACCGCCCCGAACCTGAATCCGCTCCTGACGGAACAGCTTTTCGACCGCTACTTTACGGTGGAAACCGTTTCCGCCCCAAATGCCGGAAATTCCACAGGACTGGGGCTTTCCATCGCCCGCCTGCTGACCGAACGGATGGGCGGGGAAATCTCCGCCGTCTGCGTTCAGCAGCCCGGCGAACCCACTATGCCACAGCCTCATCATACGGAAAACAGGCTGGAGATCACGATACGGTTTCCGGCCTGATAATATTTAAAAATACTTGCTTTTTTCCTCTGCACATGTTATAGTGAACATAGAAAAGGGAAAGCCATAGAAGCGGCTCTATCCCTCAAACAAACAACTAATGCCCCTTAACGAGGCCAAGCCGTTGCTATTGGTAGTAGCAGCGGCTATTTTCTACCCTGAAAGATTGCATAGCACAAACTTATCAGGGCAACGACAAAGATACAAAACTGAAACAAATCAGAATATGTAACATTCATATAACACATTTTACATCATGAAGCAATAATCTTTTTAAATATCAATCACTTCCGACCGCAATGGTGCTCTCCACAGGGATGCTCCCCGCCGCAGTCATGCCCCTCTCCATGCCCGTGGTGGTCACAGTGGACATCCGGGTCAAAGCCAAGATTTCCCGCAAGCAGCGCCTCCACCGCCTTGTCCGCGCTGCCGGACACGCCGCCGTAAAGCTGCACCCCCGCCTCTTTCAGCGCCATCTGCGCACCTGCGCCGATTCCGCCGCAGATCAGGGTATCCACCCCCATACCAGAAAGCAGCGCCGCCAGGGCGCCATGACCGCTTCCGCCCGCACTTACTACCCGCGAGTCAGCCACCTTACCGTCAGCGATCTCATAAACCTTAAAATACTCTGTATGCCCAAAATGCTGGAACACATTTCCGTTTTCATAAGTGACTGCAATTTTCATGATCTGTACCAAACCTCCTGCAACATATCATTTCTTCCTGCCCATCCACAAAGTCAATGGATCATTTTCAAAGAATAGCAAACCATCATCCAATGGCAGTTCAGCCGTCGTTTTCCATGCACTTCGCCAGCGCCAGCGCCCCGGTCCTTGCCACCTCCACGATACTGATGGTCTGCAGCTGGCTGATCATCAGCCTGACGCGCTCCGGCGTATCGCAGATCTGGATCATCATGAAGTGTTTGGACATATCCACAATATCCGCCTTCATGATCTCGCACAGTTCCATGATCTCACGGCGGTTGCTCTTGTTGTATTTAATCTTGATCAGCATCAGTTCCCTGGTGATACACTGCTGCTCCTCGTAAGTCTTTACCTTGATCACGTCCAGCTTCTTGTTCAGCTGCTTCTCGATCTGCTCGATGGTGCGTTCGTCGCCGCTGCTCACAATGGTCATGCAGGACACGGCGGAATCGTCCGTCTCCCCCACTGCCAGACTGTCGATATTAAAGCATCTGCGGGAGAACAGGCCTGCCACCTTGCAAAGGACGCCGGAGCGGTTCTCCACCAGCACGGAATAGATTCTCTTTTTCAACTTTTTGCCCTCCTATCTCACAATATCCATGGGGTCAATGATGCACTCCATCAGCATGGATGTGTCATCCTTCAAAAAGGCATCTATGGTCTCGTCGCATTTCTCCATGTTTTCCAGCCGCAGGAACGGAATGCCGTAGGCGGCAGAAAGCTTCTCCAGGTCGGGGCTTCCGGAAAGGTCCACCACGGAGTACGCCTCCTTATAGGTAAAATGCTGGTACTCCCGCACCATGCCCAGATAATTGTTCTTAAACACAATGATCTTTACCGGGATATCATGCTGGCACATGGTGGCCAGTTCCATCATGGACATCTGGAAAGAGCCGTCCCCGCAGACCGCCACCACCTGGCGTTTCGGATCCGCCACTTTCACGCCCATTGCCGCCGGGATGGAATAGCCCATGGTGCCCATGCCGCCGGAGGTCAGGAACTTGCCTTTCCTCACCTTTACATAACCACAGGACCAGATCTGGTTCTGCCCCACATCCGCCACATACACCCCGTCCTCCTGCATTTTGGAGGAAAGGCGCATGATAAATTCCGCCGGATCCACATAGGCGGGATTGGGATTGCGCTTCTTTGCCATAATCCTGCGGTACTCCCGCAGGCAGTCCAGCCATTCCTGATAATTTCCCTCAAACTCCTCTTTCGCAAATTCCTCAAAGATATGCTTGGCATCGCCCACCAGGGGAATGGTGGGGCCTGCGTTCTTACCGATCTCCGCCGGATCCACGTCGATGTGCACCAGCACCTTGTTCTTCGTGATCAGTTCGGGCTGGTTCACCGCCCGGTCCGCCACCCGCGCGCCCACCATGATCAGCAGGTCGCACTCGCTCATGGCGCGGTTGGCGTAAGCTTTTCCGTTATTTCCCACCATCCGGAAATAGAGGGGATGATCCGTGGGCAGCACGCCAATTCCCATCATGGTGGACACCACGGGGATCTGGTGCTTTTCCGCAAATACCTTAAGTTCCTCCTGGGCGTCGCTGAGCAGCACGCCGCCGCCGGCACAGATCAGGGGTCTCTTTGCCTTTTCCAGTTCTTTGATGACCTTGTGGATCTGCACCGTGTTGCCCTTTACGGTAGGCTTATAGGTCCTTAAGGAAACCTCCTCGGGATATTTGAATTTGCTGATGGCCGCGTTCTGGACATCGATGGGGATATCGATGAGGACGGGACCCTTTCTTCCTGTATTCGCAATGTGGAATGCCTCTTTGAATATTCTGGGAATGTCATTCACATTTTTCACCAGATAGCTGTATTTTACAAAGGATTCCACCGCTCCCGTGATGTCCGCCTCCTGGAACACGTCGCTGCCGATCAGGTCGCTGCTCACCTGACCCGTGATGCAGATCAGGGGAATGCTGTCCGCAAAGGCTGTGGCAATGCCGGTGATCACGTTGGTGGCGCCCGGGCCGGAAGTCACGGCACACACGCCGGGCTTTCCGGTAAGTCTCGCCATACCGCTGGCGGCATGGGCCGCGTTCTGTTCGGTACGGATCAGGATGGTCCTGATCTCCGAATCCAGGATACTGTTATAAAACGGGCAGATGGCCACACCGGGATAACCGAATACGGTGGTCACGCCCTCCGCTTCCAGACATTTGATAACTGCGTCCGCTCCTATCATTTCTAAATCCTCCATTCAATTGCCGTTTACGGCAATTTGTTCCGCTCTCTGCACTTCAGCCCCCTTGGCGGCTGAAAATCCTTTCATGTGCCGTTCTCTGGCACATTGGGCTCCCGTTTCGAGACTGTTTTTATTCAATTGCCGCTTGCGGCAACTTGTTCTGGTTTTGTTTCACTCTCTTTCAACAATTCCTTTATTCCCGAATATAATTCCGAAATATCCGAAACCGATGTATTCCATACAATCTCATAATATAAACTTCCATAATGGTGTGCCACAATATCTCTCATCCTCTATAAAAGCTTCATAAACAACAACCTCATCTTTTTTTATCTGTTCAAGGAAGCTTACATCACTTGATGTATCCGTAATCACGTCTACAGACTTTCCGAATGCATTTTCAAGTTCATCGATAAAAGCCGCCAACTGAAATAATGATTGTATTTTCCCTTTTGAAATCACAAAATCATAATCACTTGTTTCTTTTTCCGTATTTCTCGCCCTGGAACCAAACAACGCTACTCTGTCTGCACCATATTTTTGTGCAATTGGCGTAACTATATTTGAGATTTTTGAGATATTTGAGATTTTCTTCACGATTAACCTCTCTAATCCGGATTATTTTACAAATTTTTATATTTCATATCATACTATATTGGGCTGCTTATTTCAAGGCATGGAAAATGATTGAATGTGTTTTTATAGGGAATCATTTTATCAGTTTCTGCGCCAGTTTGACGGCGTCAGCCGCATCCCTTGAGTAGCCGTCGGCGCCGATCTCGTCGGCGTAGTCCTGGGTGATGACGGCTCCGCCGATCATCACTTTTGCACTGATGCCCTCCTGCTTTGCCAGTTCAATCACTTCCCGCATCCGCTGCATGGTGGTAGTCATCAGCGCCGACAGCGCAATGATCCGGGCATTCCTTTCCCTGGCCACGCGGATGATCTCCTCCTTAGGCACATCCTTTCCCAGGTCGATGACCTCAAATCCGTAATTTTTCAGCATCAGAGCCACCAGGTTCTTGCCGATATCGTGGATGTCCCCTTCCACGGTGGCGATCACCACCACGGGCTTATTCCCGGCATCCGTCTCTTTCAGCAGCAGGGGTTCCAGCACCTCAATGGAATTCTTCATGGCTTCCGCGCTGCCGATCAGCTGGGGCAGGAAATATTTTCCCCTGTCAAAGAGTTCCCCCACGTCGTTGATGGCAGGGAGCAGCACCTCGTTCAGCAGTGCGGAGGGATCCTCGCCTTTTTCCAGCGCCGTTTTCGTCAGCACGGCGATTCCGTTCCGGTTGCCTTTCATGACGGCTTTCCTGAGAGCGGCTCTTTCCTCACTCTCGCTGGCGGCATCCTGTGAAGCAGGGTAAAGGCTCTGTGCTCCCCCAGAAGACCTTTCCGATTGCGCATGAGGATGGATCCCGCCTGCGGCCATCGTCTCCTGAAATGCTGTGCCGCCTGGCTTCACTTTCGCCTGCGCCGCAGCCAGCTTCTTTCGCATGGCGGCTTCCTTTTTCTCCCTGTTCTCCGTCACCGTATTGGCATATTCTATGTAACGGATGTCCGCCTCCTCCTTGGCAAGCAGCAGATCCGTTGCCAGCGCGCAGCTGACCAGCAGTTCCTGGGAGGGATTGGCGATGGCCATGGTAAGCCCCTCCCTGATGGCAAGGGCCAGGAAAGCCGTGTTCACGAAGCTTCTCTCCGGCATGCCGAAAGAAATGTTGGACAGTCCGCAGATGGTGGCAAGTCCCTTTTCCTTACAGTAACGTATGGTCTCCAGCGTCTCCAGCGCCGCCCTCTTATTGGCGCCCACCGTGGCCACCAGGCCGTCCACCACCACGTCACAGGGGCCCATTCCCAACGCATACGCCCGCTCCAGCACTTTCTCGATGATCTGCTTTTTTTCCTCTATATCTTCCGGCAGTCCCCTGTCCGACAATGGCAGCAGGATGAACATTGCGCCGTACTTTTTCACAATGGGCAGCAGCTTCTCGAACTTTTCCGTCTCCAGCGACACGGAGTTGACCAGCGCCCTGCCCGGATAATGCCGGAGCGCCGCCTCCAGCACGTCCACATGGCTGGAATCCAGGGAAAGTGGCAGGCTTGTGACGCCGCTGACCTCCTCCATGGCGCGCAGCATCATGGCTTTCTCATCTATGCCGCTCATGCCCATGTTCACGTCCAGGATCTGCGCCCCGCACTGCTCCTGCTCCTCCGCAAACTGCAGCACCCTGTCCATGTTTCCTTCCCGCAGCTGCGCCTGAAGCTGCTTCTTGCCGGTGGGATTGATCCGCTCCCCCACTATGATGAAATTGCCCTCCAGCCCAAAAGCGGCGGTCTGCCTCTCTGAGGTCAGGTAACGGACAGCAGGATCCCGCCTTGCCGGCGCGGCCTTGATCTCTTTTCCGAAAGTGTCATGCAATCCCCTGATAAACTCCGGCGTGGTTCCGCAGCAGCCGCCCAGGACGGTGGCCCCTGCTTCCACCAGAAGCGCCATCTCCTCCACAAATTCCTCCGCGTCCATGTTATAACAGGTGCGTCCCTGCTCATCCAGGTAGGGGAGCCCCGCGTTGGGCTTCGCTATGATGGGGATATCCATGGTATGGCGCACCATATCCTCAATGATTTCTTTCATGTGTGCCGGACCCGTAGAGCAATTCACGCCCAGGGCGCAGGCTCCCAGGCTCTCCAGCGCCACAGCCGCCGTCCTGGCGTCCGTGCCGTACAGCGTCCGCCCGTCCGCCTCGAAAGTCATGGATACCATCACCGGAAGCGTACAGACCTCCTTCGCGGCGATCAGGGCGGCCCTGGCCTCCGCCAGGCTCATCATGGTCTCCACCACCAGCAGATCCACGCCCGCCTCCTCCAGCGCCAGGATCTGCTCCTTGTATACGTCGATCAGCGTCTCCAGTTCCATGTTTCCCATGGGTCTCAGCTGCTGCCCCGTCATGGTCAGGTCGCCCGCCACATACACTTTCCGCCCTGATCCGGCTTTTGCGGCGGCTTGTCTGGAAATCGCCGCCAGTTCACGGATCATGGGCTTCATCTCCTTCTCCAGGCCATACTCCGCCAGCTTGATGCGGTTTGCCGTGAAAGTGGGGGCGTAAAGGATATCGGTTCCCGCCGCCACATAGGCTTCCTGCAGTTCCAGCATCACCTGCGGATGCTCTAGGATCCACTTTTCCGGGCACACGCCGGAGGGCATACCCGCTTTCACCAGGTTGGAACCCGTCGCCCCGTCCAGATAGACCATCTTTTTTGCCAGTTCCCTGAATTCTTCTCTTGTCACTGCCTCACACCATTTCTTTTAGATTCTCACAATCCTTTCCATGATACCACAACTCTCTTTTAGTCGTAAAGGGGCGGATTGAACTATTTATGCTGAAATAGTTGCGAAAATATGCATAATATGATAAATTATAAGTGTTTGGATGAATTTGTGGAACAAAAAACAAACGCAAGGAAATACACGGAGGATAAAAGATTGAAAAATAAAATCCGACTGCTCATTGCAGGATTTCTGGTATCGGCCTCTTTGTCAGCCTGCGGTGAAGACCCTGAATTAACACAGTTTCGGAACAGCATTGAGGATTTCTGTACGGAAATATCCCAGATCGATACTTCCATCAACAGCATCGACGCTTCTTCCGAAAGCGCCGTTTCAGAACTGCTCTCCTGTCTGGACGAACTGGAGGTGGCTTTTCAGGGATTTGCAGACCTTGACTTTCCGGATGAATTCGATTATCTGGAGGAGATTGCCGATGAGGCAGGCGACTATATGTCCACCGCCGTATCCGGCTACCATGAAGCATATGGCGCAGGCGCCTATGATCAATACACCGCCGCCTATGCCAGTGAAAATTATTCCCGCGCCTATAAGCGCGTTCAGATCATCATTACTTTCCTGCACGGTGAAACTCCCGAAGATGTAGATCTGCAGATGGAAGAATAGAAAAAAGCGGTCCTGCTCGATTCCGGGCCGCTTTTTTATTCTGTTTCAGATCAGCTTATTTTAAGATCTGGATGCCTCCGATCAGGGGCAGGGGCTTCTCCTCCTCCCGGACCGCGCCGACAAAGGCCATGATCAGCAGCACAAGCCAGCCTATCTGGCAAATCCATATAAAAAGACGGAGTATCCATCCCACGAAAGGAATAAAATATGTGACCCTGACAACGGCTATGATCACCATTTCAGCAATCCAGAGAACCAGCGACTGATTCAAATGGAATCTGGCTCCATCCTTATCACCTGCAATATACGCAATAAGCCATCCGACACAGGTGAGATAACCTACGATACCTGTCATTTTCTTATCCATTTCTTTCGTCCTTTCTATTCCAGTTCCCACTTGTGGGAACTTGTTCCGGTCTCTTCTCTCCTGCGCCCACCTATCTGAAAGGGATGTTCAGCCTTTTCCACGTCTGAAAATCCCTTTCGGGCGCCTCCGTTCCGAGACTGTTTAACGTAAAAGTATATAAATGCTTTACAGCATAATGCCCAATACCCACCGCAGCAGGTTTTTCATCAGGAAATTACATGCCACCACGACCAATGCCCCATACAGATGCCAGTCATGGTATTTCCATCCCCTGATATGTTTTACGCCCAGTCTCTCCAGGCTCTGGGTCAACATAAAACCGCCAAAAATGATCACGGTATACAGGACAATGGGGTGATACCACACGGACTCCAATATATTCCCTTGTAAAAGGGCGCCCACCGCCCTGGTTCCGCCGCAGCCCGGACAATAGATATGCAGGTATGTATCGAGCACGCACGGCGGCATCCGGAACCGTTCCAGTATCACGCCATAATAGAGCGCCACTGCGGGAATCCCAACCGCCAACGCTGCCAGGCCAGCCTTAAAGAGACTATCCTCCAATATATCCCGTTTCCCCATTTTAGTACTAATAGAAATTATAACCAGCCTCCTGCAATATACCTTAATCCCTTAAAGGATTCCCCTGTCCATCCGTATCGATCCTCCCATTGAGGATCATGATGCCTTCCACGATTCCCCACACGATCATCGCCAGCACCACCAGGACGCCGATCCCGATACAGCTTGCCAGACAGCCTGCAATGGCGCATGCCAGCTGGGTGACTGCCTTTGTGGTATATCCAAGATAAAAATTATGTATACCGAAACCTCCGAGAAAGATTCCCAGCAGTCCTGCCACCTGCCTGCTCTTCGCATCCACATTCCCTGCCGCCCTGCGCACAGTACCACAATACATACATATTGTATGCCCGGGATCCAACGATCTGCCACAACTGTGGCAGTAATGAATGCCCTGCCCTCTGCTGACACCGCATTTCACACACATAACCGTGTCGTCATCGGGATAGGCCTCGCCACAATTCCTGCAGAAATACATATCGGGTTCCTCCCTCAAAAATCCTAAATTTTCATTCATGCTCAACATTAAGGTATTTTAAACTATTTTCGTCTGTCAGTCAATATAAATCAACAATTTTCCATATCTCTGCATCCTGTTACAAAATCATTTTTTAGTCATCTTTGGGGATTTTTGGCTGTTTATCTATCGTATGCTTTCATAAAAAGTAACCAAAATAAAAGGTAATCCCAAGGAGGTATACGGTTTGAAAATATATGATTATGAGGGGAAGGCAAACATTGTGGGACCAAAAATAAGACAGCTTCGCATCAGCCAGAAGCTGACCCAGGAAGAACTGGCCATCAAGATGCAATTGGAAAACATAGAATTATCCCAGAAAGTCATCAGCCGTATCGAAAAGCAGGAACGCTTTGTGGCCGACTACGAACTGCTGACTTTCTGTAAGGTATTAAAGGTGGACATGAAAGAACTGTTCTGAAAACAGGCAGGAAAAGCGCTTATTCACCAGGCTCCGCGCTGGCGGGATCAATGCTGATGGCTTTCTTCTTCCATCTTCCCAGGCGGTAGAAAAAGAACGTGATCACAGCGCCCAGCACCCAGGCGCACAGCAGCGAGATCCACAGGCTCTCATAGCGCCCCTGGGGCAGTTCCGGCGTTTTCGTCAGGTATACCAGCCCATAGACCAGGGGAACACGGATTGCCACCGTGGTGGCCAGGGAGATCCACATGGGCGTCACGGTATCGCCTGCACCCCGCATGACCCCTGACAGGCTCTGGGTCACCGCCATGGCGATATAACCCACCGCCAGGATCTTCATCATATCGGCGCTAAGCTGTGCCAGTTCCACCGTATTGGTAAAGATTCCCATCAGATGGGGACCAAACAGCAGGATCAGCCCCGTAATGACCGCAGAGGTGCAGACCGCGATCAGGGTGCCCTGCTTTGCGCCCTGTTTCACCCGGTCAAGCTGCCTTGCCCCCACGTTCTGTCCCGCGTAGGTGGTCATGGCCGTTCCAAAAGAAAAGTTGGGCATCATGGCGAAGCCGTCCACCCTCATGATGATGACGTTGGCGGCAATGATCATTTCCCCGAAGCTGTTGGTCAGGGACTGGACCACCACCATCGCCAGGGAGAAGATCGCCTGGGTGATGCCGGAGGGAAGCCCCAGACGGATCACAGTCAGCATACTTCTCTTATCCGGCTTCAGATACTGCGTTTTCAGGTCAAAGTACTCCGTCATCTTCCGCAGCTTGACCAAGCACAACACCGAGGAAATCACCTGGGCAATGACCGTGGCCAGCGCCACCCCCGCTACACCCATATGGAATCCCGCCACGAACCACACGTCCAGCACAATGTTGATCACCGTGGCGACCAGCAGATAGATCAGGGCGGACAGGGAGTCTCCCAGTCCCCGCAGGATCCCGCAGAGGATATTGTAATAGGCCAGCCCGGCGATCCCCCACAACAGGATCATCAGGTAGGAGGCGCACCAGTCGATGATGCTCTCCGGGGTATCCAGCAGTCTCAGCAGGGGACGGATCGCCACCGTGCCCGCTATCATCAGGATCACGGAAGCCACCGCCGTCAGCGTGATGGAACTGCCGATGGTCCTGGACAGATTTTCCCTGTCTTTGGAGCCGTAATACTGTGACACCATGATCCCCGCTCCCATGGATATCCCCACGAACAGCACCAGAAGCAGGTTAAAGATGGGGCTTGCGCTCCCCACCGCCGCAAGGGCGTTGTCCCCCACATATTTCCCTACCACGATGCTGTCCACGGTATTGTATAACTGCTGGGCGATATTGCCGATCAGCATGGGGATCGTGAATGCCACGATCTTCTCCCAGGGACGGCCTTCTGTCATATCCACCTGCCCGAACAGACTCATTATCTTTTCTTTCATCTTTTGGCTCCTCTTATTTTTTCGACCCTTTCTTCTTCACTATCACAAATGCCGTAATTTCTGCAACAATCGCTATTACAACCACAATGGCCACAACCACCATAAATAGATTGGATCCTTTCGATTTGGCAGCCTGACCTGCATTATCCCTTTCCAGCGGTTCGGAAAGGCTTACCCCGTCTTGATCGCTTCCAGGCGTATTCGTTGGAGCACTGTTCACAGCAGGGCTTGGGTTTCCGCCCTCAGCAACGGAGACGTTTCCCGAACCGCCTCCTGTATTCTGTGGCTGTGCAGTCGTCCGGGATCCTGTAGTTCCTCCCTGGGAATTGGTCTGTGCCGGGGGACTGACAGACGCCGCAGAGGCGGCAGGCGCCGGGGTCGGCGTCTGCTGCAGCTCCGGGTCGTTCTCCGAGTCATCCGGGTCGTTCTGCGGCTCACTCGGCTTCCCCGGTGCCGGCGTTGCTGAAGAACCGGGAACTTTGCCAATCTGCACAGTTCCCGGAAGTTCCGGTTCCTCCACGGTTAGCAGTTCCGTTCCGTTCACATATTGCAGGGAATCCTCCACAACACTGACCTTTGCCGCTGTTTCGCGGCCGTTTTTGTCGAGGACCCTGATCGTTCCAACAGTCAGGGAATCCGTCCCCTCCGCAAAGAGCGCCTCCGTTCCCGCCACATAAACATTTAATTTGTGTGCGTCACTATCATAGCGAAACTCCAGGATTTCCGCCAGATTGTCTTTAAATTGGAATTCCGCTGCAGACATATCTGCGGAATCTACCGCCAGGCTGAAACTCAAGGAAGAAATCTTCTCCTGGACCCCCTGCGGAAAGACCACAGTGACTGTCCCGTTCTGATCCAGACGGATTCCTTCTCTCCCCGCCGCCCGCGCACGCATGGGCAGCAGGGCGGCAAGCATGATTACAGCTAAAAATAATTGAAATAAAATCTTTTTCATGAAAATCTCCATGTTGCCTTTCTGTTATTTACTCAGTTCAATATCCGGAAGTTCTTTTGGCATCATCTCAAACAGCGAATCGCTTACCAGCCGTTGTCCGGCATTTGTGAGGGCATCGTTCACACGGTAAAGTTCCGCCCTGACTTTGCTGATCCCTGCCAGATCCGTCTGCTGTTCCGGCTCTATCCAGTAGAGCCAGGTACCGTCCCAGACATTCTGGATATCGCCTTCCGCAGGCACTTCCGCCAGCAGGATCTGCTGTGACATCAGTTCGCCGGAAGCATTTGTGCCGCCTACGATATTACCGTCCTGATCATACAAGATCAGCACATTATACGCAGGATTTCCCTTATAGGAACCTCCAAAGACAATGGAACCCGCCGGGATCAAATCATCTTTCCCCTTTCCGTACTGATAATCCGCAGCAAGTCTGCCGATCACCACCGTGCCGTCCGCAGCGCGCCTGAAGTCCACATTATCCCCTGTGGCTCCCAGCACATCCAGTTCCGCTACGGATACCTGGCTGCCTTTCGCGCCTTTCAGGATCAGTTTCACCGCATCGGCCTCATAGGTGCTCACATACTCCTGCGCCTCATTGGAGAAATAAATCTTGCCGGAAGCCGCTCCGAAACTTCCCTCGGCTGTCTGAACCCAGCTGCCGTCAACACGCGCCTGCACCACATAATTGCTGCCGGACAGCCCCTCCACAGCAGTATACTTCAACGCCGTGACCGTAAGCGTCCTGTTAAATTCCATGGTGATCTCCACATCTCCGTCCACAGACGCCGTATAAACGGTATTTGTATCATTGTCAATCATACGATCCGCAGGATTCTCCGCCTCCGGCTCACAGGGCGAGCCGTCCGTGCCCGTTCCCTGCTCCTGCTGTACCGCCAGGTTCTGTGTGCTGACGATCCAGAATGTCTTATCCAGACTTCCGTCATCCCCTATTTTAATGGGCTCCAGCGTCTTTACCGCTGAACGGTTCAGATACTTGTCAATGACTGTGATCTCATACCACACCACCCGGTTGTTTGCCGACACCGTATCGCTGAAAGAATTCCCCGTGGCAAAACCGACGATTTCCCGCACGGTCTCCCCGCCGGATGTCATGCATCTGGTAATCTCATAGCCCAGCACATCCTCTTTTGGTATTTCCTGGGAACTGAGGGTAATATCTACCTGGTTAGGCCTGCCGAAATTGACAGCCGCAGTCGTCCCGCTGCCTACGGCGTTAACCGTACTGTTCAGCGAACTTCCGCTGCCCTGCAGACTGTAAACCCGTGCGTCGTCATTCACATAATAGATCGCCCTGGTCTCCTCCGGGAACTGCCCCGCATACTTGCGGGTCGCCTCGTCCGGCGTCATGCCCCACCGCTCGAAGAACTCAAGTATATTTTTCTCCGCCGCCGCACAGGACAGACGCATGAGATCCTGATCGCGGTTTCCTGCCAGCGTCAGCGCAATATCTCCGGGCTTAGGCGCAGCCGCCGCGTTACGCGCGTAAGTGTCCACCCTTGCAAAGAACAGGCTGTCAAGCTGGGTTTCATAATCGTCATAGGTCTTATAATTGTATCCCTTGTCATACGCAAGGTGAAGCTGCCAGTACATGCCCAGCTGCGTGAACACATTGGATGCCATTCCCTTTGTGCCGGATGTCACTTTCTGGTACACATCTTTATACTGGAAGCGGACGCTCCCGTTAGTGTCTTTCGCCTGGGCCAGTACGGCGTAGTAATTGTTAGTGATCTCAGCTATGGCATAGGCGCCCTGATTGATACAATGTCCAATCTCGTGGGCAATACCCCAGCCAAAATAGGAACCGCTCTGATACCTGCCCTCACCGTCAGCCACCACAGGAACCGCACTGATCATCCCCGGCGCAGAACCCCATTCAATACCGATATGATTACCGGAAGCATACATGAATGCCCCCGAGAACATTCTCTGGTAACGGATGTTCAGATGTCCTTTCGGAATCTGGTTCAACGCCTCCGGCGCATTACTGTTCAATCCCTTATGCTGATAGAACAGATACATCATATCTTCCACAGCATCCATGGAATTCAGAAACTTCTGCGCCTTCTGTTCTACACTGCCGCTTCCTGCGCCGCCAAGTATCTGTTTTGCGGGCAATGAAAGCATCATGGTATCCAGCAGGATATCGGATGCCCCTAAAATACAATCCGTTTCACTGTAGGCATACCTCACCTGGCTGTTGTCGGAATTTCCATGGAGTTCCCCATGAAGAGCCTCCATCCCGCTTACATAGGATTCCAGTTCTTCTATATACGTCTTCGCCCTTGCAAGCCGCTCGCTGTCGTCCGTCACCTGGTACAGATCCAGTATGGGCGCCTGTGCCCCGCCGCTGACACGAACCGCATAGTCATCGCTCTGGCTCTGGCCTGTGTACTGGATGTACAGCGCCCCGCCGGACTCCATGCCCGTAGTGCTTCCCAGCTTGGGAACCGTGATCTTGTTAGCGCCGACTTTCAGGGTAGCGACTACTTTAGCCACCCCTGCCGCCTCCGCGTGATATTGCGTAGCCACCAGCTGAAGTTCCGCGGCTTCTCCCGTCTTCTTGCTGCCATGCCCCACATAAACCATGATCTCTTCCTGGGCTGCAGCAGTAACGCCAAGAGGCTGCCATGCGTTCAGTCCGCTGAAACCCCTGCTCACATCATTGGTAGTAATGCCGCCATGTACCACTACCGGGGCATTGAGACTACCGTCATTTAAGATGGCTTCCGCCGTCTGCAGTTCCCGCTCCAACAGGTCTCGGTCAGGATGATACTCGCCGCTGACCTCATCCATGGTATTGATCCTGACACGGAGCGCATCTATGGACGCCTGCGTCACCTCCGGTTTCAGCACGGTGTGAAGATCATCCTCATATAATGCCACGATCTCATCCATCAAGGTATCATAGTAATAGAAATAAACCTCCGCGATCGTGACAGTTCCCGATGCCGAATAACGCCCGATCCCAAACTGAATCTTCTTTGCGTTGACCGCCTGGGGAAGCTTGATCACATAATAAGACCTGCCATCCGCGTCCGTCTTTCTCTGCAGGAGAAACTGCCCCAAATCCTGTTGCGTACCGTTTTCATCCCAGTACCGTACCCTGGTATAGTAATATCCCGTATCCCGGGAAGTCTGGTCATGGAACGCAATGGTATCCATCAGATACGCCTGGTCAAATTCATATATGACTCCTTTATCGGCGTTTAGGGGATTATACCCGCCTGTGTCCCATGTGGCCTCGTATAAATAAGATTCCGGATCATGATCCACGGTTCCCCATGCGGTGCCTGCCGCTGTATCCAGCGGACTGCTCTTCATGGTTTCCCCTGTGGTGGCGCTGATAATGTGCGCGCCGACCTCGCCCTTTTCCCCGATATTGATCAGGTTGTATTTGGGCATGACCGCAGGATTGTTATCCAGAGTCTTAGCCGCCGCAGACAGGGACTTGCCACTCTCCCCATACTCATTGATGCCTGTCACATATACCGTATATTCCGTCAGTTCCTTAAGCCCGGATATCGTATAACCGTTTCCTGTAATACCCTCAACTTTCTGATACTCTCCGGCGCCGCTTTCCTTATAATACAGATTATAGGACTCCGTATCATCCATCTTCTTCCAGGACACCTTTATACTCAGGTAATCCCCCACAGCGGATACGTTATCAGGCTTATCCGGCCTGCCGCCCGGCTTGGGTACAGCAACCACTTCCTCACAGTACCCGCTCTGCCATATACCGTTGACTGACTGTACACAAATACTATATTCCGCATAATTTTTCAATTCTTTACCGCCAAATGTTGCAATATTCAGGGAATTATTGGCGGCCATGACAGTCTCCGAACTGCCTCCCTGGCTGATCTTCACCTCATAACCCGTAATATTCACACAGGCATCCCAGGACAGGCGGATGCTCTTATTGCCTGCCACAGCTTTCAGATTACCGGGAATGTCTATTGCCGGTTCGGGAATCCTCTCTTCCATGTCATTGACAAATTCCACCCTGGAGATCTCCACAAGGTTATTGTTATTTTTCATTCCAGTGATGGTCAACGTCACCTTTTTCACAGCAACCTGAGCGCCAAGATGGAGCAGAATATTGCCGTTACCGTCCCGTTCCACCCTGACGTCGTCGGAGTCAAGCAGCAGATACTGGATTCCATCGTCATGTACAGGAATCCTTATATCATAATCCTGGCCGTCCTCGTCTGTGACAGTCAAAGTGATAGTTGCTTCCTTGATAGGGTTATTTCCGCCTGTCTCGATAATCATGCCGTTCATCCCGTTCGTCTCCGCCGCATCTTTGGAAACCGGGATATCAAAATCCACCGAAACAGGGGTGTCTTTCGTAATCTCAACAGGATTCTTCTGCGAATCCTGCACATTCAGAATAACGCTTTCCCCCTGTTCCAGCATTCTGGGCAAGCTGCCCTCCACCACTACCGTATTCGTTCCCGCAGAAGCCTTAACCCCGGAAATACGGCTCTCAATTCCTGCCTGGCTATCCCTTGTCTCGTTATATCCCTTTGCAAAATATTCCAGATCCACCAGATTTACGGCGCCATCCCCATTCAAATCAGTGACCAGATTGTCCTGGCGCCTGGCGGCCCCGCTGTCAACAGCATCTACCAGGACAGTCCTGTCGGCATCATTGATCCTGCCGTCGCCATTGACATCCCCGATCAACAATACCCCCGGATGCATGACGCCCGAAGCATACTGATACCCTCCCACAAAGTCTGTCCGCAATTTAACGGTATACGCCCTGTCTTCTTTTACTTCGATTGTCTGGGAATATGCGGCAAAGCCCTCCGCCGTCACTGTCAGGGTGTATTCCCCTTCCGCCAGTTCAGTAAAACTCTGTCGGCTCTCCTGGACATGTTCTTTGATCGTAATCTCTCCGGTCTTGTCATAATCCCGGTCATCCTTTAATTCCACGGAAAAGGTCACAGGGCTCTCCAGAATCAATGCAGTGCCGATCTCCACATCCACCTGCCCAGGAACTGTCTCCTGAACGGTCTGTCTGGAAGCGGCCTCCTGCTCCTGGACGGGCTGTTCCGAAACGGCCTCCTGTTCCTGGACGGACTGTTCCGAAGCGGCCTCCTGTTCCTGGTCGGGCTGTTCCGAAGCGGCCTCCTGTTCCTGGTCGGGCTGTTCCGAAGCGGCCTCCTGT
>JAMPAC010000001.1:486085-502118 GCA_023667395.1 Blautia sp. | reverse complement strand
TCCTGGACGGGCTGTTCCGAAGCGGCCTCCTGCTCCTGGACGGGCTGATTTTGCTCTTCCTCCGAGTAAATTTCCTCCGTTTTCACTGTTTCCGGAATCCCTATGTTACTCTCCAGTGCATCAGCCGTCAGACCCGAACTGAACGTCAGCACCGTTGCCAGTAAAAACGCCAGTGTCTTCTTCATTTCTTTTCCTCCATACCTGCTATCACAAAATTTTTCAGACCTGCTTTTTCAATTTGGTCGCCATAATCCATATCTCACTATTACTCCCCATAAATTATCATTTTACAAAAAATATTCATTCATATCAAGAGTTTGAACCAAAATTTTCCATCATTTGGTAACTATTCGTAACAGTTCAGACAGCCCCTCCCGCGAAGTCAAAATTGCGTTCCTATGCAATTTTGCGAGACTTGCGGGCACCAAAACGCATTTTTTTGCGTTTCATGTGCATTCTCGTAACAGTTCAGTGCCCTGTCTGAACTGTTACAACTATTCGGCCCCAAGGGTCGGCTCGATAGGCGTTCCCGGCTCCTGTTTTACTGCAAGTTATTCAGAAGACATATCGCTGATTTACAACGAAACATCAAGGGCCTGCGCATATAATACGCAGACCCTTGATGTTTCGTGATTTCAGGTATTCCAGCCAAGCGCAAACGCTTTCCTGTTCATCTCCAGGAACTTCGGCGGCACGCTTTTCCCTATCGCTTCCTGCCACTCCTCCTGTGTAAAGTCAAAGTATCTGGCGAGCCTGCTCATGAGCACCAGGTTCACAGCTTTGCTGCTTCCCGCTTCCTCCGCCAGCGTAAGGGCGTCCAGCGCGTCCACTTCGATGCCCAGCGCTCTCAGCTTCTCCCCCAGTTCCTCCGGATAGGCGGCCACTCCCGCCACCACCGGCATGGGATTGATCTGCTGGCTGTTGACGATGACACGTCCTCCCGGCTTTAAAAATTCCGTATAGCGCGCCGCTTCCAACAATTTGAAAGAAAGGATGCAGTCCGCCTGCCCTTTATCGATAATGGGGGAATAGACCCTGTCGCCCCAGCGGACATAAGTCACCACGCTTCCGCCCCGCTGGCTCATACCGTGTACTTCGCTGACCTTCACATCATATCCCCTGCCAAGGAGCAGACGCCCCAAAAGCTTGCTTGCCAGCAGCGTACCCTGCCCACCGACCCCCACGATCATGATATTTTTTGTCTCCATATGTGTTATCTCCATTCCGGCATGTACCTTGTTTTCCGGCACAGCCATCTTATCTCTCGCTTTTCGGGTGAAACTTAGAATTTCTTTGCGAAGCGCCTTCTGGCGTAAACATTAGAAATTCTGTCACCTTTCCCGTCATGCCGCCTCCAATTTACTGTTTACCCGAATCCAGCGCCCCAAATTTACACAGCTGCCCGCAGACGCCGCAGCCCACGCAGAGGGTGGCATCTATCTTCGCCCTGCCGTCCGCCATGCTGATGGCGGGACAGCCGATGTTCATACACGCCTTACATCCCTTGCACTTTGAACTGTCCACGCAGATCAGTCCCGGATGCTTCACATATTTCAGCAGCGCGCAGGGAGGCGGGAAATAATGACGGAAGGCTCCTCTGCCGCCAGTTCCTCCACCACCAGCTTTTCCACGGTGGCGGCAAAGTCCTTGATCTTCTGTTCCGGCATGGGCCAGATCATGCCCAGCTTCAGCACAGGGTAGGTATCGCCCAACGCCTCTTTCACATACTGATAGCAGGTGGAGGATGTAAGGATGCCCAAGGAGGAATCCTTTCCCGGCTCGATCCGGTTGATTTCAGCTGTCTCCGCCCATTCCGTCAGCGCCCTGGTGCGCGCCTCCACCTCTGGGTGGCGCTTCTTTGCATTGCCGGGCATCATGATATATTTAACCGGATTCTTCTCGTATTTCTTCTGCTCGGGCAGCGCCCTCTCCCCCGGCTCCACCACGCTCTGGGAGTGGCTGACGCGGGTACACGTCTTGATCAGCACCGCCGTATCAAACCTCTCGGAAAGTTCATAGGCAAGCTTTGTGAACTCCAGCGCCTCTGCGGAATCGGAGGGTTCCACCATGGGAATCTTCGCCGCCCGGGCATAATGCCGGGAATCCTGCTCGTTCTGGGAACTGTGCATTCCGGCGTCGTCCGCCACGCCGATCAAAAGCCCCGCGTTCACGCCCGTATAGGAAATGGTAAACAGGGGATCCGCCGCCACGTTCAGGTCCACATGCTTCATACCGCAGAAACTCCGCTTCCCCGCCAGGGAAGCGCCCAGCGCCGCCTCCAGGGCTACTTTTTCGTTGGGCGCCCACTCTGCGTACAGTTCCTCATAAATCTTTTACCGCTTTAACACTTTCAACTGCTAAAGTCAAGAACAAAAGCCTCCTCCCGCCCGGACACCTCTCCCAGTCAAAAACCGGAAAGCCAAGTCAACGTAGTTGACTTGGCTCATGGCTCGCGGGAATCATCCCGCTTCCCCCGCCACATTGATGTGTTCCATACTGACTGCCATGGGTCCTTCAAAAATATCCTCTGTCTGGGTCTCCCTGGAAAATACCAGCCCTTTCTGCGCCTCCAAAATATTCCCATTGACAGACCCTCCCGTGACAGGAATGACCTTTTCTCCGTCGTACAGGAAAGCAAGCCGGATTTCCCCGCCAAAATGCCCGGTGAAATCATCCATCTGGAAATCCGAAAAATTCACGATTTCCAGATAAGGCGTTTTCTTCATATCCTCCAGGGAAACCTTGCCCGCCGGCATCTTTATTTTACTGTAATTTCCCGTAGGTTCCAAGCCCAGATAACAGGCAAAACGATTGCCCCCATGGATCAGCTGCAGTTCCCCATCCTGTATCAATACCCTGTCTTTCATGGGGATGCCTTCCCCACTGTAAGGAACGGTCGCCTGCAGGGTCAGATGAATCCTGTCTTTCTCCACGCCCTCGCCCTGTACCCCGCATCCGACCTGAAAAGAAGAATATTTCTGGTAAATCATGGAAGAATTGGACCGGCTCGTATAATAACTCAAAACTTCCCTCACAAAGGATCCGGACAAAATAATCCGATATTCCCCTGCAGGCGGCGCTGAAACCGCTTTTGCCCTTGCACGGGTCATCTCCAGCACATGCCGTACTTTCTTCCGAAGCGCCTCCCCGTCCCTGTCCTCATAGGCAAAATCCTGATAAGTCTCTACATCCTGTCCATCCACGCACTGGGCAACAAACTCCCCTTTCACCTTGCCCTTACGGAAACCCACATCCACCCCTCTGGAATTAACGATATGGCATGTGGTTTTCATTGCGAAAACCTCAGCGGAATTTAAGAAAACATCCTCTTCCGTATCCTCCGCAAACAACGCCTCCGAAAATTCCCGTGCAAGTTCCGCCAAAGGAGCATCCGCCAAAGAGCCGAAATCCTCAATCCCTTTTGCATCGGAATCCGCCCCCTGATATAGTTCATAATACTGATTCTTCACAAAACCCGCCGCGTACAAGGCATCCCTGAACATCTCCGCAAGCTGTCCCTCGGTAAAACTCTCCTGGACCAGCACTGTGGCGGAACCCGTCAAATGCTTTTCCCCTTCCCAAAATTCCTTGTAAACCACCACTTCCGCCTGACGCACTTCTTTCCTTCTCTGCATATCAAGGGATTTCCGGACAAAAAACAATTCCGCCGATTCTTCCTTCGTCTCAGTGATCTGGTATATTTCCACACCGCTCTTTTTCAGCGCGGGCAATATTTTTTCAATCAAACTTTTCTCCATTTTTCCGCCCCTCCTTTAGCCAAGCCTTATTTTTGCCTTAATGTACGGGCCGCCGTCGGACACTTTCACCCACTCCTTATAGCCCTTGCCGCAGAATCCCGTACCATGTAATCTGACTTCTTCAGACACCATGCTGACAGATTTCAGCAAATCCGGCACATAGCCCGTCAGTACCACCGGTGAATAGATTTTCCCGGTCAGCTTCCCGTCCCTGATTTCACGGGCAATACTGACCATGCACTGAATTCCCCAGTTTTTCGGGTCTTCCATGCCGCTGGACGCCTCTTCCAACAGAAAACCATAGGAAATGGAAGCGATCATATCCTCCAGTTTATCTTTCCCGCCCTCGAAAAAGGTATTGGTCATCCTGGTATAAGCCTTCCGCTGATAACTTTCCCGCCTTCCGTTTCCGGTGGGAACCGTTCCCAGATGCATGGCTGACTGGGCATCGCTGATGCCGGACTTCAAAATACCGTGGTCAATCACCACCGTATCTTTCGCCAATACGCCCTCATCATCAAAAAAATAAGTGGCAACTTCCTTTGCCGCCGCAGCGCCGTCATGCATAGTGACTAATTCTGAAGCCACCTGGCTGCCCACAAACTGTTCCGCCAATGCCCTCTTTTTCACAAACATATCCATTTCCACGCCATGCCCGAATGCCTCATGGGCTATTATGCCCGTTACCGCAGGTTCACAGATGCAGTCATACTCACCTGGCGTAATCGGTTCGCTTTCCAACAATTCCAGTGCCACATGGGCGGCATCCTTCACCCCGTTCTGCAGCTTTTCCAGAAATTCCGCGCCTCCCAGACAGGAAAACCCACGATGACTGTCTTTGATCTCCTCTCCCCTGCTCGCCATGACGCTGTAACCGCCCGCCATCCAAAGCACATTCTGCTCCATATCGCGGTTTTTGGACAAAAACAGCTTGCTGTACTTCTGATAATTGGCAAACGCCCGGCAATCCAGAATTTTATCACTGTACGCCCTGCCTGTCTCGCTGATCTGCGTCAATTCCCTGATGATCGCCTCATCCCCGTATTCCTCCGGGTCAATTTTGTATTCCGTGCCGTCCGCGAACACCATGGGATCATCTTCCAGCATGGCATAAACGCTCCTTTTCACCCCTTCCGGAAGTCCTTCAGACATAGGCATGAGTTCTTCTTTTATCTTGTTTACAATATCCTCGATTTTATCTTCCGATATCTCGTTAAATGAATACTCCCCATAACTGCTCCCGTCATACACTTTCACCACAAACCCTCTGCCGGACAGCCTCCCCACCATGCTGACGGAAGTAACCGTCTTCGACACCGAATACTGCTTTGCTGCCGAATCCGCTGCCAGGATAGATGCATACGGATACTCCTCCAGCAACCGATCCCGCAGACGGCACAACACCGGCTTAATTCCACTTAGATACTCACTTGATTTTACTTTCATCTCCGCGCATCCTTTCCATTGTTCTCTGCAATCGATATAATACCTTATTATCCACTGTTCCCTGGCTACCCGCCAATTAACTATATCATTCTTTGTGCGCTATCGCAACAAAATTTAGGGCTTCCGTTGACAATCCGCATCAACGAAAGCCCTTTAAAATACGCTATAGTTTAGAACTTCCCAGCCTTGGCTGCTTCCTCAACAGAAACCGCCACAGCCACCGTCATGCCCACCATGGGGTTGTTGCCTGCGCCGATGAGACCCATCATCTCCACATGGGCGGGAACGGAAGAAGAACCCGCGAACTGCGCATCGGAATGCATACGGCCAAGGGTATCGGTCATGCCGTAGGAAGCGGGACCTGCCGCCATATTGTCGGGATGAAGGGTACGTCCCGTGCCGCCGCCGGAAGCAACGGAGAAGTACTTCTTGCCCTGCTCGATGCACTCTTTCTTATATGTGCCCGCAACGGGATGCTGGAATCTGGTGGGGTTGGTGGAGTTACCGGTGATGGATACGTCCACGCCCTCCTTGTGCATGATGGCAACGCCCTCGCACACGTCATTCGCACCGTAGCAGTTTACCTTTGCGCGAAGCCCCTCGGAATAGGACTTGCGGTATACTTCCTTTACGGTGTTGGTATAGGGATCATACTCGGTCTCAACGAAAGTAAATCCGTTGATACGGGAGATCACCTGTGCCGCATCCTTGCCCAGGCCGTTCAGGATCACGCGGAGAGGTTTCTGGCGAACCTTGTTCGCCTTCTCAGCGATACCGATTGCGCCCTCTGCAGCCGCAAAGGACTCATGGCCTGCCAGGAAGCAGAAGCACTCGGTCTCCTCCTCCAGCAGCATCTTGCCCAGATTGCCGTGACCCAGACCAACCTTGCGGGTATCCGCAACGGAGCCGGGGATACAGAATGCCTGAAGTCCCTCGCCAATGGCTGCCGCCGCGTCCGCCGCTCTCCTGCAGCCTTTCTTGATCGCGATAGCCGCGCCTGTTATGTAAGCCCAGCAGGCATTCTCAAAACAGATGGGCTGGATGCCTTTCACCTGGTTGTAAACGTCAAGCCCGGCATCCTTGGTGATCTTCTCCGCTTCTTCGAGGGAAGCGATGCCATAGCTGTTCAATACGGAATTGATCTTGTCAATTCTTCTCTCATATGATTCAAATAATGCCATCTTACTTTTTCCTCCTAAATGATGTTTACGCCTGTTTACTCTTTTCTGGGATCAATGATCTTCACAGCGTCGTCCACGCGGCCATACTGACCCTTGGCTTTCTCCCATGCGGTGTTAGGATCGTCGCCTTTCTTGATGAAGTCGGTCATCTTGCCAAGGCTTACGAACTGATAGCCGATGATCTGGTCGTCAGCGTCCAGGGCGATACCGGTCACATAGCCCTCTGCCATCTCCAGATAGCGGGGTCCCTTTGCAAGCGTGCCGTACATCGTACCAACCTGGCTCCTCAAGCCCTTTCCAAGGTCTTCCAGGCCTGCGCCTACGGGAAGTCCGTCCTCGGAGAAAGCGCTCTGGCTGCGGCCGTAAACGATCTGCAGGAACAGTTCTCTCATAGCGGTATTGATGGCATCACACACAAGGTCAGTGTTCAGCGCCTCTAAAACAGTTCTTCCGGGAAGGATCTCAGCAGCCATGGCTGCGGAATGGGTCATGCCGGAGCATCCGATGGTCTCCACCAGAGCCTCCTGGATAATCCCCTCTTTCACATTCAGGGAAAGCTTGCAGGCGCCCTGCTGGGGCGCACACCAGCCTATGCCGTGTGTGAAACCGGAAATATCCTTCACTTCCTTTGCTTTTACCCATTTTGCTTCCTCAGGGATGGGAGCACAGCCGTGAGCAACGCCTTGTGCCACCGGACACATTTCTTCAACTTCCTTTGAGTAGATCATGTGAAATCTCCTTTCAAATCTTTTCTATTGATAAAATATTATCATTGCATACATTTTCTCATACTTATGTCAAAAAATCCAGTATATTTTGGAAATTTGTTACAAATAGTTCCAGTAAAATTCTATACAGCCTTCCCACAATTTATTCTCACCGTACAGCTACCCGAACTCTTTTATCCGATATGACAAGATATGGTTCCTATTTGTTTTTATTCCAAAATATTGTACTTGCATTATTATCATTCATCAGATAAGATGCTTTTTATAGCATACATGCTCACCAACGCACTCAAACCCCAGTTTACCAGCAATTTCCTGTTCCTGCTCATTACAGAAAAATGTCATGAATTTTCCTCCAAACTCCCTGGCAGTATTTAACGCTTTTCCTAAAAGTTCTCCAAAAAGTTCCGGATCCAAAGCATCCTCTTTCATATCCATGCCAAATATCTCAAACCAGCCGTGGTCATTCGTCATGAAGTATACACTGCCAACCGCCTCGCCATTGCAGATTTTGGCAAGGATGATCCAGTTGTCAATATTCTCATAAATCCGCTCAGAGTTCCAATACATCTCACTTTCCACGTGGCTGTGGAGGATACGAAAAAACTCGTAATTTTCTTTTGTAATGCGAACGATGCTGTCGTTTACGGCAATCGGCTCGTAATGATCCAAAAAGGCAGTATTATTGTAGTTCTCTTCAATACATTCAAATCCGTTGTCTGCCAGGAAGTTTACCGCTGCCCTGTTATCCTTGGAATAGCCTAAGAACAAATCATATCCTTTAAATTGCCCTTGTGCAAAATCAAGAAACTCCTGCAATGCGGTCTCGGTGTGAGTACTGATGTTGAAGCTTACCGTAGACAGGTACTTGTCTTCGGGAAGATAATAATAGTGAATCCAGCCTTCCACAGCGCCCTCATATTCAAACAGGAGAATTTCTTCTGTCTCCCTTGAGAAAGCTTTTTCCGCCCGTTCAAGGAACATTTCTTTTGTTTTAATCCCATCGACGTAGGTTGGATAACCCGACCTTGAAGGATCCAGGGCAAGCCCATAAACAGCATCTGCGTATTTTCTATAGTCCTGCTCTGTACATTTCCTCAGCATAATAATTCTCCTGTACCATCGGTGTATCCGCCCCCAAATACCGATTTCCAAGTACAATTAGTCGGCAGTTAATTTGCTCCCTCCGCACAGAACAGGGCAGTACGCCTCCGCCGTCCCTGCGCAAGCATCATCCTGTCCCACAACGACCGGTGACCGCAATTACCGCAATGACTATGTTAACATCATCCGGTCATAAAATGACAGGGCTTGCTTACGCAAGCATCATCCTGTCCCACAACGACCGGAACCACAATTCCTGCAATGGCTAGGCTAACATCATCCGGTCATAAAATGACAGGGCTTGCTTACGCAAGCATCATCCTGTCATTTGCAAATTCACTCCCGCTGGCTTCCTCGAATTTGTGCAGCAGGTCGGCCACGGTGAGTTTCTTTTTCTCCTCGCCGGACACGTCATAGATGATCTGTCCCTCGTGCATCATGATCAGGCGGTTGCCGTGGACAATGGCGTCTTTCATGTTATGGGTGATCATGATGGTGGTCAGGCGATCCCGTCCCACGATCCTGTCGGTGGCTTCCAACACCTTTGCGGCGGTCTTGGGATCCAGCGCGGCGGTATGTTCATCCAGAAGCAGAAGCTTCGGCTTCTGCAGCGTCGCCATGAGCAGGGTAAGCGCCTGCCTCTGTCCCCCGGACAGCAGTCCCACCCCCGTGGTCAGGCGGTCTTCCAGACCAAGCTCCAGTATCTTAAGCTGCTCCCTGTAGCTTTCCCGCTCCTTTGCGGTGATCCCTTTTCTCAGGCTCCTGCCTTTCCCCCGCCTGGATGCAAGGGCCAGGTTCTCCTCAATCTGCATACTGGCGGCGGTTCCCGTCATGGGATCCTGGAACACACGCCCCAAGTAAGCCGCCCTCCTGTACTCCGGCAGCCTGGTCACGTCCACGCCGTCGATCAGGATATTGCCCTCATCCACAAACCAGACGCCCGCTATGGCGTTCAGCATGGTGGATTTCCCCGCGCCGTTCCCGCCGATGACAGTGACGAAATCGCCCTCCTGCAGATGCAGTTCCAGTTCGCACAGCGCTTTCTTCTCATTGACGGTTCCTTTATTGAATGTCTTGCTGATCCGGTTAATGTCAAGCATGATCCGCACCTCCTTTTTTTACAGGCCTGGAAAAATGCTTTTCCTTTACATGCGGGATGGCCAGGAATATGGCAACGATCATGGCGGAAATCAACTTCAGGTCGTTGGCGTTCAGCCCCAGCCACAGAACCACCTGCAGCACCAGATAATAGATGACGCCGCCCAATGCCACAGACGCCAGCCTAAAGGCAAAATTCCCATGTATCTTACCAAATACCACCTGCCCGATAATCACCGCAGCCAGGCCGATGACAATGGCGCCACGACCCGCATTGATATCCGCAAAGCCCTGATACTGGGCATACAGCCCGCTGGCAAAGGCAACGATGCCGTTGCTCAGCATCAGCCCGATGATCTTGGTCACATCCGTGTTGATCCCCTGGGCCCTGGACATGTTGGGATTGGAGCCCGTGGCACGGATGGCGCAGCCCAGTTCCGTCCCGAAGAACCAATACAGCGCCGCGATCAGCAGCACAATGATGATCACTGTGATCAGCAGGGTATTTTTATAGAAAGGCACGCCCTTGATATAACGGAGGGAAACCAGCAGACTGAACTTATCCACACTGATCGCCTGGTTTGCCTTGTTATCCATGATCCGCAGGTTAATGGAATAGAGCCCCAGCTGGGAAAGGATTCCCGCCAGGATGGCCGGGATTCCCAGGGCCGTATGTAACAGTCCCGTCACCAGGCCCGCAAGCATACCTGCCAGGAATGCCACAAGCAGCGACACCCAGACGCTGTGACCCGACAGCATCATCATGATGCAGACGGCGCCTCCCGTACACATGGTGCCGTCCACTGTCAGATCCGCCAGATCCAGGATCCGGTAGGTAATAAATACGCCGATTGCCATGATGCCCCAGATCAGTCCCTGCGCGCAGGCGCCCGGCAGCGCGTTGATCAATGCCATAATGTTCAATTTACATTTCCTCCACTCGTCTATTAAAATTCCAAAAGACGGCAAAAGGGAAACCGCACTTTTGCCGTCTTACATATCATACCAATCTTACTGCCAGAAGTCAACAACCGACAAGAAAAACGCTGCCTTTGCGCTTTATTCAATCGCCACGTAATCGTCGGGAATCGCAATGTTCAGCTGGCTGCACAGATCCGCGTTGTACTTCTTGGTCACGTTAGGCGCAAACTGGATCTCCATGGTGGAAACATCGGCGCCGTTTACCAGGATATCGTAAGCCATAAGCCCGGACTGATATCCGATATCATAGTAGCTGATAGACAAAGTTGCCACGCCGCATCCGCTGCAGATGCCTTCCTCGCCGGCAATGATGGGAATGCCTGCGGGCAGACATACATTGTTGATCACCTCGGTAGCCGCAGCTGCGGTATTGTCGGTGGGGATATAGAGCACATCGCAGTCGGACGTAGCGCTGGTCACAACGGAAGCGATCTCGTTGGAATCGGCAAAGCTGTAGTCCTTGCAGGTATAACCCATGCCTTCCAGGGCGCCTTTCACGATCTCCACCTGGTATGCGGAGTTGGGCTCTGCGGAACAATACAGCATACCCACGTTCTTCGCGTCAGGGAACAGTTCATGGAGCATGTCAGCCTGCTCTGTCAGGGGCGCACAGTCAGAAGTACCGGAAATATTGACCCCGGTAGTGCCGGTCCAGTTATCGATCTGGAGCGCCGTCGCATAATCAGTGATGGAAGTTCCCAGGATGGGAATCTCGGTGGTTGCCGCTGCAGCCGCCTGCAGGGGCGCAGTAGCGTTGGCCAGGATCAGATCCACCCCGTTGGATACGAACTGATTGGCAATGGTGGCGCAGGTAGGGGAATCGCCGGATGCGTTCTGGTAGTCAAACGTCACCTTATCGCCCAGCTTCTCGGTCAGGGCATCCTGGAATCCTTTCGTCGCCGCATCCAGCGCGTCATGCTGGATCAGCTGGCAGATTCCCACCGTGTATGTATCTCCCTCGGAACCGCCCGCATTATCGGCGGTACTTCCCGCAGTACTTGCCGCGCTTGCGCCGGTATTGCCCGCATCCGCGTCAGAACCGCAGCCGGACAGCATGGATACCGCCATGACGCCGGTCAAAACAATTGCTGCTAATTTCTTTTTCATAATCTCCTCCATTCCAGTTCCGTCTCTTTGATTCAATTGCCGCATGCGGCAATTTGTTCCGTCTCTCCACTTCAATGCCCTTGGCGGGGAAAGAATTTCCATCTGCAAAAACCGCAGCTGGAAATTCTTTCCGGGCATTGCCGTTTCGAGACTGTCTTCTCTTCAGCACCCTTGGCGGGGAAGAAGCGAAACTGTTTTTTAATTTTGCTCAGCACGTCGGTTTCTCCGTGCTTTTGCACTTTAGTGCGTCAACGTGCTGATATAAAGCACTATGAAAAAATATACATCAGTCGTTTGTAATTGTCAATGTTTTTTCAGCGATTTCCGTCTTGTTTTTATAAATACTGTCTGCCGGGATCACGCCCCGCACCATGGAAGTGGGATAAATATTGGTGTTCCTGCCGATCACGGTACCGGGGTTCAGGACGCTGTTGCAGCCCACCTCCACATTGTCGCCCAGCATGGCTCCCATTTTCTTCAGCCCCGTCTCAATGGCGATCTCCCCGGCGAGCCCCTTTCCCTTCACCACCACAAGGGTCTTGTCGCTCTTCACGTTGGAGGTGATGGAACCGGCTCCCATATGGGATTTGAAGCCCAGGATGCTGTCACCCACATAATTATAATGGGGCACCTGCACCTTGTTAAAAAGCACCACGTTCTTCAACTCCGTGGAGTTGCCTACCACCGCTCCCTTTCCCACAATGGCATTGCCCCGGACAAAGGCGCAGTGGCGCACCTCCGCCTCCTCGTCGATGATCAGGGGGCCGTTCAGGCATGCCGTGGGCGCGACCTTGGCGTTCTTTGCCACCCAGATGTTCTCGCCCCTCTCCTCAAACACATCCCCAGGCAACGTTTTCCCCAGTTCAAGGATAAAATCGTGGATCCTGGGCAGTACCTCCCAGGGGTAGGTCACTCCCTCAAATAATTTTGCCGCAATGGTTTCGCTCAGATTATAGAGATCGGAAACCGTAATGTTATTACTCTTCATTTTAATGATCATCCTTTCCATGCCTTCGGGCATCTTCTACTATTTTATTCCTGCGGGGTCTTTGCCCCTGTTTTCCGCCTGCTTACGTCTTCGCAGCGTTCCCCTGCTTCCTGTAATTCTCCGCTGCAGCGTTGAACTGACCGTACAGGGAGCGCTGGTTGTTCAGATGTTTCACATATTCCGTCCGCCTGCCCACAAAGCCGGTCAGCTTGGCCATATACTCCTCCGACGTGATATCTCCTGCCGCCACCATGGTCAGCCCTTTCTCCCAGCTTGCCGTCAGGGAGGGATCCAACAGCGCCCGGATGGAACCGTTCACCACATCATAGATCATCTCCCCCATCAGGGTAGGGGTCAGCATCTGGGTCTTCTGATTCAGGGCAAGGTACTCG
Organism: Blautia sp.; assembly: GCA_023667395.1. Classification (GTDB taxonomy): domain Bacteria; phylum Bacillota; class Clostridia; order Lachnospirales; family Lachnospiraceae; genus Acetatifactor. The sequence continues at coordinate 489,335 of JAMPAC010000001.1, read as the reverse complement.
ATGTTCACCAGCTTTTTCAAAATCTCCGCCCGGGTGGCGCTGGTGCCGATGCCGCTTCCCTTGATCTGGGCGCGGAGTTCCTCATCCTCAATGAACTGCCCCGCGTTCTCCATGGTCAGGATGATGCTCCCGGAGGTGTATCTCTTAGGCGGCGACGTTTCTCCCTCTTTGATCTCATAGGATTCCGGCGTCACATGGGCGCCCTTTTTCAGGGTCATGAGAAGCTTCAGGAACGCCGCATCACTGCCAATCTCCGTCTCGCCGCCCTCTCCGGCATCCTGCTTTCCAGATCCGGCCAGGTTCCCATCCGATCCATTTCCCACAGTTCCGCCGTGGGTCCCGCCGTTTTGGGTATTTCCGGTGCCGGGATTCCCACTGTTTTGGGCATTCCCGCCGTTTTGGCCATTCCCGCTCCCGCCGGAAGTTGCGCCAGACGCACCACCGCCCGCAGACGGATTCCCTTTCTCCTGCCTGGCTGCCATATTGTCCTTTTTAAAAGAGAACGCAACCTTTAAATACCCTTCCTCCTCAAGCACCTTAAAATTGGAAAAAAACCTTTCCTCCTTTACTCTGACGGACAGGGCGAATTTCCGGTACACCGCCGCCGGATAGAAAATGCTCAGAAACCGCCGCACTATGATCTCATAGACCCTGGCAGACAGCGCGGGCAGGCTGCTTAAGTTATTCAGCCCCTGCCCGGTGGGGATTATCGCGTAATGGTCGGTGATCTGCTTATCGTTCACGTACCTGGTCTTGGCAATCCCCTTATAACTTCCCTGATTCAGGATTTCCGCCGCAAAGGCCGCAGCGGGGCCATACCCCCGCAGTCCCCCGATATTTTTATGGATCTCTTTCGCCACCGCCGAGGAAAGCACGCGGGCGTCGGTTCTGGGATAAGTGACCATCTTCTTTTCATACAGTTCCTGGACGATCCGCAGCGTCTCATCCGGGCTGATCTTGAAAAATTTGGAACAGTCGTTCTGCAGTTCCGCCAGATTATATAAAAGGGGCGGATTCCTGTTCTCCTTTTTCCGCTCTATGGATTCCACAACCACATCCCCCACAGGCTCCTCCTGCAGGTGGGCGATCAGCTGTTTTGCGCTGTCCTCCTCCTTGAAACCGTTCTCCTTATAAAGCTTCGGCGAGGCAAAATAAGGGGAACCCTCCACCGCCTTCCACTCGCCGGTAAAGACCTTATCCCGAAGCCTGAAATTCCCCAGCACCCGGTAAAAGGGCGTCTTTACAAAGTTCCGTATTTCACGCTCCCTGTTGACGACGATTCCCAGGACACAGGTCATAACGCGCCCCACGGAGATCACCGCCCTGTCGCGCTTCAGGTATTCTTTCACGCTGTATCCGTATTTTAGGGTGAGGGCCCTGGAGAAATTGATGCCCATGAGGTAATCTTCCTTGGCGCGCAGATAGGCCGCGTCGCTGAGGCTGTCGTACTCCTTCAGGTCTTTTGCCTCCCGGATGCCCCTGAGGATCTCCTCCTCGGTCTGGGAATCGATCCACACGCGTCGGCGCTCCTTGCCTTTCACCCCCGACATCTGTTCCACCAGGCGGTAGATATACTCTCCCTCCCGCCCGGAGTCCGTGCACACATAGATGATATCCACGTCCGCCCGCTTCATCAGGGAACTCACTATATCATACTGCTTTCTGGAACTGTCTATGACCTCATATTTAAATTCGTCGGGCAGAAAAGGGATGGTGTCAAAACTCCACCTTTTATACCTTTCATCATAGACTTCCGGATAACTCATGGTCACCAGATGCCCCACGCACCAGGTAACGATGGCGTCCTCCGATTCCAGGTAGCCGTCCCGGGACCTGGTATTTATTTTCAATGCGTTGGCAAATTCCTTTGCCACGCTCGGTTTTTCTGCAATAAACAAACTCTTTCCCACACACTACCGTCCTTCATCCAGCGAAACGGAAAGCAGCTTTACTTTCCCCTGTTCCGCAGCCTTTTGCAGGGCTTCATCAAACCCTTTCTCACAGTACATCCTGATATCGGCGCCTTTGATCCTGGCCTTTTTCATGCAGAACAGAAGCCACTCATAATCCTCGTATGTCATCTGCCTCGCATAGGAGCAGGAAGCCACTGTCAGCCTGCCCTCCCCGTCCAAGGCCACCACGTCGATGGTGCCTGATTTTCCAAGCCACTCCCCCGCGTTGTGGCAGGTTCGTCCGATCTGCTCCCGGCATAACTTCCGGTATGCCTCGTCCACATACAGGGGAAAGGACGGGGCGATCCTCTGTTCATAAAATTCCTCCGGGGTAAGCTGCCGCAGGCCGCTCATACCGGAAAAAAGATAACGGAAATAGAACTTTACATAGGAATTGGAGATCCGGTAAATCCCTTTCTGGGTCTCCCCCCTGCCCGCCGTCTCATAGGAAAAGACCTTTTCCACCAGATCCAGTTCCATCAGATTCTTCAGATAGACGCTGATCTTTGCCCGGGAAAAGCCCGTATGCCTGTAAATATCGTTCAGCTTGTTACAGTCCCTGGCCATGGCGGCAAGGATCGTGTTATACACCGCAGGCTCCCGCAGTTCCTCCAGCAGGTACATGGACATTTCCCCATACAGCCGGCTCTCCTGGGGCAGGATGTTCCGAATGATATTTTCCTCCGTGCCCACCTCCTGGGAAAAACTCATCCAGTACCCCGGCACGCCGCCCAGAACCGCATAGTTCTCGATGCAGTCCTGCCTGGAATATCCGGGAAAGAGCGTAGCCAATTCCATCAGGGACATCTCCCTGACTTTCATCCACCCGTTAATGGACGCGGCGCTCCGTCCGATCTTCCCCACCATGGTATTTTCCACCCAGCCGGAAGCCGACGTCACCAGCACTGCCATCACCGGGCGGCTCAGCAGCCTGCCGTCCACATACCGGAGCAGTGTCTCAAAAAATGCATTGTCGCCTTTCACCATATGATGAAATTCATCTATGACCAGGATCTGCTTCTCCGTCCCCGTCCTGGACAGGGCATTTTCCAGCAGTTCCGCGTACTCCGGATATCTGCCGGGTTCTTTCCCCTGGGCGCGCAGTTCCGCTCCCCACTGGAAACGCTGTTCTCTCTCCGAACAGGCCCTGGCGAGGAAATAGCTGTGCTTCTTATCCCTGCAGAACTCCTGCAGCAGCGCCGTTTTCCCTACGCCTTTGCCGCCGTACACCACAAGGATCTGGCTGCCCTCACGCCGGAAATATTCATTTAAAAACTGCAGTTCCATCCTGCGCCCTA
>JAMPAC010000001.1:424725-485985 GCA_023667395.1 Blautia sp. | reverse complement strand
CCAGGAGTCCCTCGTTATCGTGCTCTATTTTTCCCCATCCCGTGAAAAGTAACGCAGAAAAGGATGTAGCCTGCGGTCGTGCTTCTTTTGGGTTGCATGTCTTTCCGATATATGCTATGATTCAGTCATGGAGCAATCGTGTTACAGGGTGGTAGCCTCCCGCACTTGCGTGAATCACAAGATTCATATAAGAAGGGAGGTGATGCGATGAGTACTTATGAAATTTTATGCCTGTTGTTTTTGGGCGGTACATTTTTGATCGCATTGCTTACCTATATTGATAGGAATAATAAGCGAAAATAAACAAGAAGCCTACCTTGTACTTTGCCGAGACAGGTAGGCTTTAGCCATTCCGGGAGGTAAACCACTTTGTGGGCGATTGCTCCTCTTTCATTTTTAGGATAACACATAAAAGAAAAAAATGCAAGTTTCATATTCCAAAAAAGGATAATGATCGAACCATGCCCACACAAAAGAACACCATTTACCTCACCCAGGCAGAGACAAAACGCCTGCAGACACTGGAAAAACGCTACAAAAACGCCGCCCGGGCCCAGTTTGAAGCCCGGACGGCCTATTACCATTCCATCACGGGAGGCCATTACACCTCCATCACGATCCGCGACCAGAAGACCCGCTGGGGCAGCTGTTCCTCCCGGGGAACGCTGTCATTTAACTACCGCCTGATCTTCGCCCCTCCCAGGGTGCTGGACTATGTGGTAGTCCATGAACTCTGCCACCTGACCCACATGAACCATTCCAGGGATTTCTGGAACATGGTGGCCTCCGTCATGCCCGATTACAGACTCTGCAAGAACTGGCTGAAGGAGCACGGTCACGAACTGACCCTGGAAAACCATCTGCAGAAGCATGGCATTCCCATCACCCTGTAACTTTAGCGGTTCTCGTCCACATAGATCTGAACCCTGCTCTGGATCACGTTTGCCGTATCCTGTGCGCTCTTCTGTCCGCTGTAGAACGCACCCATCTCCTCGTTGATGATATTGAGCACATTGTCGTTGTAATAGTATCCCTGGTTCACGGACATCACGAAGTCCACGATCTGATCCACCTGCTCCTGGGACAGCGGCGGCAGGGGAATTTCCTCGTCATTGATCCAGTACGTTTCCTCATATTCCACTTCATTTCCGTCCTCATCAAAATAGGTCGGTTTCTTGGTGGCCTCCTGGGCTTTCTCCAGGAACATCTGCTTATTCACAGGTATTCCCCAATCCATCGTGCTCTGATACTCGTCCGTCAGATAATAGCGGATAAATTCCCATGCGCCGTCCAGGTTCGCGGATTTGGCGGAAAGCGCAAAGGACTGGATGGCGTTCACGTAGGAACCCTGTCCTTCCTCCGTGGGGAAGCCGATAAATGTCACGGGCTCGCCGAAATTACCGTTCAGCTGATAATTCAGATTACTGATCCTGTTGATATACATCATCATCAACAGAGTCCTGTTGTCGCGGTACTGTGTCTCCTGGGTCGTCCAGTAATCTCCCTCGTTATACAGGGAATCCCAGTCGATCTCCTCCGGCAGTGTCTTCGCATACTCCATCATGCTGATGAAGTTCTCTGTGTTGAAAGAGCACTTTCCCGACTTCACATCCACAAAGTCAGGGCCGCAGAACTGCATCGCCAGGCTCATGAAGCCGTCCCTTGTGGTCTCGCCGATGGCCTGGGCGCCCTCTCCCATGGACGCCACGACCTGCTGCATCTTCTCCAGCGTCCAATCGGTGTTATCCCCTACCAGGGAGGTCTTTGCGATCATGGTGACCACGTTGAAATTCGGGATCACATAATACAGCGTCCCATCCACGGAATAGGCGTCAAATACGTTCTGCAAAAACTCCACCTGGGACAGTTCCGGATCTTCCGCGATCAGTTTTCCCACGTCCGCGATCAGTCCCTTGGCAATATAATTCTCCACGGGCAGGCCGTCCGTGATCAGGATATCCGGCATACCGCCTGTAACGATATCATTGTTCAGCTTTGTAATGCCCGCGTTATAATCATCATAGGTGTTGTAGCTTTCATACTCCTTGAGCACGATCCTGTAGTTGTCGTTTGCCCTGTTGAATTCCACCACCCTCTGGCGCATGTCGCTGTTGATCCAGTTGCCGGCAAGCACCACCACAGCCTTATCGGGAATATCTGCGGGATCCCGGTAGGTAAATACGGCTCCCTTGATCTCATCGCCGTAATTTTCGCTGAAAACGCCCACAAATCTGTTCTCATCCAGTTCCACCAGGCCAAGGAAATTGGAAATGTTCACGTCGGAGTTGACAAAATCCATCTTTTTGGTCACTTCCGTATCCCCCCGGTTTAAGGAATAGATGCCATTGCTCATGATAAATACCAGGTCGCTGGCAACGCCCGCGCTCAGGGAACCGTAACCGCTGTACCACAGGGACGCAGGCATCTCTGCAGGCTCGCCCAGGGTGTCCGTCTCGAAATCATATGTCGCGATATAATTCTTCGTCCAGCCATTCTCGTCCGAGTAGATCACCAGGAACGTGCCGTCCGCCCGTCTGATCAGGTTCTGGCTGTTGGCAAATATGGAATTGGTTTCCTCGGAAAGCCGCTGCCTCTCAGAAGCCTCCCCCTCGCTGCTGATATCCATTTTATACATGTTATCGCCGCCAAGCAGCAGTGTGGCGCTGCCGTCATTCCCGGCAATCAGGTCATTGACATAGATCCATTCCGCGCCCTCCTCGTAAGACTGCAGCCCTTCCAGTTCCGATTCCCAGATGCGGCTTCCGTCCTCATTCCAGCAGCAGAGGTAAACATGCCTCTCGCTGATGTAATTATCCGGGTTGCTGTAATCCTCAAAACTGTAGTTCTTGATGCCGAAGATCTTTCCGTCCGAAGCTATCCTAAAAGTTCCGTAATTGGTGTACTCCCAGGTGTCGGAAATCTCCTCATCCGCCACGCCGTCAAGGGGCGCCCCCTCATCCGGTGCAGAAGCACTTTCCTCCCCGTCGCCGTTATCCTCGTCGCCATCGGAGGTATCCAGTTCTACCACCTGCAGGTTGGATCCATCCGGATCCATGGATATGATATTATATTGGGTGTTGTCTTCTTCTTTTGACCAGTCGTTGCATTCCGCCACCATATAGATCCTGTCATCCTGGTATACGGTATTGTATATATTTACGTAACCGTTCTGCTGGTCCACAAGCTGGGGAAAATCAAATTCCTCCACTTTATAGACGTTCTCCTTTGCCAGCTGGGAATTGGCGGAACTGTTTCCTCCGCCGGAATTTCCTCCTCCGCCGCCTCCACCGCTGCTGTCAGATTCACCGCCGCAGGCAGCCAGTCCCGCCGTCATGGCGCATATAAGCCCTGCTGCCAATGACTTTTTCAACCACTTTTTCATACTCTCTCCTCCATTCCAGTTCCGTCTCTTTTATTCCAGTTCCTGCTTATAGGAACTTTTCCTGCTTACAGGAACTTTTCCTGCTTACAGGAACTTTTCCTGCTTGCAGGAACTTGTTCCGCTCTCTCCACTTCAACGCTTTCGGCGGGGAAAGAATTTGCTCCATTGGGGCTTTCCTGTCTCAATCCGCCTCCCTGGCAGTTCTTCATCCATCTCTCTTCCTGACCGCCGCTGCTCCCTCATGCGTTCCGCCAGGCGCTCCAGCTTATCCTTGGCTTTCAGACGCACATCCCGCAGGGTCCATCCCTTGTGCCGCCACCAATAGATGAAAGCGACCAGCAGCAGAACCGTGGGATACAAAAGGACAATCAGCATCACCATGGTAAGCGCTGCCAGAATATCCTCGTACCCTCTCGCCATGTTTTCCCAGTAGGGGTAAATAATGCCCTTTCCGTTCATGGAGCGGGTTCCGAACTGCCCGACCATTTTCAGGCGTGACACCAGGGAATAGCGGGAACTGTTCTCCACCACCTCCGTGGTCTTCTCGTCAGAACCCAGGTTCTCTTTTACATACTTATACGCAAAACCGGTGACCGGATCCGGCATGACAATCTCATAATGATTGATCCCATAGCTGGTTCCCAGCTTCTCCAGCGTCTCCAGGGACACATAGACCAGCGTACTCTCCAATCCGGCGGATTCCGCCAGTCGGCCGGAGGGACGTTCTATCACTCCGGTGACGATATGGGGAATGCCGGAAATGTACACCGTCATGCCCGCCACATCGGAGGAACCGAACAGCTGCCACGCAGCGTCCTCATCGATCACACAGTAATCCTGCATCAGGTCGTTTCCCGAAAAGTAGGCTCCATACAACAGTCTCAGGGGATGGAACAGGAAGAAATCCCCTCCGATCCCTATGGCATCTGCGGAAACCGATGCTTTATTGTTCGTCAGGGTAATCTTGCCGTCCGCACTGTAAGCGTCCGCCCACAGCCTAGCCCCGGGATTCTCCGATTCCTGCACCACGGAGGCCTCCGTCAGGGCGCTGTCTATGCCGTGCTCAAACATCAGGATGGTGTCCTCCGTGGTTCCCGCATCCGTGGCAAAGAAACAGCTGACCTGAGCCGCGTTCTTCTGGTCACTCCATCTCTCCGCCATCTGCTGGGACTCCTGCGCGCCTATGATATGATTTGTCGTAAAAAGCAGGAGCAGAAAGACCAGGAACGAAATTCCTCCGCTTATTCCCAACACAATTTTTTTCATAGTCTGCCTCATTTCCCTTAATTCTCCGCCAGCCTTACCAGCCTGCCAGCCTCCACCGGCTTAGTGGAAGTGGTGATCACGGGATCGTAGCCCGTGAGCATTCCCGAACTTACCGCAGACTGGCTGTCATCGCTGGCAAGCACTTCCACATCCACGCGGGTGGCGTAATAGCGGGTTCCCAGAGGGCTGGATTTGGATGTGACCACAAGGATGAACTTGCCGTTATTGTCCTCCCGGATCGAATTATTAGGCACGATATAGTCATAGTTGGCGCTCTTCTGTCCCACGGAAATATTCAGGGTCTGGCCTGCGGTGACCGCGCCCGTCACGTCAAAGGTGAGCAGCTTCTTCTGTCCCGGATCATCGGGATCGGGCTTGATGCTTGCCAGCGTCACTTCCACATCATCATACCGCCACGCGTTGACCAGATCCGCCTTATCCCCCACGGCCAGACGTTTCGCCTGCTCGTTGGTCACGGAGAAACTCATGGTAAAGCCCTTGCCCTCAGGCTGTAATACCGCCACAGGGGTTGCAGCCGAGGTGGTCGTTCCCGCAGTGACGTTCAGGGCGGTGATGGTGCCGGAAATATCGGCGGTGATGGTTGCGCCGACGGATTTCGCCGTCAGTTCATCCACCTTTTCCTGAGCCTTGTTGATGATGTCCATCTGGTTACTCAAGTCGACTGCGCTCTTGACCGTTCCTGTCAGCTGCTCTAGGGCTGCTTTCTTGTCCTCCAGATCAGCCTGCGCATGCGCAAGGTCGATGCCAACTGCTGCCTGCTGAAGTGTCAAGTTTTCTTTCGTTCCGGAAGTGTCACGTTCGCTTTCTAGCTTTTTATATGCTGTTTGGGCATTAGTATAGGCAAGTTCGGCATTTGCTTTCGCTGCAGCCGCATTATTATAAGTCTGTGTGGCTGTCTGGATCTGATCCCAAAGCTTGGCCAGCTTCTCGTTTATCTCTGCAATCTTCTGTTCTGCTTCCTCCTTTGCGGGATCTGTCGTTGATGTATCCGCCGCAGGACTTACTGCAGAAACATCTGTTTGCGCAACCGTATCACTTGATCCGTCTGCATTCTCTTCCTCTCCTGCCTCAGCCTGTGTCATCGGTTCCATCACCTGGGATTCCTGTGTTGAATCATCATTTCCAGAACCAGGATTGACAATCTTCTGGTAATACGCCAGTTGAGCCTGGTACATAGTCTGTTCATTCTTCAACGCATTTAGATTATTCAACGCCGCCTGCTCCGCACTGGTCGCATTATTTAGATTGGTCTGCGCATCATTCAGCTGTTTCTCCAGATTATCCCATTCTTCACCACCCTTATCAGTGCTGGGAGTTACCGCAATCTGCAGCGTAAACGCGTCATACCACTCCTGCAGTTCATCCACCTTTTTCTGTGCCTCCGTCACCGCATTCTGGGCATTGGTGATCTGCTGCCTGAAAGTGGAGGTAGAAGTATTATTATTCGCCGCCTGAATGCCAGCCGCAGTAGTTCCTGTATCCAGCAGCAGCTTCTCATACTCTTTCCACGCCTGGTCCAACGCCTCCTGCGCCGCCGCCAGTTCCTCGCTCTCCTCATCCGCCAGGTACAGGATCACATCCCCCTGTTCCACGAAGTCGCCCACACGGACTGCCACACTGGCCACCTTGCGGGATTCCTTGACCTCGATATTATAGGGATCGCCGCTCTCCACCACACCTGAACCGCGGATCTTCGCCGTGACGGTTCCCGACTGCACGTACTGGATCGCCACCTCCGGCAGGGAATAATTCATGATCGTGTTGGAGAAAAAGGTCAGCACCAGCATCACCGACAGGAAAATGATCGCCGCCGTCTTGACCCATTCTCTTTTCTTCCTGGAATTCTCGTTCATCGTATTCCTCTCCTCACAAAAGATATAATTAGCCTTTCACACCACCCTGGTAAGTAATGCCGTCCACCAGGTATTCCTCGCCGTACAGGAAAATCAGCAGGCTGGGCACCATGTAGATGGTGGCCACGGCAAACGCCAGTCCGATCTCCCCCGAATTGATCTTGCTCAGGAACACGGACAGCGGGTGTGTCTCCCCGTCCGACAGCAAAATCAGCGGCTGTTCCACCATGTTCCAGTAATCGATGAACACCAGGATGGCCGTGGAGCAGATCGCGCCCTTGCACAGGGGCAGACAAATCTTCCGGTATATCTGCCACTCCCCCGCGCCATCTATCTGCGCCGCCTCGATCACGCCGTCGGGAATACGGCGCATGAACTTGGTCAGCAGGTACACCGCAAAGGGGGAGAAAATTCCCGGCAGCCAGATGGCCCAATAGGTATCCAGCAGGTTCATCCAGTCGCTGACCAGATAGTTGGGCACCAGCGTCACCTGATAGGGCATCAGCATCAGGATGATATACGCAAAAAAGATGATCGTCCTTATCTTCCCGCTGTACCTGGCAAAGCCGAATGAGGCGAATGAGGCCGTCAGCAGCTGGAAGAACACGATGGGTCCCACCAGGATGACGGAATTCCAGAATTTCAGCAGGTAGTCAGGGCTCTTGAAGAGCACCGTGGCGTACTGGCTGAAAGACACCATATCAGGAATGAATTTCAGGTTGACTTTCTCCGATATGTACACCTTTCCCCCGGTCTCCGTGGTGGCAAACACGGAGCCGTAATTGGACGAAATCTCCGACGCCGCCATGAAAGAATTTGTCATTGTCAATATGATGGGCATCAGGAACAGGATGGCAAAGGACGCCGCCACAAGGGTCCCAAGGGTAATCTTTGCGGCGCGGAGCATCTTCTTTTTCCTGGCCGTCCCCGGCTTTCTCTTTGTTTTTCCCTGTTCCTGCACTGCCGTACTCTGTCCGCTCAACCTTCCACATCCTTTCCGAAACGGTCTTCAGCCACAAACAGAATACCGATGATCACCACCATCACCAGCGACATCAGGATGGCCGCCGCCGACAATGTCTGGTAATCCAGTGACTTGAACTTATTATTCATAAAATGCTGCAGCATGTAAATGGTATCATAAGGGTAATCCCCCGTCAGCAGGTAGACCTCCCGGAACACCTTAAAGGAGTTGATCAGCGACATGATCGTCACAAACAGCAGGGTGGAGGAAAGATACCTGATCTTGATGTAAAAAAAGGTCTGCAGCGGCGTGGCGCTTTCCAGGTCCGCCACCTCCAGGATATCCCTGGGGATGCTGGCCAGCGCCGCCATGAACAGGATCATGTTATAACCCAGGTTCTTCCACAAAAACAGGATCACCACCACCACCTGGGCGTAACTCGATTTCAGCCAGTCGATCTTATTCACGCCGAATACCGCCAGGAAATCGTTGACCGCGCCGTTATAGTGGAACAATACCTGCCAGATCAGCACGATGGACGCAACGGGCACCATCATGGGGCTTAGGAGGAACGTCCGGAACTGGCTCCTGAAAGGCAGTTCCTGCTCCAGCACAATGGCCATCAGCAGGGGCAGCACCACCGCCAGGGGCACCGCCACCGCCGAAAAGGTCAGGGTATTGTGCACCGCCTTGCGGAACGCCGAGTTTCCGATAATGCTCTTAAAATTCTCCAAAAACACAAAGTTCCCGCTGATCGGGTTGTCGATCAGGGAGTAATAGATAACCACCAGAAAAGGCAGGATAAAAAACAAAAGGACGCCAAGAAAGCTGGGGGCTATGAACAGCCCCGAGCTCCTCTTGATCCTTTTTGTCCTTTTACTCAGTTTGGTACGTGTTTTCACTGCTTCCTCAATTCCTCGAAATAATCATTTAATCATTTCCAAACAACCGTCCGATTGTTCCCCCTGTCTCTCAAAATTCCATAGAAACGCAATATTGACTTCGCAGGCGGGCTTGTCTGAACTGTTACGGATCAGCTGTTCTCGCTCACATAAATGTTGATACGGCTCTGGATGATGTTCGTCACTTCGTCCACGCTCTTCTGTCCCTGGAAGTAGGCCGCCGCCTCCTCCATGATGATGTTCTGTATCTGATCGTTACCGCCGCTGTCGGAGACAGGTCTTGCCTTCTCGATCAGTTCCATGACGATATCCACCTCATCCTGGGTGGGGATCCGGTAATCATAACTCCATCCGTCCTCATAACCGATGCCATGGCCCGCCCCGATCACAATGGGCTCGCCGTCCTCGTCATTCACGACTTCGCCATTCTCATCCGTCAGATACTCGACCTTGACCGCTTCCTCCGCCATCTTCTGAAGCTGCTCTTTGTTATTGGGAAAGTTCCAGTATCCCCCTCTCCTGCTGGTCTCTTCCTCGTCCTTCGGCGTCAGCATGCTCTCGATGAATTCCCATGCCCCTTCCTTATAATTGGACTTGCTGGTAATGGCATATGCCTCATATGCCGTCAGGCCGGTACCGCTGCCGCCATCCGTGGTGGGGAATCCGATGCAGGCGATATCTCCCTCAAAGATCTCCTTGTAAAGCTGTATCTCGTCAAAATCCGAAATGTAGACCATATCCAGCAGGATCTCCCCATTCTGGATCCTGGTGGGCGTGGACGCCATGCCGTCCTCATACTGATACTCGTCCGGGAAACGGTTCACAAACTCCAGCAGGCTCTTGAACTCCGGCGTGTCAAATTTGCATTCTCCCGTGGTCCAGTCTATGAACGCGTTCTCATTAAACATCATGCACATCTGCAGGATGTAATCCTTGCTGGAATAATCAAAGATCTGCGCGTCAGGGTGGGCGTCCGCATAGGCGATCATCTCGTCTATGGTCCAGCCGTCCTTATCCCCCAGTTCGGAGCCCTTTCCCATGATGGTCCTGAGGGAAAAGGTGACGGGGATGCTGACCTGGACGCCGTCATAAGTGTATGCGTCCATCACATTGGGGATAAAATCCTCCCTGCTGAAATGGCTGCTGCCCTCCAGGAAAGGATTCAGGTCCTCGAACACGCCCTTTGCCGCCAGCTGCTGTACATTGAGCCCGTTCAGGTCAAGGATGTCGGGACAGTTATTGGAGGTGATGTCATTGTTCAGGTTCGTCAGCGCGTCAGACCAGGAGTTCTCCGTCCAGTTGGTATAATCCACATAGGTCTTGATGCTGATATGGTACTTGTCACTGCCCTTATTGAACTTCACCGCTGCCGCCTGCAGGGTGGAGTCACTGTACATGGCCCCGATTAGAATGGTTTCTTTCTGCGCCACCTCGGAAGCCTTGGTCTTAGTCAGCAGCGCCAGGCCGTTCTCATTGGTCTCCCAGTCGTTGATCACCGCCAGGAGCCTGCCGTCCTCCAACTGACCCACGCAGGTGGCGTTGACGCCGTTGATGTCGCTGTCCAGCCAGTCGAACAGTTTCTCATTCTCCTGGGACTCCAGGTCGTAGGCATAGACGGAAGTGCCGTCGCCGACCAGGAAATCATATTCCAAGCCTGCATACAGGCCGTTCCCGTTGCCGCTGAGGAAACCCTTATAGGTCGCCCCCACCGCTTTCCTGTCAAAATCAACCTCCGCCAGCACATAGCTGTTTCCCTGGGCGGTATCATCATAATAGCTGAAATACATCTTGCCGTCCCTGCCGCAGCCCATGCCGCTGATCCAGTTTGCGCTGATCTCCACCGCGCCCTGGAAACTGCCTTCCGCGTCCATGAGGTAGATCTTACCGTCAACATTAATGTAACTCCGTCCCTCGCCGTCCAGCGCGAAGTTCTGGACATAGGCATTGTCCTCATCCAGCCCCAGCGTCTCCACCAGGTCGATGGAAAATACAAGTTCTCCCTCCGCATCGAACCTGCACAGCGTCCTTTTGGGCTGTACCCAGCCTTCCGGGCCCGGATCGCCGGAGTAGTCGTAGCACACCGCCACGATGGTTCCGTCAGCCGCCACCGCATAGTCGCTGAGACTCACATTTTCATCCAGTTTCAGGGGCAGGATCGCGGAAGAGCCGTCCCCCAGCGAATACCGGATGATGCTCTCGCCGCCCACCCCCGTGGCCTCGTCATAATGATAGCTGTCATAATAAAGGGCGTCCCCCACATATTTCATATTGTAGTAGGATATGTTTTCCCCATCGATCTCCTTAAATTCCGGCACATAGACGAACTCTTTCTCCTCCGCGCCGTTTCCCGTACTGCCGCCCTGGTTCCCGCTGTTATCGCTATCCCCCTGTGGGCCGCCGCAGGCTGCCATGGACAGCGCCATGGCGGAAGCAAGTCCCAACGCCATCAGTTTTTTCATTTTAACGCTTTTCATACTTACCCTCTTTCCACAGCAGCCGGAATATTTACCATGCTGCCGTAATGCCTGTATTGATCGAGCAGGCTCGAAAGGCTGCCCGTTCACGAAAAATACCCAATATGCAATGCATACCACTACATATTGAGTATTATATCACAGTATATGGTGCTTGTGTCTTAAGATTTTATGAATTCCAATAGAAGAATAGTTAAAAATGCAAAGATTTTGTAATATTTTATTTAATTCTGATATACATTTTCTTTAACTCAATCCGTCTCTTCCGGTGGCGCAGCATGCTGCCGATATGGTTGTAGAACCAGAAAGACTGCACCAGGAGATTGTTGGCTTTCCCGATCTTCTCCTTTGTGGTTCCCCTGTAGTACTCTCCGCCGCAGGCGCAGGCCTCCACTCCCTTCTGTTTCAGCAGCCCGATCAGGTCTGACTCGCAGCTGACGGCCCCCTGGAATTCCGTGTAAGCCAATCCAATGCAGTCCGCCTTGTGGGCGTCGCTGCCGCCGAAAGTGGGAAGCCCGTGCTCCGCCGCGATCTCCATGGCCCTGGCGTTGCTCTCCTCGCCCTCGCAGGCATTGAAGCCCTCCAGGAAGTCAAACTTGTCCATCACCGCTAGGCGGTTGCGGAACTGCCTGGTATTGGTGATGCTCAGGTATTTCTCCCCACAGGGATGGGCAGGCCCCAGGATCCCGCCGTTCTTATGCACGATCTCGATCAGGAAATTCACGGGCAGTCCCCGCAGTTCCAGGATCTTTAATTTGACCCCCTGGGGCATGATCACAAGGATATGTCCCGCGTCAATGGTATCATACTCTATCCCTTTCAGCACCACGAAATCCCCCGCCCAGGCCTTGTTTGCGCTGTTCTTCCACGCCCTGTAGCCGTTGTAGGAATTATGGTCGCTGACCAGCATCCCGTCAAAACCTCTGTCCATCAAAGCCTGTATGAACTCTTCCACAGGCACCTTGCCATCCAAAGAGCCCTCCTTTGTATGGCAATGCATATCAAATTTCATCCTTACCTCCATTCATGCCGTCATCCGCCTCATAATATTTAGTACAACATTTTCAGTATACCACAAGATATCCGCTTTTCCTATAGTAAAGTTTCTGATATACTAAAATTAATTTTTGTAATATAATTCATAGCATATACTTTTGGAGGGATTTTATGCCTGCGATCCATTTAACCGCTTTGTTTTGCGCGCTGCTGGCTGCCTGCTGTTATCAGGGATTCCTGTGGGGGGAAAAAACGATCAAAAAAGAAAACGGCAGGGGTATTGCCATCCTGCTGTTCCTTGCCGCGCTGCTGGTACGCCTCCTGGCGGCGGCACGGTCGGAGGGCTTTGACACGGACATATCCTGTTTCGCGGCCTGGGCGGAACGGATGCATACCGTGGGAGCGTCCGGCTTTTATTCCCCGGAGGTCTTCACCGACTATCCTCCCGGCTATATGTATGTGCTGGGAGTGATCGGGTGGCTGCGCTCCGCGCTGGACATCCCGTATCTTTCCGCCTTTCATCTGATCCTCCTGAAGCTGCCCGCCATGGCCTGCGACCTGCTATGCGGCTGGCTGCTGTACCGGGAGGCCGAGAAAAGATTTTCTGGAAAACAGGCGTTATTCCTCTGCGGCGCGTATCTGTTCAACCCTGTGATCCTGTTGAATTCCGCCGTCTGGGGGCAGGTGGATTCTGTCTTTACGCTGGCGCTGCTGCTTCTGTGCCTTTCGCTGGTAAAGGGACGCCTGTTTCCCGCATACCTTGCTTTCTGCGGGGGGCTTCTGTTAAAGCCCCAGATGCTGCTCTTTTCCCCCATCCTCCTGGCGGGGATGGCGGACCAGGCTTTTCCGGACGGCTTCAGCCTGCGCAGGCTGGGGCGGAACCTGCTTTACGGCCTGCTCTCCCTGGGGGGCTTTGTATGCCTCTGCGCCCCTTTCGGCCTGGAAAATGTCTGGAAACAGTATTTCTCCACTGTGGAATCCTACCCTTACGCGGCAGTCAACGCCTGCAATTTCTGGGGGATGCTGGGGCTCAACTGGGTCAGCCAGGACACGTTATTCCTGGGGATTCCCTATAAGTTCTACGGATACGCTTTCATCCTGCTGACCGTCGTCCTGGTGCTGGCAATGAGCCTGCTCCGCAGGAAAGACCGGGAAAAATATCCTTTCCTCGCCGCCGTCCTGATCCTGACGCTGTTCGTCTTTTCCGTGCGGATGCACGAACGGTATCTGTATCCGGGGCTGGCGCTGCTTCTGCTGGCTTTCCTTTATAAGCCCGTAAGGTCGATATGGCTTTGTTACGGCGGCTTTTCCGCGCTGCACTTTTACAATACGGCCTTTGTGCTGTTCTTTTACGATCCCCAGAGCTACGACCGCAAAGCGCCGCTTTTGGTGCTTGTGTCCATGGGAATGGTGTTGATGGCGTATGTGCTGCACCGGTTCGGGGTTCCGCAGTATTTTTCCCATGAGGAGCCTGTCCAGCAGCAATCTGGCGGAACCCGACGCATGCTGCCGGAAGCCGCCCCGACATTTGGCGTCCCTGACCATATTGCGGATCATTCTTCCAGGGATCCGATTCCCATGGAAGCAGCTTCCCTGACGCCCGCATCGCAAAATGCGGCTTACGCCCGTTATGCTCCCCGCCCCTCCCGCAGACCCCTGCCCGTCAGCCGGGCGGATCTGTGCTGGATGGCGGTCATCACCCTGGTCTATGGCTGCTTCGCCCTGTACGACCTGGGCGATACCGCCGCCCCGGAAAGCCGGTATGACATGCAGTACGGCGATACCGTCACCCTGCGTTTTGACGGGGCGGAGGCCGCTTCCATCGCATATTATATCGCCCCCGGGCATAACCGGAACTTTACCGTTACCACCGAAAGCCAGTCCGGCGGGGAATGGTCTTCCCATACGCAGGAAATCGCTTTCGCCAATGTTTTCACCTGGCAGACGGTCACCCTGGAGGAACCGGGCAGTAAGCTGCGCCTGACCCTCACGGATGACGCCGCTTCCCTGCTGGAGCTGGTCTTTCTGGATGGGGAGGACAATGCGCTGGCTCCCGTGAACGCTTCCGATTACCCCGCCCTGTTCGACGAGCAGTCCCTTTATCCACAGCGCGCCAGCTTCCGGAACGGCATGTATTTTGACGAGATCTACCATGGGCGCACCGCCTATGAATTCCTGAACGGTCTGACTGCCTACGAGACCACCCATCCGCCCCTGGGGAAAATCTTCATCGGGGCGGGCGTGGCACTGTTTGGCATGAATCCTTTCGGCTGGCGCATTGCGGGCACGATCCTGGGGATCCTGATGGTTCCGGTTATCTACCTGTTCGGGAAAAAGCTGACGGAAAATACGGCTGCTGCGGCTCTTGCCTGCGTGCTCTTTACCTTTGATTTCATGCACTTTACGCAGACCAGGATCGCCACCATCGACGTGTATGTGACCTTTTTCGTGCTGCTGATGTATGTCTTCATGTACTGTTACAGCCGGAAAAGCTTTTACGACACCCCCCTTTCCCAGACCTTTCTCCCGCTGGGCGCCTGCGGCGTCTGCATGGGGCTGGGGATCGCCTGCAAATGGACGGGCATCTACGCGGGGGCGGGGCTTGCCCTGATCTTCTTTGCCGTGCTCTTTCGCAGATATCGGGAATACCGCTATGCGAAAGCCGCGCCGGAGGGGATCAGCGACGGCATTTCACACCGGCATATTCTGGAATCCTTTCTCCCCTGCACGGTAAAGACCCTGGCTTTCTGCGTGGTTTTTTTCGTGGGAATTCCCGCCCTGATCTATCTGCTGTCCTACCTGCCCTTCAGGGGCTATACGGAAGAGGGGCTGTTTGCCCGCATGCTGCACAGCCAGACCGCCATGTTCAACTACCACAGCACCCTGAACGCCACCCATCCCTATTCCTCTCCCTGGTACCAGTGGCCCCTGATCATACGGCCCGTCTGGTATTATTCCTCCATTGTCAGCGGAACCTATGGCGCAGGCGGACTCCGGGAGGGCATCAGCGCTTTCGGCAATCCCCTGGTGTGGTGGCCCGGCATCCCCGCCGCCCTGTACATGCTCCGGCTCTGGATCCTGAAAAGGGACAGGACCGCCGCCTTCCTGCTGGTTGGCTATCTGGCGCAGTACCTGCCCTGGTTCTTTGTCACCCGCATTACTTTCATCTACCACTATTTTCCCAGCGTGCCATTCGTGGCGCTGATGATCGCCTACGGCCTGCTGCAGGCAAAACAACGGGCAGCACGCTCCGCGAACTGCCCTTATGTTAAGAAAAAACTGCCCGCCCGGGGATTCCGCGCAGTGGCAGTCCCGTATGGCATGGCAGTTTTCCTGTTATTCCTGTTATTTTATCCCGTGCTGTCCGGCCAGGCGGTAGACGCTTCCTATGTGAACCGCTGGCTGCGCTGGTTTGGCAGCTGGGTACTGACAGCGCCCTAAGGAACTGTCCATGAATAACTTGTGCATTTGGCTTGTCTAAATCCGCGCCATCTGCACAAGTTATTTTCGGACAGCTCCTAACGCATCAGGTCGAGCGGTATCAGATCCGGAACCACTCCCGCTTTCCGCAGCGCCCGTTCGATCCTCATGTGGAGATCCTGGGCGTTAAAAGGCTTCACCACATAGTCCGCGATACCAAGCTTCGTGCCTTCGATCACGGTTTCCCTGTCTTTCCTGGCGGTCAGCATGATGACGGGAATGTTGGCGCCGTTCTTCAGTTCGCGGATCTTGCGCAGGGTCTCCAGACCGTCCATGGCCGACATCTGGATATCCAGAAGTACCAGCGCCGGTTTCTCCCTGGTCAGGAACCGGATGGCACGCGCGCCGGAATTCACGGTGACGACCTCATATTTTGATTTTAATTCCTGTTCGATGGTGGCAAGGTTGATGATGTTGTCGTCAACCGCCAGAATACGCAGTTTATCTGCCATTTTTTATCATCCTCCTATTCAATTGCTGCCTGCAGCAATTTGTTCCGCTCTCTTCTCTTCAGCACCCAGTTCAGGCACATTGGGCTCTCGTTTCGGGACGGTTTTATTCTTCTTCCAGCCATTGCAGCAGTTCCCGCAGCAGGCTTTCCACGGCGTCGTCCTCGTACATCTGCAGCTGCTCCTGGACTTCCTTCAACCTGGCCTCGACGCCCTGGTCCAGATCGTATTTCAGCAGTTCCTCCACCCTGTGGGCACATTCCTTGGAGCGGAAATTCTCCACGCTGTCCAGCGCCCCCCTGATCTCCCTGAGAAGCGCATCGTGGTCGATGCCCGCGCCCATATCCTGATTTTCCACATGGGTGACGGCATTTCTGGTATCCAGATATTTCTGGATCTGGTCAACCTGTCTCCCATAACAGGAGATCAGTTCCTCAAAATGCTTCCGCACGAAACCGGTGTCCCCCCTGTGCACCGCCTGCTCATGCTCCCTGGCCTGGGCTGACAGTTCCATGGCGCCTATGTTGGCGGAAGCGCTTTTCAGCCCATGGACCTCAATGCCGTAATTGGTATAATCTTCCTTCCGGGTCAGTTCCTTTAAGAGACCGATCTTCCGTTTTCCGTCCAGGCAGTACAGGTGCAATAACTCCAGGAAATCTCCCGTTCCTCCGGAATGGTGCTTCACGGCTTCCCTGATGTCGATTCCCTCGATCACAATATCCTCATACTCGATCCGGGGTTTCAGCACCGCCTCCTTGTCCTCCGGCTTCCGCATCTTCTTGTAGGCGCTGGGGATCCACTTGGACAGGACGTCGTTCAGCTGTTTCCTGTCAAGGGGTTTGGCGATAAAATCCTGGAAACCGTTCTTCAGGAACATTTCCTTGACACCTCCCATGGCGTTGGCGGTAAGCGCGATGATCACCGGCATCCTGCCGTTGGCCCCGCACTCGCTCCTTATGATCTGCACCGCCTCCACGCCGTCCATCTCCGGCATCATGTGATCCATGAAGATCAGGTTATATTTATTTTCCTTAACAAGGTCGATGGCTTCCTGTCCGCTGCCCGCTTCCGTCATCTCGAACTCATAATTTTTCAAAAAGCCCAGGGCAACCTTACGGTTGATCACATTATCATCCACCACCAGCACTTTGTAGTTGCTGACCACGAAAGTCTCCACATGTTCCTGCGCCTTTCCGGGCATTTCCGACATCTCAGACAGGGGTGTGGGATCCACGATCTTCTGGGGCAGGGTGACAGTGAAAGTGGTGCCCTCGCCATAGACGCTTTCCACCCCTATGGAGCCTTTCATCAGTTCCACCAGCTTTTTGGTGATGGCCAGCCCCAGGCCGGTGCCCTCCACGCCCCGGTTCCGCTTGGAATCCACCTGTTTGAAATCCTCGAATATCTTCTGCAGGTTTTCCGGTTTGATGCCCACGCCGGTGTCCTGGACTTTCAGCACCAGGTCGATGGTGCTCTTTTTCTCCGTGGGCTGCCCGCCCACCGTGACTTTCACAAAGCCCTCCTTGGTGAATTTCACCGCGTTGTTCATGATATTGATCAGGATCTGCTTGATCCGCCCGTCATCGCCGTGAAGCTGGCAGGGCAGGCTCATATCATATTCGCACTCCAGCAGCAGCTTGCGCTGGGACGCGGCGATATCCATCATATTCACCACCTCGTCCACGGCGGCTTTCAGGTAATAATTGACAGGCACAATCTCCATCCTGCCCGCTTCCACCTTGGACAGGTCAAGAATATCGTTGATCAGCGCCAGCAGGTTCTTGGAGGCGGACTGGATATCGGAAGCGTAATTGTAAACCCTCCGCCCCCGGCTCTCCTCCATGATGATATCGCTGAGTCCGATGATGGCGTTCATGGGCGTCCGTATTTCATGGGACACATTGGCCAGGAATTCGCTCTTGGCCGTGTTCGCCCTCTCCGCCTGTTCGCTGACGCACTTGATCTCCTCCAGATATTTCCTGGTCTCCGTCACATCCAGCACCAGGATCACATAGCCCTGCAGCCGTCCCTTCTGTCCCAGGATACGCCGCGCATGGCTCTCGTAATAACGGCCGTTCAAATTAAACTCGCTCTTGACATCCTCATTCAGGATATCCTCCGGGAAGTCTTCCATATCCTCTATGCTGTCACCCATGGTCTGAACGCTGAGTTCCGTAAAGACCGCAGCAGCAGCAGGGTTATAACTGACGATCCTCTTCTGGTCGTTCACCATGATCACGCCGTCGTCCATGGCTCTCAGCACCACTTCCGCCGCCATTCGCCCAAAGTCATAATTTCTCCGGCTCCATATGAGCAGCACTACCACCGACAGCATAATCCCCAGGGCAAGGGGCGTGAAGTCATACTCCACAATATATTTTGACGTATAGGTCCACAGGGACACCACAGGAAGCAGGGAGAGCAGGAAGAAAACTTTATATCGCCTGCCCAGCATCTTGTTGGGTTTATTGATCAGGGCATGGGTCAGGGCATACACCGACAATATGTACGGAACCACGCAGGCAAACGCCCAGAAGAGCACGAATCCCGGCCCATAACTCAGTTCCAGATGGGGGTGCTCAACGCCCTCGGCGATCCACTCGATCTTTTTATAGAAAAAAGCATGGCGGTCGCATGTCAGCACGGAGATCAGCACGAAAAAATTGATGTAAGCAACAATCCGGAGTAAGGTCTTCGGTTCCTTTTCGTAGCAGTAGCTGTACATAAACCGACAGTAAAGCAGGGCTATGAAAGTGGAACCAAGATATTCCATCTTCGTGGCGGTGATGGCCGCCTCCATGGTGGTCGATGTCAATTCGAACAGATACGCCACGTTCTGTACCAGGGAACCGCTGACAAACAGGATCATCAGCTTCTGCTCTTTAGAGCCGTCCCCGCTGATCAGTGCCCCCAGCGCAAAAAAGACCAGACATATGACAAGCACCTGCATTGTCAGAAACAAATAAAACACGGTTCCGCCTCCCATCCGTTCATTACTCTCTTAACTCATGATACCAATTTCCATATCTTTTGTCCACTGAATATTATGCTCACACTGCGCCCCCGGGCGCACAACGACAAAATCCCACAGTCATCCAGCGATAACTGTGGGACATAAAGCAATACGTCTTAGCCTAACTGCGCCGCAACTTCAGCAGCAAAATCCTCGTTCTTCTTCTCCAGACCCTCGCCGGTCTCGAAGCGGACAAACTTCTTAACGCTCAGTTCCGTGCCGTTCTCTTTCGCAACCTGCGCAAGATACTGGGATACGGTCTGTTTGCCGTCCTCCGCCTTCACATATACCTGCTCCAACAGGCAGAACTCCTTCAATTCCTTGTTCAGACGTCCGTTGATAGCGCCCTCGATCACCTTTTCAGGCTTGCCTGCCATCTTGGGATCCTGTGCGATCTGCGCCGCCATGATCTCCCTCTCATGCGCCTTAAACTCCTCGGACACATCGGAAACAGCCACATATTTGGGGCTCAGCGCCGCCACCTGCATGGCGATATTGGTCAGCGCTTCCTTAACCGCGTCATTCACCACTGCGGTCTTAGCCTCCACGATAACGCCAATCCTGCCGCCGCCGTGCACATAGGAAACCACACAGCCCTCCGCAGCCTCCACCTTTTCAAATCTCCTGATGCTCAGCTTCTCGCCGATCACCGCGATCTTATCCACCAGAGCCTCTTTCACGGTCTTGGAGGCGTCCTCATTCCACTTCTCCTCCATGAAAGCATCCATATCCGCCGCGTCAGAGTTTACAGCCTGCTCCGCAACAGCCTCCACGAACTGCTGGAAAGTCTCGTTCTTCGCAACAAAGTCCGTCTCGGAGTTCACCTCCACCACTGCCGCAACGGTATCGCCCTTTCTTGCGATACGACAGATACCCTCCGCCGCAATCCTGCCCTCTTTCTTGATTGCTTTCGCCTGGCCGTTCTTTCTCAGAACCTCAAGAGCCTCTTCCATATTTCCATTGGTCTCGTTCAGAGCCCTCTTACAATCCATCATGCCGGCGCCGGTCTGCTCGCGCAGTTCCTTCACCATAGCCGCAGTAACTTCTGCCATTTCTGTCTCCTCCATTCCATCAGATATATAAAAACTATTCCTCTGCCGCTACTTCCTCGATGTCCTCCGCCTTGGTCTCCACTTCGGCTTCGGTGTAGACAGCCTCGCCCTGGTTTGCCTCGATCACGGCGTCAGCCATCTTGGCAACGATCAGCTTAACTGCCCTGATGGCATCGTCATTGCCGGGGATGATATAATCAAGTTCTTCGGGATCACAGTTCGTATCGCCGATACCGATCAGGGTAATGCCCAGCGCATGGGCTTCCTGCACGCAGATCCTCTCCTTCTTGGGATCTACCACGAAGATAGCGTCGGGAACCCTGGTCATATTCCTGATCCCGCCAAGGTTCTTCTCCAGCTTCTCCCATTCTTTCTTCAGCTTAATTACTTCCTTCTTGGGCAGAACGTCAAAGGTTCCGTCCTCGGACATCCTCTCGATGGTATGAAGCCTTACGATACGGGACTGGATTGTCCTAAAGTTGGTCAGCATGCCGCCCAGCCATCTCTCGTTTACATAATACATGCCGCAGCGCTCCGCCTCGGTCTTAACCGCGTCCTGAGCCTGTTTCTTGGTTCCCACGAACAGGATCGTACCGCCCTGCGCAGCGATCTCGGAAACCGCCCTGTAAGCCTCGTCCACCTTGCCGACGGATTTCTGCAGGTCGATGATGTGGATACCGTTTCTCTCGGTGAAGATATAGGGAGCCATTTTGGGGTTCCATCTTCTGGTCTGATGTCCGAAATGAACACCTGCTTCCAGTAATTGCTTCATAGAAATTACGCTCATGTTCCTACCTCCATTTGGTTAAATTCTTCCGCCTGCCCTGTTGGAACGTAACTCCGGCAACTACCCGCCGGGGCGGGCACCATTACCGAATTGGCATGCGTGTTTTATAGTCACAACGATTGCATTATAACAT
This sequence comes from Blautia sp., assembly GCA_023667395.1. GTDB lineage: Bacteria > Bacillota > Clostridia > Lachnospirales > Lachnospiraceae > Acetatifactor. The sequence goes on along the minus strand of JAMPAC010000001.1, from coordinate 465,213 downwards.
AATAAAGCCCCTCTTGCAAGGGGTTTTATCTGCTTCTGGTAATTATTTTGGCGATTTCTTCCTCGGTGGCATCCACAGGGATCTCATACGTCCCCGTGCTGATCCTCCTGGAATATCCGTTTGCATCCAGATACTGGTCAAACCCGGAAGCATCCTCCACCAGTCCCGCTTCCTCCAATGCCTTACTCACCGTATAGGAATCCTGCCTCGGCTGAACCACAAAAGTCACGCTCTCCTGCTGCGGTTTCAGTGTCACCATAGGCAGGGGCTTCAAGGGATCCACCGTGGGCTCCGGCGTATTTGTGGGTTCCGGTTCAGCCGTCGGCTCCGGCGTGCTTGTGGATTCCGGTTCAGCCGTCGGTTCTGGCGTATCCGCCGGCTCCGTCGGTACCGGGGTTGGTTCCGGCGTGTCATCCGGCACACCGGCGGGCTCAGACGCATCCGGCGAAACCGGGTCTGATCCCTGTGGATCCCAGGTGTCCGTCAGCCTGCGGGAATCCCCGTCCACCATGCCGAGTTCCATGGCTCTTACCCTGATCTCCGCATCTGACAATGGACGGTTTCCTTTTAAAGCCACTCCCATGAGCAGAGCCGTGACAACCATACCGATGCCCAGCCCCCGTAAATAATATCGTAACTTCACTTTACTTCTCACTCCGATTTTTATACAGATCGATCACCAGCTTCACTTCACCCACGCCCAGATTCAATTCCCTGGCAATCGCTACGTTCGATTTACCGCTTTGATACATTTCCATGATCAGATCGTTATAATTACGTCCCTGTCCGTCTTTCTCCTGGGTAAAGCTGATAGTGCCGGGTGGCAGCGGCGACTCAAATTCCTGGACCGGCTCCGCAAGAGGCGGCGCCAAATACGGCTGGGGCGCCATATAGGACTGGGGTGTGACAGGCATCTGCACCTCCACAGGTGTCGGCGCTGAGGCAAAGACCTGCGGCGCGGCGATCATCTGCGGTGAAACTGTCACGGGCTTCTGCGACGCTGACGACATGACGGACTCCTGTGGCACCAAAGGGGCTGCCATCCTTGTGGATCCCTGTGGCACAACCGGCTGTTCCTGCACTACGGGATGTACAACCGATATCAATGGTTCCTGCAGCACGGGCTGCACCGCCGGTATCACGGGTTCCTGCAGCACGGGCTGCACCGCCGGTATCAACGGTTCCTGCAGCACGGGCTTCTGCACCATGGGCTGCACCGCCGATATCACGGGTTCCTGCAGCACAGGTTTCTGCATAATAGGCTGCACCGCCGGTATCACGGGTTCCTGCAGCACAGGTTTCTGCACCATGGGCTGCACCGCCGGTATCACGGGTTCCTGCAGCACAGGTTTCTGCACCATAGGCTGCACCGCCGATATCAACGGTTCCTGCAGCACGGGCTTCTGCAGGATAGACTGCAGCGGTATTGCCGCCCTGACAGGATCCTGCGCCATGGCAGCTTTCTGAACCGGCGCAGGCGCTGCCGCAAAAACCTGTGGTATCACAGGCGTCTGCGCCATCGCAGGTTTTTGAACTGCCGCCACAGGTTTCTGCGGCATGTTTGCCTTGTTTGCATTTAACGGGGCCACCGCTTCCGGCGCAAGCCTCTGGAATGTATTCACTACCTCCTGGGCTTCTTTTTTTGTCTCTTTCGCTTCCTTTACGGTTCGGTTGATCTCCGACACCGTATTTTTCAGATTCGCATGCTTGTCATTCAGCATATCATAAAGGAACATGACTTCCTCATGGTTTTTATGGATCTCCGCCAACACAGTATCCGAATACTCGTTGACCGCCATGATCTTCTCATTGGACAGACGTTCCAGGGAACGCTCCGTCTTCTCTATGGAATAATTGACCGCCTCTTCCACCACGTCATCCACATGTCCCCTGACTGCTTCCAACTCCTCGGACACCAGCGTCTTGATCTCCTCTTTCGCCAAGCCCCTGGTCTCCTCACTGCTCTCCTCTTTTTTCGTCGGTATCAGGAAACTCAGTATAAAAACAATTCCTCCCGCTGCCAGCAGGACGATTTCCATTATATCCATCTCAAAGATCCGTCCTCTATATCTTCATATCAAAGCCTTCTCTGCCCTTGATCACCACTCTCTCCCGTGGTTTTGCCCCCTTACGGCGTTTTCCGCCGTCCCCATAATATTCTCCATTACCCTTTTCCTTGGCGTCAGGATTCTTCTGATGCCACTCAGGATCATCGCTTCTGTGCACTTCGCGGATACGTTGTTCCGTATTCTTCTGAACATCCTGACTGATGACCGTCTGGGCGAACATCCCTTTATTATCTTCATTCTGTTTAATACCGGAAAAATCCTGCGCCCTGGATATCGTGGTCAGGTCGATAGAACCAAATGCCATAAAAACACCTTCTTCCCTTGGTTACAGGGGTTTCATACAGATATCTCCCCGTTCCCTCACAAACTTACAATAATGATAACTGGTCTGGAGCGTCTTGGAACTGTCTCCGATGATGATGGTGGTGCTGGGATAAATCTCATCATTCACGACGATCTCCGAGAGTTTCTGGATCTCCATCATGGCGCGCATCTTCTCCATCCTGCCATTCATCTGCACTTTCTCGGCGTTTTTGTCTTCCACCAGTTTCATGACGCTCTTCATATATTTCAGCTGGCTCTCATTAAACTGAATGCCCTTTTTCAACTTCTCCTTGAATGTATCCAGGATTACTTCCGCATTGCTGATGGTCTTGTCGAGATCCGCCACCAGCTTCTGCATACGGCTGTACTGCGTTTTGATAAGGGGATTGACACCCACCTCCAGAATGGTGGACGCCCCCATGCCGGTACCGATGGTCTTGGCGGTGATCTTCTGTCCCGCCTGCACATAGCCTCCCACGATAATGCCCTTGCGACCCTCGACCTTGACCTCCGTACCCGCAGATATCCTGCTGTGGAGGATTGCCTCCGACTCCACATAACCGCCGGCCACCACCCTGACATTCTCCAGGAACTTTGCCATGATATCCCCGCCGGCTTTCAGGTAGCCTTTCGAGGAACCGTTCATTCCCTTGGCGATAATGATATTCCCGCCGGCCACGATCTTGGCGTCCTCCACCAGACCGTTGACGATGACATTGCCCCCGGCCTTTACCTCGAAGTTCGCCATGACATCCCCGTCGATCTGGATGCTCCCCTCAAAATCAAGGTTTCCGGTGGTCGAGTCCACATTTTTGACTTCAAAGACATCGGAGACGAACACCTTGTCATCCACCAGCGTCACATGGCCGTCAACCATGGATTTGATCGACAGCTTATCTTCCGACAATTCGATATTCCGTCCAAACTTCAGCGTTTCACGTTTGACTTCCCTTGGACTGATGGGCTTCCCATGAACATCATAACCCGGTTCACCCCTGTCCTCCGGTATGATCGTTGCCAGCAGGTCGCCTTTTCTGCACTGATTGATCATACTGAGATTGAAATAGTCCACACTGCCGTCATCCCTCTGGGAAGGCGGCCTGTGCTTATCCGTGTTAAAATGATACTCAATAACGGCGTCCGTGCCATGCCTGGGTTCCTTCCCTTTTGCTATCAGCAAATCCGTACAATAGATCCCGGGAGACTGGAAATGATCCTGAAGCAGTTCCATCCGAATACCATGGGTAATATTACTGAACCGCAGATCCTTTAAAAAATCATTTAACGTGATCCTGCTCCCTGTCTCGGAAGCCGGAACAAACCGTACATAAACTGTCATATCATCCTCACTTACATCAAGATGATATGTCTCCGGATAGGAGGGGCAAAAATCCGAACCCAGATGATAAGTACAGTCCTCCGCCTCTTCATCCAGAAGAAGCATTTCGAGCCGCCTCCTGTCATAGCCTGCCCCCAAGCCGTCTAAATATTCCAACAGTTCTCCGATTCTGATCTGTTCCCCGCCATCTTTCGGCTGGTACAGCCTGACACCATATCCGCCTGGTTCATTGACCAGTTTAAAGTATCCATTCTGCATAGTGAAATCTCCCTGTCAGTTATCCGTAAGGATTCCCATATAGCTGCCCATCTTTGTTTTCATTTTCTGTAAAGCCCTGGTATGAAGCTGAGAAACCCTGGACTCAGATACTTCCAGAATACTGCTGATTTCCTTCAAAGTCAGTTCTTCATAATAATACAAAGTAATGACTTTCTGCTCCTTTTCCGTGAGAAGCTGCAGCGCTTCCCCAAGCATCCTCGTCAGTTCTTCCCTCTCCACCTTTTCTTCCGGCGCTTCAAACCGGGAAGTCGTCTGCCTGCTGTAATCCTGGGTGACATCACTGCCCTGCTCCATATATTCGTTCAGGGATACCAGTCCCGTGACTTTCATCTGAGACTGCCAGTCCAGGTACTCGTCTCCGGAAATACCCAGCTTCTGCGCAATCTCCTCATCCGAGGCATTGTGCCCCGTCTCCTGCTCGATCTCACGTATGACCGTCTCGATCTTTTTCTGTTTCTGCCTGATCGTCCTGGGTATCCAGTCCATCTTCCTGATCTGGTCCAGGATCGCGCCCCTGATCCTCAGACTGGCATAAGTCTCAAATTTAACTTCCTTAAAGCAGTCAAATTTATCAATAGCGTCGATCAAACCGAAAATGCCATAACTTACCAGATCCTCATACTCCACGTTGTATCCAAGGTATATGCTGAGTCGTCCGGCAACCACTTTCACAAGGGGAGCATATTCCAATATGATCTTTTCCCTGGCATCTGCGGATCTTGTCTTTGCATATTCTTCCAACAGTTTTTTCCTGCCCGCCTCATCCATAGGAACACATCTCCTCCTTTCCGTTTATTCCCGGATCACGACTCCTTCTTGGTCTCTTTGATGTTTCCCGCTGTCTCCTGTTCCCCGTCATCCGCTTCGGAACTTTCCTCCGCTCCTTCCGCCTCAGCCTCTTTCTCCTCCTGCTCTTTCTTTTCCTCATTCTGCCTGTCAAACCTGTCAAGCGTCCACTTCAGAATGCTTCCCAGGATGTAAAAGAGAACTAAAACGAGAAAAAGGGACACCAGCCTTGCCACCATGGAATAATCCATGACATATGTAATGATACAGGTCACAGCCCCTGCTGTCAGCATCAGCAAAAGGGGTAAATTCTTTCTGTTCATAAAATACCCTTCAATAAATCCTATACTTTAAATCTTATACTCTGGTCTCCCTACTGCCCGGATGATATAATCCCCCGTTTCAGGATAAAAAATAACGGTCCGCCCGAAATTCTTTCCTGTATCTTCCGCCAGGATCGGGATCCTAAGTTGACTCAGTTTCGCTTTGGTGGCTTCCACATTACGTTCGCCCACCTGGCCAAAGGAACTTGTTCCATGAAAATTAAACATATTGGCGCCCCCGGCAATCTTTGCCACCATGCGGCTCCTCTGCGCGCCCAGCTTTTCCATCTGTTTCACCAATTCCGCAATACCCGTATCCGCAAACTTAGCGATATTCATCTGACTTCCCTTGATCGACTTACTGTCCGGCAGCATAATATGCGCCAATCCCCCTATTTTATTTGAAGGATCACGGATCGCAATGCCAACACAGGACCCCAGTCCGAGAGTCGTTATCCCATTGGGACTGATACAGGTCTTGAGGTCTGCCATTCCCACTTTGATTATTTCGCTCATCTGTGTCTCTTCCCTCTACACCTTATTTCTTTTTGCTGACATGTCATACAGGAATTATATCAGAGGTATCCCCAATGCCCCCAATATCCTTGCATATGATTCCAGGTCGGGAATCAGGATGAAATATCCGTCCAGCTCGATCTCATCATAGAACTGCGACTGGATCAGCAGGATATTATCCCCGAAAATCCCAAACTGAATCGCCGGCACACTCAAGATTGCGCCTGCCATATCCACCGTCAATGCCGGCGGTGTGGGATATATCTTCAAATTAGTCAGCGTGGAAAGGGAATTCAGGTACGCGCCCGTAATGATGTTTCCGATCTCTTTCATTGCGGAGAGTCCCATTTCCTCAAACTCGGAACCGGGCGGGAGCATACCCATGGTAATCTTCTGGATCAGGTGCCTGGCACTTTCCTCCTCTACCATGAACATCATGCTCCCGGTAATATCCCCGTCCACACCCAGGAATACGCCCACCATGATCTGTTCTTCGCCGCCCATCATATCGCCGACTTCCGAAAACTCCAGAAGCCTGACCTGAGGTACTTTCATATCCACCTTGCACTGCAGCATCTGGGAAAGGGCCGTCATGGCGTTGCCCGCGCCGATGTTTCCCAGTTCCTTGAGAACGTCGTAATAGTTCTCAGTAACCTGCTCTAAGCTCATTTCACTCATGAATGTATCTCCTTTATTTTTACTAGTTCTCCTCCAGACTGATCGCTGCCAGGTCAAAGAGTGAGATCAGTTCGCCGTTATGTTTTCCGACTGCGTTGATAAGGTTTCCCTTTTCAGCCGTAAGATCGCTGGAAATCTTTTCGATATTCGACTCGTACAGGGTGACCACTTCCTTTACCTCATCCACGATAAAGCCCACGTTCCCCTCTTCCTCCAGCTTAACGATCAGGATACGGGTGGCCTTGGTGATCTCGTCAGCCTCCAACCCCATCTTCAGACGTATGCTGAGCACCGGGATGACCTCTCCGCGCATATTGATGACGCCCTTTAAATAGGCAGGCAGCTTGGGTACCCGGGTGATGCGCTGCATCTTCACGATATTATCAATATTGCGGATATCGATGCCGTACTGCTCCTCTCCAAGGCGAACCACAATGAACTGAATGGGTTCGCCCTCCGTCCTGCCTTTCTCTTCGTCTATGATGCTATAATTATTGTTTACCGTCAATTCCATGTGTCTGTTCCCCTTTCTAAATCAAGGTGTTGGCGTCAAGGATCAGCGCGATCTCGCCATCGCCAAGAATCGTTGCCCCGCTGATGAACTTGCACTGCTTAATGTATTTGCCCAGAGACTTGATAACGATCTCCTGCTGTCCGATCAGCTCGTCGATGACCAATCCAGCAAGCTTGTCGCCTTTTTTTACGATGACCACGATCAGGTTATCCTCATTGACGGGTTTTCTCTCCACATCCAGCACCTCGCTCAGGCGGATCAGGGGGATAACAGTACCGCGCAGGTGGATCACTTCCTTATTCTGCACCAGCTTCACCTCGCTGGCGGGAACATCCTCCAGGGTCTGGATGGAACCAAGGGAAATAGCGTATTTCTCTTCGCCTACCACCACCATCAGCGCCTGGATGATAGCCAGGGTCAGGGGCAGCCGGATGGTCCATGTGCTTCCCTCGCCCAGCTTGGACTTCACTTCCACCTCGCCGCTTAAGGATTCGATCATGGACTTGACCACATCAAGGCCTACGCCGCGTCCCGATACGTCGGTAACTTTCTTCGCAGTGGAAAAGCTGGGCAGGAACAGCAGGTCAATGATCTCCTTATCCGACATATTGGCCGCCTGGTCCACTGTGATGGTGCCTCTCTCGATGGCTTTCTGCTTTACGGCTTCCACATCGATGCCGTTACCGTCGTCCCTGACCTCGATCACGACGGTATTGCCCTCCTGGTATGCATCCAGGAAAATGGAACCTACCGCAGGCTTGCCCCGCTGGGCACGGATCTCTGCGGACTCCAGGCCGTGATCTGCGGAATTACGCAGCAGATGCATCAAGGGGTCTCCGATCTGATCCACCACGGTACGGTCCAGTTCCGTCTCCTCACCGGTCATGTACAATTCCATCTTTTTATCCAGCTTCTTGGACAGATCGCGGATCATGCGGGGGAACTTGGTGACAACGCTCTCTATGGGCACCATCCTTACTTTCATGACAGATTCATGCAGGTTTGTGGTAACGCTCTCCAGATACTCGATCTGCTCGTTGAACGCGCTGTTCACATCAGTCTGCTCCTGGCTGGATACGGATACCAGGGAATTCTTGGCAATGATCAGTTCGCTGACCAGATTCATCAGGGAATCCAGCTTCTCGATATCCACACGCACGGTACGGTTCACCACCGGCTTTGCGGGAGCCTGTTTCTTGGGCTCCGCCTTGGCTGCCGCAGGTGCCGCAGGCGCCGCGGACGCTGCCGCTGCTGCAGGCGCTGCGGTCACTGCGGGCTCCTGCACTGCGGTTTCTTCTTTCTGCTCCGCCTCCGCAGGCGCTTCTTCTTCCTCCGCCGCAGCATGCACGCTCTTATTATTGGTAAGATCAATCTCAGCGCCGACCACTTTTTCTATTTCCGAAACGGCTTCCGCAGCCCGGATGATATCATCCAGTTCCGCGTCGGAGAGTATGATCAGGGTGAAATCCGTATCAAATTTCTCGTCCTCCACATCCTGGGCGCTGGGGTCGGACACGATGATCTCGGCCTGTTCCTCCACCGCCTTGAATACAAGGAACGCCCTCGCCGCTTTCAGGATGCAGCTTTCCTGTACCATGACGTTCAGGCCGTAGACCCTCTTCCCCTGCTTCTGGGCTTCCCTGATGACAGTGACCTGGGAATCGTCCAGCGTCACGCTATCCCATTTATTTCCGGCTGCCGCCTGGTCTGCGGAAGCTGTTTCCTTTGCGGCTGCCGGTTTTTTCGCAGGCGCCGCTGCACCGCTTCCGTTCAGGATGCTGTTCAACATTTTGATGATGGGATCGTTATCATTGGTTCCCTCATCCGCAGTTCCCTGGATATTGTCCTTGTACTCCTCCAATGCATCCAGACACTGGAACAACACATCGATGATCTCCGAAGTCACCTTAATGACACCGTTGCGCACCTCTGAAAAAACATTTTCCATATCATGCGTCAGGTTCTGCATCCTTTTAAAGCCCATGGTTCCCGCCATTCCTTTCAGGGAATGGGCCGCCCTGAAGATCTCATTGATGGTATCCATGTTTTCCGGATCGGATTCCAGTTCCATGATCCGGGTGTTCAGATTTGTGATGTGCTCGTTGGTCTCGTCAAGAAAGATCTCCAGATATTGACTTACGTCCATAGTACCCTCCATTCTGCCGTGTGTGGCATAGTGCTTCCATCAGGCGTCCGATGCCGGACCGCCGCCTAATTTTTCACACCTACGTTCAAAATTATTTCCTGTGCAATTTCATCCAGTGGCACCACCTGATTCGACAAGCCTGCATTTTCGGCGCTTCTTGGCATGCCGTACACGGTACAGGTAGCCTGGTTCTGGGTGATCACATGGATATTCTTATGGGGTTTCAGGTTCTTGATCCCGGCAGTACCGTCCGCGCCCATTCCGGTCAGGACGACACAGACAATCTTGTCGAACTTACTGTTCACAAGGGATTCATACATATAATTGGCACAGGGCTTTACACCCTCCCTGTTGGGTTCGTCCGTATAGTGTATCACATACTTTCCAGACGGGGAAGTCGCCACATTCATATGCATACCGCCCATGGCCACATATACGGTTCCCGACTGCAGTTCATCCCCTTCCGCCGCCTCCTTGACCGTCACGCTGCTGATATCGTTCAGCCGCTCCGCCAGGGACGCGGTAAACCCTTTGGGCATATGCTGCACCAGCAGCACCGGCGCGTCCAGTTCTTTCGGAAGCCTGGGAATGACGGCCTGCAGCGCCTTGGGACCGCCTGTGGAGCTGGCGATCGCCACCACTTTCGTACCGGAGATCCTGGACGAAAATTTTCTGGCAATATCCGCCATCTTTGCCACTTTCGCCTGGCTTTCCGCAACTTTCTCCCGGGATTCAAATACGGGAAGCCGACTGCTGGATACCACATCCAGAACCTTTAACAGTCTGTCCTTAAAGGCATCCGCCCGACAGTCCACCGCACTGTCAGGTTTATGTATGAAATCAAGAGCTCCCAGTTCCAGCGCATCCATGGTAGTCTTGGCACCCTCCCTGGTATCCGTGCTGGCCATCATGACCCTTGCGGGAATCTTCCGTTTCTGCAGTTCCCCCAGAAGTTCCAGCCCGTTCATCCTGGGCATGTTCACATCCAGGACAACCGCATCGTATTGATTTTTGCTCAGCAGGTCAAGGGCTTCCAGACCATTGGTCGCACGCGCAACCACCTGAAATCTCTCATCACTGTCTATTATATCACACAGAACTCTTCTCATAAGTGCAGAATCATCAACTACCAGAATTTTTTTTGCCATTATCTCCTCTCTTTCTGAAGGCTTTTTCTCTCTTCCTCAAAGATATATTTTATGATCTCTTCCCTTGTCGCGTTATCTATGTCGTAATACTGCACGCGGTGCTCGTAGACGCCCGGACGGTTTTCCAGTTCCCTGGCGCTAAGCACCTTTCCGATCACTTCATACAGTTTCTGCCCGCTGCCCTTTACCAGGTGATAACTGCAATACAGCAGGTTCTCCGGCTCGTACTTTTGGGAGGAGATAAACCGCAGCCCTCCGCCGCTGATATCCACGATCACGCTATGTTTCAGGGGACGCCCCGAAACCAGCGCGAAAGGCAGCCGTTTCTCGATGGCCTGCACCTCATCCTGCTCCAGGTTCCTTGCGCACATCTCGAGGGCGCAGCTGAACCGGTAATACTCGCGCCTCTGGTATTTCCTCAGGTTGCTGGTCAGTTCCACCGCCAGGATATACACATTATTGCTCTTATAGCGGTCAACGATCCTGGCAAAACACTGGTAAAGGCCGCTGGCGCCGTAGAACACCAGATCGTATTCGCTGTCCACCGGAAGCAGGATCAGTTTGGACTGTTCCATGGGCATCAGGATTTCCAGCGTGTCTTCCGATAGGATCTCCAGCACGGCGCTGTTGTATATCTTCCTGCTTCCCTCCCCGTTCTCATCCTCACCCCTGTCGATCGCCTGCAGCTCGATCTTGTCATTTTGTGAGATCAATTTTGATAACATGTTCTCATCTGCTCCTTCCAATAATGTGGGAGAAAAAGGCCGCCATCCCCCTCTTTGGCTGGCGCTCCGCCTCCCCTTTATCCAAAAGCTTTGCGGCGATCCACTGGAAAGCCTGGCTGGACCTGGCCCCCGGATTCTGCAGCGACACCGGGAGCTGCTGCATCACCGCCCGGGCCAACTGGGGATCCTCAGGTATGCTTCCCAGATAGATCAGCGGGATCTTCAGATATCTGGAAACCACCACGTTCAGTTTCTCGAACAGTACCTCGCCCTCAGCCTCCTTGTTCACCCGGTTAGCGATCATTTTTACCTTGGTGGAAGAGGGATCAAACCTGGGATGACGGTACAGCGCCTTCAGCAGGGAATAGGAATCCGTGATGGAAGTGGGTTCCTGGGTGGTGACCAGCAACACCTCCCCGCAGGCCACCAGGAATTCAAGCACCGCATCCGATATGCCCGCTCCCGTGTCCACGATGATCACGTCCGCAATGGAATCCAGTTCCGCCAGATTCTGGATGATGTAATCCAGGTAATCCTTGCTCAGATTCGACATTCCGGCAATGCCGGAACCCCCGGAGATAAATCCGATCTCCATGGGACCCCAGGTAATGATATCCTTGATGTTCTTCCCCTGATAGATCAGGTCACACAGGTTATGCTTCGGCACCGCGCCGAACATGATCTCGATATTTGCAAGCCCGAAATCGGCATCCAGGATAATGACTTTCTTTCCCATCTTCCGGAACTGGATCGCCAGATTGATGGAAACATTGGATTTGCCCACGCCTCCCTTGCCGCTGGTGACAGTCATGACACGGGCAAGTGGCCTTGACTTTACCTGGCTGGCCTTTATGATTCTAAGTTGTTCCGCTTGGTCCATGTCACTACCTCCTGTTTTATTGCCGTTCGGACGCTTCCGCCGCCTATGCCTTGCCGCCCAGAAGCTGCTTGACCATTTTCTGGGGGTTAAAGCGTTCAATATCGTCCGGTACATTCTGCCCGCAAGTCACATAAGCGATGGGCACGTCCGCGTAAAGCTTCAAATTTAACAGATTTCCCAGGGTCAGCGTCTCATCCAGCTTTGTGAAGATCATCTGATAATCGGTGATTTCCTTATAACTGGAAGCGATCCTTGTCAGGTCGCGGTACTTCGTTGTGGCGCTGAGCACCAGAAAGGTCTGGTACTCGCCCGCTTCTTTCACGGCATTGAAAAGTTTCTGTATATTCTCGATCTGTTCCTCGTTTTTATGGGAATGACCCGCAGTGTCCACGAAAATGTAATCGTAACTGTGAAAATCCTGCACCGCCTGCCCCACATCCGCTTCCGTGTATATCACACGGAAAGGCGCCTCCAGGATATTGGCGTAGGTGCGCAGCTGCTCCGCCGCGGCAATGCGGTAAGTATCCGCCGTCAGGAGCGCCACTTTCTTCTTTTCCACCATGGTAAAATCGCTGGCCAACTTGGCGATGGTGGTGGTCTTCCCCACCCCCGTGGGACCCAGGAACAACACGATCTTCGGCCCCTTCTCCGCCGCGGTGATCCCTTCCGCCTTGCCAAACTTCAGGATCATCTTCTGGTAAACGTTTGCCAGGATATAATCAAAAGGCATATTGGGCTTCTTATTCCTCTCCAGGTCCTCTATGATCTGGTTTGCATACTTCTCGTCAACCTCGTTTTCCAGCATGGTGTTATACAACAGGCGGACAAATTTGCTGCGCTCCAGTTCCTCCCCGCTCAGTTCTTCCTCCTGTTTCTCCGCCGTCTGCGTATTCTCGACCTGTTCCTGCTTCTCCGCCTCATCCTGCTGGAACCTGCTCTCCAACAGGATCTGCAGGCTGTCAAGCCTTTTCTCTATATTCTGGGAACGTTCCGCCGCCACGCTTATGGTCTCGCTGACTGCGGCGGGGACTGCCTCGCGTTTCACCGGCTCCGGCACCGCCGCTTCCCTGCGGACCGGCTTGGGGATATCCCCTTCCTCCTCCAGCGCCACCGTCACTTCCACCTGTTTGGAACGGAACAAGGACGCCAGGCCTTTCGCTTTCACATCTTTCACATTCATGATGACAATGCCGCCGCCCAGTTCCTTTTTGGCCGACTCCACTGCCTCTTCTTCCGTTTTTCCAACAAACTTCTTGATTATCATTATGCTGTCACCATCCCAACTGACTGTAATTCAACATTGGATTCCACCTCATTATAGGACACCACTACCAGTTCCCTGTAGTAGTCCTCCGTCAGGCGTTTAAAATACATACGTACGATAGGTGATGTGATCACAATGGGACTCTTTCCAAGGTTTTCCAGCTTCTGAACCTCTTTTCCCACAGAGTCTATGATCGCCCTGGACCTGCTGGGATCCAGGTTCAGGAACGCGCCGCTCTCCGTCTGCTTCACGCTTCCCATGATCTCCTGCTCCACTTTCGGATCCAGCGTCACCACATTTGTGGTCTCGTTGGCCGGGAAATACTTGGTGGAAATAGCTCGTTTCAGGCTCTGGCGCACATATTCCGTGAGAATATCCGTATCCCGCGTGGTAGGCGCGTAATCTGCAAGGGTCTCCAATATCGTCAGCAGATCCCTGATGGAAATGCCCTCTTTCAGCAGATTCTGCAGCACTTTTTGTATCTCGCCCACACCCAGCAGCTTGGGAACCAGTTCCTCCACCAGGGAGGGATTGGTCTCCTTGAGGTTGTTCACAAGGTTCTGCACATCCTGCCGTGACAGCAGTTCGTCGATATGCTGCCTGATGATCTCCGTCAGGTGGGTGGCAATGATGGAGGGCGGGTCTACCACCGTATAGCCAAGGCTTTCCGCGCGCTCCCTCTGGCCCTCGGTGATCCAGATGGCAGGCAGGTGGAAAGAAGGTTCAAAAGTGGGGATGCCCGTGATCTCTTCCTCCACATAGCCGGGATTCATGGCCATATAGTGGTCGAAAAGGATCTCGCCCTCACTGAGCTGGATGCCCTTGATCTTTATAATATATTGGTTAGGGTTCAGCTGTATGTTATCCCGCAGACGGATGATGGGCACCACAGTACCCAGTTCCAGCGCGATCTGCCTCCGGATCATTACCACACGGTCCAGCAGGTCGCCGCCCTGATTCACATCCGCCAGGGGGATGATGCCATATCCAAATTCCAACTCGATGGGATCCACCTGCAGCAGGCTGTTCACATTCTCAGGCTGCCTGATCTCCTCCGCGGCGATCTCATCCGCATCCACTTCCTGCTCGATGCCTGCGGTCTCCAGATTGCCCGCCATGATCCTGCCTCCCACCACATACAGCAGACCCATGCCCAGGAACAGGATCGTGTTCAGTTCCGTAAACATGCCCAGGAACGCCAGGGCAGCGCCCACAAGGTACATGGCCTTGGGCACGCCGAAAAGCTGCCTTACAATGGCTGGACCGAAGTCCGCTTCCTTTCCGCCCTTGGTGACAAGCACACCGGTGGACAGTGAGATCAGCAGGGACGGGATCTGGCTCACCAGGCCGTCGCCGATGGTCAGGATCCCATACGTATTCAATGCGGTCCCCACATCCATGCCGCCGCGCAGCATGCCCATGGAAATGCCGCCGATCAGGTTGATGGCCGTAAGCAGCAGGCCTGCCACGGCATCTCCCTTTACATATTTCACGGCGCCGTCCATGGCGCCGAAGAAGCTGGACTCCTGCTGGATCTTATCACGCCTGAGTTTCGCTTCCTTATCATCGATGGCGCCGGTATTCAGGTCTGCATCAATGGCCATCTGCTTACCGGGCATGGCATCCAGCGTAAATCTCGCCGTTACCTCAGCCACACGCTCGGAACCCTTATTGATCACCAGGAACTGCACCAATATCAGGATGATGAAGATGATCGCGCCTACAATCAGGTCGCCTCCCCCCACGAACTCACCAAAAGTCCTGACCACATTTCCGGCCGAACCGGTGGTCAGGATCAGCCTGGTAGAAGATACGTTCATGGCGATCCTGAAAATGGTGGTAAACAGCAGGATTGTAGGGAAATACGACAGTTCCAGCACTTCCTTGGCAAACATGCAGACAAACAAAATGACGAAAGCGACGGAAATATTGAACGCCATGAAAACGTCAAGCACGGCGGCCGGCAGCGATACGATCAGCATGATGAACGCAACAAGGACATAGATCGCCACCACAGCGTCTGTCTTCTGTAGTCTTACATTCACTTCCTGCACCTCCTTATACCCATATTATTATACTCCCCTTTATACTTTGCCTTGCAGGTGATATACAAACGCCAGCACCTCCGCCACCGCCTGATACAGTTCCGGCGGGACTGCCTGCCCCACGTCCACATTGGCGTAGAGCATACGCGCCAATGGCTTGTTTTCCACTATCTCTATATGGTTCTCCCTGGCGGTTTCCCTGATGCGCTGGGCCAGGTAATCTTCCCCCTTCGCGATAACCAGCGGCGCATCCGCCACCTCCGGGTCATACTTGATGGCCACGGCATAGTGGGTAGGGTTGGTGATGACCACGTCCGCCTGGGGCAGATCCTGCATCATACGGCGTCTGGACGACTCCATCATCTTCTGTCTGATCTTACCCTTGATCTGGGGATCGCCTTCCGACTGCTTGTATTCGTCCTTGACTTCCTGCTTGGTCATCTTCATATCATTGTTGAATTTCACTTTCTGGTAAATGAAGTCCCCCAGGGCGATGATCATATAGACTGCCGCAATCCTGATGCCCAGATCCGTCACCAGGTCGGCTATGATCTGCAGTCCCTGCATCAGCGAAATATCAAAAACATTCAGCAGGTAGACCCATTTATCCTTAAGGAAATTATAACACACATACGCGATCAATCCAATCTTTAGAATGGATTTTATCAACTCCACCAGCGAATTGACCGATATGATCCTCTTAAAACCACTGATCGGATTCAGGTTCTTGAACTTAGGCTTCAGGGGCTTCCCCGTGGGATGCCATTTCACCTGCGCCACATCACAGACGAATGCGATCACCACGCCCACAAGCAGTATGGGCGCGATCAGGATCAGCACCTGTAACACCATCCTGCGAAAGAGCACCTGCACATCCGTCTCGGGCATAAACCCGTGGTAAAATGTGGTGATCTCGGGGATCATGTCATAGATATTGGGAAACACTGCCATCAGGCTTGTCCCCATATATCCCACGTAAAATTTCAACACGAGAAAGAGCGCCAGCAGGCTGAAACCGTTGGCAATCTCCTTACTCTTTGCCACCTGGCCTTCCTTGCGGGCATCCTCCAGTTTTTTCGAGGTGGCGGGTTCTGTCTTCTCCCCGCCCGGCCCTTCCTTGGCAAAAAATTGCAGGTCATACCGAATCATTGCATTGCTCCCACAAAAGAAACGATCACCCGTTTCATCTCGTCAAAAATAAAATCGGCCGTTCCGGGCAGAAGTCCCGCCGTCAGGAACAGGGTGGAAAGCCCCACCAGTATCTTCAGCTGCAGGCCGATGGCAAACATGTTCATCTGGGGCGACACCTTGGCCAGTACGCCCAGGATGGCATTCAGCAGCAATATGGTGCAGAAGACCGGAAGCACGATGCGGAACCCTATCAGGATATACTCCCCCAGGAACCTGAGCATCGCCTCCACCAGCGCCTCACCGTGAAAGACCGCGCCGTTTATGGGAATCAGGACGAACGTATCCGCCAGCGCCCCGAACAGGTAGCGGTACATCCCCGTACAGATCAGCATGAACATGAAGATATACTGATAAAGCACACCCGTGATGCTGGTGGATTCCCTGGTTGTGGGATCCATCAGCGTGGCCATGGAAAGCCCTGTCTCCATATCCGCTATGGAACCCGCGAAATTGACGATGGAAGTACAGATCGTCGCGCCAAAGCCGATCAGCAGTCCCACCAGCGCCTCCTTGACCACAATGACAGTATATTCCATCAGCGAATCATAGGCCACCGCCTCCGACGGCGTCAGCGACTGATACAACAGCAGCGCGGTAAAAACGCTCAAACCCACGCGCACCCTCGCCGGGGTATTCCTCATGCTGAAGAAAGGCGCAATGAAGACAAAACTCGCCACCCGCGTCAGGATCAGCAGAAAATATTCCAGATCATATGTCGAAAAAGATAAACTGATCATACCGCCCACTTCATCACCCACGGCTGTAAATACCAAAATTGGACCACAGGGTCGTCATAAACTCCACAATACTGTTCAACATCCAATGCCCGAAAAGTATCAACGCCAGAAAGATACTGATGATCTTCGGAACAAAAGTAAGCGTCTGTTCCTGTATGGAAGTAACCGTCTGGAAGATACTGATGATCAGTCCGACCACCATGGAGATCAAAAGCACCGGCAGCGACACCTTTATGATCAGGAACAAAGCCTCCCTCGTAATATCCGATACCACTTCAATGGTCACAGAGACCACTCTCCTCTCTTAAGGTCATGATATATAAAATGTCTTCACCAGGTTACCTATCACGAGACTCCAGCCATCCGCAAGCACAAAGAGCAGTATCTTGAAAGGCATGGAGATCGTGGTGGGAGGCAGCATCATCATACCCATGCTCATCAGGGTGGACGCAACCACCATGTCAATGATGATGAACGGGATATAGATCACGAAACCGATCCAGAACGCCATCCGCAGTTCGCTCACCACAAAGCTGGGAATCAGGACTGCGTTCGGGATGGATTCATTCTCCCCGTCCCACTCCTGTCCGGCAATATCCATAAAAAGTTCCACATCCTTTACCTGGGTCTGGACATACATAAACTCCCGCAGCGGCTGGATGCCGGTCTCAAAAGCCTCCTCCTGGGTAATCTCCCCTGCCTGGAAAGGCTGGAGAGCCTCCTCGTTGATCCTGGTAAAGGTAGGTTCCATGATAAAAAATGTCAGTATCAGCGCCAGACCCACAAGGATCTGGTTAGGGGGCGCCGTCTGTGTGTTCAGCGCGGCACGGGTAAAATGCAGCACGATGATGATCCGGGTAAAAGAGGTCATCAACACAAGGATCATGGGCAGCAGCGCGATCAGGGTCAGGGTGATCAGGACACTCAGCGCGCCATTCAGCTGGCCGTTGCTGCTGTCCAGGGACACCGTCACCGTGTTCGCCGTATTCAGCCCTGCCACTTCCTCCGGCGTCTCCGCAGTTCCCGGCGGGTCGATATAGGTCCGGTTCTCCTCCGACCCTGTCAGGTTCCGGTCCTCTATCGCAAATACCGTCATGGAATTTTGAATACACAATATGCCCACCGTAATCAGCAGGCATATTATCGTCATTATTCGTTTTCTGTTTCGCATAAACTTTATCATTTACTCGGATCGTCCTTTGGTTCGCTTGCTTTTTGCAGAGTTTTCCCCACAGCCTTATCAAACAATTCCTTAAATCCCATACCGGGATTCGCCTCTTTCGATATCGTAAGCTGCTCTGCGGGAATTTCTCCCAGCATAGTCACTGTGTCCTTGCAGACAGCGATCACCATATATGTCTCCCCCACCCGTATGACCTGCAGATATTTATTGTTTGTCAAACGGCTGGTTTCTATCACCTCAATATTGCTGTTGGCATTCTGCTGCTTCTGATACCCCGAAATCCATTTTGTAGTCAGGGCCGTAACGCCGAGAACCAGCACAAATATCGCCAGGACAGCTATAAATTGGGCGTAACCGCTTTCAGTCCCTGCCAGCAGAACCGCCATTAACCTACGACCTTCTTAACGGCCTCGAGAACACGCTCCGCCTGGAAAGGCTTCACGATAAAGTCTTTTGCGCCATTCTGAATGGATTCGATAACCATTGCCTGCTGACCCATTGCGGAACACATAATGATCTTTGCGTTGCCATCCAGCTTCTTGATCTCCTTCAATGCCTGCAGACCGTCCATCTCAGGCATGGTGATGTCCATCAGTACCAGATCGGGCGATAATTCCTTATATTTCTCAACCGCCCTAGCGCCGTTCTCAGCTTCTCCCGCGACATTGTAGCCATTCTTGGTCAAAATGTCCTTGATCATCATCCTCATAAAAGCTGCGTCGTCACATACTAAAATATTCTTTGCCATTTATTCCTTCCTCCTACTTGATAATCTCAGTTACTCTTACGCCAAAGCTTTCCTCAATTACAACTACCTCTCCCTTTGCTACGAATTTTCCGTTTACCAGTACATCTATAGGTTCACCAGCAATCCGATCCAGTTCAATGATCGTGCCGGGAGCAAAATTAAGAATCTCAGAAATCGACTTAGTCGTACGTCCAAGTTCTACTGTTACTTCCAACGGAACATCCATGATCAGGCCGATATTCTCGCCCCCGGGGATATTGCTCATATCCGTTGAAAAACTCTGAAACTGAGCAGGCTGAATATTTACATTCTGCATTGCCATAGGATTCATCATCATTTGAGGATTCATCATCATCTGAGGGTTCATCATCTGAGGACTCATTCCCATCATCTGAGGGTTCATTCCCATCATCTGGGGATTCATACCCATCATCTGAGGGTTCATTCCCATCTGCATACCGCTCATATCCTGTTGCCCCACCATATCCATCTGGGGCGCTGCGCCCACATTTGCCTGGGCAGGCGCTGTCGGCGTTTCCGCCGCTTTGGGTTCTTCCGCCGCCGGAGCCGCTCCTCCATCCTGATTATGGATAAAGGTATCAACGATCATACGGGCAAAATCGACGGGATATAACTGCATGATCGTACTGTCAACCAGGTCGTCGATCTGCAGGCGGAAAGAAATCTTGATAAAGGTTCCTCCCAGGAACGGCGAGATATCTTCCCCTGCCCTGATCGAGGTCAGATCCAACAGGGAGGATTCCGGCGGGCTGATGTCGATCGTCGTCTTCAGCATGGTAGACAGCGAAGTCGCCGCCGACCCCATCATCTGATTCATCGCCTCAGATATGGCGCTCAGATGCAGTTCCCCCAGTTCCCCATCTGTATTTGTGCCATCCCCGCCCATCATCAGGTCAGTGATGACTTTCACGTCATGTTCTTTCAATACCAGGATGTTGGTGCCGTCCAACCCCATCGTATACTTGATCTGGATAAATACACAAGGTCTTTCGTACTCTGCCAGGAGACTTTCCCACCTTGCAGCCTGCACCACGGGTGTGGTAATATTGACCTTCCGGTTTACCAGTGAATATAAGGTCGTTGCCGAGGATCCCATACTGATATTGGCTACCTCGCCAATGGCATCCTTTTCCACGTCTGTAAGAATTTCAGGCAGATCATCCTGGCCTGCGCTGCCTGCTGATGGTTCGCTGCTGGATACTTCTGTTATGGTTTCACCGGCTCCAACGGAAACTTCTTCGGCATCTCCGTCTCCCTCAGGCAGATCCATGCCGTTAAGTAATGCATTTATCTCATCCTGAGATAGCATTCCATCCATCCTCTACTCCTCCTCTCTGATTACCGATGTGATCCGGACAGCATAAGAATCCTTTTCGGCGCCGGGTAATGCGGTAAATTTTTTAATGTTACCTACATAAATGTTCATGTCATCATCCACTCTGGAACCAAGACGGATACAGTCGCCCACCTGCAGGTTCATGAAATCATTTACGGTGATCACACTCTTGCCCAAGACTGCCCTCACAGGGATATCCGCCTTTCGGATCAATGACTCAATGTAAGCTTCATAATTCTCGTCATGATTCTCCTGCATCGTGGAGAACCAGTACTTCGTGTTCAGCTTATCCATGACATCTTCCAAAGTAAGAAACGGAAGACAGACATTCATAAAGCCTTCCACATCCCCAATCTTCATGTTCAGCGTGACAATCGCTATCATGTCATTGGGTGCAATCACCTGTGCGAACTGGGGATTGGTCTCCAGACGCTGTAGCACAGGCGATATATCAATAACATTCTTCCACGGCTCCCTTAATAACTGTGTGAACATTACTAATATCTTTTCAATGATCGTCATCTCGATCTCGGAAAATTCCCTGCTCTTTTCCAGAGGAACCCCTGATCCTCCCAGCATTCGATCCAACATCGCGTAGCCCAGGTTCGTCGCCAGATCCATGATGACTGTACCGTTCAACGGCGCAAAATTTATGATTCCCAAAATAACGGGATTGGACAGGGCATTGGTAAATTCGTTAAACGTAACCGTTTCCGAACTTGCTACCGCCACCTGGACATTCTTCCTCAGATACACGGGGAGATTGGTAGAGATCAGACGGCTGTAGTGTTCAAATATAATTTCAAGTGTCCTTAAGTGCTCTTTTGAGAACTTTGTAGGGCGGCTGAAGTCATAATTCTTAACCTGCTTCTCCTCCGTCTCCTGCATCTCGTCCGCATTGATCTCACCTGACGCGATCGACGAAAGCAGCGCATCTATTTCACTTTGGGAAAGGACCTCGCCCACACAAGCTCACCTCCTATCAAACTATTCGTCTACCCCTTACAATAACACATCAGGTAAATTTTACACCACTGATATTGATCTTGTAAACAAATTTATAACCGGTAAAATCCTGAATAGCCTGAAGGATCTCTTTTTTGATGGATTCGATATCGTTCCTGCACTCCTCCTCGGTATGTGCGGCCACAATGGAATTCACCTGATCCAGGATCATGGAATCGTAACTTCCGGAAGTAATGCTCTCCCCATGCTTCTTGTAGCCATCGCCCTTGCTGTCCATGGACAGGGACAGGTTAAAGACAAAATATACCGTGCCGCCGTCAGCGGTAGGCACCTGCACCATCTGGGACTCGGGCAGCGCATATACCACGATATCCTCCAGCGGCACTGCCGGTTCGGCATCCCCTTCGCTGCCGGGAACCGTAAGCTGGAGATTCAGCGCGGTGGCGATATTGCCCACCAGTTCCGCCGTTTTCTTATTGGCGCTGATCACGCTCACCATCATAATGGTGGTGAGGACGATGTTAACGATCATCAATGCCAATATCAATACTGTCAGTAAATTTTTTTTCATATTTATTCACCCTCATCTTATCCCGGCTGTCACATCGCCGAATTATAGATCCTTATCTCAACCCTTCTGTTCCTGCTCCTGCCCTCCGCAGTGGAGTTATCTGCTATGGGAACCCTTTCTCCCATTCCCGCATGCCGCAGATTTGTGGGCTCCAGCGAGGTGTTGTCGTGCAGGAAATAGAAGACGGAAAGAGCCCTGGCATCGCTCAGTTCCTCATTGCTGGGATACTGCGAACTGTTGATGGGCACATTGTCGGTATGACCCTCGATCTCAATGATGCCGTTCCCGTAATACTGCAGGATATTTCCTACTTTCTGCAGGATCTGCTCGGATTCCGTTTTCAGGTCCGCGCTTCCCGAATCAAAAAGCAGCGCCCCGTTCATGGTGAGCTGCACATACTGTGCGGTAAAGCTTACATCCACCTGGTCGGCTATGCTGTCCTCCTGAAGAGCCTCCGCCACATTCTCAGCCAGTTCTTCATTGGCCTGCAGCTGAGCCTCCTCGATCTTCTCAAGAACTTCCTGCATGGCCTCCGGGGACTGCACATAATCCTGTATGTCCTTGCCCTCATCGGGACTTTCAGCGGTCTTTCCCGTACTGTTGATATACTGATCCAGTTCATTCAGCTGGCTGACGCCGTTGCTGATCAACATGCCGTCGCCTATGGCGTTGGCGCCTCCGTCAAAGATGCTGACGGTATTGTTCATCGCCGCCACCAGTTCGTGGAGTTTGCTCTCCTCCAGCGTGGACATGGCGAACAGCATAACAAAGAAACAGAGCAGCAGATTCATCAGGTCACTAAAGGTAGACATCCACGCAGGCGAACCTGCGGGGGGAGTGTCCTCCTGACGCTTTGCCATTACTCCTCACCCCCTGCCTCTTCTTCAGGATTGTTCCTCTCATTGGGAGCAAGGAAAGATTTCAGCTTCTCCTCGATAACCCTGGGGTTCTCTCCTGCCTGGATGGACAGAAGACCCTCGATCATGACTTCTTTCATCATCATCTCGGCGGAGTTATCCGCTTTCAGTTTATTGGAAACAGGAATACAGATCCAGTTTGCCAGCAGCGAACCATACAATGTGGTGATCAACGCCACCGCCATTGCGGGTCCCAGCGTCGCCGCGTCATCCATGTGATACAACATATCCACCAGACCCACCAGGGTACCAATCATACCCCAGGCAGGTCCCATGCTGCCCAACGTTTCCCAGAAACCGATACGGGTTTTATGCCTGCTGTCAAGGCTTATCAACTCCGTTTCCATAATTGCACGCACCAAATCAGGGTCCGTACCGTCTACGATGAGCAGGATCCCCTTCTTCAAAAACTGCTCGTCCATATCCGATGCCGCCTCTTCCAGAGAGAGCAGGCCTTCCTTACGGGCCACATTCGACAATTCTATGATCTTCCGTATCATCGCCGCCGTATCCAGGGACGGCGCCTTGAAGATCAGCGTGAAGCTTTTCAGGCCTCCGATATAATCCGCCATGCTGACCGAAGTCATGGTGGCGAAGAAAGCTCCTCCGAAAGTGATGACAAACGAAGGAAAATCCAGATATTCATGAAATCCTGCCAAAGTAGCCGAACTGATAATACCGAATATCAGCATGGCAAAACATAAGAGCACTCCTGCCAAAGACGCTATGTCCAAAATAATCACCTACAATCCCCTAAATTTTCATTTTACTCCGCAAAAATATCTTTTCGATACAATTTTACAAGATTTTTCACCTCTTGTCTACTTTCTTTTACAATTATTTTTTTCCCCGTGGTCATTGTGATGACCGTATCCGGCGTTTCCTCAACAATCTCAAATAATTGAGGGTTCACCAGGATCTTTTCGCCATTAATCTTCGTTACTTCAATCATACAAGCCTCCCCCGCCTGCTTTCACTTAGAAAGGGAGCGAAAAAATCCGCTCCCTTAGTATAGCACATATCAAGTCATATTGCGAGCAAAAGATAAAAAAATGTTTCAAAAAGTTATGGCGACCGCATTATCTCTTTAGATTGGTCAGCTCTTCCAGCAGCGTATCCGACACTGTGATGATACGGCTGTTAGCCTGGAAACCACGCTGGGTGGTGATCATCTCCGTAAACTCGGAGGACAGATCCACATTACTCATCTCCAGCAGGCCGGTTGTCATCTTGCCGCCGCCTGCGGTGATATCCACGCCCACCCCGTCAAACTCACCGGAGTTCAGGGTTGCGGAATACATATTGTCGCCATGCTTCTCCAGACCGGAAGCGTTGGGGAAGCTTGCCGTGGCGATCTGGCCCAGAAGCTTCGTCATGCCGTTGTCATAGCTTGCGTAGATCATGCCGTTCTGCTGGATGGACACGCCGATCATCTTGCCGATGCGGCGTCCTGCTCCCAGTCCGTCGTAGTCGCCGCTGGTAGCGCCTGCGGTGGACGTACCCTTATTGTCCGGCTCGGACAGCTGTGAGAAGTCTATGGTAACATCGGAGAAGTTGCCTCCCATCCGTGAAAACCTCAATGTCTGGGTGGACACCGTGGTCTGTCCGTTGACGCCGTAGAATTCGCCGTTGTGGGCGTTGAAATGGATCGCAACGCCGGTATACATGCGGCCAACGGTATCGAAAGTAGTGTTCGTCTCCGTGGTAGCGCCCGGATATGTGGGAAGCACGTTCCATGCGTTCGGAGTAGTCGGAGACGCGGCAAGATTCTCCATCATCGTCGCTATCGACATCTCTTCCGGCGTAGAGTTTGCAACGGTTGTATTTGTAACGCTGCACAGTGTGTTCAGGAACTCTTCCGTGGAACCCTCGAACCCATACGCTTTCGCAACGGCATCCAGACCGTCCTGGACCGTGGCATCAGCCTTGCCGTTGACCGTGGCTGCGGCACCTCTGTTCGTATTTATCTTCCCGCCTGCCATCAGGGTCGTTATGTCTACAATGATCCCATCGGTGCCTGTAACGCCTTTCTTCCTCAGGATAGCGCCATCCCACTCATAGTTGGTAGCGTCAAAGGAAACCTTGCCCGCCTTGTGCTGTATCGCGCCCACATCGCCAAACAGATCATCCTTGGTAACGCCTTCGGGCAGTTCCACGGAATTGCCCTTGGAGTCCTGAACGTCCACCAGTTCCAGGCTGTAAAGATCCTGCGCCGGTACCGTACCGTCTGTTGCAGCCGCCTGGGGATTGGACTTCTTGAAAGCAAATTTCGCCGTATAGCTGTAACCCAGCGCGTCGAAGAACTGTAAGTGCACCACCTTGCCGTTGGAACTTGTGGCATCTTTGTCGTTCTTATCCAGGATACCCGCCATATTGGCCTGGGAAGTAGCCTCCGCAGGGTAGGTCAGGTTCGCCGTGCTCATGATGCGCAGGGCGGATACCTTATCCTGTCTGATATCCATGGTCTCCGGATCCACCTGCCATCCCATGACATTGTATCCGGTGCTGGTCATGGCCAGATTGCCCGCCGCGTCCACATAGAAAGAACCGTCTCTGGTGAACAGGTTCTCCGAGCCGTTGTTCACCACGAAGAAATTGTCACCCTCGATCATGATATCGAAAGGATTTCCGGTAGACTGTGCGGAACCCTGTCCCGTGATATTGATGTTAATGGCGCCGCCCTTAACGCCCAGACCGATCTGTCTGGCGTTGGTACCGCCTGTACCGGTAGCCGCGTTAGGGCCGCTGGCTTTCTGGGTCGTCTGGCTCATCAGATCTGCGAATACCATGGAACTGCCCTTATATCCTACCGTGTTGACATTTGCGATATTGTTGCCGATAACATCCATCTTGGTCTGGTGTGTCTTAAGGCCTGCCACGCCAGAGAAAAGCGATCTCATCATAGTGCTTGTTCCTCCTCTTTGAAAAGAGCAGACGCCTCCGTCCGTCATTCGGGAAGCGCAACCTCCTGTAAGGTCCGGTTACATAATCACTGCTCCGTTGATATTTGTAAATACGTTTTCGTTGGTCTCTGTGCTGTCCATTGCAGTCACAACTGTCTGATTGGGTACGTTTACGATAAATGCCAGTTCGTCCACGATCACCAGGGAATCCCTGATCCCTTTCCGTCCCGCTTTCTGCGCTCCCTCGTTCAGCCTCTCCAGCTGACCCTCGCTGAGCTCGATATTGCGGTCATTCAATCTGCCAAGGGCATGCTTGGAAAATTTCAGGCTGCCCGCATCCTGCAGGCTTTTCTGCTGCAAAATATCCTGAAAGGAAAGACCTTCCCTGGTCTCACGGGTCTTTTCTGACTTCTGGGTACCGTTTAAGTACTGTCCCGTCAGCTGCTCAATGGAAAGATAACCGTTATTCTTGATCTGCATCTCTTTCCCCGCCCCCGTCCATGTTTATTCCGTTGCTTCTGTTCCCTCTGTGCCTTCCGTGGTTTCTCCGCTGTCTGCGTCTTCGCCTTCCGTCTGGTCGGTACTGCCCTCATCCGTGATCTCCCCGGCCAGCAGGCGCAGCTGGTGCAGCCTTTCCACATAACTGTTCAACAGTTCCGCAGTATCTTTGGCGATAAAGGACTTCTCATAATCGGTCATTTCATTGTAAGTCTTCTCCAACTCGTCGATGGTCTCGCCGTCGCCCAGGCCTATGCTGTATATGCCGGGAAGCTTAGCCAGTTTCTGGCTGAATGCAAGTCCCTTGTTGTAAGCCGCCAGGTAATCCTTATCCGCTACCGTATCAAGGTCATCCAGGGAATACAGCTTTTCATCGATTGCCAGGTACGCCTTGCCGTTCTCAAACGCCACATAATCAACCTTGCCTGTCACATACCTCTGCGCTCCTGCCGAATCCGTGGTCTTGATGTATACCTCCTGTCCTACCAGCGCGGTAGCCCTTGCCAGTTCCGTGGTGGCTGCCATATTCTGCATCTCCTCCACCTGGGAGAACTGTGCATACTGTGATATGAACTCTGTATTTGAAGTTGGTTCCAAAGGATCCTGATACTGCATCTGCGCTACCAGAAGCTGCAGGAACGCGTCCTTATCCATTCCGTTCTTGCTTGCTTCACTCGCTTTCTTCAGCGAACTCTGTGATGTGGTCTCCACGATCTTACCGTCTTCCACCACTGCCCAATTTGCCATGGTCTTCCTTCCTCCTTTCTCTTTTCAATGCCTATGCGGTATAGTCCACCGTATTGCCGTTGGCCGCCATCATATCCGCCGCCAGCGCGTCTTCCGCATCCATGTTTTCCATGGAAACCGCGTCATTCAGATTGATCCTCCTGACCCGGCCCTTTCTCGCGGGCTCCCCATTCTGCTGTCCCCTGCCCTGTCCCTGGTCAAGATTCCTCTCGAATTCATGGGTCTGGACAGTCACCTCCACAGCTTCCACCTTGACGCCCTGCTCGTCGAACCGCTCGATCAGCTGGGTCATCTGGCTCTCCAGCGCCGCCTTCACCGCTTCGTTCTGGGTGATGAAGTTAGCCGTCACCGCGCCGCCCCTGGAAGCGATCTGCACCTGTACCGTACCAAGGCTTGCAGGATGAAGCTGCATCTCCAGGCTGGATGTGTCTGCTTTCAGCTGGACTTTCATGTAATCCATGATCTGACGCATGATATTTTCGGCATTATCCGCCTCCGCAGATCCGGTCATTTCCGTGGCCTGCTGCACATCGGGACGGAATTCATCCGCTCTCAGGTTCTGCAGGAACAGATTGCCGTGCTGCTGTCCCCTGTCATCGGATTCGGATTCTTTCCGACCATGCTCCCTGTCTGCCGTGGCATCTTTCCGGGGATCCACACCTGCATTGTCCTGAACAGACATCTCTTCTTCTGAACCCGGGATCTCACGCTCCACGGGACCCTCTTCCCGGGAGACCTGGATAACAGGCTCTTTGACCTGTACCAGAGGCTTCTCCTGAAGTCTGTCAAGAAGCGCGGACACCTGTATCGGATCCATATCGAGCTGGGCGCCGCATTCCTGCATGACCGTCTCCAACTGCTTCATCAACTCCTGGTAATCCCCATACAATTCACCGTCGGTAACCAACGCATACACATCCTCCACACCGCCGGCCTGCAGGAATAGCGCGCTGAGTTGTTTCGAATCCAGGATATCCAGCGTCTCCAGTCCCATGTCTTCCATAAGGTTCTGTACCTCTTCCACCGGAATCCCCAGCAGATCTGCTGTTTTCTGGATCAGTTCCACAGCCGCCGTCTCCAGTACCGCCATGGCCTTTTCCATTTCCTCCGGAGTCATCTCTTCTCCTCCGTCCCCTGTGGAAACGTCCTTTTTTGCCTCCGGCTGCACCCTGTCCGCATCCTTTGCTTTCAGGGAATCGCCCGGCTTTGACTCTGCTGCGGAACGATCCACCGGTGTCCTGCTCTCCGCAGCCTGGTTTCCCGTGTTCCTCTGTGTCTGGTTGTTCAGCACTGTCTGAAATCCGCCCTGGGCCATGCCCTGGACTTTGTTTTCCATAACAGGTGTCAGGTTTGTAAGTATGGAACTTACAGCCTTAACAGATGTACTTGCCATCTTTCTCCTCCTTTCTGCGTTTTTACAGTTCTTTTATATAAACGCCCTTGGGCATTCATACCATATATCGGCAAATCCGCGGCTCCTCTTAAGAGTCAGGGTTCATAATCTTAGTAAGTTTGGCAGCCACCTCGGCATCCATAACCCCCAGGATCGCGCCTCTGTCCTCCGCACTCATTGCATTCAGTATCTTTGCAGCCAGGTTCAGGTCATCGGTCATCTCCTCAAAGATGCCCGCCGCCTGCTTCGGCTTCATCTCGGAATAGGCCTGGGCATAATCCTGGATCTCCTGGCTCTCCTGCAGCTGCACAATCACCTGCTTATACAAAACCTCCGCCGTGGAAGGGTTCATTTCCTCATACCACTTGCGGTATTCCTCCGCTCCGGGCCCCTTTTCCGCATAAACGACTTCCTCATAAAATTCGTTCTCGATCCTCTGGAACTCCGTCTGCCTCTCCTCAAATTCCTTAAGCCGCAGCACCTCCGCTTTCAGGGCTTCCAGATCCGCATCTTTCTGGGCGGAAGCATTCTGCAGACGCTCCATTTCCAGTTCCAGCTGCTTGATGTAATCCACCGCCTCCTGCAGGCTGGAATAGCCTCCGTAGCTGTCCGGATCGTTGGTTTCCGTCAGCGAACCCTTGGGCAGTATCCTGTTGACCACGGGCACATCCTTCAGGATAGGCGCCAGCACGGAACTGCCAAAGCCCCCGATGTCCAGCTTGACGATCACGCAGATCACCGCCAGCCACAAAGCCACGATCAATATGGTTGCAAAGAAAGTGACCAGGCCGTTGCCGTCCTCGTCCTCGGAGAGTTCATCCTCCTGTTTGGCGATCTCCTTTGCGCGCCGTTTGGCGTCCCTTCTCTGCTCTTTCTGCTCCTTTTTCAGTTGTATCTTTTCTTCTTTTAACTTTTTCTTCTCCGCTTCTGCCGCAGCAGCTTCAGGAGTCAATTCCTTTGCCATACTTACCCTCATTTCCTAAAAGCATATGGATCAAGCCTGGGCGCTGTGTTTCTGCCCGTATGTATAACTTGTCAGTTCATCTACTTCTTTGCCCTCGCGTCTGTTTTCCTCCCTCAGGAATTCGTCAAACGCTTTTTCTTTCAGGGTCTCATGGGTCTTGCGTTCCATCATGACCTCCGCCAGCTTTATCCTCGCCTGCTCCAGCATGCGTTCCGCCTCTTTTACACGCGCCCGCTGGTCCGCGATGAAATGATCCATACACTGGATCGCCGTCCTGTTTTCTTTCATATCCCTGAAGTTCAGGGTACCCGAACGAAGCCGCGTGGCTTCCCTCTGATACTCCGCTTTCCTGTCAAGGAGCCTGACCAGCCTGCCCTCTTCCTCGTCCAGGGCCGCCCTGGCGGCTGAAAATTCCTGCTTTGCCTGGGTTTCCATCTTCAGCTTGATATTCAGGATGCTCTGCATGGAATATCGAAAACGTGCCATAACTGTCTTAATCCTCAAAAAGTTTCATGAGCAGTTGAACGCTGGTGTCAAAATCGAATTTCTCGTCCACATCCTGACATAAAAACCGGTTCACCGCATCGATCTTACTGATGGCGTAATCAATGGAGGGGTTGCTGCCCTTTTTGTACGCGCCGATATTGATCAGGTCTTCCGCCTCGTTGTAAGTGGCAAGCACTGTCTTCAGCCTGCTCGCCTGCTGCTTATGCTCCCTGGTGGCAATCTGGCTCATACACCTGGAAATACTCTGCAGGACGTCGATGGCCGGGTAATGGTTCTTATGCCCCAGTTTCCTGTCCAGCATGATATGCCCGTCCAGGATACTCCTGGCCGTGTCGGTGATGGGCTCGTTAAAGTCATCGCCGTCCACCAGGACGGTGTAAAGTCCCGTTATGGAACCCCTGGCCGCACATCCCGCCCGCTCCAGAAGCTTCGGCATCTCCGAATATACGCTGGGCGGATATCCCCTGCTCACGGGCGGCTCCCCGCTGGCAAGCCCGATCTCTCTCTGGGCCATGGAAAAGCGGGTCAGGGAATCCATCATCAATAATACATCCTTCCCCTGATCCCGGAAATATTCCGCGATCGCCGTGGCGGTCTTCGCCGCCTTGTTGCGCTCCAGCGCAGGCTTATCCGAGGTGGCCACCACCACCACGGACCGCTTCATGCCTTCCGCGCCCAGGTCACGCTCGATGAACTCGCGCACCTCGCGCCCGCGCTCCCCGATCAGCGCTATCACATTGATATCCGCCCTGGTATTGCGGGCGAACATGCCCATCAGGGTGGACTTTCCCACGCCGGATCCGGCAAAGATGCCGATACGCTGTCCTTTTCCCACGGTAAGCATACCGTCCACCGCCTTCACCCCCAGGGGTAGCACCTCGTCTATGATCTTCCTGGTCAGGGGATCGGGCGCCTGAGCCTCCACGGGATAGGGCGTTCCGTTCACCGCACTGCCGTCCAGCGGCCTGCCCAGGCCGTCAAGGGTCTTACCCAGCAGGCTGTCGCTCACCTCCACCCTCAGAGGCTTTCCTGTATTTTCCACGATACTGCCCGCGCCGATCCCTGCTGCGGAATCATAGGGCTGAAGCAGCGTCCGACCGCCTTTGAAACCCACTACCTCGGCCATGACAGGGGCATGTTCCACCTCGCTGCCCTGTAAAACGCGGCATACATCCCCCAGCTTTGCGTCGGGGCCCGCAGATTCTATGGTCAGTCCCACTACATTGACGACCTTTCCCAGCTTGCGGAAAAAGGTCTCTTCCTTTATTCTGCTGTATTTTTGAAAATTAACGGAACCCATTGCTTAAGATGATTCCCCCCTGGAATAAGCCAGCAGCATCAGCCTCTTTTTCAGTTCCGCAAGCTGTGTGCCCAGCCCGCAGTCGAAAATGCCCCCATCCGTCTCAATGGTGCACTCACCCTGTCCCATGGTGATATCCTCCACCACCTCCACGGTGCTGTTCCCGGCGGCGGCTCCCGCCAAAAGCTGCTTCTTCTGCATGCTGACAAAAGGATAGTCTTCCTTTGACACATGGATGATGAAACTGTGCGATCCCTCGATCTTACGGATCGTACCGGAGATCAGGTGCGCCAGGATCTCTCTCTGGTTCCCCATGTCCACACCCAGTACATGCTCATATATATCTGTGATCGCGTCAATAAACTGAGGCTCCAGCTCGTCGATCTGCTGCTGATAATGCTCCTCCAGCTGCTGTTCCTTACGGGCATACTCCTGCCGGATCCTCTCTGCCTCCGCCTGGGCCTTGGCATATCCTTCCTCATAACCCTGAAGCCTTGCCTGCTCCAGAATCTGTATTTTCTCTTCTGCGGCCTGCTGCTGCGCTTCTTTCCTGATCCGCGACGCTTCCACCTGGGCGTCCGTGATCCTGGCCTGGGCATCCACGGCTGCCTGCTCCAAAATCTTCTGCGCCTCCGCCGATGCATGTTCAAGGAATGCCGCCGATCCGGCTCCCGTCTCCTGTGCCCCCTCCGGCGCTTCTTCTTCCGACAGGATCTCAATACGCTCCGCATTCAATCCGGCCACGAAACCGCCCGTCCCCGGCATTTCGTTCTTTTTCGCCAGTTCCGCCAGACGGCTTGCCACCAGCATATTGGTGTCTATCACACGGGTCTCTTCCTCAGGCGCAGCCACCTGCGTCCGCTTTACCAGATTCCTAGACAACAATCTCGTCACCTCCGCCTCTGGAAATTACGATTTCGCCGGAATCCTCTAATTTACGGATGATATTTACAATCTTCTGCTGGGCTTCCTCCACATCCTTCATACGGACGGGACCCATAAACTCCATATCTTCCTTGATCATAACGGCAAGACGCTTGGAAAGGTTGTTGAAGATCGCGTTCTGTACCTGCTCGTTGGCGCCTTTCAGTGCAATGCCAAGGTCGTTGTTATCCACGTCACGCAGCACACGCTGTATCGCCCTGTCGTCCAGGAGCAGCACATCCTCGAACACGAACATCTTCTTCCTGATCTCGTCCGCCAGTTCCGGCTCTTCGATCTCCAGGGTCTCCATGATATGACGCTCCGTACCGCGATCCACTGTATTCAATATCTCCACTACCGCGTCCACGCCGCCGATAATGGTATAATCCTGATTTACCAGACTTGCCAGCTTGGACTCCAGCACTTTCTCAACCTCCTTGATCACATCAGGGCTGGTGCGGTCCATGACCGCGATACGTCTTGCCACGTCAGCCTGCCTGTCAGGGGGCAGCGCGGAAATGATGAGCGCCGCCTGACCAGGCGCCAGGTAGGATAAGATAAGCGCGATGGTCTGCGGATGTTCGTCCTGGATAAAGTTGATCAGCTGGGAAGCATCCGTCTTGCGCACAAACTCGAAAGGCTTCACCTGCAGCGACGCGGTCAGCTTGCTGATCACATCCATTGCTTTCTCGCTGCCCAGGGCTTTCTCCAGCAGATCCCTTGCATATGTAATACCGCCCTCCGCAATATACTGCTGGGCAAGGCATACCTCGTAAAATTCATTGATGACTTCCTCTTTCACCTGAGGCGTCACGCTTCTGGTATTCGCTATCTCAAGAGTCAGTTCCTCGATCTCTTCCTCTTTCAGATGCTTGAAGATACCGGCGGAACGCTCCGGCCCCAGCGCGATCAGCAGAATCGCCGCTTTCTGTATCCCCTTAAGTCCCTCGTTCTTGGCCATATACCGTATCCCTCATTTCCTAATTAACAAACTCTTCTCACCCTTAGCCCCAATCCTCGTTCAGCCAGTTCCGCAGCAGATTTGCCGCCGCATCGGGATTTTCATCCACAAACTTCTCGATCATCTTGCGCGTCTCGGATTTTGCCTCCACATCGATGTCTTCCACTTCACTGGGATTGGACTGCAGCATACTTTCCACGGAAAGTTCTTCCTCCTCCGTCGTGTCCTTCCTGGACCTCATGCTTCGCAGGACTACCAGCACCAGCAACGCCAGGATCAGGATGATCATGACAATGCTGACCACATCCGTAGCCCTCACATTCAGACCCTCTTTATCAAAGAACATGGGCGACTCGTATGCGATGATCGTGATCCGCTCCCGGTCAATACCGGCCGCATTTGCCGCCATGTCATAAAATTCATCATCCACTGACAGACGGACATCCTCACTGTGCGCCGCCTTGAATTCCTCCCAGCTGATACCGTCCAGCAGTCCCTGGGCATCCACCTGCTCCTCATAGTACTCATGATAGGAGATCAGCGCTATGGCCATGGACGAACTGTCATAATCGATGCTTCCCGCAAGGGAAGTACCGATCCTGGAATATTCATTGGGCAGGAACTTCTCCGCAGTCTCCGTGGAGGACGATTCACCGTAAGCGCTGTCAGGATTGACATATGTATTCAGGTTCCCGCCCTCGCCGTTGGAATCCGTGCCGGGAACCCCTGCCAGGCCGTTGGTACTCTCGGATTCGAACTGCTGCCGCTCCGCCAGCATACCCTGATCCCTTCCGTCAGGAGCGGAATACTCCTTGATCGCTTCCTCATAATTAGAGAAATTCACCACCAGATGGCTGGTAACCTCCACCATGTCATACTGTTTCGTGCCGTAAAACACTCTCCTGACCTGGTTGGAGAGCATGGACTGCGCCTGGTTCTGCAGTTCATGCATGGAATTGGCCACTCCCGCCGTACCGTAATCGTCCCCGCCCGCAAACAGCAGGTTGGCATCCTGATCCATGATCGTGATATTCGCGGTAGTCTCGTTTCCCAGCATGGTCGCCGCCGACCTCGCTATCGCCGCCGCCTGGGATGAAGTCAGGCTTCCGTTCAGCGTCAGCTGGATATAGGCGCTGGCTTCTTCCTTGTCGGCCATCAGCGTGCCGTCTTGCCTGGGAAGGTTTACATACGCCAGGATTTCCCTTATGGGCTGCAGCGTACCGAACGCCTGCTGCAGTTCCGCCTGCAGCCAGACCCCATACTGCCTTTCCCTATCCGAATTGGTGGTAGACATCCCGCTGCTCATGTATGCAGAGTAATCCAGGCTCTGGGGCCGGTATCCCTGTGACGCGAGCGCGTAATTCGCCTCCGACAGCTGGCTCTTCTCCACATCGATCGTCAGCAGATCCGGCGATTCCTTATACTTGATTCCCGCATCCTGCAGGATCTCGATAACCTCCGCAGCCACCTTGGTATCCTCGTATGTACCAAACCGTGTGTACTGCGGCCTTGTAAACGCATATATGATAATGGCAAAGGTAAAAATAACAACCGCAGCGATTGCAATGATGATCGTCTTCTGCTTTGTCGTAAATTTATTCCACCATTCCAATACCTTTGCCGGTATTTGTTTCAGCCTGTCAGCCATGACATTTCTCCCCTAGTCACTTTTTTTGATCAGATCGATCAGATCTGCATCTGCATGATCTCTTTGTAAGCCTCAAGGAGCTTATCCCGGATCGCTACCGTATACTGTAACGCAGTGGAAGCCTTCTGCATGGCGATCATCAGGTCATGGGTATTCTCTGTCTCGCCCATCGCGAACCGGAGTTTCTCATCTTCCGCATCTGACAGATAACCGTTCGTGGTCCTGATATTATCAATGGCAGTATTCAAAAAAGATTCAAAGAGCGTTCCCGTTGTCTTCTCCCGCTCTTCGGCAAGAGTCCCCGTCAATGAGGAAACAGACGAAATCCTGTCCGACCCCGTCAATCCTGATATCCCTGTAATTGTTGATAAGTCCATTATACCCTCCTAAAACAAACCTTTATTTACCCTTTATATTGTATCTTACTGATTCAGTTCCAGACCCTGCAGCGCCATGGACTTGCTGGCATTGAACGCGGTGGCGTTGGCCTGGTAAGCCCTGGTGGCGTCGATCATGTTGGTCATCTCGGTGATGATGTTGACATTGGGATACGTCACATATCCGTTTTCATCCGCATCGGGATGAGCCGGATCGTAAGCCATGGTCATCTCCGTTTCGTAATCCTCATACACCCCGCTCACCTTCACCCCTTTTCCGGTATAGCCGTGGGCATAGGCGGCTTCCCCCAGCACCTGGCTGAAGCAGGTCTGCCCGCCTTTCTCCTGGAAAGTCACTATTTTCCTGCGGTAAGGCGTCCCATCCGCCGTCCTGGTAGTATTTGCGTTGGCCACATTCTCGGAAATCGTGTCCATACGGTATCTCTGCGCGGTCATACCGGATGCATTGATGTTAAAAGCATCAAACATACTCATGTTCTTTTACCCCCTGTTTATTTCATCACTGCCTGAAGATTTGCAAATTCCTGGTTGATGCTGCTGATCAGCCCCTGGTATTTCAACTGGTTCTCCGCCAGCATCACATTCTCATTATCTATATCCACGTTGTTCCCGTCAAGACGATAAGAGTAATTGGCATAATCTGTATAGACCCTGGGCGCAAGACGATTAGACCTGATGGACGCCACTTTCGCATCGGTTGTCTCATATCTGCTGTATCCCAGGGCAGACTTCAACACGGCTTCAAACGCCACATCCTGTCTCTTGTAACCGGGAGTATCCACATTAGCAATGTTATTGGAGATTGCCTCGTTGCGGAGCCAGCTTGCATCGGCCGCCTTGTCGAGGACCCTGACATAGTCGAACACATTTGTCTGAAACATAAACGATTCCCCTTTCTTTTCACACAAATAAAAGATATCTTACACACCCACTCTATTCTATTATAGTGAATTTCAGCAAAAAAACAATAAATTTTGTGTTTTTTTATTAAAAAATTAAAAAGAGACTTATTGCCCCCACAATAAATCCCTTTATTTTCCTGCTTTCCATGCCCAAATCCTTTTGTGCACCCTTTTTTCCGTTTGTATCCTAGTGTCGCTGATTCTGTTGTTTCAACTCCCTGATCTCATCAAAGACCACATCGTTCAGCACCTTGATATATGTACCCTTCATCCCCGACGACCGCGACTCTATCACCCCCGCGCTCTCGAACTTGCGCAGCGCATTGACAATGACGGAGCGGGTGATCCCCACCCGGTCAGCGATCTTGCTGGCCACCAGGATTCCCTCCATGCCGTTCAGTTCGTCAAAAATATGGGTAATGGCCTCCATCTCGGAGAAAGACAGCGTGCTTATGGCGGATTTCACCACCGCGATCTTGCGGTTCTCCTCCGCGCTCTCCTCGTTCACCGCCCGCAACATCTCCAATCCCACCACCGTGGTCCCATATTCGCATAATATGATATCGTCAATATCATACTGTTGTTCGCATTTATAGATGAACAGCGTGCCCAGCCGCTCCCCGGCGATCTCAATGGGTGTGATGATGGCCTGGAACCTGCCGATATCCTGTTCCTCAAAGCCCAGTGTCTTCAGGTTCACATTCTCCTTGGTGGAAAGGATGCCGAGAATCCTCTCGTTCAGCATGGAATCAATAAAACCGCCAACCGTGTCGTCGATCAGTTCCTGTATCGGTTCAACGCCTTCCGCCTTGCCAACGCCCAGAACCTTGCCTTTCCGGCTGATCACCAGCACGTTGGAATTCAGGATCTCCCGCATCACCCTGCAGATATCATTGAACACAACCTTGCTGGAGTTATTGTTGTGCAACAATTTCCCAATCTTGCGGGTTTTATCCAAAAGCTGTACACTGCTCATACGCATTCCTCCGTTTACGCCACACCCCCCACTACCTGTCCATTGTAGCACAATCTTCGGAAAATTACAACTTATTTGCGGCAATTTTATTTTATTTTGAGTATTTTTTTGAAAATTCTGACAAAAGTCATCTTTTATAACCGCATTTCTCGTTGGGACACACAAGTCGGCTGCCCTTTTCCAGAAGCATCTCCCCGCAGTCGGGACATTTCTCCCCCGAAGGCTTCTGCCATACCATATAGTCGCAGTCGGGATTATCGATGCATCCGTAATATTTTCTTCCCTTTTTGGTCTTCTTCAGCACGATATCCTTACCGCATCTGGGGCACATCACGCCGATCTTCTCGAAATAGGGCTTCGTGTTGCGGCATTCCGGGAATCCGGGACAGGCCAGGAAACGTCCGTGGGGACCGTATTTGATGACCATGTTCCTGCCGCACAATTCGCAGACCTCCTCACTGACCTCATCCTCGATCTTTACCTCGGACAGTTCCTTTTCCGCCTGCTTCACCGCCTCATCCAGATCAGGATAGAAATTGGACACGATGGTCTTCCATTTGACGCTGCCCTCCTCCACGCCGTCCAGCAGCGCTTCCATGTTGGCCGTGAAATTCACGTCCACAATGGTGGGGAAAGCTTCTTTCATCATGTTGTTGACCACTTCGCCCAGTTCCGTCACATAGAGATTCTTGTTTTCCCTGGTCACATATCTGCGCCCCAGGATTGTGGTAATGGTGGGGGCGTAGGTGCTGGGACGCCCGATTCCCAGTTCCTCCAGCGCCCTGACCAGGGATGCCTCCGTATAATGGGCCGGAGGCTGCGTGAAATGCTGTCTGGGATCGAAAGAAGCAAAGGAAAGCCTGCTGTCAGTGTTCAGTTCGCCGGACAGGGTATTCTCCTCCTCCTTATCCTCGTCGGACACATACACGCTCATAAAACCGTCAAACAGAAGCCTGGACGCCGCCACGGTAAAAATATGTTCCCCGGCCTGGATCCGCACCGTGGTAGTCTCGTACCTGGCGCCGCTCATACGGCTTGCCGTGAATCGTTTCCAGATCAGCTGGTACAGCCGGAACAGATCCCGGGGCAGCTGATCCTTGATCTCCAGGGGGATCCTGTTGATATCCGTGGGACGGATCGCCTCGTGGGCGTCCTGGATCTTCTGGCCGCCTTTCTTCCCCGCCACAGCCGCTGCCTGGTACCCGGCGCCGTATTTTGCGCTGATGAATTCCCTTGCCATGGCCTCCGCCTCTTCAGACACCCTGGTGGAATCGGTACGAAGGTAAGTGATCAGACCCACCGTGCCCTCGCCCTTGATATCCACGCCCTCATACAGCTGCTGTGCCAAGCGCATGGTCTTCTGGGTGGAGAAATTCAGCGTCTTGCTGGCCTCCTGCTGGAGTGTCGAAGTGGTAAAGGGCAGGGGCGCCTTTTTGACCCGCTCCCCCTTCTTTACCTCGCTGACCACAAAGTCCGCGCCTTTCAGGGACTCCATAATCTCCCGGGCCTGTTTTTCGGAGGTAATGGCCTGCTTTCCTGCCGCAGTGCCGTAATATTTCGCCGTGAGGGGCTTTTTCTCCCCCTCTATGTTCAGGTTCACATCCAGCGACCAGTATTCTTCCGGGATAAAAGCGTTGATCTCGTCCTCCCTGTCACAGATGATACGCAGCGCCACGGACTGAACCCGTCCCGCACTCAGGCCTCGTTTGATCTTGGTCCAGAGCAGGGGGGAGATGCGGTACCCCACCATACGATCCAGGACCCGGCGCGCCTGTTGGGCGTCCACCAGGTTCATATCGATCTCCCTGGCGTTTTTCAGGGATTCCTTTACCGCGTTTTTGGTGATCTCGTTAAAGGTGATCCTGTATACTTTCTTGTCTTCCAGTTTCAGCGCGAAAAGCAGGTGCCATGAGATGGCCTCGCCCTCACGGTCAGGGTCGGTTGCCAGATAGATCTTTTCCGCCTTCTTTACCTCTTTCCGCAGATTCGCCAGGATATCCCCCTTTCCCCTGATGGTGATATATTTCGGCTCGTAATCATGTTCCACGTCGATCCCCAGCGTACTCTTAGGCAGGTCGCGCACATGGCCGTTGCTTGCGGCCACTTCGTAGTTCGATCCCAAAAATTTCTTGATGGTCTTCACTTTAGCAGGTGACTCCACGATTACCAGATACTTTGCCATTGGAAAAAAACCCCTTTTCTGTCAATTTCTGTTTCTTCTATTAAAATATAGTGCCCGAATGAAATGCCCCCCCCCGCACCCGCGCACATCGTAATCGTGAACCACTATACACCAAAAAATTAAAGTGTGCAAGTTTTTTATTTTATTTTTATTGTTCCGTTTTTATATCAAATATATTTTCCTGTTACTCCTTTATCCGGTTGAACACATTCGCCAGAATGGCGCCCGAAATATTATGCCATACCGAGAAAATAGCGCCCGGCACCGTAGCCATGGCCAGATCCGGGAATGCCGTCCCCGCCAGGGAAGTCGCCAGTCCGGAATTCTGCATGCCCACCTCTATGGACATTGCCTTCCTCTTGGACAGGGGCGCTTTCATCAGCATCCCCACGCCATAGCCGCAGGCATAGCCCAGGAGATTATGCAGGATCACGATCACAAAGACAATGGCTCCCGTGGACAGGATCTTCTCCGCGTTATGGGATACCACCGCCGCAACGATCATGGTGATGGCGATAACGGATATCATGGGAAGCACGTTGGTGGCTTTCTGCGTATGTTTACCCCAGAATTTGTTGATGATAAAGCCAAGCGCTATGGGGATGATCACCACCTTGATGATGGACAGGAACATACTCATGATGTCCACTGTGATGGTCGTCCTCAAAAGCAGGTATGTGATGGCAGGTGTCAGCAGCGGCGCAAGAAGCGTATTTACGCTGGTCATGCCCACGGACAGCGCCACATCCCCCTTGCTGAGGTATGTCATGACGTTGCTGGACGTGCCTCCCGGGCAGGTTCCCACCAGCACAAGGCCAGCCAGCAGACCCGCCTCCAGCCCGAATACCTTCCCCAGGGCAAAGGCCAGCAGGGGCATGATGGTAAACTGCGCGATGCAGCCCACGATGATATCCTTGGGTCTGGTAATGACAATCTTAAAATCCTCCAGTTTCAGCGTCAGTCCCATGCCAAACATAACGATCATCAGAAGATAATTGACCCATGATGTCTGGATCCATAGACACGACTTCGGCACAAACAGCGCCAACGCGGCAATTACAAGCACGATGACGGCCATGTACTTGCCAAAGAGATCACTGATCTTTTGCAATACTTTCATTTTCCACTTCTCCTATCGGTATCCTATATTCTTCATTCTATCCAATTCCAGCCGCAGACCGCATTGATCCCACAAAAAAATCCCTGGAAACCATTGTGAATGGCTTCCAAGAACTTTTCAGGGTTGGGCTATTCATTTGAATAGAACAGCTGATAGGGGAATCGAACCCCTGTTTCCGCCGTGAGAGGGCGGCGTCTTAACCGCTTGACCAATCAGCCTTCACAAGTACCGCATCAGCAGTACTTGCTAATAATAATACATATTCGGGGAAAATGCAAGCACTTTTTTGAAAATTTCAAAAATATGGTAACTATTCAGCCGCCTGCCTTTTCCCTCTTCATCCAGAAAGATGTCAGTGT
>JAMPAC010000001.1:386857-424625 GCA_023667395.1 Blautia sp. | reverse complement strand
TAACATGCCAACCTCCTTGTCGCTTCCAGCGATCCCTGCCTGTTTTGAATACAACTTTTTGTAGTAAAGTGTTGCATCGAAACAGGGGTAAAAACCAGAAATCAGGCTATGAGAGTCATAAAAAAGGCTTCTGAAAGGCAAAAATAGAAAGAAAAAGAGAACAAACTTATCATTAACGAGGAAAAAAGACCTTAAAAAGGCAGAAAAAGTTTTAAAAAAATTTCAAATCAGCCCTAAAGTATTTCCGGCGCCGTCCGATAAATAAAATAACAGGCACGAATGCAACATTTTACTACAAAATGTTGCATTCGTTTTTTGTTTGTGACACAACAAAACTGCGGGAAAGCTTTCGCTTCTCCCGCGGTCTGTACACTTGCCGTTTGAGTTATTTATTTGCTCATTGCCTCCTTCTGTCGAATATGCTAAAATATTTTCAGTCAGATTAGAACAATGTAGGGATAGTCTGGTGGTTGTATTTGCAGCTTTAACACATCTCGACAATCACCGTAAAAAGTAAT
This sequence comes from Blautia sp., assembly GCA_023667395.1. Taxonomy (GTDB): domain Bacteria; phylum Bacillota; class Clostridia; order Lachnospirales; family Lachnospiraceae; genus Acetatifactor. The sequence continues at coordinate 424,107 of JAMPAC010000001.1, read as the reverse complement.
TCGGCTGTGGCAGCTTAGGAAATGGGGATGTTGGGGCTCACCGCACAATAGGTAGCGTCCAGCACAAATATCATCAGCAGGATACCGCACAACACCCGCCTCCATTTCGGCGGCATCTTATGATAAACTTTCATATAGACAGGCATCAAGTAACAGTTCAACAGCATCCCACCCAGGCCGAAGCAGGCCGCCCCCAGCAGACAGATGCGTCCGTTCAGGTTCAGGGCAAACTCGCTGTAGTCCCACCACCGCATACCCCATTTCCATTCCAGAAATACACTGGTCACATACTCCACCACGGAGCAGACCGCCGCTGACAGCAGAAAAGTCAGTATTTTCCTCTCATGCAGCCGATGGAGCAGGAACCACAACAAAAGCCCCCCTGCGCCATAAATGGGCAGATAGGGGCCAAGATAGATTCCTCTGTTGATCCAGGCGTGCTCCGTCACCAGATAGATCGCCACTTCCCACAGCCAGCCGATCAGGGAGAGGAGAAAAAATAAAATCACATAAAAATCAAAGTTTCTTGTCTTCATAGGGATAGTTTACCCGAAAAAACTATCCCTATGCCGTATCTTCTTATTTCTTACTTCCGTTGATGGCCATGTGCAGGCTGGTGAACAGATCGCTGTAGCGCAACGGTTTTACGGATACGGTGGTGACTGCGATATGGAGGGATAAGGGAATCCTGTGTTCTTCATAGTCAAAGGTTTCTCCGTTCTTTGCGCGGATTTTCTCCGCCACCGCCTCCGCTTCCGCCAGGTTGGCGGTGTTTGTCAAAATGACAAATTCGTCGCCTCCGATCCGGAATACCACATCTTCCTCTCCCGCGCTGTCACTCAGCCGTTTCATGGTCTCCAGGATCGCCAGATCCCCGGCTTTGTGGGAAATCTCGTTGATGGGAGCCAGGGATCTGATATCCGCGCACACGAAATAACAGTCCTTTCGCTCCTTGAACAGATCATACAATTCACTGATATCAACCTGCTTTTTACTTCTCATATAACAATCTCCTTCCTGCGTTGGCGCCTGCAGCCGGGGATACAGTTGGGAAAACTGATAGATCCGGTTAAACTCCGACGGATTACAGTTCCAAACCGACTTAAACGCCCTCCCAAAAGCTTCGTTGGACTGATAGCCGTATGAAACGGCCAGTTCCAGCAGGTTCCGGGCGGGTTCCTCCTTAAGCGCCCTGGCTGCGCAGACCATTCTCCGGCGGATTATGTAATCTCGCACGGATATCCTGTTGATGCATCTGAAAAGCTTTTCCAGAGTGGACTTGGAGCAGTAACAATGCCGGGCGATATCCTCCGTATGAATATTGCCTGTGAGATTATCTTCAATATATGTCAGCGCCGCCTGAAGAAGATCCAGATTCTTCATACAAGACTTCCCTCCCTGCCCAATGCTCCGCCCGTTACGATATCGTAACTATATTGTAGCACAGACAGAAAAAGTGTCCTGACTTTTTGAGTAAAATTAATCATAACAGTTCATTTACACATACCACTTCGCCTGCTCCTCCCAGATCCGGCTGTACTCCCCGTTCAGGGCCAGCAGCTGCTCATGTTTCCCGCACTCCGCCACGCGGCCCTCTTTCATCACAATGATCTTGTCCGCGCTGCGGCACATCCCTACCCTGTGGGAAATGATGATGGAGGTCTTATCCCGGATCATCTCCTTAAATTTGGAAAGGATGTCATATTCCACCAACGGATCCAGGGCGCTGGTAGGCTCGTCCAGGATGATGATGTCGCTGTCTTTCCACAGTCCCCTGGCAATGGCCACTTTCTGCCATTCTCCCCCGGACAGTTCCCTGCCGCCGAATTCCCTGCCCAGCTGCATGTCCAGGCCGCCGATCTCTTTCAGGAATTCCGCCCCCGCCACTTCCCCCAGGAGCGCTTCCATGGCTTTTCCGTCCTGCATCCGGGAAATGTCGCTGATGCCCACGTTTTCCCGCAGGGTAAACTGATAATGCACGAAATCCTGGGGCACCACGGAGATATGTTCATACAGGCTCTTTCTGTCCAGTTCCGAAGTCCTCTGTCCGTCATAGGAGATCTCCCCCGTGCGGGGCAGGTAGGCTCCCGTCAGAAGCCGCGACAGGGTGGTCTTGCCGGAGCCGTTCTCCCCCACGATCACCACATGCTCTCCTTTGGCAATGGAGCAGTTCACCCCTTTCAGGGCATCGTTTCCCGCTCCCCTGTACCGGAATGTCACATCCTCCAGCCGGATCTCATCCCGGAAAGGCCGGTATCTGTCGGTTCCATCCCGTTCCGCCGGAATGGTAAAATAATCATAATAGTCCTCCACATATCGGTAATCATCCGTGATCTCCACGATCATACCCACCAGACTCCGCAGGCCGCCCTGAAAACCGGCAAAAGCCATCAGGCACGCCGCAAATTCTCCCACGGAAATCTGTCCTTTGACCATCAGGTACAGGGTAACGGCAATATTCAGGGCATAGAACAGATTGACCACGCTGTCTGCAACCATGCTCTTTCTGTACAGCTTCTGCACCACCTCCTGCAGTTCTTTGACCAGTTTTATGTTCTCTTCGCTCCACTTTTCTTTCAGGTAAGCCGCAAATCCCATGGTACGCATCTCTTTGATCGCTTCCTTACGGGTAAACAATTCCCACAGATACTGCACTTTCCGCCTTGCGGCGCTCTGCCCGCGCCGCAGCTTCACCCGTTGTTCCATCCCATAGACCTGCGCTAAGAGGCTTGGAATGACGCCTGCCAGGGCGATCAGGGGAAGCCAGGGGGAATAAGAGCCTACCACCACCATAATGCCCGCGCAGGCAGCTGCCTGTCCCAATAAGGCCACCATATTGATCACCAGGCTCATCATGGGATGATTTTGCATGGCACGTTCCGCTTTCTTGAATCTGTCCAGCACCTCCGTGTCTTCCAGCGCCTCCAGTTGGATCTGTTTGGAAAAGGCAAACATTTTCCTGCCAAAGTACTGTTCCGATCTTACCGTCAACACCAGATCCATCCATCGGTAGACAGAGTTGAACAGAGGCACTGCCAGCAAAAAACAGGCAAACAGGACAATGCGCGGCACGACCCGCCGTCCTGCCCCTGCTGCCGCGCCCTCCACCACTTCCGCCAGGATCACAGGCGCCAGCACCGTAACCGCATTCTGCACAATCTCCATCAGCACAATCAGAACCATCATCCCCGGGAACGCCCGGAAACAATCCTGCAGCACATATTTCAAATAAATCGGACTTTTCTTCTTCCTGTTCAACTCTCATTCCTCACTTCCCATCATGCCGCTTTAGCGGCGGCACAAACAAAGAACTTTGCGCCAGATACATCTCCCGGTACAATCCGCCCTTTTCCATCAGTTCCTCATGATTCCCTGTCTGTACAATCCTGCCGCCGTCCAGCACCAGGATCCGATCCGCCATCCTGGCGGATGCCAGGCGGTGGGAGATCATAATGGTTCCCCGCTCATGGAATATCTTCGCAAAATTCTCATACATCCGGCTCTCCGCTATGGGATCCAGCGCCGCCGTAGGCTCGTCCAGGATCACATACCGCGCGTCGGACACGAACGCCCTCGCCATAGCCACCCGCTGCCACTGGCCCCTGGACAGATCCTGTCCGTCCTCCTCCAGCTTCCCCAGGTTCCTGTCCAGCCCCTGTTTATCCGCAAGCAGTTCCTCCCCGCCCGCCAGTCTCAGGGCATGGATCAGTTCGCCGTCCTGTTCCACCCGGTCGATATTGCCGAAAGCGATATTTTCCCGCAGAGTCATCTGATAACCCTGGAAATCCTGAAATACCACGGACAATAGTTTCTGCCGGAATGTTTCCGACAGCGCCCGCACCGGAACGCCGCCCACTGTCACCCGCCCCGTGGTGGGTTCATAGAGACCGCAGAGCAGCTTGATGATGGTGGACTTTCCCGCGCCGTTCTCTCCCACGAACGCAATCCGTTCCCCATCCTTGACATAGAACGTCACATTCCGCAATATTTCCTGTTCCGTGCCCGGGTAACGAAAACTGACATTTTCAAAGGCGATATGATAATGATCCAGAAATTCCACTTCCCCCCTGTCTTTTCGCGGCTCCAGACTTAAGAATTCCATATAAAAATCCATCTCCATGGCATGTTTCAGCATCAGGGACATCTGCCATGCGGCGGAATACAGCTTGTTCCCGATGGTACTCGCCCCGCTGAAAGCCGCCGTGAACTGTCCCAGGGTGATGCTCCCCCGGAAAAAGCTGTAAGTCACCGTAAAGATGATGAACACAATATACAGCATCTGCAGCAGGTTGCTGGCAATCTCTATGATCAGGGCTTTCCGTCCCTCCCGCATGGTGATCTCCGCCAGTTCGCCGCTGCTCCGATCCCATTTGCGGGTAAACAATTCCCCGGAAGAGAATAACTTCATCTCATACATGGCGTGTTTGTTGGATAGCAGTCCTTTCAAATCCGCCATTCTCCTCTTGGCGTCCGCAGACTCCTTAGTGATAAGCTGCCGCTTTCCCGCAGACAGGTATCCCAGTATGGAAGTGGGGATGCCAATCAGCAGCACGCCCACTCCCACCCAGACGGAGATGGAAAAAAACACTGCCATGCTGAAGATCAGGGATATGGTTCCCTGTATGTTGTTCATTGTCTTGTCAAAGCACTGTGCCACCATTTCCTGGGGCTCGTTGGACATTTTCTGGAATACTTCCTGAACCCCTTTTTCCTCAAAACCGGCATACTCCAGGTCTGTCAGCCTGTCCGCGATATCAGGCGCCATGTGCCTGGTAAGCCGTGTTCGTATCACCGTCATTTCGTAGGATCCCAGCTTTTGCAGGGTCACCCACAATGTCAGCATGATCACCAGCAGCCCGCTCCACCAGATCACGGGCCGCAGTTCCCCACGCCCCTGCACAAGCGCGGCGCCGCTGTCCACGATATGCTGTATCAGCAGCATCTGTGCGCCCGTAAAAAAAGCAGGCACAAAAAAGCCCGCCGTATACAGCACGGCGTTCAAGGGCGCATAGTGGAAGACTGTCCGTATGGCAAAGATACAGTTTTTGATGGCTTTCATCCGCCGTCCTCCTTTCAGACGTTTTTCCGGCTGTGTCAATATTGTACCATGATCACAGACCGATCATGGTATGTGGCCATTCGGCCGCTGACTGCCTGGAATATGGACTTATTTTACCATGATCACAAGCCGATCCTGGTATGGATGGCCATTCGGCCGCTGACTGCTTGGAATATGGACTTATTTTACCATAACCCAGCCTCCTCTGCGCCTGCCTGTAAGAATTAACGGCTTTCCTGTTATTTTCCGCATACCATCCCTGCATTCTCATCCGGCCGCCTGGTCAGCCCGCATCCCTGCCGGATTCCATGCGGTCACCCGTTGTTCCGCGATCCCCCGGGCAGCCACACCGCAGCCGTAAACATCCCTTCCCTGACCTCCGTCACTAATTCACCCCCATAGCGGTTGACCACCCGCTCCACGCTGCGCAGTCCAAGGCCGTGCCCCACCACATTTTCCCTGTCGCTCTTGCGGCTTGCCAGCGGGGTCTCCTGCGGGGTTCCCTTCTCCGCCAGCGTATTCCTGACGGAAAAATAAAAATCCCTCTCCCGCGTCCGGCATGTGATCAGGATCTTCCTCTCTCCGCTGACCCGAAGGCATTCCTCCATGGCATTATCCAGCAGGTTTCCAAACAGGCTGCAGATTTCATCAGGTTTCAGTTGCAGTCCGGTCAGGTCGCATAATTCCAGTTCCACGACTATATTTTCCCGCTTTGCCCTGGCCGATTTATCCGCCAGCACTGCGTCCACGATCAGGTTCCCGCTCTTTACGGGCAGCGCGATTCGATCCACTTCCTCCCCGAATACGTTCAGGTAGTCCCGCATCTGCTCATATTTTTCCTCCTGCAAAAGGAGATGCAGCAGACTGATATGGTTCCGCAGGTCGTGCCATAGTTCCCGCGTCCTCTGGTAATTGCTCTCGACGGTATAAAGATAGCTTTGTGCCTGTCTGCGCTCCTCCTGCCGCTTCTGCTCCTCCTGCCTGCCATGCTCCGCCCGCATGTGCCGGTATACCGACATCCAGAAACCTGACAGCGTCAGGAACAGCAAAAGGGTCCAGAGGAAATCCGCCGCCAGGATACGTCCCGGTCTGGGAACTGTACCCCGCTCCAACCATGTTCCCCTGCCCAAAAACACCCCCGTGGCAGTCAGCAGGCACCAGAAAAAGGCGGTTCCCGCCACCGCCAGTTTTTCCACGTAACTTATCTTCCTGCCCGGTTCCACGACCCCGCTCCCGGCGCTTTCCCCGGGCATGGCGCAGAGCATGACCAGAAAAGCTCCTGCCATGCTTTTGGACAACCCCATTCCCACCAGCCGCATCTGCTCCCAGGCATCCTCCCGTGCAATCCCCTCCATCACCAGGCCGCACAGCCTGTCCAGGAAGCAGCCCGCCACAAGAAAGCAGGACATTCCCATGATCTTCCCGATCCTGTCCCGCTTTCTCATACACCAGAAACAGAGCCCCGTTAAAAGCGCCGTGCATCCCAGATTGATCACAAAGATTTTCATAACGCGCCTCCGCCGTTGTCATCGGGCAAAATACAATGTAAGTTCCTTTCTCACTTCTTTTCCGTAAGACCGGCTTATGGGGAGGACGCTTCCGTCCTCCAGTGTCACCTTTTCCCCGGAAAAATGTTTCACCCTGTCCATGTGGATCAGATAACTCTTGTGACAGCGCAGGAAGCCTTTTCCGGCCAGTTCCTCCGCCACATCGTCCAGACTGCCGTAGAAAGTCTCCTCGCCCCGGTCATATTTTATGCGTATGAGACGTCTGTCGCTCTCCAGATATAGGATCTCCCGCAGTTTCACCCGCTGGATCTCCTTATTTTTCCGAAAAGAGAAAAAATCCTCCCCTGTCAGTTCTTTCCTGATATCCCCCAGAACCTGCTCCAGATCCCTGTCTATCTGGCTCTTGAGCAGATAACGGAAAGCCCTGACCTCATATCCTGTCTGCACATAATCGATGAACCCCGTCACATAGACGATCAGTCCGCCGTCACCCCGCCTGCGGAGTTCCCTGGCCGTCCTGATGCCGTCATCCGAGCCCTCCGCCGTCTCTATGTCCAGGAAATACACGTCCGCGCCCTTTTCGCCCTCCGCCGCCAGCAGGCTGCTGCCGTCCGCATACTCCGCGATCTCCGCCTCATAATCCCAGGCTAACGAATGCTGCAGGATCCTTTCCCTCAAAATATGCCTGTATTCCGCTTCATCGTCACAAATTACTATCCTCACGCCAACCCCCACCCCGGATATCCAATTTTTTGCGCCGCAATGGAAACCACTTCCTTCCTGCGCAAAATCCAGTATACATGATTTCGCCTGTTTTGCAAACAGGGGACTCCCCCATCAAAAAAAGAATGGACGGATCCACTCTTTTTTTGACCATAAACTATTTCAGGAAAAGATCTCCGTTATTTTTCCCGCCAACGCATCCGCCAGCTGCCGGTGTCCCTCTGCGGTCAGATGCATATAGTCGATACCATTTGGAGGCGCCGTCACGAACCGATTCGCATCCATATAGTGACAGCCCGTCAGTTCGGCAATCTTCGCAAACTCTTCCGCCAGTCCCTCCGATTTCTCCGCGCAGCCCCGTCCCATGGTAGCGCCCACTTCCGTGTCCTCATATTTCCCGTCAATATTCTGGGGCGTCACGATCAATATGGAAGCCTTCCCATCCCGCCAGCAGTCCGTGGTCGCCACAGCCTTGGCTATGAGCCGCTTCAGCCCCAGCGCGATGCAGGCCGCCGAAGAGCCGAACCTTTCTTTCGTGTCATTGGTTCCCAGCATGATAACCAACAGATCCACCGGCTCATGGCTCATCAGGCAGGGATAGATGTAATCCAGGCCGGACAACCCCTCATGAATCGGATCGTTAAAACAGGTGGTGCGCCCGCTCAAGCCCTCCTCAATGATCAGGAAGTCCTCTCCCAGCTTTTTCTGAAGCAGGCAGCACCATCTCTCGTTTTCATCAAACCTGCCTCCTGTCATGGCGCAATAGCCATGGGTATTGGAGTCTCCGAAACATACAATATGCTTTTTCATGGCCTACCTGCTTTCTACCGCTTTGATAAACCGCTGCGCGATCTCCAGCGGCCTTGTGATGGCGCCGCCCACTACCACTGCATAGGCTCCTGCGTCCAGCATCTCCACCGCCTGCTCGGGGCTGTGAACCCTGCCCTCGCCGATCACAGGGATATCCACGGTCTCCGACAGCCTTTTTACCAGTTCGTAATCGGGACCGTCCGTTTTGGGGGTATAGGAAGTATAGCCGCTCATGGTAGTTCCCACAATGTCCATTCCCAGCTTCCACGCGTTGACACCCTCCTCATAGGTAGAGATATCCGCCATCAGGATAGCCTCCGGATATTTCTCACGAACCTCCGTGATAAACTGGCTGATGCTCTTGCCGTCCCCGCGCTTCTGCTCCGTACAGTCAAAGGCTATCACATCCGACCCCGCTTCCACAAGTTCATCCACTTCTTTCATGGTGGGGGTTATGTAGCTTTCAAATCCCTCGTACTGTACCTTGATCAACCCGATCACGGGAAGACCTGTTTCTTCTTTGATGGCGATGACGTCGCGGATGCTGCTGGTACGGATAGCCGGTGTGCCCGCCTGCTTGGCCGCCCGGGCCATGAGATACATGATGGACTTTTCCTCCACATACAGGGGCTCGCCTTTCACTGCCTGGCAGGATACGATCACTTTCCCTTTTATCCGCTCAAAAAATTCTTCCTTTTTCAATCCCATATCCTCCTCACACATACATTTCAATGGCTTTATCCACCATCTCCGCGCACTTTTTCACCTGCTCCATATCCTCCGGAACCAGCGCGGTGAGAGGTTTGCGCACGCTTCCGATATCCAGTCCCTCGCGGATCCGCAGGATCTCCTTGATCACGGCATACATATTGCCATGGCACGCGCACATGCCGTATATGACTTCATTCGCGGCATATTGGATCTTCTGCGCCTCCGCCACTTTTCCTTCATCCATCAGAGCCTTTATTTTCAGATAAAGTTCCGGCATGACCCCATAGGTTCCGCCGATCCCGCCGTCCGCGCCAATGGCAAGGCCTGCCACCAGCTGTTCGTCAGGACCGTTCAGCACCACAAAGCCTTCCCCGCCCTCCGCTTTGAACATCTGGATATCCTGCGTGGGCATGGAACTGTTCTTTACCGCAGCCACTCTCTCATTTTTCTTCATTTCCCTGAACAGCGGCATCGTCAGCGCAACCCCTGCCAGCTGGGGAATATTATAAATGATAAAGTCGGTATCCGGAGCCGCGTCGGAAATATCATTCCAGTATTCCGCGATGGCATACTCCGGAAGATGGAAATAGATCGGAGGAATCGCCGCAATGGCATCTACGCCAAGGCTCTGGGCATGAGCCGCCAACTCCCTGCTCTCCGCCGTATTGTTGCAGGCCACATGGGCGATCACGGTCAGCTTGTTTTCCGCCGCACGCATCACGTGCTCCAGGGTCAGCTTCCGGTCTTCCACAGTCTGGTAAATGCATTCCCCGGAGGAACCGCCCACATATACGCCTTTTACGCCTTTTTTCACCATATACCGGGTCAGCAGTTCCACACGCTCCCCGTCTACCTTCCCCCCGCTGTCATAACACGCATAAAACGCCGGGATGATTCCCTGATACTTACTGATATCCCTCATCCATATACCTCCTATTCAATTGTCGCTTGCGACAATTTGTTCCGGTCTCTCCAGTTACCCTACATACACCTTTATGACCGCTTTCCGCACGGCGGCCGGCTGGCCTGCTGCCAGTTTCAGCTTATGGGCGTCTCCCGGCATGGTGACCAGCGCTTTGCCGGGGATCAGGCGGATATAATGTTCCACCGGTCCCTCCACTTCATACAGGTCCTTTTCCTGGTCAAACGTCTTCACTGCAACCCGGCATAATTCCGAGACACCCACCAGTTCTTCGCCCTCCACGACCATATGGATGTCCGCGTATTTCGCGTGAGCCTCGAAAAATGCCTCCTCCTCGTTGATCGTATCATAATCCAGTATGTTCATATATACCCGCTTACCGTCTATCTCATAATAGCCGGGCTCCATATTGTCCAGCGGGTGGCTTCCCAGATATTCAAAGGCTTTGTCCAGATATTCCCCTATGCCGCAGTAATGACAGATATTACTTATTTCCGTATAGATCATGACGCACCTCCTAGCCTTTCACCGCGCCCATGGTGATTCCTTTCGTAAAGTATTTCTGGAAGATCAGGAAGATGATGATAATGGGGATTGCCGCCAGTGACGCTCCTGCCATGATCAGGCCAAAGTCCATGGCATTCTCCGCCTGCAGCTTCGCAATACCCAGGGGGATGGTCAGGTTCTTCGTGCTGGTCAGCATGATCAACTGCATAAAGTAATCGTTCCACGAATTAATGAACGTGAAGATCGCCAGCGCGCCGATACCCGGCTTGATCAGGGGCAGGGCAATGGTGTAAAAGGTCTTCCACTCTCCGGCTCCGTCAATCCTCGCCGCTTCCATCATTTCTCCCGGGATTCCTTCCGAGAACTGCTTCATCAGGAATACGCCGAAAGGCCATCCCACGATAGGGTATATTACCGCCCATATGGTATTATACAGGTTTAAAGCAGCCATTTCGCGCAGCAGCGGGATCAGGATTACCTGCTTGGGCAGCGCCATGGCGCATACGATCAGCGTAAACAAAAGCCCCCGTCCCAAAAAGCGCTTCTTCGCCAGGGCATACCCTGCCATGGCCGCCGTGGCACAGGTGAGCAGCATGGACACAACCGACATAAACACCGTATTGAGCAGCCACCTGATCGCTGCAGGCACGTTGGGACCTACAAACTGTGCGCTGGTAAAGGGAATATGTATCTCCCAGAGAGGCGCCGTCTGTCTGCTGAACAGCTTCTGGTAATTATCCAGCACCCACTCTTCAGGCCACCACTGGGGTGTTGTGGCATTGATGGCTGCGGAAGTCTTGAACGAGCCCGTGACGATCCAGTAAAGAGGGAATGCAAACGCAATAGCCAGAATCGTGATCACAGTCACGGAAAATATTTTATAACATTTAGAACGGTTAAATCCTTTTGGCTTCATATCTGCTCCCCCTTTCCTAATCCTGCTTCGCTAATTTAAACTGCACGGCGGAAAGAACCGCGATAATGATCGCCAGAACCACGCCCATGGCATTTCCGTATCCATAGCGGTACAGTTTAAACGCGTTGTAGTAAATATAGTACATGATGGTATCCGTACTGTGGTTGGGACCGCCGCTGGTCAACAGCTGGATCAGCGCAAAGCACTGGAAGCTGTTGATCGTGGTGATCACAAGGATGTACAGTGTGGTAGGCATAATCTGGGGCCACTTGATCCTCCAGAAGCACTGGAACTTTGTGGCGCCGTCCACTTCCGCCGCTTCCACCAGGGACTGATCCACGTTGTTCAGCGCCGACACATACAGCACAATGGGCTGCCCCACCGAGGTGGTCAGCAGGATCAGTATGATACATCCCAGGGCATACTTTTCATCCCCCAGCCAGTTGATATTTTTGTCCAGGAGCCCCATGCTGGTTCCCACATAGTTGAAGATGCCGTAATAATTATTGAACATCCACTTCCATACCACCGTGACCGCAACGGAACCGGTTACCACGGGAAGATAAAAAATGCACCGGAAAGCGGAGCACGCGGCGCCTTTCAGGTCATAGATCACGGAACTTACCCACAGGGAAAAGATACATACCACCGGGACGGAAACGATCACGATCACCACCGTGTTCCGCAGCGCTCCCAGGAAAACCGTGTCCTGGAATAATTCTATATAGTTTGCCAGCCCGATGAAAATATCTTCACGATTCATCGTGGCGTCAAAAAAGCTGGTAAAAACGCATTGTACCATAGGATAGATCACAAATCCCAGAAAGAAAACCAGGCTCGGAAGCATGAACGCGTATCCGGCTATCGTTTCCCTCCGCACCAGAGCCTTGCTCATGGGATTCTTCTTCGATGCTGCCATCAGGATTCCCCCTTTCCTGTAATAAAAAGACCCTCCCCGCAGATATCCTTGGGGAGGGTCGCGAGTCCCACATGAAACGCTTCAATTATCCTATGATGCCTTACTTTGCTGCCGCGTTAGATGTGGTTACGAATTCTTCTACTGCAGTCTTTATGTCCGCGCCTGCGCCGATCTGTTGCAGCATGTTCCACCATGCGGTGCGGGCTTCTGCCCAGCCGCCTACTACCTGGTAGTAATCGCCCATGTAGGGAACAAACTTCGCATACTCGGTCATCAGGTCATCGCCTTCATAAATGTTGCCCAGGTCTTTTACGGGCCAGTAGTTGGAAGCCTTTACGCTCTCCACTGCCTGCTTCTCGTCATTTGACATAAAGTCGATAAAGGTCTTGGCTGCCGCAATCTTAGCCGCATCGCCGTTATCAAAGATACCAAATCCCCAGATACCGCCGCAAAGCTTCGGGTCGCCGTTGGAGGGGAATGCCATGGGAAGTACGTCAAACTGGATCTTATCCAGGTTGTTCTTCTCCTGGGACACGTTCCAGCAGAATGCCATTGCCAGCGTACCGTTGCAGAACATGTTGATCTCGTCGCCGCCTACGATGGATGCGTCATAATTGATGCCGTCCATATCCAGAAGCAGCTGCAGAGCCTTGATGTTCTCTTCACTGTTAGCGGTGTACTCTGTATGCTCCGCATTGGTGAAAGTTCCGCCATACAGGTTGTTTACCAGCGCACGTGTTCCCTGGTCGCCGCCCTGTCCGTTGCAGTACACAGCGCCTACATTCGTCTGGCCGCTTGCGTAAACTGCCTCAACCGCCTTGATAAAGTTATCCGTTGTCCATGTGCCGTTCTCTTCGTCTAAGTACTGTAATGCGTCCGCTGCCTCGAAGACGTCCCTGTTGATTGCCATGGTATGTGCTGTCATGCACAGGGGATACTCGTAATACACGCCGTCGCTGCCTTTGCATGCACTCTCTACGGATTCATAGATAGCGCCCTTTGCCTCGTCCGTCCACAGGTCCGCAAGGTCTACCATCAGTCCCTTTGCTCCCCAGTTGGCAACCAGACGCTCCGGTCCTTCCAGAACGATATCCGGCGCCTGATTTCCTTCGATGGCGGTGTTGACCTGATCGTCACCGTTGGAATAATCCAGATATTCCACTGTCACCTTAATCTCGGGATGCACTGCGTTAAAGTTGGCGATCATGGTGTCCACTGTAGCGGAATCTCCCCAGTTACCGATGGGGTAGGTCCACAGGGTGATCTCCGCCCCCTCTGCTGTGGAAGCAGAATCCTGGTTCGTGGCAGCCGCGCTGCTGTTATTGGCAGCCGCACTGTTGTCATTGGCGCCCGCACTGGAGCCGGATGCGTTTCCGTCGCCTCCGCAGCCCACAGCGGAAAGCGCCATAAGACAGCTCAAAGCCATTGCCATGAATTTACGCTTCTTCATAATAAGCCCTCCTTCTTGATATGATCTCAATGATCGTTGATATTATGTGGTTCTGTGTTGCTTTGTAATTTCATTGTAAGTTCGCAGACAGCGTTTGTCAATAGATTTTTGAAAAATATTTTCATTTCTTATTTTATGTGAAAATTTTTGACATTTTTAATTGAAAGATATGGAAACATCTGATATACTGGTCTTACATGAATTATATGCTGCTTATGCGGCGGAAAGGCAGGTAAATTATGAAAATTTACAAAACAAAAGATTATGACGATATGAGCCGCAAGGCGGCGAACATTATCTCCGCCCAGATTACTTTAAAGCCCGACTGTGTGTTAGGGCTGGCCACCGGCTCCACTCCCCTGGGTCTTTACGGTCAGCTTGCAGAGCAATGCCGCAGGGGAGACTTGGATTTCTCGCAGGTTACCACGGTAAATCTGGACGAATACAAGGGACTGTCCAGGGAAGACCCCCAGAGCTATTACTATTTTATGCATGAAAATCTGTTTCAGAAAGTAAACATCGATCTGAACAGGACTTATCTTCCGGACGGGACAGAGCCCGACAGCGACGCCGCCTGCCGGAAATATGAGGAAGTCCTGGCTTCCGTGGGAAAAGTGGATATCCAGCTTCTCGGCCTCGGGCACAACGGCCACATCGGCTTTAATGAACCGAACGATTTCTTTGAGAAAGATACCCACTGCGTCACCCTGACCGACCAGACCATCCAGGCAAACCGCCGGTTCTTTGCGTCTGAGGAAGCCGTTCCCCGCCAGGCGTACACCATGGGCGTCGGGACGATTATGTCCGCCCGCAGGATCCTGATGGTAGTCTCCGGCGCAGATAAAGCCGAGACCGTGAAAAAGGCTTTCTTTGGCCCCGTTACGCCCAAGGTGCCCGCTTCCATCCTGCAGTTCCATGACAATGTGATCCTTGTGGCTGACGAGGCGGCGCTTTCCCTGCTGTAGCCATAGAAAGGTATGGAGGATTAAAATGACAAAAAAACATAAAATCATAAACGGTCTCGTATTTCGGGAGGAGGGCGCTTTCGAGCCCGCAGCGGTCTATTTCTGCGACGACAGGATCGTATCGGAGGAAACCTGGCTTTCCACAGAGGGGGAAGAATCCCTGACGGACGCAGAAGGCTGTTATGTGATCCCGGGACTGACGGACATCCATTTTCACGGCTGCATGGGAAACGACTGCTGTGACGGCACAGAGGAGGCTTTCCGCGTCATTGCCCGATACCAGCTGCGCCGGGGCGTGACTTCCATCACTCCCGCCACCCTGACCATGCCGGAGGAGGTGCTGTCCGGGATCTGCCGGGCCGCCAGGGATTTCTCCTGCGCGGACGGCGCGGATCTCTGCGGCCTGTACATGGAGGGACCCTTTATCAGCCCCGCTAAAAAGGGCGCGCAGAACGAGAAGTACATCCACCCTGCGGATACGGAAATGCTGAAACGGCTCCAGCAGATCTCCGGCAATATGATCCGAACGGTCACAGTGGCTCCTGAGACAGAGGGCGCCATGGACTTCATCCGGGAGAACAGTGGCAGCGTCAATATCTCCCTTGCCCATACCGCCGCCGACTATGATACCGCCAGGGAAGCCCTCGCCTGCGGCGCTTCCCAGCTTACCCACACCTACAACGCCATGATGCCTTTCAGCCACCGCGCCCCCGGTCCCATCGGCGCCGCCGCCGACAGCAGTCACTGTATGGCGGAACTGATCTGCGACGGCGTCCATGTTCATCCGGCTGTGGTGCGGACCACTTTTAAGATATTCGGCGACGACAGGATCATCCTGATCAGCGACAGCCTGCGGGCGACGGGGCTCAGCGACGGCCAGTACGAACTGGGAGGACAGACCGTCACCGTCAGGGGAAACCTGGCTGTTTTGGCGGACGGCACCATCGCAGGTTCCGTGACGGATCTCATGGGATGTGTCCGCATTGTGGTTCGCGATATGGGGATCCCTCTTGCCAGCGCAGTGAAATGCGCCGCCGTCAATCCCGCGAAAGCCATTGGCATTTATCGCGATTACGGAAGCCTTGCCCCCGGGAAATATGCCAATGTGGCGATCCTGAACCAGGGTCTGGAACTGAAGCAGGTCTTTCATCGTTCGGAAATGGTCCGTTTTGCGACAACAGAGACATAAAATCATTGTTCACAGCAATTGTGCCAAAACATCTGTCTGTGAACGGCAACGGAAGCAGAACTTCAAATCTGCACCAGAACGGAGGGAATATATGACAACCATGGTTCTTGACATCGGCGGCACTGCGATCAAATCCGGTCTGTACACGGAGGGAAATCTTTCCGAAATCCGGGAAATACCCACCCAGGCAAGCATGGGGAGCGTCCATGTGGTCAACCGCGCCAAAGAGTTGATTGCGGATTACCGGAAGCACTTCCCTTTCCAGCGCATCGGCATCAGCACCGCCGGGCAGGTGGATCCCCGCCAGGGTAAGATCATCTACGCCAACGAAAACCTGCCCGGCTACACCGGCACCATGCTGAAAGACATCATGGAGCAGGAATTCCATGTTCCCGCCGCCGTGGAAAATGACGTTCATGCGGCGGCCTTGGGCGAGGCCGCTTTCGGCGCCGGAAGAGGGATCGATCATTTTGTCTGCCTCACTTACGGAACGGGCGTGGGAGGCGCTATTTTTACAGATGGGAAACTCTACTCCGGGAACGGTTTCTCCGCCGGCGTGTTCGGCGCCATCGTCACCCATCCCGAACAGCGCGACCCGAAACAGAGCCTGTTTTCCGGCTGCTATGAAAAATATGCCTCCACCACCGCGCTGGTTCGCAAGGCCATGGAACTGGATCCCTCCCTTTCAAACGGCCGTGCGATCTTTGCGCGGCTGGATGAACCCGACGTGAAGCTTGTGGTGGATCAGTGGATCATGGAGATTGTTTACGGCCTGATCACCATTGTCCACATGATGGATCCCGCCTGCGTCATCCTGGGCGGCGGGGTCATGGAGCAGACCTATGTGCTGGATAAGATCCGGGAAAAGCTTTATCAAAATCTGATACCTGCCTTTCATGACGTGAAAATAGAAAAGGCTCAATTAGGCAATCGCGCCGGTATGCTGGGCGCCGCCGTATTATAACAAAGGAGGTACTGATTTGGCAGCAAACATTTTAGAACAGATCACGGAGGAATACCATACCCTTACCCGCGCCGGTAAAAAGCTGGCGGACTACATCTTTTCCAATACCCATGATACACAATATCTTTCCATCTCCAACCTGGCGGAGAACAGCGGCGTGTCGGAGGCATCCATCACACGCTTCTGCCGCTGCCTGGGCCTGTCAGGATACAATGACCTGAAACTGGCGCTGGCGAAAGCATCTTATGTCACAGATATGGGCGAGCCACTGGAATCCTCCGATACCATTACCTCCGAGGATACTGCAAACACCATTTTCAACAAATTACATGCCGCAAACATTCTTTCCCTGAATGAAACCATGGAACTGTTGGATGAGGATGAGATCTCCCGGGCGGTTGATCTTCTTTCTTCTGCGGAAAGAGTATTCTGTTTCGGGCAGGGTGGCAGCATGGTCATGGCCATGGAAGCCTGGGCGCGGTTCTCCACCGCCACGTCCCGGTTTGTACATATTGAGGATTCCCACATGCAGGTCATGAGCATCGCGCTGGCATCCAAGCGGGACGTCATCCTGTATTTCTCCTATTCCGGCTCCACCAGGGATATGGAAGATGTCATGCGCACTGCCAGAAAGCAGCATGTATCCGTCATATTGGTCACCCATTTCCCCAAATCGCGAGCCACTGAATTTGCGGACGTGGTGCTGCTCTGCGGTTATAATGAAAGCCCGCTCCAGTCCGGTTCCGTGGCAGCCAAGCTGGGACAGCTTTTCCTGATCGAGTGCCTTTTTTATCTTTTCTGCCAGCGGAATCCCGAGGTATGCGCCAATGCGCGTTCCGCTACTGCGGAGGCGATCACACAGAAAATGCTGTAGACAATAATTTCTTAAGAAATTTTATAAATCCTTTAGTTCGCGGTCAAACTTTGGACATATTTTCCATGTATGATAAATACATAAACAAAAGGAGCTGTTGAGTTTTAACACACAGGTTAGGGTTCTGTCAGCTTCGACTAAAAGCAATCCTGAATGATCAGGTTCCTATAGATACTTTCAAACACAATTCCCCCTATCGAAAGTAAAAGCCCCGGCTGCTGCCGGGGTCTTTACTTTTTCACACGGATATAAAAGCCTTACAGGCGGCTCTTAAAATCTTCGTAACCAAACTGTCTGACCATACTGTAGTTCCCGTTGTCCCGCTTCAGCACGATGGAAGGCAGGGGCATTCCGTTAAAGGTATTATTTTTCACCATGGAGTAGATCGCCATATCCTCAAACACCAGCCTGTCTCCCTCCCGCAGAGGCTGATCAAAGGCATACGCCCCGATCACATCCCCCGCCAGGCAGGTGGGTCCCCCCAGACGGTAAAGGTACGGCTTCTCCCCAGGTCTTCCGCTCCCCTGCAGGGGCGGCCTGTATGGCATCTCCAGCACATCCGGCATATGGCAGGCTGCGGAGGTATCCAGTATGGCGATCCCCATGTCCGCCTCCTGCGTTTCCAGCACGGTGGTGACCAGGAACCCTGCGTTCAGCGCTACCGCTTCCCCGGGCTCCAGATAGACCTCCAGGCCATATTTTTCCTGCATCCTCCGTATGCATCTTTCCAGCCGGGGGATGTCATAGCCCTCACGGGTGATATGATGCCCGCCGCCGAAATTGATCCACTTCATTTGAGGAAGATATCCGCCAAACTTTTCCTCCACCGCGTCCAGCGTTATCTCAAGGGCATCCGAATCCTGCTCGCAGAGGGTATGGAAATGCAGGCCGTCCAAAAGGGATATCTGCTCTTCCCGCGCCCTTACAAAGTTCTCTTTCGTCACTCCCAGCCGGGAACCGGGGGCACAGGGATCGTAAATGGCATGTCCCTCCTGTGTGGAGCGCTCCGGATTAATGCGCAGTCCGATACTTTTTCCCGCCGCCTTCGCCCTTGCCCCAAACGTTTCCGCCTGCTTCCAGGAATTGAAGACGATATGGTCGCAGTAACCCAAGATCTCCGCAAAATCCGCTTCCCGATAGGCGGGGGAAAAAATATGGTTCTCACACCTGATCCCCCGGCGCGCCAGGGGCGCTGCCATCTCTTCCGCGCAGAGCCTTGCCTCATACAGGCCGCTGGCCGCAGCCCCCCGGAGATATTGCCCGATCAGGGGATAAAGCGCATACATGGAAAAAGCTTTCTGCGCCAGCAGAATATGCGCTCCCGTGCGCTCCATCACGCCCCTTAAAATATTCAGATTCTTTTTGATCAGCGCTTCGTCCACCACATAGCAGGGTGTGGGCAGTTCTGAAAAAGTCATATCAGTCCCCTTTATCCTGTTTTCCCTTTACTCAACCAATACCGGATTCTCCTCCACCACCCAGGGCAGGCCGTATTCGTTCAAAGCCTCCATAAAGGGATCGGGGTCGAATTCCTCCACGTTGAACACGCCGGGCTTCTTCCAGACGCCATTCATCACCAGCATGGCGCCGATCATTGCGGGAACGCCCGTGGTGTAGGAGATCGCCTGGGAGCCCAGTTCCCGATAACACTCCTGATGATCGCAGACATTGTAAATATAAACGGACTTCTCTTTGCCGTCCTTTACGCCGGTAAAGATGCAGCCGATGTTGGTCTTGCCCACCGTGCGGGGACCCAGGGAAGCGGGATCGGGCAGCAACGCCTTCAAAAACTGGATCGGCACGATCTCCTTTCCGTCAAACCATACCGGATCGGTACGCAGCATACCCACATTTTCCAGGCATTTCATATGGGTCAGGTAACTTTGCCCGAACGTCATGAAGAACCGGATCCTCCTGATGCCGGGAATGTTCTGCGCCAGCGATTCGATCTCCTCATGGTGCAGCAGATACATATCTTTCTTTCCCACCTGGGCAAAATCATATTCCCGTTTGATCTCCATGGGTTTTGTCTCCACCCAGCGGCCGTCCTCCCAATAGGAACCGTTGGCGGAAACCTCCCGCAGATTGATCTCAGGATTAAAATTCGTGGCAAAGGGGTAACCATGGTCGCCGCCGTTGCAGTCCATGATATCAATATAGTGGATCTCGTCAAAATAGTGCTTCAGCGCATAGGCCGAAAACACGCTGGTCACGCCGGGGTCAAATCCGCTGCCCAAAAGCGCCGTGATCCCCGCTTTTTCGAAACGTTCCTTATACGCCCACTGCCAGGAATAATCAAAATATGCCGTAAATCCTTTCTCCTTGCAGCGTTTCTCATAAACCGCCCTCCACTCGGGATCCTCCGTATCTTCCGCCTCATAATTGGCAGTGTCGATATAATCCACGCCGCAGGCAAGGCAGGCGTCCATGATGGTCAGGTCCTGGTAGGGCAGCGCCAGGTTCAAGACTGCCCTGGGCTGTTCCTTTTTGATCAGCCGGATCAGGTCATCCACATCATCCGCATTCACGGCTGCGGTAGTGATCACGGCTCCGGTTCCCTGCTCTTCCAGTTTCGCTTTCATCGCGTCGCACTTGCTCACCGTGCGGCTGGCAATACAGATTTCCGAAAATACGTCCGCTTTCCCCGCGCATTTCTGAATCGCCACGGAGGCAACGCCGCCGCAGCCAACGATCAATATTTTAGCCATTTTCCCTCTCCTTTTCGTTCGTTTATCCATGTACTTCCACTTTTCGCAGCAGTTTCTCCACATAAGCGGGCAGACAGAACGCTCCCGCATGAAGTCTCGGCGTGTAATATTTCGTCTCCAGCCCTCTCTCCAGCCATCGCTCCGCATCCATATCATGAACCGGATGGTACTTCCTGGAAGCAAAACCAAACAGCCAGTGCCCCGACGGATAAGTGGGGATATGTGCCTGGTAGACGCGGCTGATGGGGAAACTCTCCACGATCCGTTTGTGGGCCCGCATACAGGCCGTGGCGTCAGTCTCGTAAAAAGGGCTCTCGTGCTGGTTTACCATGATGCCGTCTTCCCTCAGCGCCTTATAACAGTTTCCATAGAATTCCTTGGTAAACAATCCCTCGCCGGGTCCAAAGGGGTCGGTGGAATCTACGATGATAAGGTCATATTCGTCCTCTTTCGAGCGCACAAATTTCAGGCCGTCCTCAATATGGATCTTCACCCTCTCATTGCGCAGTTCGCAGGACACTCTGGGAAGGTAATCCATGCTGACCTTGATCACTTCCTCATCGATCTCCACTAGGTCGATCCGCTCGATCTCCGGATAGCGCACCAGTTCCCTCACCGCACCGCCGTCCCCGGCGCCGATGACAAGCACCTTTTTCACGTTGGGATGTACCGCCATGGGCACATGGACGATCATCTCATGGTAGATGAACTCGTCTTTCTCCGTCAGCATGATATATCCGTCCAGCACCAGAAACCGTCCGAATTCCGGCGATTCGAACACCTCAATCTGCTGAAGTTCGCTCTGCCCGCTGTATAACTGCCTGTCCACCCGGATCGACAATTTGACATTCGGCGTATGCGGCTCTGAAAACCACAGTTCCATAAGAAACACCTCCTATTCCGGTTCCGTGCACATCAGGCCCAGACCTCCTTTAGCACGTTCAGCCTCTTTATTTCCGCATCCTCAGGCCCCGTCATGGAACAGCCTTTTTCTTTTGCGTAGGCGATATATTCCAAGATATCCGCCGTGATCTCCTCTCCCGGCGCCAGGATCGGGATCCCAGGCGGATAACACATCACAAATTCGCTGCAGATGCGTCCCTCCGTCTCCATCAGCGGAAGAGATTCCTTTTCCGCGTAAAACGCGTTCTGGGGGGAAACAGCCACCTTTGGCTCTATATACTCCTGTGTGAACATTCCCGTGTTGTCCCTGCTGTATTTCCGCCGGATCTCCACCAGGGCGCTGATCAGGCGTTCTATGTCCCGCTCCCTGTCGCCAATGGAAATATAGGCCAAAACATTGGCGATATCCCCCAATTCCATCTGGATATCATACTCGTCCCGCAGGATATCATACGCCTCAATCCCGGCAAGCCCGATCCCCAGCGTATTCACCGTCAGTTTGGTCTTGTCAAAATCATAAATACTGTCCCCGTTGATCAGTTCCGACGTATACGCGTAATATCCGCCGATCCTGTTGATCTCTCCCCTGGCATATTCCGCCAGCGCCGTCACCTTGCGGAATTCCTCTTTCCCGCGCAGCGCCAGGTTTCTTCTGGAAATGTCCAGACTTGCCAGAAGCAGGTAGGACGCGCTGGTTGTCTGGGTCAGGTTAATGATCTGCCGCACATATCCGGGATGCATGTTCGGCCCCGTGAGCAGAAAGGAACTCTGGGTCAGGCTTCCGCCGGACTTATGCATACTGACGGATGCCATATCCGCCCCTGCCTCCATGGCGGAGACGGGCATATCCTCCCCGAAATAAAAATGGGTTCCGTGGGCTTCGTCCACAAGGACTTTCATCCCATGGGCATGCGCCAGCTTCACAATGCTTTGCAGGTCGGAACAGATTCCATAATAAGTGGGATTATTCACCAATACTGCTTTCGCGTCAGGATTTTCCCGGATGGTCTTTTCCACCTGGGACACTTTCATGCCCAGGGCAATGCCAAGCTTACTGTCCATCTCCGGGTTGACATAGATGGGAATGGCGCCGTTTAAGACCAGCGCATTGATCACACTTCTGTGGACATTCCTGGGCAGAATGATCTTGTCGCCCTTTTTGCAGACGCTGAGCACCATACTCTGCACGGAAGAAGTCGTTCCCCCCACCATCAGAAACGCGTATGCCGCGCCGAACGCTTCCGCAGCCATCTCCTCCGCCTCGCGGATCACGGAAACGGGATGACACAGATTGTCCAGGGGTTTCATGGAATTCACATCGATCCCCACGCACTGCTGCCCCAGAAGCCGTATCAGTTCCGGATTGCCCCGGCCTCTCTTGTGCCCCGGCACGTCAAAGGGAACAATCCTGTTTTTCCTGAATTCTTCCAACGCCTCATAGATGGGGGCTCTCTCCTGATCATATCGACCCATACTTTTGCTGCCTTTCGCCAAACCGCCCTGCGGTCAATACACGTTTCTCCCGCTGAATATCTCGATCATCTCTCTCCGCAGGTTATCCATAATCTCCAGCCTTGTCCTGGGCGGCAGTTCATAGACGTCGCTGTTAAAAAGATAATTCTGCAGATCGATATCCTTGATCAGCATTTTCGTGTGAAAAATATTTGCCTCATACACATTGATGTCCACGGCGTCATACTTTTGCCGCGTCTCTCCCGCAATATAATCCTGGATGGACGTGATCCGGTGATCCATGAACAGCTTGTGTCCGCCCAGATCCCTTGTAAACCCTCTCACCCGGTAGTCCATGGTGATGATATCCGAGTCAAAGGATCCGATCAGATAGTCCAGCGTGGACAGGGGCGTGATTTCCCCGCAGGTGGTCACATCGATATCCACCCGAAACGTGGCCAGGCAGGTTTCCGGATGATACTCAGGATAAGTATGCACCGCGATATGGCTCTTGTCCAGATGCGCCACCGTGGTATCGCCGGCAGGGATCTTGCTCTTCTCGCCGATGAGGATCGTCACGGAACTGCCCTGAGGCTCATAATCCTGGCTGGATATGTTCAGCACATGGGCGCCGATCATATCCGTCACGTTGGTCAGCAGCTTGACCAGACGTTCGGAATTATACTGCTGGTCAATATAGGCAATGTAGTCTCTCTGCTCGCGCTGCGTCTTTGCGTAACAGACGTCATAAATGTTAAAACTCAACGACTTGGTCAGGTTATTGAATCCGTACAGGGAAATCTTCTCGCTCATGGCTGTCCTCATTTCTATCTCCAGGTGAATCCCAGAGGGTTCTTACGGTAACAAAAAAAGACAAGTACGCCTACCGTCACTTGTCCTGAAAATCAAAGAAACAGATATGTGGTTTTTAGAGTCTATATAGCAAATATTTTACTTTTACTACTCTTATTGACCGTTTCACAAGTTAGGTGTGCATCAGCACCGGTTTATAGTGACCAACTTATAAAATTTGAGCTTCTAACTCCATCAATAAGGCAACACCGTTGCCAAAATATTTGCATGGAAGACTCCAAACTATCTGTTTTCCACACGTTCAAAATATAACATAATTCCACCGGAAAAGTCAATTCAAACTTTTAATTTTTTATAAGATATGATAAACTGAATAACGACAGATACCGAAAGGATTACTTTACATATGAGCGGGAAACCGGACAACAAACACTTGATCCCCTATATTTTATTCCTGGCAGTCAGCTTTCTGGCGGAACTTTTTCTGTTCAATTATAAGCACTGGCAGACCCTGCCCAACCATGAGGTTTTTCCCGGACTGATCACCCTGGGGGATGCGTACATTCCCAATGAGGACGGCACATATTCCGTCGGTGACGGCGACTATTCCATCATCCTCCCGGAACTTGACCTGGATCTGAGATCCGTATATTTTAATGTTACCGTCCATGGCGGGGATTCCACATTGCCCACTGTCTTCTCCGTCTATCAGTATGTCACGGACGCAGGACACAGCTTTGAATATTCCCTGCCTGTCAAGGATCTCTGGTCCAATCAGCCCAAAAGCCGTTACCTCATCTATCATCTGTACGGAAACTGCACCGGCCTGCGCTTTCTTCCGCTCCTGCCCGCCGGTTCCACCGTTTCCATGGATATCCGCCTGAATCCCGTCATTCCCCTGTCCTTTTCGCTCCTGCGCATGACGGGACTGTTTTTCATACTGTGCTTTCTGTATCTTTTCCGCCCGTCCTCACCGATTTACAACATAGCCTACCTGAAGATCTCCGCGCCGCTGCGGGCGGCAATGCTGGCTTTCCTGTTTCTGGCGCATTTGGCCGTCTTCTGGAAACTGGCGGGGCTGGATCCCGACTGCACATGGAACATACCGGAACATCACCGACAGTATCAGAAACTGGCGGAATCTTTCCGGGAAGGGTTCATGGCCTTACTGGAGGAACCTGCGGAGGCTTTCAGCAGCATGGTCAACCCCTATGACCTGGATCAGCGGGAGGATATCCTGATCAGGAACAATGCGACTTATCTCTGGGATACGGCTTACTTTGACGGAAAGTACTATGTCTATTTCGGCGTAGTCCCCGTCCTGTTGTTTTATTTCCCATATCATATCCTGACAGGCGGCGCCCTTCCCAACCACATCGCCATGTTCCTTGCGCTGGCCCTATTGCTCCTGGGGATCATAGGCGTCCTGCATGAGTCGATCAAAAAATGGTTCCCCAGGCTTTCCCTTGGCGCATGGTTCCTGACCATGGAAACTTTCCTTATGGGAAGCAACCTGATCTATATGGCAAAACGTCCTGATATGTACAGCGTACCCATCGCCACGGGACTGGCCATGGGTATGCTGGGATTATGGTGCTTTCTCCGGGCGGATGAAAAAGACCATATCTCCCTGAAGTATCTGGCGGCAGGGGCATTCCTGACCGCTCTTACGGCGGGATGCCGCCCCCAACTGCTGCTGTTCATGGTCTTTCCGGTAATCCTCTTTGGCCGGTACCTTTTCTCCAGGGAATTCTACCGGACAAAAGAGGGCAGGCGTGCCGTTCTGGCCGCCGCTGTCCCTATCCTGGCCGTGGCCGCCTTTTTAATGTACTACAACCAGGCCCGCTTTGGATCGGTCTTTGACTTTGGCGCTTCCTACAATCTGACCACCAATGACATGAGATACCGCGGCTGGGCATGGGGGCGGATTCCTTTCGGCATTTTTGTCTACCTGTTCCAGCCTGTCAGGCTGATCACTAAATTTCCCTTTGTGGAAGCATTGTATACCCGCTCACAATATATGGGCGTCACGATCCAGGAGTATACCCCCGGCGGCATATTCGCGGCACATTTGTTTCCATGGCTGGCGCTTCCTGCGATCTTCCTGCGGAAGCACTTTGACAACGCCCATAAGGTTCCCTGCATGATATCCATTGGCAGCCTGATTTCCGCCCTGGCAATCCTGGTGGCAGACACGGAAATGGCCGGCATCCTGTGGCGGTATTATAATGACTTTTCACTGTTTATCATGCTGGCTGCGCTGCTTTCCGTCTGGATCCTTTTTTCCACAAAAAAAATGATGAAACCATATATGAAAAAATGGTTCACCACTTTATTATTACTCTGTTTTGTTGCGGAGGTAATGTTCCAGGGAATGTTCTTCTTTGTGGATACGGGGCACTCCCTGATGGAAACCCGTCCCGATCTGTTTTCCAAGGCTATGTACCTGATCGCTTTCTGGATGTAGGACGCCCTGCCCTAAAAATGCATTTCTTCCTGAATATATACTTCTTCCTCGATCATGCCAATGCCGGTAAATACCGCCCACACATAGGGCGCGCCGTAAACATTGAGGGTCTTTGGACCCACGATCTTCCTGGGCGCCCCTTCTCCTACCTGATCCCGGAGAAGCTTTTCATAGGCCTTTTCAAAAGTGCTCCTGGTGATGGAACGTTCCCGCCTGTCTGTGAAGAGTTCTCCGCCCTTGATCGTATAGGTAAAGGGCAGGCCTTTCTTTGTCAGAAAACTCTGACCCTCCCGCTCCACGATTCTTTCCCAGAGATTATCTATTGTGAATGCTTCATTATGAAATAACATAGGGCTCCTTCCACCTGTTCAGATGTTTTATCTATATGCTAAGGGACTTCACCCCTTATAATCATGGTACTCGTAACTAGCATACTTGTCAAGAATTATGAGGTGGCGACTGTATTTCATCACGGTTGCAAGCTGTCGTTTATGGAGCGGATAAACGTCCTGTGAACAGACAGGGATATGCCGCAGTCGTCCCCCTCCGCAGACAACATAACGCAGGGGCCTTTCGCCGGAACTTCCTGAAAAATGAACGCTTCACTTCCCGACTGGAATTCAAAAAGTTCCCCGTCCGAATAGAGGACCACACGGCTGCAGTTGCTGTACACCGTCACACTCAGATTCCTCGACGGAAGCACGGAAATGCTCTCCGGTACAATATAGACAAAGGGTTCATCGTTCCACTTCGCCTTATATCGGTAAAAAAGTGAACCGGTCGGGCGCGGGAGATTCTCTCCCATGGCCGCCATCTCTTTTTGCCAGGTCAGGAATCCCATCCTCTCACACAATTTCCTCAGGGATGGTTCCGTGTGGATACAGTTCGCGCCCATCTCTTTCAAAAGCCTGAAATCATTCAGGACAAGTTGTTTTTTCTCCGCCTGGGAAGTATGCTGCGGGATCGTATACTCCACCGCCTTGAGGACAAACTCCCCGCCGTTCAGCAGCCAGCCCCTGCGGGGATGGTTGCGCAGTTCGCGTATGGGAACCTGTTTTTTCAGGCGGTCGGTCTCTTTCCCCATGGAATCCTGTAAGACTGCCTCCGCCTCATACAAATAGGGATTTTCACAGTCCCACAGATGGGGATGCAGCAGCACGGACGCCAGAAGTTCTTCCTCATCCGCTTTCTGCATACACAGAAGCGCCGTCTGACCTGCCTTGTCCCGCAGGGTAAGCAGCAGGGTACTGCCCGCCCTCTCCTGCTCCGTTTTCAGGAAAGCAAAATTCCACTCTATAACCGCTTTTCCGTTTTCCAGCCTGCAGACTGCCTCCACTCCCTCCCCCGGCGCTTTCCGATCAAACTTCATCCTGTCCGCCACCCCTTTCTTTCAGGACGCATAACCTTTCCCTGTTCTCCGTTCAGGGAAACGTTCCCGCACGACTCTCTTTCTCTCCGCGCTTTTTGGTCTGCAAATTATTGCAACAGTTCAGCCATGCCATTCATAAGTTGCCGAAATATACATTTTCACCAATAAATCAACACTATTGTCGGCAACTTATTTCATGTCGGGCGTCTGCCCTATAGAAATGATTGTGCAGTTCGCCCTTAGTGAGCAAGCTCCCACGGGCAATCTGTACCATCATTTCTGCATGGCCGAACTGTTACAAATTATTTTGTTCAAAACCGGGATTTTTATGCTAGAATGTAAATAGCTGTAATACCTGAACCTGACAACATGAAAGATATGAGGACTGTTTTATGAGGATCGCTTACATTTACCACAGCTGTTTCCTGGTGGAAACTGCCGACTGCTATTATTTATTTGACTACTATAAGGGAACGCTGCCGGAACTGGATGCGGAGAAACCGATCCTGGTCTTTGCCAGCCACCGCCACGAAGACCATTATAACCCTGAAATCTTCACCCTGCTATCTGATATGGGAATGAAAACAGTCTATGCCGTCCTGCCCAACGATATCCCCGCAAAACGCTACCCGCAGACGAACGCGGAGATCATCAAGGTGTATCACAGCCAGGCATATGAACTGCCCTGCGACACCCGGCTGGAAACCCTGCTTTCCACGGACAGGGGCGTCGCTTTCCTGTTGCAATGTAAAGAGGGAACTGTCTATCATGCCGGAGACCTGAACGATTGGGGGATGGAGGAGGATACGGAACAGGAGCGGAAGCAGATGCGGGGCAGCTACCGCGCCCAGATCAATCAATTGAAAGGCCGCACCCTGGATGCAGCCTTTTTACCCCTGGATCCCAGGCTGGGTTCCGCCTATGCTCAGGGTATCCTGTATTTTTTACAGACCGTCAATGTGAAAAAGGTCTACCCCATGCACTATTGGGAACAGCCGGAGATCATAGATAGATTCCTGCGCGAGTATCCACAATATGCGGATCTTTTATAGCTTCTTTTTAAGATCAGATCACTTCTGATAAAGAATGATTTCCTGTTCTTCCTGTAGCAAAGGCAACTTACATAACATACAAATAAACGAAAACAGGGGACTTCTTTCACATATCTCATAATACTCGCCAAAGGAATATTCTATGTCCACATGACGATGAATCATGGCAGTACCATTACGTTGAAACACCTCAACACGATATACAATACAGAATATATCTTTCTCCAAATCATCATTATATATTTCCCCATTTTCCTGGGATAATCTGCTGCTGATCTGCTGAACTTCATCTATTGTGATCACAGTCCCGTTTTTCCTCGCTTTTCCAATATAACCTGTGCAGTTCTCCTTTTTGCTGCATCTGTCCGAATCCCTGCTGCCGCAGCGCCTCATATAGCACGATGGCTACGGAGTTGGACAGGTTCAGGGAACGGATGGCAGGCAGCATGGGGATCCGTATGCAGTTTTCCTCATGCTCCACCAGGATTTCTTCCGGAATGCCCGCGCTCTCTTTTCCGAACATGATATAATCATCCGGAGCATAGGCAGCTTCCGTATAACTCCGCTTCGCCTTTGTGGTCGCCATCCAGATCTTCGCGCCGGGATGCTTGTCCTGAAACTCCGCGAAATTCATATATCTGGTCACGTCCAACTGCTTCCAGTAATCCATTCCCGCCCGGCGGATGGACTTTTCATCCAGACGGAAGCCCAGCGGTTCGATCAGATGAAGGGACGTACCCGTGGCCACACAGGTACGTCCGATATTTCCGGTATTTCCCGGTATCTCAGGCTGATGTAAAATAATGTGCATCTAATTGCCTTTCTTCTCTTCCCGCAGTCTGTTGATGAAATGTTCCAGCCTGCCGATGGCCACTTTCAGATGTTCCAGGGAATAGGCATAGGAGATCCTCAGATAACCCTCCCCACAATCACCGAATGCCGTGCCCGGCACCACCGCCACTTTCTCTTCCTCCAGAAACCTTGTGGCAAATTCATCGCTGGTCATGCCAAACTCCTTGATACAGGGGAATACATAAAAAGCGCCGTAAGGCTCGAAACATTCCAGCCCCATCTCCTGAAAAGCGTTCATCAGAAACCGCCTCCGCTGGTTGTATGCGGTGCGCATCTCCGCCACATCATCGTCACCGTTTTTCAGCGCCTCCACTGCAGCATACTGACTGGTGGTGGGCGCGCACATGATGGCAAACTGATGAATTTTGGTCATCTGTTGCAAAATTTCTTTAGGGCCGCAGGCATAGCCCAGCCTCCATCCGGTCATGGCATAAGCCTTGGAAAATCCGTTGATGAGGATGGTGCGCTCCCTCATGCCGGGAAGTTCCACAATGGACACATGCTTATCCTTATAGGTCAGTTCGCCATATATTTCATCGGACATGACAAATATGTCATGTTTCACAACCACCTCCGCGATCGCCTCCAGATCCTTCCGCTCCATAATGGCGCCGGTGGGATTGTTGGGAAAAGGCAGGATCAATATCTTGGTCTTGTCCGTGATCGCCGCTTCCAACTCCTCCGCTGTCAGACGGAATTCGTTTTCCGCCTTTAAATTGATGATCACGGGCTTGCCCCCCGCCAGGATGGCGCAGGGCTCATAAGACACATAGCTGGGCTGTGGAATCAGCACCTCTTCCCCGGGATTGATCACGGCGCGGAGCCCTATGTCGATAGCCTCCGAACCGCCCACTGTGACCAGGACTTCTGTCATGGGATCATAGGTAACGCCGTGCTTCTTCTTAATATAATTGCAGATCTCCTGACGGAGTTCTTTCAGGCCGGAATTGGAGGTATAAATGGTTCTGCCCCTTTCCAGGGAATATATGCCTTCTTCACGGATATGCCAGGGCGTATCAAAGTCAGGCTCGCCCACGCCCAGGGATATGGCGTCCTTCATCTCGGTGACAATATCGAAAAACTTGCGGATGCCGGAGGGCTTGATCTCTACTACTTTATCTGCTAACGGATTTCTCATGGCGTAATCATCTCCCTTTCATCTTCTTTGATCCGGGAAATCACGGTGCCGTGATCCTTGTATTTCTTTAAGATAAAATGAGTCGCCGTACTCAGCACCGTGTCCAGCGTGGAAAGCTTATTAGACACAAAGCTGGAAACCTCACGGAGCGTCTTGCCCTCCAGGATCACCATCAGGTCATAGCCGCCGGACATCAGGTACACGCTGCGCACTTCCGGATAACGGTAAATGCGTTCCGCCACGCTGTCAAAGCCCTGTCCCCTCTGGGGGGTGACGCGCACCTCGATCAGTGCGGACACCTTTTCATTGCTGGTCTTCTCCCAGTCGATCAGGGTATGATAACCACAGATCACGCCCTCCGCCTCCAGCGCCGCCAGTTCATTCACCACATCCACTTCTTGCACGCCCAGGATCACCGCAAGTTCCTTTAGATCGATACGGCTGTTCTTTTCAATAACAGTCAATAATTCTTCTCTCATTTTCTACCTCTCATTCCACCGCGTAAGCGGCATTTTAATTCATCTTATCCCTACCTCCGCGCTGTTTTCACGCGTATATATTGATGCTGGTTCATTTGAATCCCTCCACCTTATAAATTCCATCCCTTTGTGGACGATCCATGTAACGGACTTCCTCCTCGTTGAGCAGGAGTCTATCCTTGCTGTCCGTCACCTTTCCCACCACCGCCGCAGGGATTCCCTCCGCCTCCAGGTCAGACACCAGCTTGATTCCGTCTTCACTTGTCATCAGAAGACACCCGCCGGACAGCAGCTCATAAGGATTTACATTACAATGCTCGCATACCTCCACCGTCTCCTGCCGCAGAGGCAGCTTCCTCAAGTCTATGGTCAGTCCAACGCCTGCGCTTTCCGCCAGTTCCCAAAGCGCCCCGAAAATCCCGCCTTCGGAAACATCATGCATGGCGCACACGCCGGACTTCACGGCGGTGGCAGCCTCCGGTATCACGGACAGAAACCTGTCAAAGCCTGCCGCTTCTTCCACCAGCCAGGCCGGATACCGCTCCAACAGCTTCTCCCGGTACCGTTTCGCCAGCCAGGCGGTGCCCTCCAGTCCGATCCATTTACTGATTACCACGTCCTGACCCGGCGCAGCGGCTTTCAGGCTCCGGTAAGTCCCTGTCGGTATTTTCCCGATGCCTGTAACTATCCCGTAAGGAGCCTTCACGTTCGCCGTAACCCTGGTCTGCCCTCCTGCAATCTGCATATGCAGTTTCTCACAGACCTTGTCCGCCTCCTGCATGAGCGCTTTCAGATCAGGTTCCTCCAGGCTTTCCGGCAACAGCAGGGTAAGCAGGACAGCCACGGGTTCCGCCCCTTTCGCCGCCAGATTGTTGGCGCATTTCTGGATCAGCTGCGTCATGGTGCGCTGCTCGGCGATAAATTCTATCCCTGGTGTATCCTGTTCCACCAGATCTGTCATGGCTCCTGCTGCTTTCTCCATCCCTGTCAGGGCAACTTCCCCTGCTGCTTTCTCCATCCCCGTCAGGGCTCCTACTCCTGCTGCTCTCTCCATCCCTGTCAGGGCAACTGCTCCTGCTGCTTTCTCTTCTTCCGCCAGAGATTTCTTCCCTGCGTTTTTCGGAACCGTCAACACTGCCTCCTGCACACAAGATGCGGTCATTGCCTCATCGGGAAACGCGAAAAGAGCGCAGTCTTCCCCCATGCCTGCGCCCTTTACCACTTCTTCTCTTCTTGCGTTAATCTGTCTTAAGACAGAACGTTTTAAAACATTTGTCGCTATTTTCCCGATCTTCATAATAATCACCGTTCATGAAAAGGCCTCCGCTGCCCTATTCATCGTCTGAATCGTCCTCGTACTGTGGCGGCGGCGCAGTCAATGCAGCGGCCACATTTCTCACATGATCCACGCTTCCTGTCCCGATAGCCGCCATGATCTCCTCATAGGCATGGGCATCGCCCGTTGCCACGCCTACCACAGCGCTTCTCGGCGTCATCTTATAACTGCTGCTGTTGACCTGCTCACGGCTGACTTCCACGCCGTTCTCTGTCACGATCTTCCAAAGCCTTGCCTTATAACCGATATGGGCGCTCTCGGTAACCACCACGTATCCCACGGGCTGGGAAGCGTCCGCAGTCAGATTGTCCGCAGGCGGATTGATCACTTCCAGCACTTCGCTCTCATAACTTACCTTGTGGCTGGAATCACGGGTCTCTTTTCCGTATATATTAAACGTAATCCTCTTATTCTCGGTATAGCCTTCCACATAAATGGGATACTCCAGATTATTGACAAACCTGAAATCCTTGCCTGAACTCTCCGCGATCGCCGCGTCCGCAGAAGGACTTACATAGGTTACGATCATGGAATGATTGTGCCGCTCCGTGACCTCCAGTTCGGAAAGCAGGACAGCGTTATATAAGGTAGTCGATACCTGGCAGATCCCGCCGCCAAGGCTGTCCACCACTTTGCCGTTTACATAGGAGCCTGCCATATAATAGCCGTTTGCCTCGGAAAAGGGAGCAACCGCCTCATAAGTGGAAAATTCCTCCCCAGGGTACAGCGTGACCCCGTCGATCAGGCGACAGCCGTTCTCCACATTGGCGCTTCTGTCGGAACTGGAAGTGGTGTAAGAAGTGGTAAAACTTCCCAGCACATCCGTTACCTGCGCCAGTTCCTCCGCGCTGCCCCTGGGTTCCGTCACCATAACGTCCAGCGCGATCTGACAGGGCTTATGATCCCATTCCATGGTCAGATGATCATAGATCAGATCGATGGAAGTTTCCACATCCAACGAGTATCCTGTCTGTCCCTCCACCACCTGAAACATGCCGTTCTCCCGCTTCAGGCTGGTGTTTATGGCCTTTACGTCATACTTTACGCATTCATTTGTCAACACATCGTTTATGGCCTGAAAATCAAATTCCAGTTCTATGGGATATACCAGATTCTCATGCTCCAGATCCTTTAATATCTTGTAGCGTTCAATGACATTTCCATGGATTCCCACTTCCATCGCCTCGGTGACCAGTTCGGGATTTGCCCATTCCATGCCCAGGGCGCCTGCAGTCACCACCACGGGATGGTTCCCCCCGGCCAGCAGCGTGATCTCCGTCCCACGCAATTCTTCTATGTATGTGTTTAAGACCGTTTCCGCCTGTTCGGCGCTCATGCCGGACAACTCGATATCCCCGGCAAAGATCCCGGTCTTGATGACGTCTTTTTCCGCAGCGTGTACCGTCATCCCAAAAGAAAGCGCCAATACCATAATAAATACTGCTGCCGCTTTCTTTGCAAATATTTTCTTCATGTCATGGACACTCCTTTCCATAATCTGCAGCACACATTGAATTAATTAAAAAAATATGTTAAAGTAGGTATGATCATGGCAAGCACAAGTATGGCAATGATCACCGCCGATACTTTCTGTCTGGTCTTTTTATTGTTTAAATTGAACATAATGCATATCTCCTGAATATATTTGAACTCTGAAAGGATATTATATATGAATATAGGAATTTTGGCAAGTTTATTATTTTTTATGCTCTTTGTTTCCATACGTGTCAAGCGACAGAACAAACGCCAGCAGAAAGACGAAAAAAGTTTCTGGGAACGGGAGATGCGGGCCAACTCCGTCCGGAAAAAACCTCTGGACAATCTGAACTATATCCGGATTCCGCTGGAGACTTTTCCCACCCATATCATGCAGGATGACGAAACGGTGCTGGAATGCATTGGTCTCATGGAGTCGCTGACATCCCAGAAGATCGTCAACCTGACCGGATATTCAAACACTGACCTGAAACTGGAATACGGCACCGCCAATATCACTGTGCTGACGGAATATGACCAGAACTATACGCTCCTGGTCCGCACCCTGCAGAAATGGGCGGACACCCTGATCGGTGCAGGCCATACGGAAGAAGCCGCCATACTCATGGAATTCGCCATCAGCACCCAGACCGATATCAGCCGCACCTATTACCAGCTGGCGGACTACTATGTATCCCGGCGGGAAAGTGAAAAGATCCAGTGGCTGAAAAACACCGCTGCTGGGCTGCGCTCGTCCAACCGTAATATCATCATGAGGCATCTGGAAGAGATGTACCCGGAGATCTGATAGAATAAGCGTTAGCGAGAAGAACATGCCTGCATGTTCGGCCAGCGGCAAATGGCGATCATGAATCTAAGATTCATGATATATTTTATGCGGGGGAATGGGGGAATATGCGTTTCTCCTATTTAAAACCATGGAATTTCGGTGGTCTTTCCCTAAGGAATAACCGTCTATCTGTATGGCTGTAGATACCCTTGTATAAGTATAAACCTTTATTTTTCCTCTCTGCATCTTATTATCTCCATTTGTGCAACGGACGTTGCACTTTTCAATCTTTGTCTGTCTTTTTTCCTAATATTTTTATAGAGTTTAAATAGTCCTGTTCCACATCGCTTAATGTGCGCTCCTTATACTTTTTATATTCTTCGGTTGCTTTTTCTACTGCCTGTTTATGAGTCACGTTTCCATTTCCCGATAACAACTGTTCTCCGCTCATAGTGAGAATACGGTCTAAATGCTTTGCCCAATCCTTCATTGTCATAGCCTGTTCCCGCTCTGCTTGTCTTTCCGCGAAATCCAAATATCCCGATACAAGCTGCCCCATTGCACGAAGTTCTTTTTCACTCAAATAATTCTTGGCAATGACCACTTCCCGCAAAGTCGGCTGATTTCCCACAAATGTGGTAAGCCCCATAAATTCCTTTTCTGCATCCGCCCTTGTATAAATAACTTCCGCCGCTGTCTGCCCATGTACAGCATAATGAATTTTATTCTGGACTTTTTGAAAAAACTGTATGGATATTTCGGCTTTGGGATCATAATCAATGCTTGTCGCATAGATTTCCAAAATCTGCCTGTAAAACACTTTCTCAGATGCTCGAATGTCCCTGATTCGTTCGAGCAGTTCCTTAAAATAACCGCCGCCGCCCAAATTTTTGAGCCGTTCGTCATCCAATGCAAATCCTTTACGCATATATTCCTTTAAAATTCCCATTGCCCAAATTCTGAACTGTGTGCCGCGTTTGGATTTGACGCGATAGCCAACGGAAATAATAACATCAAGATTATAATAATCAACATCATAAATTTTTCCGTCTGAAGCAGTATAGGCAAATTTTGCCCACACTGCTTCTTTCCGCAATTCACCTTCCTTGAAAATATTTCTTACATGCTTTCCTATTACGCTTCTGTCTCTCTGAAAGAGTTCCGCCATTTGATCAATTGAAAGCCAAACAGTATCGCCATCAAAAGTTGTCTCAATTTTTGACACTCCATCTTCCGTTGTATATATGATAATATTCGACTTTCCATTTATGCTATTTTCATAATCCATTTCATTACCTCTTCGTCTTATACAGTCAGTTTAGATAAAATGTATTTATTCCGTCCACATCATCGGTGTCATTTCAAAAACAAATTTTCCATGCTACTGTTTATTTCTATATCAGGCATATTTTCAATGCCTAAATCTGATGCATACTTTTTAATCAGATTCACAAATAAATCTGCTAATCTACTCCATTCATCAACCATAAGCACTCCCCATTCAAACGCAAAACAGTGTAGGCGATACTGTCCTCCAGCGTTTCCCGGATATGCACCCCGATATTCAACTCGTCAAGTTTCTCCAAGAAACTTCCCTCTTTCAGATATTCCATGTCCGAAGCAAACGCTTTATAGCAGTCACCTGCTATGTGTGACACAATCTCCCTGATCCTGTCCATGAATCCGGCTTCTTTGCTGGTATCCTCGTAAATCTGCTCCAAACGGTCAAGTACCGCTTCCTGATGTTCCTCTTTCATCTCCCATAGCTGCGGGAAACAACCGCACATCTGATATGTCAAAGACATACCGCAGCCCGGTGTAAAAAAGTTATATCAACATTCACCTATGTTATCCAACTCATTACAGAAATCACACCACCCTTTGATTTCACCTATGTTATTTAATTGATATACTTCTTTAACTTTCAAAGTTTCCGTTCCACTTAACCACAAACAATGCATTTTCAAAATTATATGCAGTGCTCGTATATTGTCTTCCAAAGTAAAACGAGAAAACAAAGAAAAAGTAAAATCATCTAAATCATTCATCAATCCAAAATCTATAGATTCCCATCCTTTATTTTTATAATGATAGTAAGTATCTATTATGCGTTTTAAAACACCAGTGATTTCGTCTTCATCCATATATTGAAAAAATACTTCATATAGTCTATTACACCCATCATAATACAAATTATTCATTTCTCTTTCATCAAGCATTTTCATAATATGTGGTTTATACTTCAAAATATACTGAGGTTCCGTATTTTTTGCTTTCTGAATAAAAAACTTAACATAGTCCCAATAAAAATCATTCTGTTCAAATTTCATTTCTATAAAGGAAAACATTTCATCAAGGGTCATCTGCTCTGTGTCGCGCAAAAAATCATTCATATATGGATAATATTCCGATTCATACCATCTGTTTGGAATAATACAACTATGTTCTGAACGCTCTAATCGTGTCTGCTCATATTCTAGCTGCGCTACTTTACTCATTTTATTATCCA
This sequence comes from Blautia sp., assembly GCA_023667395.1. GTDB lineage: Bacteria > Bacillota > Clostridia > Lachnospirales > Lachnospiraceae > Acetatifactor. The sequence goes on along the minus strand of JAMPAC010000001.1, from coordinate 387,246 downwards.
ATTCATAATAATTTAATCTCTTAGCGCACAATCTAATCGCTTCATGAATGTCAGCACAATAAATTTTTCTTCTAGTATTTGTATTGTCATATGGTTCTGCATATTTATTTAATGCAAAATAATCCACAGCTTTTTTCCATATTTCCAACAATTCTTCTTCTGTAAAATTATTTGTTTCAAGTGCTGATATTATCCCATCAAATGTTAATTCTCTCCAATCTATCTCAGATTTCCGAACCATATGAGCAAATTGCAATAAACTGTTAGCGCCCATCTTTCCAGCGGCAGCGGCTACTGAACTACCAATTTGAACATATGCTCTATTGTCACCAATTCTAGTATAATTCATTCTAATTATACAGCCTTTAAATGCCCCTATTGTTTTTTGT
>JAMPAC010000001.1:206679-386757 GCA_023667395.1 Blautia sp. | reverse complement strand
TATCCGAGTGGTGGAAGCAGCTTTACGGCGAGAGCGAGGGCAAGGATCACAAGGGTCTGCTTCCCGCAAGCGTTGACCTTACCACAGACCTGCACTCCATGGGACAGTTCATCCAGGACGGCGCAAGGATCATGTTTGAGACTGTTATCAATGTAGAGACCTCCCGCGAGGAAATTAAGATTGGCGAGGAGCCGGTAGATCTTGACGGACTGAACTATCTGGCTGGAAAGACCGTTGATTTCGTCAATAAGAGCGCCATGAACGGCACTATCCTGGCACACACCGATGGACAGGTTCCCAACTTTATGGTAAACGTGCCCGAGGTAAGCGAGTTCTACCTTGGCGAACTGTTCTATTTCTTCGAGTTTGCCTGCGGCGTCAGCGGCTATCTGCTGGGAGTGAATCCTTTCAACCAGCCTGGCGTGGAAAGCTATAAGAAGAATATGTTCGCCCTCCTTGGTAAGCCCGGTTACGAGGCCCAGAGGGAGGAACTGCTGAAGAGACTGTAAGCATAAAACAGGAAAGATAATAGGTGCACCCTGCCCATTGGCAGGGTGCATTATGAATTTTTAGCGCAGGCGAACCTGCGAAGAGATCAAATTATTTAACCCATGGGAAAGAAGAGGTATAGGGATGAAAATCGTAATTTTGGAACGAAACAGCGTAGGTACTGATGTGTCCGTGGACAGCATCAACGATCTCGGAGAGGTGACGGTCTACCGCAATACCGTGACGGCGGAGGAAGTGCGGGAGCGCGTCAGGGAGGCGGATATCATCGTTGCCAACAAATCGCCCATGAATGAGGCGACGCTGAAGGACGCGCCCAATGTCAGGCTGATCTGCGAGTTTGCCACGGGATATGACAACTGCGACCTTGCTTATTGCAAGTCCAGGGGTATCAGGGTCACCAATGTGGTGGATTATTCCACCGCCATGGTGGCGCAGCACACTTTTACGCTTGCCCTTGCCCTCAGTCAGAAGCTGATTCATTATGACACATATGTCAAGTCCGGCGAATACAGCGCCCAAGACCGCTTTTCCAACTTTGATATTCCCTTTTATGAACTGGACGGAAAGACCTGGGGCATTGTGGGCATGGGAAACATCGGCAGGCGCGTGGCAAAGATCGCGGAGGCTTTCGGGTGCAGGGTCATTTTTCACTCGATCACGGGGCGCAGCACCTGTACGGACTACCCGCAGGTGGATAAGGATACGCTGCTGAAAGAAAGCGATTACCTGTCCCTGCATTGTCCTTTAAGCGATCTGTCCCGCAATTTCATAGACCGTGCGGCTCTGAAAAAGATGAAAAACACAGCCATCCTGATCAATGTGGCAAGGGGGCAGGTGGTGAATAACCATGACCTGTACGAAGCGCTGGAGGCGGGGGAGATCCAGGCAGCGGGGCTGGATGTGGTGGAAAAAGAACCCCTGGAACTGACCAATCCCTTAAGCCGCCTGAAAGACAGCAGCCGCCTGATCATCACGCCCCACCTGGCATGGGCCAGCGTGGAAGCCCGCGCCAGATGCGTGGAGGGCGTTTATCGGAACATACAGGCGTTCCTGCGTGGGGAGGAGAGGAATGTGGTGAATCCGTAATAATAGATCAAAAAGGTTCAATACAGTGCTATTTGATGTTGATGATTGGCTTGTTATGTGTTAAAATGATAATATAATACGATTAATTGAACGCTAAATTGCGAATTGAAACCAGATATAGTGACAATCATAACATACCAAGGAGGATCCATATGCCAAGACTTAATTGGGGAGAAAGGCTGTACTTTGCCAATGACAAAGAATATTATGAGACATTGGGATTTTTATGCAAAGAGGAAGAAGCCGTAAGGGTCTATACCGAAGATAACAAAAAGGCCGGTGCAAGGGGCATGGAGGGCAGGCTCAGGGTCAATAAAGTCAATGGGGGAAATTACAATTTTTTCCCCGAGCCCTTAAAGAGGCTGTTCCTGACGAGCAGGGACGGACGCCCCAGTGTAACGGCATACGTGTGTAACCTGCGGGATGACCACTGCTTTACCGTGGAATATGACCCTACAGGAAAAGATTTTACAAAATGGTTATCTAAAAGCTCGCTGGATGATGTACAGGAAACCGTGCCGGAGCAATACCATAGGGATTTTATGAGGGGCTATCAGTGGAATTATCAGATCGACACGAGAGTGCTGAGTAAAGAGTATCTGGCCGACAATGCCCGCAAGAAGAACATTTCGGCGGAAAATGATTCCAAAAACAGGATAGCGGGCAGGAACAGGGAGATCGCCATGAGCAGGGGCGCGGGCAGCGAGGCAAACAAGTACGATGTTTTCCTGTCGCACAGTTCCCTGGATAAAACGCTGATTCTGTCTTTGGTCGATCTGTTTGTTGACGCCGGATATGCGGTCTATGTGGACTGGATTGAAGATACGGAACTGGACAGAAGCCATGTGACACAGCAGACGGCGGAGACGTTAAAGAAAAGGATGAACGCCTCGCAGGGTCTGGCATATGTTTCGACGGTCAATATTTCATCCTCCAAATGGTGTCCATGGGAATTGGGATATTTTGACGGGAAAAAGAGTAACCGGTGCTGCATCCTGCCCATTATGGAGGCCGGGGAATTCAAGGGACAGGAATACCTGGGATTATACCCCTATTTAAGATACGATCAGGAGGGCGATTCCCCGGACAAGGAGTTCCTGGTTTACGATCAGAAGTCCAACAGGCATATTACGTTAAGGGACTGGCTGAATGGTAAAAAAATATGATGAACCTCAGGAGGTGAACGCGATGGGAGTGCTTATTATCAATCCGAACCTGACAATGGAACAGTCCGATCAAGCGACTGTTTTTCATCAGGAACTGAAAGGGCAGCTGGAAGAGTATGGGGCTGAACATGAGATTGTCAGCAGCAGGAACATACTGCGGATGGAAGAGCGGCTTGATGAAAAAGCAACTGTGATCGTTTACAATGGCAGCGTTCCGTTTGAAGAAAATGTGCGTAAGTTTTTGGAAACAGCACTAAATAAAAATGCGCAGATCCTGCCGATAGCCTTTGATAAGGAAACCAGGATGCCGATGGGATCCATATCCCCAAAAAACAGTTATGATATATGGGAACAGCTGCGATGCCGGAACCTGGATGAGAACTATATTGGCACATTGGCAAAAATGTTTGCAAGAAAAATCATAGCCAGGGAGTTCCCTACAAGTTATTGTGAATCCGGGGAGATCTTCCTGAGCCATAAAAGAAGCGATGGGGAAGACATCACAGCGCGGATCTATGATAAGATGATCGTTCAGGCAAAAGAATCAAATCCTTTCAGGGATGTGGTGAATATAAGCGCCGGAGAGGAAGCGCAGGAAGTGATCGACGGTGAAATGAAAAAGTGCGATGTCTTTGTCTTTATCCATACGCCGGAATCCGGTCAATCCGACTGGATATTAAAGGAATTACGATATGCGCTGCTGAGGAATATACCCGTTTTATGGATACAGATCGATCATGCGGATATTGAGGGGTTGAGAATAAAGCCATCGGAGAAACCTCATCTGTGCCGCGACACAAAAGACTTTGATGATGAAAAGAAGCTGACTGAATTTGTCGATCAGATACTTCAGAAAGCTTTTGAACTGATCATGGACAGATCCGGACAGGTCTGGGAATATGTGGAACTGTTCAAAAAACTGTTTGGTGACGACCAGGAGATAGAGGACAGGCAGAATATGATCTATCATGTTTCAGCCAGGAGAAAGGGATATCGTTATCCTCAGAGGAACATCGAGCAGTATTATCAGATTTTTGGACGCACGCCGACAGAGAAGGACGCCGCGGCTCTGAGGGAAAGATTAAAGGGTAAAACCATGGATTCAATGGTTATTTTAACGGACAGGATTGTTGCCAAGATTGTCCGTGAAGAAATTGTGTTTGACACAATGCAGAATTTTTACTATTATTGGGATAAATATGTGAAAGGGGAGAAGAAAGGGGAGAAAAAGATGGAAATAGTGGTTTCCGGGGCATTCCCGGATTCTGATGAGATCTATAAGCAAAGCCTTACGGACGCATTGATCCTGTTTGCGAGAACAATTATCCGGAGTGGATATGAACTGACTTTTGGCGCACATCCCACATTCCAGGAACTTTTCTATGAGGTTGCGAAAGAGACGGAGCCGGATGATTTTAAAAATCGGATCAATATGTATATCTCGCAATGGTTTCTGGATCAGGACGCGGGAAAAGAGAAAGAGTATGAACAGAAGTATAATTTACAAATAACGGAAAAGAAAAACGACGCGTTATCGAGCCTGAGCGAGATGCGCAGGGAAATGATACAGAGGAAAGATGTAAAGGCGCTGGTCTGTCTGGGAGGTAAGATCAAAAAAGATAAAAATACGGAGGGAATACGTGAAGAGATAGCGTTGGCAAGGCAATACGGGATTCCTGTTTTTGTGGTTGGAAGCGTCGGCGGATGTTCCAGTCAGGTGGCGGTGGAGTATAAAAAGGCAGGATGGGAGAAGCTGAACGACGCTCCCGCTGAAATAAATGAAAAATTTCTGACAGATATAGATTATTTTAATATGGCGCAGGAAATGATCCGGTTTCTCAGTGCGTGAGGAAACCTTCAGGCAGGGGAGTTGGGACAGGTTCTCCCCTGAACTTGCCAATCTTTCAAATTTGTAGTAGAATGTCAGCATGGGTTTTATGGGAATGCAGATACTGACGATATATACTACTACACAGAAATGAGGATTGAAATGGCAGAAAAAATAAAAGCGCTATATGTAAAGTACGAAGAAATCATTATCTACCTGATCGTGGGCGTGATAAATACCATCGTTTCCTGGGCGGCATGGTTTGGATGCGCGTATACCTTTCTGGATGCGGATATCGTATGGCAGAACGTCCTGCTGAGCGTGATCTCATGGGTGGTGGGCGTTGTGGCGGGATATTTCATGAACCGCAAATTTGTATTCAAGAGCCATGAGCCGAACATCTGGAAGGAGTTCCTGCAGTTCTCCGGCGGACGGCTTTCCACCTGGGCGCTGGATGCGGTGATGATGATATTGATGGTAAATATCCTGCATATCCACGAGGGCTTTTCCAAGATCTTCGTGTCCGTGCTTGTGATGATTGGAAATTATATCATCAGTAAGTTTTTTGTATTTAAAAAGGACAAGCCTGCAGAGGAGCAGACAGCGGAGTGAATCAGGCAGGAAGCATAAAGAAAAAGAACAGCCCCGTCGCGCGACAGGGCTGTTTTTGGTGTGTGCCCGACGGCGCACACTTTTATACCACCTGATGCTGGGAGAATCCTTTCTTAGACCACAGGATCCCCACCGCCGACACGATCACAGTGATCGGAATCGCCAGGTATACCGGCGGGAATGCCAGATTTCCCAGCGTGAACAGATCGAACCTGAACAGATTGTGCAGCTGCATCTGGTTGATGGGCAGCAGGTATCCCCAGACCTCCAGTGACTCAGGCAGCGCATTCCAGGGCAGGAACATGGGGACCGCGTAGATCACAAAAGCGATCACCAGAGCGCTGAAAGAACTTTTGGCCAGGGCGGACACCACCAGCACGATGGAGGTCAATACCAGCATCCCACCGAACCATGCCAGGCAGGAAAGCCCATAAAGCTGGAGCCAGTTCAGCTGATAAGGGACGCGGCTGAAATAAGCCAGTTCCCCCAGCTGCACCGAACAGTCCCATCCCGCACTGCCGTGTACGGCAAGCATCAGCAGCGTGCCCACGGCCAGGAGCAGCGCGGAGCCTGCGACGGAGATGAGAAAGGCGGCGATAATCTTCGCCAAGGTACATTTTTGGCGGCCATGGATGCCGGTGAGGATCAGGGCGTCCATGTGGATGGTATATTCCTCGGAAAACACGGGAGCCACAATGACCACAAGCACGCATCCCCAGAGCAGAAAGGAAAACATCAGCACATTGATGGTGCATTCCCAGCCGGTGGAGTAACCGATGACCAGCCCCGGAGCCAGGTCTCCGAAGAGATCCTCCACGGTAACGTCCTTGTAACTGCCGTCAAGGTTGATGAACCCGCATACGGAGAGAGTATTGTACAGTAGGTTATGGGTATAGTTCATTTCCCGGTCGGGGTCTATATTTCCGGCTTCCCAGGCGGCGTCCGATATGTCATAGGTTTCAATGATGGAACGCACTTTCTCGTCCGTCAGGGGTCCATGATAGAGGGCGCAGTTTTCCTGATCCAATGCTATGGCATCGAAGCCTTCTATCACGATTCTCCGTCCGTCTTCTTCCATCTGCACGCTGGCGTATCCGGGAACCACCCAGGAATATTCCATCATGGCCATGAAGACGAAAAGACCCGCAAGCGCGACCCAGACCAGGGGCTTTCGCAGCATTTTCTTTCCTTCCAAACAGATCAGTTGCTTCATCTTATATTTTCCTCCTCGTCGCTGAAATAATAAAGATACAGATCCTCCAGATTGGGCGTAACGTTTACGGCGTTCTCCAAAGGTTTCTCCTCACTGATGACGCGCAGTATGGTGTTCTCCCCCTCGGTGCGCATATTGCCGATATTGTACCTGTTCTCCAGGGCGGGCACATCCCTGTTTGCCACCGTGCATTCCCAGACCTTGCCGTCCACGGTGTGGATGATCTCATCCGGCTTGCCCTCGTGGATAAACTTTCCCCGCTTCATCACAAGGATATCCCCCGCTATGTACTCCACATCTGACACGATGTGGGTGGACAGCAGGACGATCTTATTCTGGGAAAAGCTGCTGATCAGGTTGCGGAAGCGGACACGCTCCTTGGGATCCAGCCCGGCGGTGGGTTCATCCAGGATCAGCACTTTGGGATCGTTGAGCATGGCCTGCGCAATGCCCAGACGCTGCTTCATGCCGCCGGAAAAGGTTCTGATCTTCTTGTCCTTGACCTGCAGCAGTCCCACCTCGTCCAGCAGTTCCAGGGAACGCTGTCTGGCGTAGCCCTTGGACAATCCCTTGATGGCGGACATATACAATAAGAATTTCATGGCGGTAAAGTCGGGATAGTAGCCAAAATCCTGGGGCAGGTAGCCCAGCACATTGCGGTAACGGTCGCCATATTCCCGGATATCCTGGCCGTCATAGCGGATGGTTCCTGCAGTGGGCAGCTGGATATCGCACAGCAGGCGCATCAGGGTAGTCTTTCCCGCGCCGTTTGCGCCCAGCAGGCCGTAGACGCCGCAGGTGAGCACCACGCTCAGGTCGTTGACGGCAATGAAAGAGCCGTACTGTTTGGTCAGATTCTCGATTCGAAGTTCCATGTGTCGTATTCCTTTCTGTTTTCATGTAAGTGATGCACCCCGGCGCAGAGTTTCAGGGCATTGTACAATAAAGCCGCCAAAGCCAGCAGGGTGATCAGGGGAATGCCTCCGGAGAGGGAAATATTCCAACGTGTCGTAAATTCATTGACATCAAGGACTGTCCAGGTCACAAGGATTCCCGCCAGCAGGGGAATGGCGGCCGCGACAGCCACATTGCAGCGGTTTCCGATACGCCGCAGGGCATACAGCGACAGGGCGCTGGTCAGGAAAAAGGGCAGCAGCGCGAACAGGCAGAACTGCCACAGCAGGCCGTCCGCCATGCGGTAGGCAACAAGCGCCCCCGTCAGCACCAGAAAGTCCCCGCCGAACAAAATGCAAAGCCGGAAGAAAAAGATCTGCGCCAGGTTGTAGCGGCAGGCGGACTCCATTTCCCAGATATTCATGCGGAAGCTTTTGGTCATTTCCCAGACCAGGATCAGGGACAGTCCCGGGGACAGGCAAAGCATCATCATCTCGACCTGCAGCGGGTGGGCCCTGAACACGCAGAAAAACAGCAGAAATAAGATACCTGCCTGTGCAAACCAGACCCAGCCGGAGATAAATGACAGCTGTGTCAGTATCTGCCCTGTAAAGGACTGCGGAGGAAGATAATCCATATTCTGAATGTCCCCGGACAGCCGGATGATCTGGCGCTTTCGGATATCGGCGTCGATTTCCGGGGGCGTATCATTTTGCAGCAGCTTTTCCAGTTCGGGATCTTTTTTCATAAAGGGGCCTCCATTCCAGTTCCGTCTCTCCTCTGCGACGCCCCCGCTCAGAAAGAAATTTCATCTGCCCAAACCGCAGCTAAAAATTTCTTTCGGGCGTCTCCGATGCGAGACTGTATCCAGTTCCGTCTCTCCTAAATTTCTTCTTTTAAATATTCCTTCAGTTTCTCCGTTCCCGCATAGAGCCGCGTCTTTACGGTTGACAGCGGGACGCCGGTGAGACTTGCGATCTCCCGCAGTTTATAGCCCTGATAGTAATAAAGTACGATAACCTCCCGCTGGGATTCCGGCAGATGCATCAGCCCCTCCCTGACGGACAGCCGGAGCAGGGTTTCCTGCTCCGCCTCGGGCGTGGACGGGGGAATTTCCGCAGTCTGTTGCGGTGGTTCGCCGGGCTCCTCCCACTGACTGTAAGATACCTCCCTGCCAGTGTGGCGGCTGCTTTTGCGGAAATAGTCCCTGCACACATTTGACGCAATCCGGATCAGGTAGGCTTTAAAGTGATTCCGCTCTCTGTAATTGTCGAGGAAGCGCATCAGGTGATAAAATGTCTCCTGCGTGCAGTCGTAGGCGGTGTGCTCGTTCCCGGTCTGGTAATAACAGTAGCGGAAAACATCGTCATAATATTTCTCCACCAGCTGCCCAAACAGCTGCTTTTCGCCCTGACGAATGCGCTTTATCAGTTCGTAGTCCTGCAAAGCTTCTCCTTTCCCAGATGGAAGTCTGTGACTCTTTCTAATAAATAAACGTTTCAGGCTATTAAAAAGTTTGCTCCGATCATGAAAAAATAATTGGATTCCTGAAAGGTTTACATTTCCATTTTATCGAAAGCATGGTAAAATGGTAATATTAAAATTGCGAACTCATCTCATTGAAAGGGGTAATTATATATGGCGCATGATATTTTGAAGAACGAACTGTTTGAATCCTTTGCAAACGCTTCGGACAATATTTACATTTATGTATGCGATATGAAATCGGATCTGTCCAGATGGTCCAAAAACAGCGTGGACTATTTTAACCTGGAAGGCGAGTATATGGAAGGCGCCGGCGCCAAATGGATGGAGCATATACATCCTGACGACCGCGCCCTGTATCTTAAGGATATTGAAGCTGTATTTTCCGGCGCGTCCAATCGCCACAGCTGCCAGTACCGCGCCAAAAACAAATACAATGACTATGTGTGGCTGGAATGCAAGGGCAGCGTTATCACCGGGGAGGACGGGCTTCCCGCTGTTTTCGCGGGTATCATGACGCGGCTTGACAACCAGAATAAGTATGACACGCTTACCCACCTGCTGACGGGATATGAAATGCAGAAATACGACTTTTCCAAAGGGTGCGGCGCGATCCTCCTGCTGGGGATCAACGCATTCCGGGCGATCAACAATACAAACGGTTTTCTGTACGGAAACAAAGTATTGGTTGCGTTGTCGGAATGCCTTGAAAAGTTTGCGGATAAAGACGACAGGGTTTACCGTTTTCAAGGAGATGAGTTTATTGTTTTGTCGCCCAATGGCTCCAAGGATAAATTACATGAACTTTTTGAAAAGGTGAACAACCGCTGCGCCAATATCAGGGGGCTGAAAAGCTTTTCCGTCTCCGCAGGCCTTGTATCCTACCCGGAGGACGGAACGGACTTCAACACGCTGATGAGCAACATGGAGCACTCGCTGGAATATGCCAAGGAAATGAAGCAGGGATGGATCGCGGAGTTTTCCGAGAAAATTTCCCAGCGCCATTATCGCGCAAGGCAGCTTCATGAAGCGCTGACCAGGAGCATACATAATAATTTTGAGGGATTTGAACTGTACTTCCAGCCCATACTTGACGCAAAGACCAGGAAGATCATCGAATGCGAATCCCTGCTGCGCTGGAAGACGCCGGAAATACCGGACGCCACGCCCTATGAATTCATCAAGCTTCTGGAAGACAGCGGGGAGATCAGGGAAGTGGGTTTCTGGGTCATGGAGGAGGCTCTACGCCATGCCGCCATGTGGCAGAAAAAATATACAAACATAGGCGTAAGCTTCAATGTATCCTATATCCAGCTGATGGATGGGGAATTTATTGACCGGCTGATCGAGAAAGCCCGGGAATTAGAGGTGAATCCCAGGTTTGTCATGGTGGAACTGACGGAAAGCTGCAACGCCGAGGACACGGAAATGCTTTCCCGCCAGTTCGGCAAGCTGCGAAAACTCGGTTTTAAGATCGCCATGGACGATTTCGGGACGGAGTATGCGTCCTTCGGATTACTGCATGACGTCAGCATGGATGTCCTGAAGATAGACCAGAAATTTGTACGCGGTCTGGTCTGTGAGGGAAATATGACGGATATGGCTATTATCGAGAGCGTCGTGGACATGTGCAAACGGCTTTCCATCCAGACCATAGCTGAAGGCATAGAAACCGAGGAAATCCAGGATATCATACGCAGGATAGGGGTTTCATACCTCCAGGGATATCTGTATTCCAAACCCGTCCCTGCGGATGAGTTTGAGCGGATGGTAATGAAAGAACGGCTCGTTTAGAGCCGTTCTTTTTTCAAGAGATACTTGGACTTTACGGTTAATCTGTCGATTGCTGATGTTCAGGCTGCTCTGCAAATCTTATTACTTATACTGATATTCACTTATTTTCATTCACATATAGCTGAACACGGTTTTGTATAATACTTATCACATCATCTGCACTCTTCTGCCCACTGTAATAAGCTCCCGCCTCTTCATTGATGATATGAATAATTTCATCATCCTGTACAGAAAAGTAAGGTGTCGCATCCGGGACCAAATCCAATATGGCATTAATTTCATCCCAGGTTACAGCATGGGATGTAAATGCCCATCTGCTATGTTTTCCATGAATTTGAAACCATAACTCCCTTAACCTCTTCATCATTTTTCCTTTCATTTATAGCTATTCGTTTTTACATGTAAACGCCAACTATACAGCACAAACAATCCCACTTGAACCAAAGCAGCCCAATCATCTAAAACAAAGTGTTAATATTTTCATCATTAAAATCATAGCACTCTGCATTTTGTTTTTTATCTTGCCTGGAAACTGCATCCAGATATTCTTCCTCTGTGGCAGGTTGATGATCTACTACAAAAGTATTCCAGCCTTCATATGTTCCGGTTTCATAGGATATTTTATCTACTGTATAACCAATCTCAGAAAAAGCGGTAATAGCCGCAATTCCCGCCTCAGTTACCCCTGTTGGATCTGAAAAATTATAGGTTCCATCCGTTTTCAAATCCACTAAAGTTCTGTCATCAGTAATATAACCATAAACCATATCACCAGCTTGATGAAGAATTACCTTTCCGCCTGTGTCACCAGCCGCACCAACTACAAAAAGAATGACTTCATCTTCCCCATCTCCATTCAAATCATCTATAGCAAACTGCCAAATCTTCATAAAAGGGTCATCTGCATCAAAGAGTGACGGTACATCCGCTATAGTTATAGTTCCGATTTTTCCATCAGAGGGATAACGAAATTGGGCGTCCCCAAGAAGAACATCTTTGAAAATCTCATCAGCACCCGTATTTGTATCTGGGTTCGGCTTATCAGAAATAGCAGATGCAAACTCATCTGTGTCCGAAACAGAACTACCCAATACCGTTTGCTCAGAATCAGAAAAGCTTTCCTTTTCAGCAGAGTACCTTTCTTTTAATTTGATATAAATACAAATGAGCAGAACTATCATAACCAATATTAAGACAATTCTTGTTATCCTTTCCATGCTCATCTTTCCTTCCATATTAATTTTCTGCATCACTTTATCACAAAAGAGTGTTCTGCGCCGTTTCATGTAATAATTGATATATGTTTTTGTAAAAATTAATAAGAGCATGATTGAAATACCATCATGCTCTTATTAACACTATATTCCATTTTCCAATTTTGACATGTATAAGATCAGTTTGACGCAAAATATATCATTTTGTGGCGTGACCTCCATAGTGCCGTTATACATTTCCACAATCTTTCTTACGCTTTTTAATCCGATGCCATGCTTTTCTTTTGCCTTTTTGGTCGTTAAAAAAACTGTTCCGCTCCCTCGTTTCTCCTTAACAATATTTTCAGATATATAAGTATTTTCTATTTGAATTTTCAATACCCCTTTTTTTATTGCAATGTCAACGCCCAAATACTTTTCTTCAGTTTGTCTGGCTGCTTCAATTGCATTTTCCAATAAGTTTCCCAGCAAAATATTGATATCAAAAGAATGTTTAATCTTCTCTGGCATCATCACATTTGCAGTAACTTTTTTAAGCTCCCTCCTGGCTTTTTGCAACATATAATTTAGTACACTATCAATTTCCATATTTCCGGAGTCCACTATTTCATTCGGATTTTGAATAAAGTCTTCCATGTGGTTTATGTATTCCTGTATTTCCACTACACCATGTTTGCTTGCCATCAGCTTTATTTCATTCATGTGGTGTTTCATATCATGTTGTAAAATTTTTATCCTTTCCTCGTTTTGCAGAATGGCATCCAACTGGCTTGCATAAATCTGCATCTTTCGCCTGAGCATCTCTGTTTCATATTTTTGCTCAACAGAACGAAGTAATAAATTGTACAGATATAACATAAAAAAGTTCACAATCAATAATCCAATGCATATAATGGCAATACCTCTATCTATATAAGCATTTAAATATGTTAATAGACATATCACCGCAACACTACATAAGGGAATCAATATCAGCGAGAAACTTGGTGATATTTCCATGTTTCTACGAATAGTAATTATTTTTTCCGCAATGAGTTCACATATGAAAATCAAAAAGACAGCTATAGCTGCATAGACCTGCCTGGGTACTTCTCCATCCTTGTAATTGATGAATAACCCAGTCCCTACAGCATCACATCCCGCATGGATTAGATAAATAGAACAGGTTACAAATAGAATTGTTTTTGCCGATTTTGTATGTAACCATACAATAATACCGATGCCAACGAGATTACATAAAACATTAATCCATACTGTATGAAATTCCCAGAACAAAGCCGTATTCACAATATAGAAACATATGTAGATAAGATATTCCTTTATCTTGTTTTTCTCTAATCTACCAAGGAAAGTCACAACAAATCTATTTATCAAATACATTCGAAAAAGATTTGATGCTGCACAAATAATAAAATCAAGCATATTTATTCTTCCCTCAAAATTCTGTCTCTTACCAATTTTCGATTGGCAGGGCTGATCGTCAAAATCGTACCATTCATTAACTCCACCATTTCATAAGTGTATCGGAAGACATACTCCTTGTTTATTATATAAGATTGATGTATGACCACAAAATCTTCTGACAGCCTCTTTGCAACATCTTTTAATCTGCCATAAAATTCAAATGTCGCTTTCATTGTTACAACCTTGATTTTTCGCCTTTCACTTCCCAAATAAATAATATCTCCCATCGGAACATAATAATACTGTTTCCCCTGTTGAAACTCAAACCTTTCCTCCTTCTTTTTAATAATTCGGATTGCCGTTTCCATAGTTTCATTTATCTGATCCTGTAAAATCGGTTTAACCAAAAAATCCAATGGCTGCGTCTTGAATAATTGCTGTGCATAAGATGATTTTCCTGAAATATAAATAATCTGCATTCCCATATTGTCCAACTGTTTTCTAATATAGTTTCCTACATCTATCCCCGTCATCTTAAACAATTCAATATCCAAAAATAATATATCCAACTGATTTCCTGCTTCCAGATACTCTTTCAATCCTTCTCCTGTATACCACACATTCGTGTCAAACTGAATATCGTGTTTTTTGGCATACTGCAGAAGCATATTCTCAATAGATGTACAGATGTTTTCTCCATCATCGCAAATTCCTATACTATACATATTGCACCCCATAATATTTGTTTTGCAAAATGATACATCTTCCATGTTTATATTTCAACCCTTTCTTTTTAAAAACTTCTGATGCGGGTAGTGCGTAGACATGTAGAGCAACCTTGATATGTATGTACATTTAAAGGTGGCTCAAAATCCCATTTGTCCAAAGCGATGGGCAGGTCATTGACAGAACCTCTGGAACACCATAAGGCGGAATGATAAGTCCAGTTTTGGCGAATATGTTTTTACACTATGTATTTGATAGGTAGATGAAAAGAAATTTCCCACAGGCACCATTTGAGAGATATGCAGATGATGGAGTTGTCCATTGCAGGACGAAAGAAGAAGAACTGACAGGGTTTGATTTCCTCGGATATACATTACAATGTATTGAACGTAGGATTGTCAAGTGGGCAATGTGTAAATATAAGAACTTCTGCGGACACAGAAGAAGAGCAGAGGAATGGCTCTCGACCGTCAGGAAGCGGGAGCCGAAACTTGAGGTGAAATCTCTCTTACTTACTCGACTGAGAGGTCGGCCAGCCAACTAATGGCTGGCCTCCTGCTCGATTGTATCCTTAGATAGACGATACCATATCCTCCACCAGGGCTGCGGAGTGAAGCGCAGCGGCTTTCTCAAAGGTGGGGTAATCCATCTCCGCGCTGTCGTCAGCCTTATCGGAGATGGCGCGGATGATCACGAAAGGAATCCGGTTCAAATACGCGCCGTGGGCAATGGAAGCGCCCTCCATCTCCGCGCAGTCCCCCTGAAAATCCGCAATCAGCCTAGTCTTCACTTCCTTGCTGGAGATGAACTGGTCGCCGCTGACCACACGTCCGATGACGGCGTGACAGTCCGCGTTCACCTTTTCACAGGAGGCCTTTGCCAGATCTGCCAGACGTTCATCCGCAGGAAATTCCCGGATGCCCAGCTGGGGAACCTCTCCCAGCTTGTAGCCGAAGATGGTTGCGTCCACGTCATGGTGGATGGCGTCCCTGGAGATCAGGATATCCCCGATATCAAGCTTTGCATTCAGGGAGCCCGCCACTCCCGTGTTGATGATATGGGTTACCTGGAACACATCCGCCAGGATCTGCACGCAGAGCGCGGCGTTTACCTTGCCCACGCCGCTGCGGACGATCACGACCTGTGCGCCGTTCAGGCTGCCCTCATAAAATTCCATTCCCGCTTTTTTCACGACCTGGGAGACCGTCATCTTGGATTTCAGAGTCTCCACTTCCAGTTCCATAGCGCCGATAATGCCTGTTTTACTCATAATAATTTTTCCCCTTAATATGTATTTTCATGATGTGTGTCAGACCGGATATACCAGCCTGCTGTCATCGATGTGGTACAACACATTGTCCAGATATCTTTTTGCCAGCCAGTTCGCCATGGGCAGGTTCATATCCAGGTAATTGCCACAGTCCATGGGGGAAGCGCCGGGTACCTCATCATGGAAATCTTTGATAAACTCAAACATTTCCACCATGAGAGGGACAATCTCTTTGGAGGACAGATCCCCTGCCAGCAGGAGATAGAATCCGGTGCGGCAGCCCATGGGGCCGAAATAGATCGTCTTATCCTTATAAACCGGGTGGTTCCGCAGGAAAGTGGCGCCCAGGTGTTCGATGGTGTGCACTTCCGCAGTGTTCATGACGGGCTCCTCATTGGGGCTGGTCATGCGCAAGTCAAAGGTGGTAATGACCTCCGCGCCTATGGTATCCTTGCGCGACACATAGACGCCGGGCTGTAGTTTGATGTGGTCGATGGTAAAGCTTGCGATTTTTTCCATAGCAGTTCTCCTTGTTATCATATATTTATGCCATCAGCTGTTCCAGACGGTTCTCAAAGACGTTCCTGGGGAGGGGCTTGTCGAAACAGCATCTCCTCGTCATAGAATATGGCGGACTCTGTCACAAGATTCTTCGCCACATTGTTTGCCATGCTGACCCTGTCCACGATATCCGAGGAAGTGCGGCAGGTGTCCGGAATCGCGTAAAAACCAGCATGGCAGTGATATACCTATATTGTATTTTTTTAAGGTAAGATTGTCAAGGTTTGGAAACGGCTAAAATAGTAAAGTGACTTGACAACAGCGCGGTAAATTACTATACTGATAGTTAGCAGGAACTAACCATGCGATATAACGTATGTTCGCATAATTTTCAGGAGGGGTAAAAATGGCAACAGCAGTTATTTGTATCATCATTGGTCTGATCTGTATCATGGGAATCAGGAGTTATGTGAAAAAACTGTCCCACGGATGCTGCGGAGGCAGTTCGGATACGGTGAAGCGGCAGAAGCCGGAAGATGCGGACATTTCCCACTATCCGTTCTGTTATGAACTGGAGATCGACGGCATGACCTGTAAGAACTGCGCCGCAAGGATAGAGAACGCCTTTAACGGCACGGGGGATTATTACGCGTCGGTGAATCTGGGTAAGCGTACCGGCACGATTCACGCGAAAGAGGAGACGCCGGAGACAGAACTTCGGAGGATCGTTGCGAAATGCGGATACAGCGTAAAAAGCGTTTCTAATTGTATTTGACATTTTTGCCCGCAGCAGGGGTTGGCTGCTGCGGGCATTTGAAACGATGGTCAATATGTTAGCCTTTTTCCTGCACTTTGTGGTTGATCTGGGGATACAGGCGACGGAAAGGATTATTGCTTATGGAAGAATGCAGGATATTTAAGTTTAATGAATTACAGAAGCCCGAATTTGTGGTAGTGCTCTCCCACCATAATGGGAAGATCCTGCTCAGCAGGCATAAAGAACGCACTACCTGGGAGACCCAGGGAGGGCATATCGAACCGGGAGAAACGCCCCTGGAAGCCGCTAGAAGGGAATTATATGAGGAATCCGGTGCGCTGGAGTATGAGATAGAACCTTTGTTTGACTACCGGTTTGGGGAGGAAGACGCAGGCGGGGTGGCATTTGCCGCTGATATCTACAAACTGGGCGATATTCCTGACAGTGAGATGGCGGAAGTGGGACTCTTTGACACACTGCCGGACAATCTGACATACCCGCATATCACGCCGGTCCTGTTTGCGCAGGCCGGATATTAAGGAAGTGTTTTTATCGACGTTTCTCTAAAATGGCATGCTTGCTTTTACATGGTTAAGGGTAATTGGTAATGGCTGCTGAAAAAGAAGGAGAGTCCGTATGTTTGGCGCAGTGATCGGTGATATCATTGGTTCTGTATATGAAGTTCATAATGTGAAAACGAAAGATTTTGAGTTGTTTCCCAAAGGGAGCCATTTCACGGATGATACGGTGCTCTCTGTTGCGGTGGCGGACGCGCTTTTGAACAGGGAACATTCGGATATGCATCCCCGTAAATCATATGCCCTGTGGTACAAACAGTATTACCGAAGATATCCCAATGCAGGATATGGGCAGATGTTTTCTCAATGGGCCATGGAAGATCGTTTCAGTATACAGAGAAGCTATGGGAATGGCGGCGCGATGCGTGTCAGTGCAATAGGGTATGCCATGGATTCCATTCAGGATATCAGGCGAGAAGTAAATTACAGTTGTCATTATACGCACAATCACAAGGAGGCAAAGCGGGGAGCCGAAGCTATTGCCATATGTATTTATCTTGCGAGAACAGGGAGTTCCAAAGAAGAGATACGGAAATACATAGAGCAAAATTATAAATATGCGCTTCCACGATTGGATGATATCAGGGATGAGTATGTATTTGACAGTAGAACATCTTATTCCGTGCCCCCTGCCATTGCAGCCTTTCTGGAATGCGATTCCTATGAGAACGCCATACGAAACGCTGTCTCCATCGGCGGAGACAGCGATACCATAGCCTGCATGGCGGGCGGCATCGCGGAAGCTTATTACGGCGGGGTGCCGGAAGAGATCAAAAGCCGCGCAATGTCTTTTCTGGATATCGGGTTGAAGAATACGATAAATCTATTTGTGGAAAGGTTTATAAGAAAGTAGCTGATACGGTATTATAAATGCGAAAATTACGAAAGGAATCCACGATGGAAATTACAGAAAAATGGAAGGTCTGTCTCAAATACAACATTATGGGAGCGGCGGATGTGATATCTCCCACGGCCGATCCCTTTGATCCTGACGCTTTTTATATTTCCGACGGATGGGGAACTGCGTATGGCGCGATTCGGCTCCGCAGGTTATCGCTGGAAACAGGGGAAGAACTTGCAAATGTCCTTGCGCGGGATGTGACACGGTATATTTATGCAGACAGAGATTTCATCTATGCCATTCTGTCCGAGCGGATATTAAAACTGAACCGGGGGGATCTCAGCATTCAGGAATCCTATAAGAAGAATGTTCCAAAATACAGCGACTATGCGGAATTTGTTGACGAGGATACACTCCTTCTCATGAATTATTATGGGGGCACGATCGCGTGTTTTAATCTGCAGGCATTAAAAAGCCGCAGAAAGAAAGTGGATGTGCAATACGTCTATTATGGCATCATAAAGAAAGACGCGGAAAAAACTTTTCTTGTCTTTCAGGAAAGGGCGGTGTTCCGGTATTCCCCTGAAACGAATACGGTTAAAAAACTGACTGACACGGAACCTTGCATAAGGTGTGCCATGGGAAATTCCGGGAAGATATATTTGTTATGCAGGGATTCCGTTCAGAAAGTTTCTGAGGATGGAAAAGAAAATCCGTTTTCTTCGAAAGTCCTGGTGTACTCATCGTTGTCTGAGAATGTTTATGAGGAACTGGAGTTAGGCTGTACCGCCCGTTATATCTGGCTTTCAGGGGAGGAAGACCTGCTGTATACGGCAAATAACGGGGAGTTTGGGATTTATTCCATTGCTGAAAAAAGGCTGATCTTCCGGCATGTATTTGAGGACGGTTTTATTTATAACTTTTTCGTTGAGGCCGGTAAGGTTCTTATTTATAATAAAGATGAATACAGTTTAACCTGCTATGAAATTACTTCCGTGTGACATCATAATCCTGGATGACAGAGTGGAAATCTGGCGGCAGCTGGCCGCCAGACCCGTTGTTAATTGTGAATATTTTGTCCATGTGTGGACCTTCCGGCAAAATACAATTTTTTTCTTCTCAAGTATAAAGCTGTCTGCGATATATTTACATAGGAATGTTATGCCGATTTGTCCTGCAGCTTTTTTAGGGCAAGCAGGATATGTTCCGCCTGGAAAGGTTTCGTAACATAACCGGAAACATTGTACCGGAGAGCGGTCTGCAGGCCGTTTTCGTCCGGGAAATGAATGTCCAAAAATAAAACCTGGGGGATATGTTTACTCATGGCGGCCCATAACTCTTTGCTATTTTTGACGCTTCCCTCGCAGCGGTATCCTTCTTTTTCCAGTATTTCTTTCAGGCATGAGCGGAGGAACTCCGCATCATCACAGACCATAAAGGTCTTCCTGCCAACCCTGTCGAGCAGTTCGTCCGTTGTGACCTGGAAGAAATCCGCCAGGGCGCAGAGCATTGTGATGTCCGGCAGGGTGCTCCCGGTTTCCCACTTGGACACCGCGCCTACGGTGACACCCATTTCAGCGGCCAGGGTTTCCTGGGTAATGCCGCGCTTCTTGCGCAGCGCCAAAATCTGTTTTCCAATATTCATGTAAAATGCCTCCTTTTTATTTCCGCGAGCAATGAGCCAAGTCAGCATAGCTGATTTGGCGAATGCCGCGAGGGTCAATATCCTGCTGCTTGCAGCGGGGTATTGACTTGTTTGGATCCGATGCGTTCATTATAGCGGATGCGGTTGGCAGATACAATGGAACCTTGGGAAAGCAATTTTCCAGGCAGGAAAAGCAGAATATGGTATGTGTTACAACAGTGTTGATATGAGCACAATGAAAATAAGGGTATGTCAGATTACTCCAACATACCCTTAAAGGTTGATTTTATTGCATTTTCAATTAACCGAAGTACCTCTCCAGCAGACCTTTCAGAGCCTTGCCATGCCGCGCCTCATCCTTCGCCATTTCATGCACGGTATCATGGATCGCATCCAGATTGTTCTTCTTGGCGCATTTAGCCAGATCGGTCTTGCCGTTGGTCGCGCCGAACTCGCATTCCACTCTCCACGCCAGATTCTTCTTGGTGGAAGCGGTCATGTTTGCCTCCAGGTCGGAGCCCAACAATTCCGCGAACTTAGCGGCATGTTCAGCCTCTTCATAAGCGGCTTTCTCCCAGTAGAGACCGATCTCGGGATATCCCTCGCGGTGAGCGATGCGGGCCATGCAGAGGTACATGCCAACCTCGGAGCACTCGCCGTTGAAGTTTGCTTTCAGCTGCTCGAAGATGTACTTCTTGTCCTCTTCACTGATCTCGGGATTGTTCTTTACGGTTGCACCGTAAACGCCGAATTCATGCTCAGCGGCAAGAACCTGCTCGCCCTCCACTGCCTTGAACTTGTCGGCGCCTGCGTGACAAGTGGGGCATTCAGCGGGCGCTGAGTCTCCCTCGTGAACATAACCGCATACCTGACATACAAATTTCATAATACTTATCTCCTTTTCTTTTTATATTTTCGTAACCGTCCGGAGCCGGCCTGTCGGGCTGCCCCGGATAATTACGTGTTTTCCGGTTTCATGATGATCCTGCGGTGTAAGGCGATTTTAATCAAGCAGAGGGTTTGATTCCCTGCTGCCTGTTGCGGAGACCTTCATTCCTGGGATTCCGTCCGCGCTTTGGTGCAGTTGCCGCAGGTTCCGTAAAAATGAGTTACATGGCCGGTAATATGTCCGTCAAAACTCGCGCTGGCCACTTCTAGGATGCTTTCGATGCTGTCCATCTCCAGATCCGTTACACCGCCGCATTCCGTGCAGACAAAGTGGTAATGGGGAGAAGTATCGGCATCAAAATGGTCAACTCCATCCCCCACACGCAGGCGGCTGATCTCGCCGATATCCGCCAGAAGCGTGAGATTGCGGTAAACCGTTCCCAGACTGATATTGGGATTCTGCTTCCGCACGTTCATATATACAATATCCGCAGTAGGATGGTCTTTCCTGGTCATCAGAAAATCCTTGATCATTTCCCGCTGCCTGCTGTATTTCAGCGCTGCCATATACACTCCTTTTTAAAAATAATAACTGTTACTGATATTATATATAATTTTCTACATATGTCAAGAGTATTTTTCTATTTTCAAATTCATGGTTTTTTAATATTGACAGTATTATATAAATATGTTATTTTATTTATAACATATCGGGAAAAGGAACATAATTATTCTGTTTTTACTTGGGCAGTTCGCTCACTTGTCCCCTTGTGTATACAACGGCAGTTTCTGACCTATTTTGAACATACTGTTCAGGAGAACGCCTGCAATGAGGATTTAATGGAACTTCATAAAATGGTATTGCGAGTCCGGGTAGATGAGGAGGTGGAGCTAGCGTATATGAAGATATTTGAGCGGGAAGAAATGATACGGGAACAGGGGTGGCTGGACGGTTTGGCTCAAGGGGGTACGCGTCGCCTTACTCAACAGATCATGAAAAAAATTGAAAAGGGGAAGTCTCTGGAGACAACGGCGGAGGAACTGGAGGAGGATGCTGCTTCCATCAGTGGCTTATATCAATTGATCGCAGATAATCCGGATAAAACGGCAGAAGATATTCTTCAGATGAAATTTGAAAGCGAGCGGCAGGGAGAATGAACTGTGGTATTCAAGGGTCTGCAATACACTCCACCCTCTCCAGCCTTTCCCCCAGTCGGCTCAGCAGTTCGTTGGTTATGGTGCCGCATTGGGCGGCCATCTGTGTGGCGGTGATCTCCCTGTCTCCTGAGGTTCCGATGAGCACGGCGATATCTCCGGCGGAAACAGAGGGAATGGCGCTGATGTCCACCAGGGTCTGATCCATGCAGATCATACCGATAATGGGGGCTTCCTGACCTTGGAGCAGCACATGGCCCTTGCCGCAGGACAACTCCCTTGGCAGGCCGTCCGCATAGCCGATGGAGAGCACGGCGATCCGCATAGCCTTTTCTGCGGTGAAAGCAAGACCGTATCCGGCGCAGTCCCCGGCGTGGAGCGTTCGGACGGAGGCCACGCGGGCTTTCAGCGACAGGACGGGAGAGAGACGTTCAAAACAGCCAGTGTTTCCATCAGGATCCGCAGGGCTGCCCAGGGGCATATTTCCGGTAAAATCAGCGTTCACCGTTGAACTGGGAACCCCATAAAGGGCAATGCCGACACGCACATAATCCGCATCCAGTCCGGGATAGTTTAACAGTCCATAACTGGATTGTAAATGTAATTTCGGGCAGGGGAATCCGCTTTCTTCCACTATTTCCGCCACTTCGTAGAATGCCTGTATCTGGCGCTCGGTGAAAGCCCTGTTTTCCGGCAGGGGAGAATCGCAGGCGCACAGATGGGTGAACATTCCGTCTATGACCAGGTTGTTCATTTCAAAGACCTCAAGGATGTCCTCAATATCCTCGCACCGGATACCAAGCCGGTGCATACCCGTATCGATCCCTATATGTACATGGAGCGTTATGCCTGCATTTTCCAGTTTTTCCGCATACCCATAGTCCACAATGGTCTGCGTCAGCCTGTAGCGGGCAAGCAGCGCAAAGTCCTCCGGCGCGGTATAGCCCAGGATCAGGATCTCGCCTTTTACGTCTGCCCGGCGCAGGGCAATGCCCTCTGAAAGGCAGGCAACGCAGAAAGCGTCTATTCCGAGACGGTTCAATGACCTGGCAGTCCATACTGCGCCGTGCCCATAAGCGTTTGCTTTCACCGCAGGCATCAGGCGGCAGCCCTCCGGCATGAGGGAGCGCAGGACTTCCACATTCCGGGCCAACGCCGCCTGATCCAGTTCAATCCATGCCCGGCTCCGGGGAGAGGGCTGTGGCAGGGATAGCCGTCCTGATGTGTCAGTGTTTGCGTGGGCATGGAAAATATTGCAGAATAAGGTATGAATGGGTTTCGTGAGAAAAGCGATTCCAAACCCTGCGCACACGGACAACGCGGACACAGCAAGGTAATGTACCAGGCTGTTTTCCACAAGAAGCGGCATCAGGTGCAAAGCTTTTGCCGCGCCCCGCACTACAATAATAAAAGCGGGATGCAGGATATAAACCCAGAGGGATGCGCTGCGGAAACGTTTCCAGATTTCCCGCACTGATTTCCCACAGGGGCAGGGAAGAGACAACAGGAGACGGTACAGGGAAATCATTACCGGAACCAGCATCAGATACATGCTGTCATGGCGCTGCCAGGAAAAGTGGCGCAGCGTAAAGGCTTCCACGGTCATCAGCAGGAATGAGAGAATGAAAATCGCCAGGTGTGCGGCTGTTCCGCGTCGGCTTCCTTTCGCGCACCATGCGCCAAGCGCCAGGAATAAGGGCGCAAAAAACAGGCCGTTCCTGGTATAGGAGCAGATCCGGAAGAAAAAGTCATATATTGCCTCCAGGGCGGGCAGTTTTTGAACCAATCCAAAGTAGCTGTCCCCCTGCAGGCCGATCAGGTAGAGGACGGCGGACACAATAAGTATGCTGCGGAGTTTCAGAAACCTGCCCATCAGGTACACCAGCACAATACCCAGCAGGCAGGCGGGGAAGTACCAGAGATGGTAAAAAGTGCCGTCGAACAGAATCATTTTCAAAATTGACATAAATGTCATATCCTGATAGTGACCGGCATAAATGCCGACTGGCAGATACAAAATCATCGAGAGCGCATAAAGAACGGAAATCTTTCGCAAGTAGCGAGAGAAAACTTTTTGTCCACCGGACGAATCCGTTAATGGGGAATTGACGCTTGCAAATGTTCGTGCAAACGCCAGCCTACAGCCAACTGTGCTGCGTTGACCGGGCTTGTTGCCTGCGGCAATCAAAGACTCCTCAGCAATAAATTTTCCTGCCACAAACTGTCCCGTCACCATAAAGAAAAACGGCACCGCGATCCTTGCCAGTACTCTTGTCAGGAAGAAATCTCCCTCCGGGCTGAACGCGCCCAGGGGCGAGGTATGTATGGCAATGACCAGCAGAGCCGCCAACAGGCGGAAGAGGTCAAGCCATCCGTAATTGTCTTTGGTATGCATTTTGTTTCCTCCATATCATTTCCCGCTATTTTATCAGGGAGCCGTTTTCCATGTATAACTGTTTCCTTTTCAAAACCATAAGGTTTTCCTGTGTAAATCTTAAAATTTTCATAATGGCAGCGAGTTTACACTTTTTTTAGGATTAAATTTGGGGAAGTTTATACTTTTATTGCAGGAATATGCTATACTTCTTAATAGAATAAGGAGACGGTCCATTATGAAGTTTAAGACTCGATTGTATATCACCTTTGCCACCATCGTAATGCTGCCGCTGATCCTGACCGCGCTGGCTTTCTGCGGGATTGGAATGTATCTTGTGAACGTGCAGAAAGGACTGCCCGCCAGGTTTGAATATCTGGATGTCACACAGAATATGCAGGAGATAGCGGAGAATACGGACAAGGCGTATTTCGTCCTGCGCAGGCAGGCGGAGCAGGATTCCTCGAAGCTGGCCGACCTGGAATTTCTGGAAAATGTCAGTTCCAACATTGCAAGGAAATCCACTTACATCATTGTCAGGAAAGGAGAAGAACTGTATTATACGGATGACGAAGAGGCCGCAAAGACAATTTTTCCCGAATTGCCGGAATACGGCGAAAACGAATTGTCGGAGAACGCAGGGATTTATTTTGACGAACTCAACAAATTCGTAAAGCAGGTGAATTTTCTTTTTCCGGATGGCAGCGAGGGCAGCGCCTTTGTGGTGACAAAAGCCAATGCCCTGATTTCCAGACACCTGCTGGTGGATATGATCGTGGCCATTGTGATCATTTTGATCTTTACCAGCCTGATGCTGACCCACTGGATATACAGAAGCGTTTTCCGCCCCATCAATGAACTGAATGTAGCCATGCGCAAGATCAAGGAGGGGAATTTCGAGTACACCCTCCAGGTGGATGAAAAAGGGGAGATCGGCGACCTGTACCGGGATTACGAGGATATGCGTCTGCGCCTGAAAGAGTCTGCGGAGGAAAAAGAGGAACATGAAAAGCAGAATCGTGAACTGATCAGCAACATTTCCCATGACCTGAAAACGCCCATTACCGCCATCAAGGGATATGTGGAAGGCATCATGGACGGCGTGGCGGATACGCCTGAGAAAGTGGATAAGTACATCAGGACGATCTATAATAAGGCGAACGATATGGACAGGCTGATCAATGAACTTACCGTTTACTCCAATATTGACAATAACCGCATCCCCTATAATTTCCACCGGATCAATGTGGCGGACTATTTCGGGGACTGCCTGGAAGAGGTGGGAATGGATCTGGAGCAGAAAGGGATCGAGTTGAATTATTCCAACCTGATACCGCCTGACACGATTGTCATTGCTGATCCCGAACAGATGAAAAAGGTGATCAATAATATCATCAGCAATAGTGTAAAATACATGAATAAGCCCAAGGGAACCATCGATATCCGCATTTTGGACGAACTGGACTCCATCCGTATTGAGATCGAGGATAACGGGAAAGGGATCGCCCAGAAAGACCTGGGTAAGATATTTGAACGGTTTTACCGAACGGATGCCTCCCGCAACTCCGCCCAGGGCGGCAGCGGGATCGGTCTTTCCATCGTAAAGAAGATCATCGAGGATCATGGCGGCTATATCTGGGCCACCAGCAAAGAGGGCGAAGGAACCTGTATGCATTTTGTATTGAGGAAATATATTGAACTGCCAAATGAAGATTAAATCAGGAAAGGTTGAGGGAAAATGAGCAGGATTTTAATTATTGAGGACGAAGTTGCGATTGCGGATCTGGAGAGGGATTATCTGGAACTTTCCGACTTTGAGGTGGATATCTGCAACAGCGGGGACGAGGGACTGGCCACCGCGCTGGCGGGAGAATATGATCTGGTGATCCTGGATCTCATGCTTCCGGGAATTGACGGTTTCGAGGTATGCCGTAAGATCCGCGAGGAGAAGAACATTCCCATTATCATGGTATCCGCCAAGAAAGATGACATAGACAAGATCCGGGGGCTGGGTCTGGGCGCGGACGATTATATGACGAAGCCTTTCAGCCCCAGCGAGTTGGTGGCGAGGGTCAAGGCGCATATGGCCAGGTACGACAGGCTGGTGGGCACGAACCAGAAGCCCCAGAATGACATTGTGGAGATCAGGGGCATCCGCATTGACAAGACGGCGCGCCGGGTTTATGTGGACGGCGTGGAAAAGACTTTTACCACAAAAGAATTCGACCTGCTGACATTCCTGGCGGAGAATCCCAACCATGTGTACACCAAGGAGGAACTGTTCCGGGAAATATGGGATATGGATTCCATCGGCGACATTGCCACCGTGACCGTGCATATCAAGAAGATCCGCGAGAAGATAGAGGCGGATACCGCAAAGCCCCAGTATATTGAGACGATATGGGGCGTTGGGTATCGTTTCAAAGTGTAACCCACAACTCCACTGAAAATATATTTCAGATCCATAAACGGAGGTATATATGCTTTATTTAAAAGCAGTGAAACTGTCTGAGATTCAGGATGCGTTCAATCCGAATCCTTTGCAGGAGATGGAGGAAATAGAATCTTATTATCAGGATGTGACAGAGGCCAGAACCGGGGATATCTATTCCGGCTTTGTGGAAAAAATGGAACTGCTGCTGGAGGATTCCCATAATTCCCTGATACACAAACTGTTTGTGGGCCACGCCGGAGTGGGGAAGACCACGGAACTCTACCGCCTGAAGCATGCAGCGTTGGAAAAAGGATTCCTGACCTGTTTTGGCAGATGCGACATCGATCTGGATTCCGGGGATATCGAGTATACGGATGTGCTGCTGTATATTCTGGATCTGCTTGTGCTGCAGGCCTGTGAAAATCATCTGAAGATCAGTGAGAGGATTGCCCAAAATATAGAAAATTACTGGAATACAGACATTGAACTGAGCCAGACGATCTCCATGCAGGCGGAAACAGAAATTTCCGGAAGCGTTCAGGTGGAGGCGGGAGTGAGGAAAGTTGCCAAACTGCTGGCGGGGGTGCGCGCCATATTGAAAAACAGTGCGGAGTCCAAGAAAGTCATCCGGACCAGGGTGGAACCGCGCAGCAGTGAACTGATCGCCCAGATCAGGGAGGTGATCGAGGAGATCAGAAGCCAGCTTTCAGCGTCCCGCAGGCCGGATATTCCGTTTGTGATACTGGACGGTCTGGATAAGATTCCCCTGGAACAGGCGAGGAAGATATTCATGGAGAACGGTTCCCGTTTCCAGAGCCTGCAGATCCATTTGCTGGTTACGTTCCCCATATCGTTGTCATATACGCCGGAGTATAAGGATATCCAGATATGGTTCCCCAATCCCGCGAAGCTGCCCATGATAAAGCTGCGCAGCTGGCAGAACGGAGCATATGCGAAAGATTATACGGAAGGGAAAGAAACCTTAAAAAGTATTGTGAAAAAGCGGGCGGATCTGTCGTTGTTTGCGGAGGACGCTTTGGACGAACTGATCACGGATACAGGCGGTTATCTGAGGGATTTATTCCGGTGTATCTGCGATGCGGCTTTACGGGCGAGGCTGAGGAAGTCCGCCCGTATAGAACTGTCCGATGCGAAAAAGGCGCTGGAGGTTTTGGAGTCTGACATCAATGGCAGGTACGGGGAAGAACTGATCGGCAAGATGCAGGAAATCTACAGGGGTGAAAAATATGTTTCCTCATCGGAGGAGATCACCACGCTGTTGCAAATCGGAGCGGTCATGGAATATAATGGAACAAAGTGGTGCGACCTGCATCCCCTTGTGGAAAAGTGGCTGGTCCAGAATAAGAAGATAACAAAGTAATACGGAGGTATATGCTATGGATGGAATGTTCGGCAGTAATGAGGAACAGTTCCAAATGCTGTTGCTGGCGCTAGAAGACATGAAACATGGCATATGCCTTTTTCAATCCGGGGAGCAGTCCAGATGGGCGGAATTGATCCAAAAAAAATTAGAGAACAGAAAGGTGATCCTTCATAATATTGCGGAAGATGACGAGGAAGCAGGTATGCCGACGATCGCTGACTTTAAGCGATGGGCAGGGGAATCGGATGCGGAGATCGTGATCATATATAATCTGCAGCTGCTGGGTCTGCGTTTTGGCGACCGGAAAGCCGTGGAACATCTGAATTTCATGCGGGATCAGATCCAGCATATCGGTAAGCTGTTTTTATTCGGAGTTTCCCCGTATTTTGACCTGTTGTTGTCGCGTAATGCCAGGGATCTGTATTCCTGCATCCGCTATCACTTTAAGTTTACCGGCACTGTGGCGGAAAGAGGCCGGATGGAGCGGGAAGAATACAGGGAACCGAGCGGGTTGGGCGGCGACTATGCGCTGATGATAGAAAAGTACTGGGAATATAAGAAACGTGCCCGGGATGGGACGGGGGAAGAACAGATCAGGCTTTATCTGGAATGCATGGACAGCTGGCGGCATGTCAGGGGGAATCTGCCATATCAGGAAAAAGAGGACATCCGGTTAATGACAGATTGTGTGGAAAAATATTACAGGGATAGGCAGACAGACCTGTCCGATGTGAAACAGATATGGATTCTGGCAGATGTGTGGCTGGAGTTGAAGGAGTGGGCAAAAGGATTCTACTGGCATAAGCTGACGATTGACAGGGTCCGGGAAGAGTTGGGGGAAGACCATAAGCTTTATGCGGACGCGTTGGTACATATTTCTGATTGTTATGAGTGGACAGGCGATTACGAACAATGTGAAAAAAATTATGACCGGGCGATTCGGATCTATGAGGAAGAAAAGACGCCATTGGAGGATGAGTATCAGGACGCTTTAATAAAAAGAGCCATTTTATTCCGGAGGAAGAGCCAGTTTGGCCAGGCGCTGGCAATTTATGAAAAGCTGTTACGATATTATACCCCCAAATACGGTTCCGGATATATTGAAAATGCAACGTGTTTTAATAATATGGGGAGGGTTTATCATGAACAGGGGGATGCATCGGCCGCCCTTGAGAAGTATCGGGAAGCGTTGTCCCTGCTGATTGCTTCCGGTGTCAGAACCCCTTTGCTGGGCACGTTGTATAATAATATTGCCATTATTTATCTGGAAAACGGAGATACGAAAAGCGCATGGAAGAATATCAGACTTGCCAAAAAAGAGGCGGAAAAGCTATATGGAAAGGAATCAGCGGAACTGGTCGGAATCTATAACCTGATGGCTGGTATCTGGAATGGGCGGGGGCGCACGGACAGAGCCAAAGAATGTCTGGAAAAGGCGCTGGGAATCATAAGGAAGACCGGGGTCGGAGAGACGGAGCAGGCGGCGTTCGTCTATCACAATATGGGTCATGCCCTTGTGCAGGAACGTGACCCATGGAAAGCGATTCCTTTCTATAACCGCGCGCTGGAACTGAGGCTGAGGATTTATGGCCGGCTGCATGTGATGACTGCCGGTACATATGAGGGATTGGGGATTGCCTTTTACTGTCTGGAAGAGGATAAGGAATGCCGGAGAAATATGAACGAAGCAAGAGAAATATACGTGGCGCTGTATGGAGAAAAATATCCAAGGGTCATGGAATTGGAACAATTTATGGACGATCTGACGTTTTAGGCCGCAGGTAATGAAATAGAATGATTGATACAGGAGGAAAATGACATGTTGGAATTCAGGTATGACACGCAGCTTTTGATCGAGGGAGAGGATCTGGACGAGGATGTGATCACGGATTATATTACCGAACACTTCGAGGGGGATTGCCTCCTGGCGGTGGGGGATGAGGAACTGATCAAGATCCATTTCCACACCAACAAGCCCTGGGAGGTACTGGAGTATTGCGCTTCCCTTGGGGAGATCTACGATATTGTGGTGGAGGATATGGACAGGCAGGCGAGAGGGCTGAAAGGGTAAAGAGATGCTTCCCCAGGAATTTTTAAACCGGATGCAGCGGATGCTGGGTGATGAATATGAAGCTTTTCTGGCAGCTTTTGGACAGGAGCGGTATCAGGCTCTGCGGCTGAATGCCCTGAAAAAAGGTTTCAACGGCTGGAGTGCGGCGGATGTGCAGCGGATACAGGATAGCGGTGCGCTTTTTTCGCATATGGGATTCCTGCATTTATCCGAAGTTCCCTGGGCGGAGAACGGCTATTATTATGAGACAGCAGACCAGCCGGGGAAGCACCCTTACCACGCTGCAGGAGTGTATTATATCCAGGAGCCCAGCGCCATGGCGCCTGCGGAACTTCTGGACATAAAGCCGGGCGAGTCCGTGCTGGATCTCTGCGCCGCTCCCGGGGGAAAGAGCACCCAGATTGCGGCGAAGCTGGGCGGAGAGGGTTTTCTGCTCTGCAATGAGATAAATGGGGCAAGGGCGAAGATCCTTTCCGAGAATGTGGAGCGCATGGGGATTGTCAATGCTTATGTGACCAATGAGACGCCCGCCCGCCTGGCGGAGATGTTTCCGGAATATTTTGATAAGATACTGGTGGATGCGCCCTGTTCCGGCGAGGGGATGTTCCGCAAGAATGAGGCGGCCTGCGAGGAATGGAGTCCGGAAAATGTGTCCCTGTGCGCCGCCAGGCAGGATGAGATATTGGACTGTGCCGCCAGGATGCTGAGACCCGGCGGAAAGCTGGTCTATTCTACCTGCACTTTTGCCCCGGAGGAGAATGAGGGAAGCGTCATCCGTTTCCTGGAGAGGCATGGGGAATTTTTCATTCTTCCCATTGAAAAAAAGGAACTGGGACTGGCGGGATGCGGCGGCAGCGCTGATTACCTGAAAGACAGCGCCTTGCGATGCGAAAGTCCAGACCTACAGGGCAAGGCCTCCCTGCTGGGATACACATTGCGTCTCTGGCCCCATAAAGTGAAAGGCGAAGGACATTTTGCCGCACTGCTCCAAAAGACAGGGGAACTTCCTGACGGATACCGGAGCAGTCCTGTAAACGGATTTGTGACAGGAGTGTCAGGCAGGGAGTTGGGGGAATATTTTCAGTTCTGTCAGGAAACCTTTGGCACAAAAGAGTTACCCGTCGGACAGGGGGAACGGCAGGTATATCTCAGGTTTGGGGACAATATTTATCTGGTATCCCCACGGATGCCGTCGGTCAAAGGCTTAAAGGTGCTGCGTCCGGGACTTCATCTGGGAACCCTGAAAAAGAACCGCTTTGAACCGGCTCACGCGTTGGCGCTGGCGCTTTCCCCGGAGAATGTAAGGAATGTCTGGAACCTGGACTGTGAAATGGGCGGGGATATTGGGACTTCGGCGGAAAATCTGGCTGCAGCATACCTGAAAGGGCAGACGTTCCCGGCAGAGGGCGATAAGGGCTGGTATCTGGTCTGTGCGAACGGTTTTGGCATGGGCTGGGGCAAACTGGCGGGCGGGATCATGAAAAATCACTACCCCAAAGGGCTGCGGGTATAAGTTTGAAAGAAGATCACTTTCAAATTTTGATTGGAGTGCCTACCGAAAGCGGGCATGGGGGCATAAAGATGAAGACAAAAATTATATACGAGGACAACGCCCTGTTGGTGGTGCAAAAACCGGCTGGTCTGGCTGCCCAGACGGCAAAAGCGGGTCAGGCGGACGTGGTCAGCGAACTGAAAAATTACCTGAGAAATCCTTATCTGGGCGTGGTGCACCGTCTGGACCAGCCGGTGGAAGGATTGCTTGTCTTTGCTAAGAATAAGGAAGCGGCGGCCGCCCTGTCGGCACAGCTGGCGGATGGCACGCTGAATAAACGCTATTATGGGCTGATCTGTGGAAAACCTGTAAAGGAACAGGGCGAACTTGTGGATTATCTATATAAGGAGACACAAAACGGAGGTCATGCCGTTGTGGTGGAAGAACAGGAGCGCTCACATTTCCCGGCTGCGAAAAAAGCCGTTCTGCAGTACCGTCTGGTGCAGTATGCGGAGAAAACGGATCTGTCCCTTATGGAAATACATATCGATACGGGGCGTTTTCATCAGATCCGCGCCCAGATGGCGCACGCGGGCATGGCGCTGCTGGGAGATATCAGATATGGGGACGAGGCGGCGCGGGAGAAAGGGCGGGAGTTAAACATCCGCAACGTGGCGCTCTGTGCTTACGAGATTGCTTTCCTGCATCCTGTGAAGAAGCAGGAAATGCGTTTCCGGATCAAACCGGAAGGCAAAGTGTTCGCATATTTTAAGGATTTCCTACCATACTAATCAGGAGAAATGAAGCAAAACAGGACAGGGCAGAAAATCGTATGGCAGGGAAAATATTACAGAACAAACCGATATTACTGCTCCTTTTGACAGGAGCGGTATTTTTTTTCTTGAAGATCATCACACCGTTGACGGCGCCTGTGCTGCTGGCGTTGTTGTTTGTCACCATTTTCGGGCCTTTGCTGCAAAAGTGGCAGCGTAAGCTGCATCTTCACCGGCAGGTGGGAGTTGTCATCCTGCTGCTCCTGGCAGGGAGCATCTTGGGTATGTTGGTGTGGATATTATTTTCCTGGATTGTGGGCAGCCTGCCAGACTGGATCATGGGGCTTGATACGCTGGAGGAGGCTGTTTCCGGCATCCTCCACGAAATCTGCGGGTTTGTGGAACGAACCATGGGCATAGACGGGGAATATCTGGAACGGATGATTCTGAGCCGCCTGCAGGAGGGGATCGATTATTTCCAGCTGGAATTTCTGCCCGGTATGCTGTCGCAGTCCCTGGAATATGTCAGGAGATTTGCCGCCATCGGAGGGTTTCTGGTCACATTCCTGATCGCGGCCATCCTGTTGGCAAAAGATTATGATGAGATCATGAACCAGCTGTTGGACCGGGAGGAATGCCATGTGTTTCTGGAGATTATCTGTGGTATCATCCGCTACCTGGCTACGTTTGTAAAGGCGCAGGTCGTCATCATGAGCGTGATAGGCGTGCTGGCGGCGGCAGTCCTGGGATTCTGCGGCATCCGGCATGGAGCGCTGTGGGGCGTGCTGGCGGGGGTTTTGGACGCGCTGCCTTTCATAGGAACGGGCATCGTGCTGATCCCTCTGGGAATCCAGCAGATATTTTACGGGCATTACGGCAGGGCGGTGGTCTGTGTACTGCTTTACGTTGCCTGCATTTTTCTGCGGGAAATGTTGGAACCCAGGCTGATCGGGCGGAGGGTGGGCGTTCCCGCCATCGCGATCCTGCTGTCCATTTACGCGGGAATAAAGCTTTTTGGCATCTGGGGGATCATAGGCGGCCCGCTGGGTTTTATCATGATCCAGCAGTCTTACTTCAGCCTGGAACGGCGGAGAAATCAATTGACGAACCTTTCTGAGTAGACTATCATAATGGTAGGACTTTGGGAAAGGAAATGTCATGCGGCTGGATAACAGGAAACAGGAAATGCGGGCTGCTGCGGCAGCGCTGCAGAAATATGCACATATGATCTTGGATGCGGCGATCTGCCTTTATATACTGCTGATCCTGGTGGCGATGCCGTTTTACAGTCAGGAGGGCTATGCCCACATTGGCACGGATAAATCGGTCTTCTTTTTCCAGGTCAGCGTAAGGATGGCAAAAGCTGCAGCGCTTCTTCTGATCCTGTATCTGTTGCCGACATTGGCGCTCTCCCGGCGGAAAAAGGGGAATCTTGTCAGATTATGGGCGCTCATAAAGGAAAATGCATCTGTCACGGACTGGTTCGCGGCCGCTTATGGCATATGTGCAGTATTGTCCTACCTGTTTTCCCGATATAAAAGCGATGCCCTGTGGGGAGCGTCGGGCTGGTACATGGGGCTGTGCCGACAGCTGATCCTGGTTGGGGTCTACTTTTATATCTCAAAAATATGGAAACCGAAGAAATGGATATTTTATGCTATCCTGCCAGTGTCCGCAGCCGTTTTCCTGCTGGAATACCTGAATCGTTTTGGCGTTTATCCGTTGGATATGGGGACTTACGGGTCAACTTTCATCTCCACGATCGGAAATATCAACTGGTATTGCGGGTATCATGTGTCGGTATTTTTTGCGGGAGTGATCCTGTTGTGGCAGGGAAAGTCTTATCAAATGTGGCAGCGGTTACTGCTGGCGGCTTATGTCGTGCTGGGATTTGCCAGTCTGGTAACACAGGGCAGCAGCAGCGGCATTGTGGCCATGATCGCCGTGCTCCTGATCATGTTCTGTATGTCGGTGGCGGACAGTGACAAGATATGCCGGTTCTGGCAAGTGATGACGCTGTTCGGCGGGGCCTGCCTGATGACCTGGGGAATACAGCGCCTTGTCCACAGGGAAATTAACTATAAAGATATGGTCGTGGAGATTCTTCTTTCCAAAGAATTTGCCCTGCTTGTGACGGCTGTGTCGTTTTTTATGCTGCTGCTGGCAGCTGTGGACAGAAGAAAAAGGAAGCGTTTGGAAAGTTTCTGGCGCACTCTGGAAAGGATCTGTGTGAGCCTGACTGTGATATTGCTGGTGGGATATACGGCGGCCCTTGTGGTGAACACGCTTTGGCCTGGCAGCCTGGGAGCGTTATCAGATAATCAGATTTTTGTTTTTTCAAACGAATGGGGCAGCAGCAGGGGAGCAACCTGGAAAGCGGGCGCATTGTGCTTTTGGGAGCAGGATCTGTTGCATAAGCTGGTGGGTGTAGGCCCTGACGCCATGGCGGCATACATATATCAGGGGGGAAGTTCCCAGTTGCAGGAACTTGTAAAAGAAGCCTTCTCCACAGCGCGGCTCACCAACGCCCATAATGAGTGGCTGACGGTTCTGGTGAATATGGGGATTTTGGGATTTATCAGCTATGCGGGGCTGATGCTGTCGGGCATGGCGCGCCTGATGGGCAGGAAAGGTGACAGCCTCATTTCCTGTGCCTGCGGATTCTGTCTCCTTGGCTATACTGTCAATAATATGTTCAGCTTCCAACAGTCCATGAATGCGGCTACGATCTTTGTGATCTTTGGTATGGGAGAAGCTTTTTGCAGGCAGCGGCGGCAGTTTTTTACATATTGATGTGGTTTCGGATTAAGAGGTGATAATATGGCGAAAACAGTAGGGATCGGTCATCAGGATTTTGAAACGATCCGGAAAAACGGATATTTCTACATTGATAAGACCCATTTCATAAAGGAGTGGTGGGAAAGCGGGGACAGCGTGACGCTGATCACCCGTCCAAGGCGTTTTGGGAAGACCTTGAATATGAGTATGCTGGAAAAATTCTTTTCGGTGGAATATGCCGGACGGAGCGACCTCTTTGAGGGGCTTTCCATCTGGCAGGAGGAGAAGTACAGGCAGCTGCAGGGAACCTATCCGGTTCTGTCCGTCAGTTTTGCGGATGTAAAGGAAGATTCCTTTGTACAGGCGCGGAAAAAAATTTGCCGTATCATCAGCGCGCTTTACCGGCAGTTTGACTTTCTGCTGAAATCCGATTCCATGAGTGAAAACGAGAAAAGCCAGTTCAGGCAGGTTTCGGTGGATATGGAGGATAACGAGGCGTCTTATACCCTAAAGGCCTTGACCGGATACTTGTCCCGCCATTATGGCAAGAAGGCGCTCATTTTCCTGGATGAATATGACACGCCCATGCAGGAGGCCTATGTACATGGCTACTGGAAGGAAATGGTGCAGTTTATCAAGGACCTGTTTAATTCCACGTTTAAGACAAATCCCTGCCTGGAATGTGCTGTTATGACAGGAATAACGCGTGTCAGTAAGGAATCTGTTTTTTCCGATCTGAATAATCTAAAAGTAGTTACAGCTACCACTGATAAATACACAGATTGTTTTGGATTTACGGAGGAAGAAGTTTTTAAGGCGCTGGATGATTACGGACTGTCTGATCAGAAACAGCAGGTAAAAGACTGGTATGACGGATTTTCGTTTGGGAAAACAGGAGATATCTATAATCCCTGGTCCATTATTAATTTCCTTGACGACAGGAAAGTGGGCGCATACTGGGCAAATACCAGTTCCAACAGCCTTGCGGGGAAATTGGTAAGGGAAGGCAGCGTAGATGTCAAGAAGACTTTTGAGCATCTGTTAAAGGGCGGAACGCTGAATGCGGAAATAGATGAACAGATCGTTTACGATCAGCTTTTTACAAAAAAGGACGCCATCTGGAGCCTCCTGCTTGCCAGCGGGTATCTGAAAGTGGTGAACGCATCGTTTGTGGAAAGCGTTGGGCGACCCCGATATGAGTTGATGCTGACCAACAAGGAAGTCCGCATCATGTTTGAAAACCTGATCCGCGACTGGTTTTCCAATAATGAGGATTACAATGACTTTGTCAAGGCGCTGCTGTTGGATGATCTTAAGGCAATGAACGCCTTTATGAACAGAGTGACGGCGGAGATGTTCAGCAGTTTCGATTCGGGAACGAAGCCCTCCGGGAGGGCGCCGGAGCGTTTCTATCATGGGTTTGTGCTGGGACTGATGGTGGAACTGCGGGACAGATATGTGATCACTTCCAACAGGGAGAGCGGCTTTGGGCGCTATGATGTGGTGCTGGAGCCCCGGGTAATGTCTGATGAGCAGGGCGGCGGAACCGCAGGAAATACTTCTGTCAAGACAGATGCGATTATCCTGGAATTCAAGGTGCAGGACGAAGAGGAAAAGGAACTGTCCGACACTGTGCAGGAGGCGCTGCGCCAGATCGATGAGAAAGATTATCAGGCGGATCTCATTGCAAGGGGGATTCCGAAAGAGCGTATACGGAAATATGGATTTGCCTTTTGCGGGAAAAAGGTGTTGATCGGAAGATAAAGCATCTGGTACAGGATGATAACGACGAAAAAAATACAGGATATCTTGAACTTCTTTAAGGCACATGTTAATATGAGATAATAGAAATAATTTAAGCAGACAAAAAGGAAATAAGGTATGGATATAGAAAAATATATAGACAATGACCTTTTAAATAAATATGAATTTTATAATTATGGTCACGCCTTAGAGATACTTCATGATGCTTTTCCGGCAGAGTGGAGTGAAATACAAGAGTGTCTGCGTAAGTTAAGACTTACCTTGGCAGATATTAAAAAGTTTGGTGGAAATGAATCGCCAATACCTAAAAAGTTTGATGATGTTTTATATCCGTATGGATGGCGGGAAATTCGAATAAGCGGTGATTTGACTGTAAAAAAGTATCCTAGGCAGGCGGTTCAGAGAAGAGGACATTTTGCAGATGAACCCTATGAAATTGAAACAATTGAGGGATATATTGATGGGCATAATATAGATTTTCTTAAAAACAGAGTTGCCTTTGATCTTGAATGGAATAGTAAAGATCAAACATTTGATCGAGATTTATTGGCCATGAGAACTTATTTTGATTGTGGATTAATCGATGTAGGCGTTATTGTAACAAGAGCGGAAACGCTTAATGATATTTTTAAACAGGTAAAAGATGACAGCGGGCAATTGCTGATTAAGAAATATGGGGCAAGTACTACATGGATGGGAAAATTACGATATAGACTTGATTCGCGCCGTAATGGAGGATGTCCTATTTTAGCAATAGGTATAGGAAAGGGATGTATTGAAGAATATGGCAGATTTAACGAGTACTGTACAAAACTTAATGGAATTCACAAAGCAAAAGAAATATAATACTATTTATGCAGATCCGCCATGGCAGTTTCAGAATAGAACCGGGAAAGTCGCGCCGGAGCATAAACGTTTGACCCGATATGAGACAATGACAATTGCGGATATTAAAGAGTTACCTGTTGCAGATATTTCTGGTGATAAAGCACATTTATATTTATGGGTTCCGAATGCGCTGCTTCCGGATGGATTGGAAGTAATGAACGCATGGGGGTTTGAATATAAGGGTAATATCGTTTGGGAAAAAGTGCGTAAAGATGGTGGTCCGGATGGTAGAGGTGTTGGATTTTACTTTAGGAATGTTACAGAATTAATTTTATTTGGTATTAAAGAAAAAAGTGCGCCTAATAGAACATTGCCGCCAGCACGTTCTCAAGTTAATCTCATTAGAACCATGAAACGCGAACATAGCCGTAAGCCGGATGAGATTATACCTATCATTGAAGCGTGTAGCCAAGGTCCCAGGATAGAACTTTTTGCGCGGGGAGTTCGTGAAGGATGGGATATGTGGGGGAATCAGGCTACAGAAGATTATGAGCCGACATGGGATACATATTCTAATCATACAGTTGCGCATGCAAATTAATTATATAAATGATCGGAAGATAAAAAGACGGCGTTCTCCGTAAAAACGAGGACGCCGCCGTTCTTTTTTGATCTATTACTTTCCAGCCGCTTTCTTTTTGCCGCTTCCCACGAGGAAGAAGCTGCAGGCAAGGGCAACGATATACAGGCAGATGGTCACATAGAGCACCGCCTGATAACCGGCGGGATTAGCCATCTCTGTGCCGCCGTGTCCATTACTTACCTCCTGGTTAAAGGAGCCTACATGATTCACGATAAAGGTTGCCAGCTGGTTGCCGGTCAGACCCGCGATTCCCCATGCGGAGAGGGTGATGCCGTGGATGGCGCTGATATTCTGCATGCCGTAATGGTCGGACAGCAGGGTGGGCACATTGCTGAAGCCGCCGCCGTAGCCCGCGTTTACCACAAACAGCAGAACCAGCACCAGGATCATCAGTATGGTGGTCTGTCCCATGTTGGCGATACCCTGGGTCACGATCACCAGTCCGGTTGCCGCAATGGAGAGGATGATCATGATCTTATAGACAGTGTTCCTGTCTTTCATGGTGTCAGCCCATGCGGAGAAGCCCAGACGTCCGCCTGCGTTGAATACGGCGGTCACGGATGACAGGACGCCTGCCATTCCTGCCAGGCCGATACACTTGATGATCATTTTTTCCTGGGAGATCAGGGCAAGGCCGCAGGTAATGTTAATGTAAAACATCAGCCAGATGCCAATGAACACAACGGGCTTTGTCTTGATCACGTCGATGGCCCTTGCACCCTTTTCCTGGGTAGCGGGTTCATGCCAGCCAGCGGGCTTCGCCAGGAGCAGATGTCCCACGAACATCATGACGAAGTAAACGCAGGCCAGGATCAGGAACATCTTGTAGATGCCGCCCTCGCCCAGCGAATCCAGCATTGCCTGCATGATAGGGCTGGCAATGGCCTTTGCGGCGCCGAAGCCCGCCACGGCAAGTCCCGTAGCCAGACCCTTGCGGTCCTCAAACCAGAGCATCAGCGTCTTCACGGGAGAGAGATATCCGGTGCCCAGGCCGATACCCATGATAAAGCCGTAGCATACATAGATACCGATCAGCGCCAACATGCTGCCCTTATGGGCACCGCCGTACCAGATGAAAAAACCCGTGCCCGCCATGCCCAGGGCAAAGCAGATGGAAGCGATCAGGGACGAGCGGTGGATATCCTTTTCCACCACGTTTCCCAGAAACGCCGCGGACATGCCGAGGAAGAAAATGGCAAAGCTGAACGCCCACTCGGTAGCGCTCTTCTCATGGCCGATATAATCGGCAATCTCCTGACTGAAGATGGACCAGCAGTACACGGTACCGATGCTGCAGTGCAGGAGAAGTGCGGGAATTGCCGCACGAATCCATTTGTTTTGTACTTTCATAAGTGGTTCCCTCATTTCTATATGTATTTGACAAACTACATGATACGCTTTTTTGTGATAAAATGCAAGATTTCCTTTTCAGATCGAAGGGACTTGTGATACCATATTATCAAAGACGACAAAATGGCAGGGATTCCCGGAATTTTATCCGCAAAAACAGGCGCGGGAAAGGTTTTGGGGAGGAAGGAGGACAATGTCCGGGGAAAAGAAAGAGATAGAAAAAAACCCAAATATCGAGGGGAATGCAACGCCCGGAAAGACATCGATTTCCGAGCGGGCGCAGAAAGGGACATCGGATCCGATGACAGAGCGAACAGACGAAGAAAAAGCGGGACGGGAAGCGGGAAAGCACGAAAAACTGTCAAGGCTTGAGAACATGACCTTGTTAATGAGAGAAAACCTGCTCAGGAGCCTTACCATTGCCTGCGCAGTAATTCTTGCGGCTGCTGCGTTTCTGTGCGACAGTCCCGCTGATATTTTGGAGGGGATGGGGAAGATACTGACTTCCCGCAGTGTGCTGATCACCGATTACTTTGTGGTAGGCGGCATGGGGGCGTCGTTTCTGAACGCATCCCTGGTACTGACGCTGGGCATCATTCTGGTGCTTGCGGAGAAGATTCCCTTTTCCGGCCCCACCATGGCGGCGCTGTTCATGAATGCAGGGTACGGCCTGTGGGGGAAAAATCCCATGACTGTCATTCCCATTGTCTTCGGAATACAGATTTACTGCAGAATCCATCATATCAAGATGAGCAGGCATATATATACGACGCTCTACGGAACCTGCCTTGCGCCCTTTGTGACGGAGATTTATTTCCTGCTGCATCTTCCCGTCTGGGTGAGATTCCTTGCGGCTGTTCTTCTGGGTATCCTGATCGGATTCCTGCTGCCGCCCCTTTCCATGCACACGGCCTCCATGCATATGGGATATAATCTGTTTAATGTAGGGTTCTCTGCGGGAATACTTGCTTTTGTGGCAATGTGTGTCATGAATTCCCTGGGAATCACCAGCGAGACCGTGCTGCTGTGGCAGACGGGGCGTCCCATAGGGATCGTGGCAGGTTTGTATCTGTGGTTCGTCATTGTGTTCCTGATCGGCTTTTTTACCGGCGGACGCAGATGGGACGGTTTGAAAAAGATCTTCAGCCGCCCCGGCCGTGCGGTGACGGATTTCGTCCTGATGGACGGCGCAAGCCCCACCATGATGAACATGGGGCTGGTGGGGATCATCTGCACCACATACATACTGCTGATCGGCGGGGACTTTTCGGGACCGGTGGTGGGAGCCATCCTGATGGCGTTCGGCTTCTCCGCTTTCGGCGCCCATGTGAAAAATTACCTGCCTGTGCTTGCGGGGGTGTACCTGTTTACCTTTGTCAGCCAGTATGACCACACCACACCGGGCATACAGTTGGCGGCGATCTTTGCCGTGGGGCTGTCCCCCATTGCCGGGCAGTTCGGAATCGCTGCGGGAATCCTGGCGGGCATCCTGCACTCCGCCGTCACCATGTGCACCGCCCGGTTTTACGGCGGGCTTAACCTGTATAACAATGGTTTCAGCGCAGGCTGGGTGGCAATTTTCATGATCCCGATGCTGGAAAGTTTTATCAAAAATTATAAGGGCGGAAAAAAGGAACGTCAGAAAAAAGAAAAATAAAGAGGTATCAAAATGTCACATAACGAAAAGAAACTTGCAAACATCATAGAGGAACTGACCATGTTCTTCTTTTCCGTGGGAGCCAGGGATATCCGCTCGGGGATTCATGTGGAGGATGAGTCTGCGGAGATAGAATTTGCCGCAGATTATCAGCCGGAATACGGAGATAAGCTGGATTCCCTGGTGAAGTATTTCAACGAGCCCAAAAATGAGGCGCTGGAGGATTTTTACTGGGAATTGACGGGAACCGGCGACCCGGGGGAGAGCAGCCAGCTGCTGATGATAGGCATGATGATAGACAGGGCGGATGTGGAGATCGGGGAAAAGCAGGTGCGGATCAAACTGTACAAGGAACTGAAACCGTGAGGAAATTCAGGCCATTTATTTCTCCGGATAGAGCCATCCCGCATATTCCAGGATGGACTGATTTTCCGTCCGCATATCGGATGTCAGTGTTTGTTTCCTGTACTCCCTGGGCGACATCTGCATGATCTTGATAAAATAGCGGTTGAAGCTGGAGACGGAATGGAACCCTACCATCTCCGAGATGTTCAGCACGGATTCCTCGGTGCTGCGCAGCAGGTGGCAGGCCTTGGAAATGCGGGTATTGTTCACAAAATCCAGGGGCGATGTGCCCATGATGTCATGAAAGACCCTGCGGAAGTGGGTGGGGCTCCAGTGGCATAGGTCCGCAAGATATTCTATGGTGAACTGCTGCATATAATTTTCTTCTATATAATTCAGGGCAGGGGCGATAACAAGCGAATTTTCGGTCTTGTGTTCCGCTGGCGGCGCCTCTTCCTGTTCCTGGTCAGCAGCGCCCCCCCCATTTTTTTCAGAATGCTGTATACGGTAAAACTCTATATATAAGGAAAGAAGAAGTCCTTTCGCGCTGATCTGAAAGCCGGGTTTCTGTTCTTCCAGTTCCCGGATGACGGACTGCGCCAGGGTGTGAATCTGCGGGTATTCTTCCCGGCTCAGGATGGGCTTGAAGCTGTTCAGGGAGTATCCCATGAGGTCATGATCCTGCCATGTGGCGGGCAGCAGGTTCCGGAAAAGTTCCCGGGGATCCAGGTAGATATAGGACCAGTGGCTTTCTGTTCCCAGCGTGCTGTAGGTAGTATGGGCCACATTCTTGGGGATTACTGTCACGTCTCCCGCCTTGAAGTGCAGCTGCTTGCCAAAGATCTCGATATAGCCGCTGTGGGAATGGCAGATGCCAATCTCCAGACAGTTATGGAAATGCAGCCTGCCGCTGGGCACATCTGATATCTTCCAGTAGTCGCCGGACAGCAACAGCACCGGAAAGTGCATGGGCAGGTAGTAGCTTCTGTATTCTGTTACCGTATTTTTGGGCTTCGCCATAATTTATTCCTCCTATACTATATATACCAATGAAATCGAATAAAATCAACCATTACTTGATGTAAGTGCTTACATTTTTGTTCATAAACTATTCATATTTTTTCAGATTATCCACATTTCTTAAAAAAAATCAGGTGAAATTGTTCACAAATTTCTTCCATTTTAAGGCAATATGATGCAAAATTTCAAATCTCCGAAAAACAAACATCGGCATAAATGGTCGTTTTTGCACAGTATTCTATTCATATTGCTTAGAAATAGTCGGCAATATGTATGATAATAGTTGTAAGGAAATTTAGAATGTGTACAAATTGACGGGAATCGACAGGGGGATATTTGTACAAAGTATCAAAGGAGGTTACATATGGCAAAGAGTAGTAATGTCAAGCCAGGGGTGAGAACGAAAACCACCTGGAAAAACGCCTTGAAACGAGACTGGCAGTTATACCTGCTGCTGCTTCTGCCCATTGCGCTGGTCGTTATTTTTAACTATGCGGCGTATCCGGGTTTGCGCATGGCGTTTATGAATTTCAAGCCGATGAAAGGCTATGCAGGCAGCGACTGGGTAGGTCTGGGGACATTCCAGAAGATATTCAAGGATTCGGATTTTATCAGGGCGCTGCGGAACTCCATCGTATTCAATCTCCTGGATCTGCTGGTGGGCTTCCCCATGCCGATCATCCTGGCATTGATGCTGAATGAACTCCGGTTCATGAAATTTAAGAAAGTTACCCAGACGATCCTGTATCTGCCCCATTTCCTTTCCTGGGCGATCATCGGATCCGTGGCTTATACCATGTTCCGCCCTTCCACAGGTCTTGTGAACAATTTGTTGGTGAATGCCGGCGTTATTTCAGAGGGTATTCCGTTCCTGAACGAGAAGTGGCATTGGGCGGTCACTT
The DNA here is from genome assembly GCA_023667395.1 of Blautia sp. GTDB lineage: Bacteria > Bacillota > Clostridia > Lachnospirales > Lachnospiraceae > Acetatifactor. Next base: position 343,375 of record JAMPAC010000001.1, on the reverse strand, counting down.
ATCTGCTGATAGGCGTATGGCAGGGTATGGGCTGGGGCACCATCCTTTACCTGGCGGCCATCACCAGTATCAATGGCGAACTTTATGAGGCATGTATCATCGACGGCGCCAACAAGTGGCAGAAGATGTGGCATGTTACGCTTCCGGGTATCCGGGGTACTATTGTAACCCTGCTGATCATGAACCTGGGGCGTGTGATGGGTAGTAACCTGGAGCGTCTGACAGCTTTTGACAATACGCAGGTCAGGGACTTCCAGTACCAGTTGGCCGTCTACATATATGAAAAAGGTATGGGCTCCGGTAAGTATTCCGAAGGTACCGCCGTGGGTCTGTTCCAGTCGCTGATCGGTGTGATCCTGGTTCTGTTGTCTGATAAGGTCGCTAAGGCGCTTGGCGAAGAAGGCCTGTTATAGGAGGTGAGAAGCATGGCAAAGAAAAATATGGAAGCGACTGCCTCTGACGGAAGCCGCGCAATCAGTAAATTTCATGTCAGTGATGTGATCATCATTGTGGTGTTGGTTATCCTGTGTTCCACCTGTGTCATTCCGTTCTGGCATCTGCTGGTGAAATCCATTTCCGGCGATATGGCGGTTATGATGAAATCGGTTTTCTTCTGGCCGAAAGATATTACGTTTAGCGCGTACAGCAAGGTTTTTGCGGATAAGTCCATGGTGCGTTCTATGGGTTACAGCGTGCTGGTGACGGTGATCTTCACGGCGCTTGGCATGGTTACCTGTACCTGTGCGGCCTATCCCCTTTCTAAGAAGCGGTTGAAAGGGAAAGGGTTCTTTACCTTTGTGCTCATGGTTCCCATGTACTTTACCGCAGGTATGATTCCGTCCTACATGCTGATGTTCAACCTGAACCTGATTGATTCCATGTGGGTGCTGATCCTGCCTTTGATCTATTCGCCCTATAACATGCTGGTCATGAAGACCTATTTGCAGAGCACCATTCCGGATTCCCTGGAGGAATCGGCATTCCTGGATGGAGCCACGAATCTTCAGATCCTGAGGAAGATCGTGCTTCCCCTGAGCAAGCCTATTATCGCAACGCTCTCCCTGTTCTACGCGGTAGGGCGCTGGAATGCATATGCGGATCATATGTATTATATCAGGTCCGACAGCAAGAGGATGATCCAGTATAAGCTGTCCCTGCTGGTGCAGGGCGCGGAAGCTTCCATTTCGGCGTCCCTGGGAGATACGGGTGGCGCATCAAATGTTACCACGCCTGAGGTTTTGCAGGCGGCATGTATCATGTTTGTATCGGTTCCCATTATCATCATTTATCCGTTCCTGCAGAAGTATTTCGTAAAGGGAGCGATGGTTGGAGCCGTAAAGGGATGATAGTTTTCCCGGATGTCCGGGTATCTATAAACTATACACACATTTTTAAAGGAGGACCTTATTATGAAGAAAAATAATCTTCAGAAAGTACTTGCTGCAACGCTTGCAAGCGTTATGGTAATGGGTACTTTAACTGCCTGCGGCGGTGGCGGTGATGATGCAAACGCCAGTGCCGGCAGCAGCACACCCGCAAGCACAGAGAGCAGCGCGGCTGCAAGCACAGGGGGCAGTGAAGCATCCCAACCCGCTGCTGACGTAGTTCCGGGTATTGATGGGTTTGTTGCATTTGAGAACACCGTAACCCTGAATATTCCTGTTTATCAGCGTGCTACGCCTAACGGCGCTGCTGATGCAGGAGACAATTACTGGACCGCATGGATTCAGAAAGAATTCGGTGAGCAGTACAACATCGATGTGAACTTTAAGGATTGGGTAATTCCCCGCGGCCAGGAGAATGACTCCTATGCATTGTGGGCATCCACACAGAGCCTTCCCACTGTCTGCTTCGAGTATGACTTCCCTGATCTGACCCTGTATCAGAGTGAAGGCTATCTGCAGGAATATGATCCTGAATGGTTCAAGCAGATCGCTCCTACATATTGGGCAGCGATGGAAGCTAACGGATTGGATGCATATACTAAGATCAATGGCGAGAATGTCCTGCTGATCGGTGTGAGACCTTATGGTACGACCAATTATCAGGCGGTAACTTTCTATCGTAAGGACTGGGTAGAGGCTGCAGGTTATACGGAATATCCCACCGATCCTAAAGATCTGCTGGAGATGTATGCGAAGATCGACGAACTGGGTCTGTGCAACGGAGATTATCTCCTTGGCGGTACCAAGATCGAGGGCAACGGCGTAGACCAGAACTATGGTTACAGAACCTATCCTCTGGATAAGGAACTCTGGGCTACCACCGGTGATTATGATGTTCCCGCTCTGCCTACAGAGGCACAGAAAGCTCTTCTGAAGTGGAACAACCAGCTGTACAACCTGGGTTACATTGACAAAGAGTATAATACCAAGACGGCTGATTATGCGATCAGTGATTTTGTAAGTGGCAAGTGCTTTACTTATTCCTGCTATACCACCAACAATATTGCTGCACTGGATCAGTTCTATGAGGCTAATCCTGATGGCAAGCTTGGTATTATTGTAAATCCCGGTCCTACAACCTATTCTGATGGCAGCTGCTCTGCTTTCCGTCCGAACAATATCTTTGGACAGTTTATCGGATTCTCTGCTACCGCAACGGAGGACGAGATGAAAGCATTCGCTATGTACCTTGAGTGGATGAGCCAGCCCGATGTTCTCTTCACACTGCAGTGGGGCGAAGAAGGCGTGAACTTCAACTATGATGAAAGCGGTACTCCTGTAGCGATTCCTGTAGCAGATCAGCCTGCTGACAAGGTAATGAGCCACAACAACAATGTAGATATGTGGTGTCTGATCACAGCGACAGCTTCTTTCAACGATGTTGACAAAGACCTTCAGGCGATTTGCCCTCAGGGATATCCTGATTCCGAGCAGTTTGCTAAGGATCTGAAAGCGAACTATGAAGGACAGCAGGCTTGCTATGACGCAGGTATGGCGGCTCCTGACTGCCTGTTTACCGTATCCATCAATGCAAACGATGAGTACAAGACCACTCTGTATACCACATATGCAGAGTTGCGTGACAAGATCGTTATGGGATCTGAAGCTGATTTCGAGGCTAACTACGAGGCAGCTTGCAAGACCTACCTTGACGCTGGTTACCAGGCAATCATTGATGAGAAGAAAGCAGCTTTTGAGGCAGGCAATTATGCTGAGCCCGCAGCAGTATTCTTCAAATAAGATGAATTAAGCAAGAAGCTTTAAACAGCCCTCCGGCGCAGGCCGGAGGGCTGTTTGCGTGAGGTTATGGCCCTTGAGGCATTCGCCAAAATCCTGTGGACGTTGGCTCATTGCCCGCAGGAATAAACGCATTGCCCATTGACATATTATCTGGTCTTACGTATAATAATATCAGTGGGTAGCAATACTCAAAAAGCGGAGTACCCTGCCATAAGTGGGAGCCAAAAAAGCGGAGTACCCTGCCATAAGTGGGAGCCAAAAAAGCGGAGTACCCTGCCATAAGTGGGAGTCAAAAAAGCGAAAGGCTGAGCAATAAAGTTCAGCCTTTCATCTTTTGGGAGAAATGCGATGGATCAGAAGTCCATTCGTCCTAAATTTCTGCTTTCTTTATAAAATCTTCCAGACTCTCTGCCTGTGCAGCCGCAGTCAGCCAGACGTTCAGGGTGTCCAGATCTTTCTGGGTATGAATCTTGTGTTTCAATTCTTGGGAAACGTCTCCTTTGAGCGACAGCAGGAGCAGGATGTCATTTGCTTTTCCCGCCGCTATTCCCTCAACTATTCCCTCGGCCATTCCTTGTTGTCTGACATATTCGTCCATGGCATATCTGTCGCGTACTTCCTTCATGTGGGCTTCATATAACACATATAAAGTCCTTCTCAGCCCCATGGCCTTGATCTCCCTGATTGCCTCGATTATTCCAGGGTTACGCGTTTTTGTACGGATCATATCCAGTTCCTCCTCTGTTTTGGCATTGAACAGCCAAATCCACTCGTCCAATGGATTATCCCCGGCCGTACCCTTTCCCAGTTCTATTACATGTACTTCAAACAGATCCGAGAATTCCCCGCCGTTCTCATCCCGCAGCCTGTACATCCGGTGATATGACGGGGTATCCTCCAGGCTGAAGTCCAGAATGTTGATGCTGATGCACTTTTTCAGTTTTTGGTATTGTTCCCCTGCCAGCAGGGACTCTGTGTACATTTTCGCCAGGTAGAACAGGCTGCGTTTATCCCAGCGCATCATCATTCGAACCTGTAGTTCTATGTTGATCCGGGTGCCGTCATCCAGGTCTATCCGTATATCCAGAATCCCCTGCTTCTGTCTGGCATACCGCTTCCATAGAAACGTGTTGGACAGATGGGCGGAGCGGATTCTTTCCACAGGGATCCCCAGAACATCGCTGATGAAATGCTTCCGCACCACTTCGTTCAGCATAACCTGCTTGAAGCAAAAATCGTACTTTAATGATACCATATCCAACTTTTCTCCTTGCGTGTGCGCAGGAGCATCGAATGGCTATATGGCATATCCGGAAACTCCTGCTTTCTGTTTATAATGGGATTAAAAGCATGAATTTCCATGAATTAAAAAAACTGATAATACCTGATGATATGCGCTGCAAAAGTCCATGCAGGCAAAAACAAGAAAAATATGCTTTGATATTATTATAACCGATAAATTGTGGATGTCAATACGTAAATTGAAATTGTTTCCTGGCGGCGGTTTTTTTCAGAGTTTTGTATTCTTTTTAAATGAAGTATGTTATAATACATTCATAGGTTCAGAAAGAAGTAATACGGCGGGAAATGATTAAATTGCCAATATGGCGGAACGGAGGTTATTTATGTTACAGCTGGAGTATGACAAAAAGGAGATCGAAGAGGTAATCGACAAGATTGTGAAGAAGACCATGAACATGGATCTCACATGGGACTGGCCCTGCGGCGTGGCTTACTATGGAATCGGCGAGGCATACGAGAAGACCGGCAAGGAGGAGTACCTGAATCTTTTAAAGGACAGGGTTGATGAACTGATCGATCTGGGGCTTCCTAAGGTGTGGACGGTCAATGCCTGTGCGATGGGTCACTGCCTGATCACCCTGTACAACGCCACCAACGACAAGAAGTACTATGATATCCTGATGAGCAAGATCGAGTACATATCCAAGGACGCGCTCCGCTTTGGGGATAACGTGCTGCAGCACACTGTATCCGCCAACAATGACTTTCCGGAGCAGGCATGGTGCGACACGCTGTTCATGGCGGCATTCCTGCTGTTGAGAGTGGGCGTGATGAATAAGGACGAGGCCATGATCGATGACGCGCTGAATCAGTATTACTGGCATATCAAGTATCTGCAGAATCCCAGCAGTGGCTACTATTATCATGGTTATGACAATATTGCGGGAGATCATATGTCCGGCATTTACTGGGGCAGGGCAAACGCATGGGCGGCTTTCACCATGGCGCAGGTAGGCGGCATTCTGCCGGAGTGCTATCTGTATCCCAAGTATATTGACATTGCGGGTTCCCTGAATGAGCAGCTGGCGGCATTGAAGACTGTGCAGACGGAAAACGGTCTGTGGAGGACCGTACTGGACGATCCCGAATCCTACGAGGAGATTTCCGCATCCGCAGGTATCGCAGCGGCTATGCTGACCAGGGGAAATCCGCTTCATTCCAAATATATCAATAAGTCCATCAAGGGACTGCTTGCCAATGTCAGCGAGGACGGCAAGGTTATGAACGTATCCGGCGGTACGGCGGTGATGAGGGACAAGGAAGGCTACAGAGGTATTCCCAAAGCTTATATCCAGGGCTGGGGACAGGGTCTTGCGCTGGCATTCTTCGCAACGCTGCTGGTATCGGATGAGATTGAAAAGGATGGTGCGCTGTAAATGTTTCATAACAGATTTCTGTTTGGCGCGGCGGAGGATTCCGCAGACAGTACCCGTGTCACAGCGGGAGACCTTTATCAGCCAGACAAAGGCTATGGATTTGTAACGGAACAGAATAGGCGAGAGCAGGAACAGCTGCGGATAGCGGAGTTAAATTCCGCATTTGACGCAGTATATTGGTATCAGGACGAGAATCTGACGAAACTGCAGGAGGACGCCGATGGCGTCTTCCTGGATTCTGATGCCGCGATTGCCGAATTAACGGAAAAGACCGGGGAACAGGAATTGGGAGAGCACAGGCGGATTCCTCTTTCCTTTAAGGCCGATGTGCCCTGTCAGGGCAATTATAAAGTGACCGTTACCATATGCGCCGACGAGCCCATGAAAGATGCGCTGATCTACACCGGGCGCAGACGGCTGGGGTATCGGGGGGATATTCCTGCGGGCACGTTCACCCATACCATGATGGTAAATGTGTGCGATATCGTACCCAGGGGACATACGGAGCGGTTTGCGGATAAGACCTTGGATATCACCGTGGTGGCGGACAAGCCGCGCATCAGCGCCATGGAAGTGGAGGAGGCGGAGTGCCCCACCGTTTACATAGCCGGGGATTCCACAGTGACGGACCAGAGCGCCGATTATCCCTATGCGCCGGGAACAAGCTATTCCGGCTGGGGGCAGATGATATCGGCTTATTGCAATGACAGGGTCGCGGTTTCCAACCATGCCCACTCGGGATTGACCACGGAGAGTTTCCGGGGGGAGGGGCATTATGCCATTGTGGAGGAGTGCGTCAGACCCGGCGATTTTGTTTTTTTCCAGTTTGCACATAACGATCAGAAGCTGGACGCGTTGAAAGCCAGGGGCGGTTATCATGCCAACCTGACCAGGTATATCACGGAGTGCCGTGAGAAAGGGGCTTATCCCCTGTTGGTGACGCCCCTTGCCAGAAATACCTGGAAAGGCAATGACGGAAGCTATAATGACCTGTTGGAGGAATACGCAGAGGTTTGTAAGGAAATCGGGCAGACTATGGGAGTGCCGGTACTGGATCTGCATGGGCTCAGCATGGATTTTGTGGTGAAACACGGACTGGAGGCTTCCAAGCCCTACTATTTCCCCAATGACTACACGCACAGCAATGATTACGGGGCTTATTATATGGCAGGCCTGGTGGCGGGCGAGATTACCCGCGCCTGTGCCGGACATCAGGAAGCGAAATATGCTTTCCTGGCGGAGTGTGTGACGGCGGGTTTTGGTTCCTGGGAGCCTGCGGTGGAGATTGTGCCGCCTGTAAAGCCTGCGATCTATGAAAATGTGGCGAATCCGGATGAGGGAGGCGCACTGCTGTCGGAGGTGGAGAACCTGTCAGGAAATGCGGACAGGGCTTCCGTGCTGGATATGATCATCAAGACGGCGAGATTTTTCCCTACAAATGTGTACAACGATATGTTTACGGATGTGGTGGGGCATGAATGGTACGCGGGAACGGTGGAATGCGCTTACCAGAACGGTATCATAGATGAGAACCTGGTGGAAGAGCAGCGCTTTTATCCGGAACGGGAGGTCACGCTGGAGGAGTTTTTGGTGTTTGCCATGAACGGCTACAAGAGCCGCAAGACGCTGCCGGAAGAGAAAGAATGCGTTTATGATGACAAATGCCGGGAGTTTGCAAGACCCTTTGTCAGGGCGGCCTGCGCTATTGGCCTGATTCCCCCGGACGGAAGCGTCGACCTGAATCAAGTGATCACCCGCGGCGAGGCCGTTGAGTATTGCCGGAAAATGAAGATATAAAAAGAACTGAACAGTCTCGGAACGAAAGCGCCCGGAAAAAATATTCAGCTGCGGTTTATGCAGATGAATATTCTTTCCCCGTGTCTGGGCGCTGAAGTGCAGAGACGGAACTGGAATGGAGAAGAGAACTGAACAGTCTCGGAACGAAAGCGCCCGGAAAAAATATTCAGCTGCGGTTTATGCAGATGAATATTCTTTCCCCGTGTCTGGGCGCTGAAGTGCAGAGACGGAACTGGAATGGAGGATTGAATAATGTCTCAGACAAAAGGTGGTTTTACACTGCCCGGGGAGTCCGGATATGAGGATCTCACGTTAAAGATGGCAGAAAAATGGGGCGCGGATGTGATCAGGGACAGCGACGGAACTGTGCTCTCCGATGAGATTGTGCATGCGGGATATGGTATTTACTCTACCATCTGCATTATCCGTGACCATAATGAATGGGCAAAGAAAAATACTGATAAATTGCAGCAGGCCTTTCTCTGCACGCCTGCAGCGGTGGCAGAGGGTGAGAGCGTGACCATCGGACTGATGGACAGCTTCTTTGCGGAGCAGTTTACCATTAATGACAGCGAAAGAGCCATGAAATACTGGGAAGTGTATGACCGCACTTCCAACATGAAAGTGGACGCTTCCAAATGGAGTTACGCGAAAGAATCAGGAAGCGTTACCATAAGCGGCATCACGCCTTTCCACAAATATACGGTCAGCTTCCTGGCGTACCGTATCTGGGAAGAGATTTCCATGTACAACCACACCACCAACAATTGGGACAAGGAACACCTGATGCAGATCGATCCCAGATATCCCGAAACCCAGGAATACATGCTGGGATGGATGAAGAACTGGTGCGAGACCCACCCTGACACAACGGTAGTGCGCTTTACTTCCATGTTCTACAATTTTGTGTGGATCTGGGGAAGCGATGAGAGAAACCGCCAGTTGTTTTCCGACTGGGGTTCCTACGATTATACCGTCAGTGATATCGCCCTGGATGAATTTGAAAAGAAATACGGTTACGCCATGACGGCGGAGGATTTCATCAACAAAGGGCAGCTTCACGTCACCCATATGCCCGGTAATCAGAAAAAGGCGGACTGGATGGCATTTGTCAACGATTTCGTGATCTCCTTTGGCAGAAAGCTGATCGATATGGTGCATGAGTACGGCAAAAAAGCCTATGTATTCTACGACGACAGCTGGGTAGGCGTGGAGCCTTACAATGGCAGGTTTCAGGAATTCGGCTTTGACGGCCTGATCAAATGTGTGTTTTCCGGTTATGAGGCAAGGCTTTGTGCCGGTGTGGACGTGCCCACCCATGAACTGCGTCTTCATCCCTACCTGTTCCCTGTGGGACTAGGAGGAGCGCCTACCTTTGCGGAGGGCGGCGATCCCACGCTGGATGCCAAGAAATACTGGAACAGCGTAAGGCGTGCCCTGCTTCGGGCGAAGATCGACAGGATTGGTCTGGGCGGATACCTGCACCTGGTGGAGGATTTCCCTGATTTCTGCGATTATATTGAGAAAGTGTCCGATGAGTTCCGGCTGATCCGCAGTTTCCACGACGCAGGCAGGCCCTATACCATCAAGACCAGGGTGGCCGTGCTGCACAGCTGGGGAGCGCTCCGTTCCTGGACGCTGTCGGGGCATTTCCATGAGACCTATATGCACGACCTGATTCATATCAACGAGGCTTTGTCCGGTCTGCCGGTGGATGTGAAATTTATTTCCTTTGAGGATGTGAAAAAGGGCGCGCTGGCGGACGTGGATGTGGTGATCAATGCCGGATACGCAGGAAGCGCGTGGAGCGGCGGCGAGAACTGGAAAGACGATGAGGTGGTGACTGCCCTGACCAAATGGGTATATGAGGGAGGAACCTTTATCGGCGTCAACGAACCTTCCGCGGTGGAGGGCTACGATTATACTTTCCGCATGGCTCATGTGCTGGGAATCGACGAGGATACGGGGGCAAGGGTCTGCCACGGAAAATGGAGTTTTGAGGCGAACGATACGGAGGAAATCCTGCCCGAGGGAGCCACTGTGGAGCCGAAAGAGCATCTATACCTCACTGACGGCAAGGCAAAAGTGCTGCTGGCTGACGGGGACAGACCTCTGGTGACGGTAAACAGTTTCGGAAAAGGAAAGGGAATCTACCTGGCTTCTTTCCATCAGGATCTGGAGAACACCCGTATGCTGTACCAGCTGATCCGTTATGCAGGCGGCGAGGGCACGAGCGGCCTTTACATGACCGACAACCTTTATACGGAGTGCGCGTATTATCCTGAGAGCGGGAAGCTGGTAGTCATCAACAACAGCGACACGGAGCAGACCACCACCATTCCCACGGACAAAGGGGACAGGACGGTGACGATAGCGGCTTACGACACCACGTTTATGGAACTGTGATCCCTGATCTGATATAAGGCAATAAACAAGCCACAGCAGTGATATCATCTGCTGTGGCTTTTCAGTACCTTTGTTGGATGCATATTCACGCTTTTCTAAGACGGAATATTCTCAAACCCATACATTACCGCATTGTGATCCACGGTATTATACCGCAGCTGCATGAACTGTCCCAGGTTATTCTTATACATCTTCCGCAATTCATCCGAGTAACCCATGACCACCCAGGGGAACTGTGCGGCAAAACGCTTCAGCATTTCCTGTGCGGTGGCCTCGTTGGGCATACCGATATTGGCGGCGTTCTTCCGGCCGTCCACCCAGATCATGACGCTGTAGGTGGTTCCAGTCTTAATGCCGTTGGTGCGGTGGGTGGTAGTATTCTGATAAGCCCACAGGATCTTCGTGTTGGGGATTGCCCGGGGCTTGCTTCCCTCCAGATAATATGTAAAAAGACGTCCTACTTTCACGTCCTTACAGATCTCGCGGGCGGAGTTCCAGTCGGATTCTGCGGAAGCTTCGCTAACGTTGATGGAAGCAATATCTTCCTTCAGCTTCTTCAGGTAACTGCCGTTCACGGCCTTGAGCAGGCGTACCACGGCAATAATGACCAACGCCAGGCCCACCAGGAACGCTCCCACAGTACATGCGTTTTCCATAGGTTCGTTGGCATATACCTGAATATAGTAAGGAAGCGAGTACTGCTCCAGATCTTCCTCTGTAAAGCCGCCGTCCATCAGGTATTCCTTGAAATATCTGTAGATATCATCCCCCATTGACCTGATACGGCCGGAGAGGAAAAGGGGATCGTCATAGGCGCCGTACTGTGCCATCGATTCCATCTTCTTTTCATAAGACGCCGGAACACTGACCGCCATGTAGCGATAATCAGTGGCATAATCGTCTCCGGTCAGGATGACATAGTAGACGTTTATGGTCTTGGGCAGGCTTCCCTGACGCTTCTCCGTGGTCTCGGCAAAGGAACCCCAGTTTTCCTTTAATTCCAGAGCCACCCATTGATTGGAAATCTCATCCGGCTCCAGATCCACAAAGGACACATAGCCCGTCAGCACATACCATGTGCCCGTGGCAAACCCGATCATCAGTCCGCCGCCGATCAGGGCGAGTATGATAGTCAGGAAAAGCGAACTTTTCAGACTCTTTTTCTTCAGTGCATCAAACATACTTTTACCCTCCTACATATTATTTTATAGAAAATAAATGCACGTACTATAAACATTTTATTATTCTTTCCCGCGTATTTCAAGAAAAAGTGTGGATTGTATGGAAAAAATATAAGAAATCATGTAAAATAATTAATGGTTTGCGAATGACGCGGTGTAAACGTAAGGAAAATAAGAGCAGGAGGTAGATATTGATGAAATTTCAGGATATGCCCTATGAGCGCGTGGATTTCACGCAGGTGGAAAAGGAAATGAAGGAACTGATGGAGGCCTTTGACCAGGCGCAGAGCGGCGAGGAGCAGTTTGAGGTGCACAAAAGATATTACGCGCTGACGGACAGGGTTTCCACGCTGATGACCATTGCCAACATCCGGTTTGACGTGGATACCACGGATGAATTTTACAGCAAGGAGCATGAGTATTATGACGAACAGGGACCGATTTACAGAAATCTGGCGCTGGCTTATGAGAAAAAACTGTATGATTCCCCTTACAGGGACTATCTGGAGCGGAAGATAGGTCCGGTGGCGTTTAAAAATATGGAATTGGCGCAGAAAGCCATGGATGAGAAGCTGATCCCCCTGATGCAGGAGGAAAACAATCTGACCATGGAGTACGACAAACTGATCGCAGGGGCGAAGATCAACTTCGACGGTAAGGAACTGAACCTGTCCCTGCTGCGTCCCTACCTGATCCATAAGGACAGGGACGTGAGGGCGGCGGCATGGAAGGAAATGAGCGCGTTCTTCTCCGCCAATGCGGAAAAGCTGGATGAAATCTATGACAAGCTGGTGAAGAACCGTACCGCCCAGGGGAGGATGATGGGTTATGAGAATTATCTGGAACTGGGTTATTACCGCATGAACCGCAACTGTTACGGCAAGGAGGAAGTGGAAGCTTTCCGCAGCCAGATCAAGGAGTATTTCGTGCCTTTCGCGGAGAAACTGCACGACCGCAGGAGACAGCGGCTGGGGCTGGAAAAGCTGAAATATATTGACGAGCAGGTCTACTTTAAGGAGGGGAATCCCGCGCCCATGGGGACGCCGGAGGAAATCCTGGCAGCGGGACAGAAGATGTACGGAGAACTTTCCCCGGAGACGAAAGAATTCTTTGATTTCATGAGGGAGAACGAACTGTTCGACGTGCTGGGCAGAAAGACCAAGCGGGCGGGAGGCTACATGACTTACCTGCCCCTGTATCAGTCGCCTTTTATCTTTGCCAACTTTAACGGTACCAGCGGGGATGTGGATGTGATTACCCACGAGTGCGGGCACGCTTTCCAGGGATATCTGGCAGGCAAGGATCCCATTAAGGAACACGCGGATATCGGCATGGAGACGGCGGAGATCCATTCCATGGCCATGGAATTTTTTGCGGAGAAATGGATGCCCCTGTTCTTCGGCGACAGGGCGCAGGAATACAGGGAGATGCATCTGGAGGATGCGGCGGCATTCATCCCCTACGGCTGTATGGTGGATGAATTCCAGCATATTGTCTATGAGAATCCCGACCTGACGCCAACGGAGAGAAAGGCGGAGTGGAAGAAGCTGGAACAGGAGTACAAGCCCCATCTGGATTACGGCGACGACAGCTTTTTCGGGGAGGGCGGCTTCTGGCAGAAGCAGCTGCATATTTACGACTGCCCGCTGTATTATATTGACTACTGCCTGGCGCAGACCTGCGCGCTGCAGTATAAGGTAAAGATGGACGCCGACTTTGAGGGGGCATGGCAGAGTTACCTGAAACTCTGTAAACTGTCCGCAAGCGATTTCTACACCGCCATGATAAAAGAAGTGGGGCTGGACAATCCTTTCGAGCCGGGATGCGTTAAAAATATTGTGGAAAAACTTGAAAAATATGTGAAATAACTTCACATTTACATTAAAATGAGATAAAATAGGCATTGCGCACAAGTGCGCAGGGAGGAGACATTCCGTTATGTCTGAAAAGGAAACAAAAAAGGAAACGGCATCAAATAAACAGGATACAAAAGAAAAGGTAGTTACAAAATACGATCTGAAAGTACAGCGCAGGGAAGAGGCGAAAGCCAAGGCGAAGCGGGACAGGCTTGTGGGAAATATCACGGGTATCGTCATTGTGGCGGCATTGTTCTGCCTGGTGGCGTCCTTTCCCATCCGGAGTTACCTGGCGGTAAACGAGACCATTGCCAAGGTGAACGGCGACAAGATATCCAGGGTGGAATTTGACTATAATTACAATATTTCCCTCAACAATTACCTGAACCAATACGGCGCTTATATGTCCATGTTTGGCATGGATTTAAGCGGGGACCTGTCCACCCAGATGTTTTCCGATGAACTGACCTTTGAGGATTTCTTTACCCAGATGGCCATAGAGAATATCACCGATAACAAGGCGCTTATGGCGCAAGCCGAGGCAGCAGGCTTCACATATGATACCACGGCGGATTACGCCGATTTCGAGCAGGGGCTGAAAGACGCGGCGTCGGAGGCGGGAGTGACGGTCAAGGCTTTCGTCCGCGACAATTACGGCACGTTTGCCACCCTGCCCCGGATTTCCGGTTATGTACAAGAGGCTCTGTACCTCAGCGCATATTATGACAGTATCATGGATTCCAAAATGCCCTCCAACGAGGAAGCGGAAAGCTATTATAATGAAAATAAAAATGATTTTGACGCCGTGGACTACAGGCTTCTGACCGTGAACGCACAGCTTTCGGAGGCGCCTACGGAGGAGGAGACCGCCAAGGCTATGGAAGAGGCGAAAAAGGAAGCTGACGCGGCCGTTAAAACGGTTGTCACAGAGGGCGAACTGAATGAAAATATCACAAACGTATATGCGCCTTATCTGTTGAGGGACTGGCTCTTCGACAGTTCCAGAAAGTCCGGCGATACCACTGTGATCGAGAATACGTCGGCAAACTTGTATTATGTGGTGGCATTTGAGGATCGTTACCTGGATGGTACCCCCACCGTGAATATGCGCGCCGTCATCACGGCGGACGGCAACGCGCAGGCTATCCTGGAGGAGTGGCAGGGGGGCGCCGCCACGGAGGAAAGCTTTGCGGATATCTGTGACAAATATAATGACTCCTCCCTGGTGTCCACTTCCGGCGGGCTTATGGAAAATGTACAGCCGGGGTCGATGCCGTTGGAGATGGAGGCTTGGCTGTCAGACAGCGCCCGCAACACAGGCGATGCCACAGTCATTTCCCCGGAGGGTGACGAATATTCCTATGTATTGTATTATCTTGGCGAGAGCGATCCATGGTGGATGGTAAGCGCGAAGAATACGCTGCTGAGTACGGCCATGGAAGCATATATGGAGGAGATTACAGCAGGCATTTCCGTGGAAGATCCCAAGGGCAACCTGAAGTACCTGTACGTATCAGAGGACGATGAAAGCAGTGAGGCGGATTCTGACGCGGAGGAAAGCGCGGATGCAGGAGAGGGTTCCGACGGGGCAGGAAGCGAAGATGCATCGAGCAGTACGGAGGCTGCAGGAAGTTCCAGCGCACAGTGACAGTAGCAGACAGGCTGCCGCAGCGAAGCAGACAGCGACACAAAACAGAGCGGTGGGGATTCCTCACCGCTTTTTCAAAACAGGGTATGAGGGATATGGCGGAACGCAGCGAGAAAGTATTGGTGCTGGATATCGACGGCACACTGACAAATTCCAGAAAGGAGATCACCCCCTCCACAAAGGCGGCGATCCAGGACGTGATGAAAAAGGGGCATAAGGTGATCCTGGCCTCCGGCCGTCCCACGCCGGGAATGCGCCGCTATGAGCAGGAACTGGAACTGGAGAAATACGGCGGGTATCTCCTGTCCTACAACGGTGGGCGGATCGTGGACTGTCGCAGCGGGGAGATCCTTTACCAGAGGACGCTTCCCCAGATGATCATTCCGGGGCTGTATGGATTTGCGAAAAGGAACGGCTGCGGGCTGATCACTTATCTGGGAAGCACAGTGATCTCCGCATTCGAACCGGACGAATATATCACGCTGGAGGCCCGTATCAACGGGCTGCCTGTGAAAACGGTGGAAAATTTTGTGGATTTTGTGGATTTCGAGGTGCATAAGTGCCTGATGACGGCGGACAGCGACAGGGCGGCGGTATATGAGAGGGAATTGCAGGGGAAATACGGCGACCTGGTGAGCATTTACCGTTCGGAACCCTTTTTCATTGAGATCATGCCCCGGAATGTCAACAAGGCGTCTTCCCTGGAGAAGATGCTGGAAGCTTTGGGTCAGCGGCAGGAAAATACGGTCTGCTGCGGGGATGGCTTCAACGATATTTCCATGATAAAATACGCCGGAGTGGGGGTGGCAATGGGAAATGCCCAGCCGGAAGTAAAAGCGGCGGCGGACTACATAACTGCTACCAATGACGAGGACGGGCTGGTACAGGCGATCGACAGATTTATAAGGGAAGCGGTAAATGACGGATAAAGGACAGAAAACAGATGAGATCAGAATAACGATACCGAAAAAGGCGCAGCATATCATAGACATCATCACCGCTGCGGGATATGAGGCCTATGTGGTGGGAGGCTGCGTCAGGGATTCCATTCTGGGCAGGGAGCCCCAGGACTGGGATATCACTACCTCAGCGAAACCGGAGCAGGTGAAAGCGCTGTTTTCCCGAACCATTGACACTGGGCTGCAGCACGGGACGGTCACAGTCATGCAGGATAAGGATGGCTTTGAAGTCACTACCTATCGCATTGATGGCGTTTATGAGGACGGCAGGCATCCCAGGGAGGTCACCTTTACGCCGGACCTTGCAGAAGACCTGAAGCGCCGTGATTTTACCATCAATGCCATGGCATATAATGAAGAGACGGGGCTGGTGGACATGTTCGGCGGCATGGAAGATATCCGCACGGGGATTATACGATGCGTGGGGGATCCCCTGGAACGGTTCGGGGAGGATGCCCTGCGGATCCTGCGGGCAATCCGCTTTGCCGCCCAGCTGGGATATGAGATCCAGGAGGGAACCAGGGAGGGCATCAGGAAGCTTGCCCCCACCCTGGGGCGTATCAGCGCGGAACGTATCCAGGCGGAACTGGTCAAGCTGATCACCTCCCCCCACCCGGACGATCTCAGAACCGTCTATGAACTGGGCGTGACGAAGGTATTTTTTCCGGAATTTGACGTGGCAATGGAAACGGAACAAAATCATCCCCACCATATGTACACCGTGGGGGAACATACGCTGCATTCCCTGAACCATGTGGAGCCGGATAAGAAGCTGCGGCTGGCAATGCTGCTCCACGATATCGGCAAACCTGCCACCCTGGCGGTGGATGAGGAGGGCGTGACCCATTTTCACGGGCATCCCGTTGTCAGTGAGAAAATGGCGAGGGATTTCCTGCGGCGGCTGAAATTTGACAATGATACGGTTCATAACGTCTGCAGACTTGTGCTTTACCATGATTATGGCAACGGTGTGGAGCCGGATATGAGGATCGTCCGCAGGGCAGTCAACAAAATAGGCGAGGACGCTTTCCCGGCGCTGTTTGACATCAAGCGGGCGGACGTCATGGCGCAGAGCGGCCATATGCGGCAGGAGAAACTGGAACTCATAGACAGATGGCAGGAACTGTATGAAAAGATACTGGAACAGAAACAGTGCGTCTCCCTGAAAGATCTGGCCGTCAACGGTTCGGATCTGATCCGGGCAGGCTGGAAACCGGGCAGGGAACTGGGCGAGATCCTGCAGAAACTGCTGGATCTGGTGCTGGATGATCCTCAGTGTAACAGGACGGAGACCCTGTTGACCGAGGCGGAAAAATATAGGAAGAAACCTTAAACATACTTTGAAGCCCCTTAACATAAGATAGTTTAGATGCAAAAGCTATCAGGAGGGGTCCGAAGGTGAATGACAGGGCAGCAGGGTTACTGGAACAGTATGGCATAGAGGTGCGCGGCACCAGGAAAGGCAGAGGCGCCATTCTCTGTGATACGGATCAGGGATGCCTGATTTTCAAGGAATATGCGGGAAGCCGTGAAAAAATAGAGCTGCAGGACAGAGTCTTAAAAGCCGTTGAAAGCGGAGGAAATGTGGCCGTGGAACAGATTGTGCCCACAGCCGGAGGCGAACTTTTTGTGCAGGACAACGACGGTATAAAATATATTCTGAAGACCTGGAAAGAAGGCAGGGAATGCAGCATTTATGACAAGGGCGAATGCATGGAGATCGTCCGGCTGCTGGCAAGGCTTCATAAGAGCATGACGTTTCCGGCGGATACGCCGGGGCTTCCGCCTCTTTTCTCCCCTGAGAAAGAGTATGACAAACATAATAAAGAACTGAAAAAAGTGAAAAAATATCTGCAGCAGAGGAGCCAGAAACAGCCCTTTGAGATCGGCCTGCAAAATGCCATCGATTATTTCCTGGAACAGGCGTTTTCCGTCACGGAGGAATGGAAGGCGTACTGCGCCGTCAAAAATAAGAAAGATGCCGAGGCTGCAGCGGTGGGGGAGCCCATTACATTCTGTCATGGAGATTATCAGTATCACAATATCATCAGATATGACGGCGGCTGGTTTCTGATCAATTTTGAAAAATGTATTTCTGACAGTCCTGTCAGGGATCTGTACCTGTTGATGCGGAAACTTCTGGAGAAGAGCAACTGGTCCATTCCCCTGGGCCGGGAACTTCTGGAGGAATATGCAAGAGAGACGCCGGTATCCGCCATTGACAGGATCGATCTGTATTACCGGCTGGCATATCCGGAGAAGTTCTGGAAGATCGCCAACTTTTATTTTAATTCCGGGAAAGCATGGATTCCCGGCAGGAATCAGGAGAAACTGGAAAAACTTGTGGCGCAGGAAAAGGAGAAACAGCATTTTCTGGAGGAAGTGTTCCGTGATGTAAACGCCCTGAAAGGGTAAAGGAGAAAAAGTGACGCAAAAGAAAAGAGACAGAAAAATGGGAAAAGGAAGCCTGATTGCCGCCATTGCGGCAGTGCTCACCATGGCAGCGGCAGTGGGTTATAGCGTATTTCCGCGGGATGACCAGCGCCCTGTGGCGGAAGCAACACCTTCTCCGGACAGGGTGGACACCGGTTTTGTGGTGACAGGACCGGAAAGCTTTGATTCCGCTGACACGGCGATCCTGGTAGACAGGAATGATAGAGAGAATACACTGACATTTCTGAACCTGGAACTGGGAAAGCGGTATACCCTTTCCATGGATGGCACCACCAGGATGTACGATAAGTATGGGCAGAGCCTGTCCCTGGATCAGTTTGCCTTGGGGGATATCGTGGATGTTACCTTTTTGAGATCAAAAAAACACCTGACTGCCATGCAGCTGTCCACTTCCGCGTGGAGTTATTCGGATGTGGCGAACTATGAATTGAATATGATACGCAGGGAACTTTCCATCGGGCAAGACGTCTATAAGCTGACGGACAATACCCAGTTCCTGTCGGAGAACCGGAGCATTGAGATGATGGATCTGAACCCGTCGGATATATTAAGCTTTCAGGGAATCGACAGCCAGGTGCTGACAGTCCGCGTGG
This sequence comes from Blautia sp., assembly GCA_023667395.1. Lineage (GTDB taxonomy): Bacteria > Bacillota > Clostridia > Lachnospirales > Lachnospiraceae > Acetatifactor. Next base: position 324,618 of record JAMPAC010000001.1, on the reverse strand, counting down.
ATAAGGGGCACGGCTATCTGCGTCTGGTGAATGATGAAAATTTTGTTGGCGGCTGGATCGAGATAGGACAGACCCAGATCCGGCGGATCACGGAGGATATGCTCCTCACCGTGCCGGAGGGAAATTATCAGGTGAATATCAGCAACAGGGGCGGCGGCGGGATCAAAACCGTTGCCATCAACCGGAATGAGGAGACCTGTCTGGATATCGGGGATCTGGTGGTTCCGGAACCCCAATCCGGCATGGTGCTCTTTTCGCTGAACCCCTCCAATGCGGAACTGTATATTGACGGCGAGAAAGCGGACGTATCGGGACCGGTTACCCTGGAGTATGGACTTCACCAGCTGATCGCCAGGGCGGAGGGTTATCATTCCATTACCCAGTATATCAAGATAGCCCAGGAATCGGGCGGGTTTGATATCACGCTGGACGCGGTGGATCAGGATTCCGAGGAGAGCAGCAGCGCTTCCGCAAGTTCCTCCACGCAGGCCGTTACCAATTATTATAAGGTGTACGTGGATGCGCCGGAGAATGCGGAAGTTTACCTGGATGGCAACTATATCGGCATCTCCCCCTGCAATTTCAGGAAGACTGCGGGACTGCATACGATCACACTGCGCAGGACAGGCTTTGTGACCAGGAGCTATACGGTGGAGATCGATGATGACGCCAAGGATATGACGCTATCCTTTGCGAACCTGGTGCTTGTGGATGCGCCCACTTCCTCCGCGAATACTTCATCAGCCAATTCTTCTTCGGCGAATTCGTCGCACTGATAAGGAGCATGAGGATTCGGAGGCTGAAAAAGGCGGGACAGGACCGGAATAACTGACGGATACAGGAAAGGAACAAGAACATGGATCAGAAAAAATACACTTATGAGGACTTTGTGGAGATCATCAAGAAACTGCGCAGTGAGAACGGCTGCCCCTGGGACAGGGAACAGACCCATATGAGCCTGCGCCCCTGCATGATGGAGGAAGCGGCGGAAGTCGCGGCCGCCATCCGCATCTATGACAGGACAGGCAGTTATGAGAACCTCCGGGAAGAGTTGGGGGACGTGCTGCTCCAGGTGGTGATGCATGCCTGCATTGCGGAGGAGGAAGGCCTGTTTACCCTGGAGGATGTGGTGTCCGAGGTGGCGGAGAAAATGGTACGCCGTCATCCCCATGTATTCGGGGACGTGTCGGCGGAGACCTCCGGCCAGGTGCTCCAGAACTGGGAGGAGATCAAGAAGCAGGAGAAAGAGGGAAAGAAACAGACGGAGACGCCATTAAGGGAGATTCCCATGGAACTTCCCGCCCTGACCAGGGCCGTCAAGGTGCTGAAAAAGGCGGACAGGCTCTATGAGGCTCAGAAAAGCTACGCGGCTTCCGCAGAAAAGCTGAAAGAGATCGCCAACAGGATAAACAATACGACACCGGTAGATTACAGTGAGGAATTATCGGAATTAACCGGGGAATTGCTTATGGAGATATCCAATATTTCACAAATATGTAAACTGTCACAGGAACAGATCCTGACGGACAAAATAGAGGAAATCATAGAGAAATATGAAAAAAGCCCTAAAATATAGGGAAATACCTTGACAAACGCCTGAAAAACAGATATATATATATTTAGTGTTCTCAAGAGGGCATGATGTTAATACAAAAAGAAAGCTCATTACAGGAGGAGTTCAATATGAACAAAACAGAATTAGTAGCTGCTATGGCTGAGCAGGCTGGAGTATCCAAGAAAGACGCAGAGAAGACCTTAAAGGCATTCACAGATGTTGTTGCAGAAGAGTTAAAGAAAGGCGGCAAAGTCCAGCTGGTTGGATTCGGTACTTTTGAGGTATCCAAGAGAGCAGCAAGGGACGGCAGGAATCCTCAGACAAAAGAGCCCATGAGGATTGAGGCTTCCAAGGCTCCCAAGTTCAAGGCTGGCAAGGCTTTGAAAGACATGCTGAACGCATAGGGACAGGGATTCACTGCGGAGAACCTTTTGAAAAGGGTTCTCCGTTTTTTTCGCGAATGAGCAGAGGCAGCGCCTTTCGAGCCTCTGCTCACAGAAGTCAGGGAGGATTATTATGAGACTGGACAAATATCTGAAAGTATCGAGACTGATCAAGCGCCGCACCGTGGCAAACGAGGCCTGCGACAGCGGCAGGGTGCTGATCAACGACAAGCCGGCAAAGGCTTCCGCCAGCGTCAAGGCGGGCGACATCATAACCATCTCTTTCGGAAATAAGGAAGTGAAAGTGGAAGTCCTGGATGTGCAGGAGACGGTGAAAAAGGAAGAGGCGAAAGAACTTTTCCGGTATATATAAGTTGTTACAGGTGCTTTTTTCCCAAATGCCCACATATACTTTATTGGTAAAGAGCAATCCAGCGGGGCAGGAGGGGCTTATGGAGGATTTAAACAGCAGCGCGCGTATGCACAAAGTAACAATGACGAATCGAAAGAGCTGTATCATAGGCGGGGTCAACGATGTGCTCTCCTTTGATATACACGAGATTCTTCTGGAGACGGAGCAGGGAATGCTCATGATCAAGGGCGATGACCTGCATGTCAGCCGTCTGACCCTGGAAAAGGGCGAGGTGGATATCGACGGAAAGATCGACAGCTTTACATATTCGGATGCCGGGGGAGCCGGGCGCAAGGGCGAATCCCTGTTTGCCAAACTATTCCGTTAGAGGTAGGCTATGGCATCTGAAAACGAGTTTTTATTCCATGCCCTGTTGATGGGCATTTTTATTACTTTCGTGTATGATATCCTGCGGATCCTGCGCCGGGCGGTTCCCCACAATGGCTTCCTGGTGTCTCTGGAGGATCTGGGCTTCTGGATATTCTGCGCCGAGAAAGTCTTTCTTATGATGTATCATGAAAGCGATGGAAATCTGAGATGGTTTGCCGTGATCGGTGCGCTCGTGGGAATGTTTCTATATAAAAAACTGGTCAGTCCCTGGTTCGTGAAGTATGTCTCCCTGGGATTGGAAAAGGCGCTGGGAGCCCTGATGAAAGCCATAAATTTCCTGTGCAGGCCTTTCCGGGCGGCGGGAGCCAGAGCAGGCGCCGTTGCGGGCGCGGCAGGAAACCGCCTCCACAGGCTGTTGCGGGGCGGCCTGCGCAGAGTAAAAAAGAAGTTGACGTTCTTTCTGAAAGTGTTAAAATGTAAATAGGGTAAAGAGAACTAATCGGAAACAGGAGTAAAGTATGGCAAGGAGAGTGGCATACCGGAAACGGCACCAGAACCGGTTCAGTATGTTTCTGGTGACGCTGGTGGTAGTGATGGTCATGACTGTGGTGGCTGTCAGAAGCGTGGGATTACAGCAGAAGATCGATCTCAAGCGGGCGGAACTGGCTCTGCTGGAGGCTCAGATCGAAGAGGAAAATTTAAGGACTCTGGAGATAGAGGAATTTGCCAAGGAAGTCCAGACCAAGGGCTATATTGAGAACATTGCCAGGGAGAAACTGGGATTGGTTTATGAAGGTGAGATTCTTTTTAAGCAGGACGATTGACCGCCCTGCTTTTTTTGTCGCAAAACTTTAAGGGAAAGCCTTACCGGTTTTGACAAAAAATGTTGCGGCGCCTTTCTATAATGGATACTGTTTCGCCGGACAGGCGGGGATCAGCATTTCGGGAAATGGAGGCGTGTTGCGATATGATGACAGGACAGGAACTGATAGGACACTACAGGGGAAAAAAGGCGGCGGACAGGCGGCTTCGGGAGGAGGAACTCCGCACGGCACAGGTCTCCGACCTGTGCAGGAGGAAGCTGTTAAATTATGCGGATACTTTTAATGAACTTTCCAGAAGCTATGGCGGGGAATTCCAGCCCATATGGAACGACAGGCAGAGACTGTTGTCGGAAAAGCGGTTATGGGAAAACCGCCGGATCATCGGAGAGCATCTGTCGGAAATGGCAAAGATCATGAGGGAGATTGCCGGCGAGGTAGTATGTTTTTATCCCATGGAGGAAAGAAAGAAACGTATGCTCACCACGGCTTTAAAAGAAGAGGGAATCCGGGTGGAGAATCCCGCTTACCTGCCCCGTGCCATGGGAAAACAGGCGGTGTCACTGATCTTGAGTACAGAGATAAAAGGGGGGATTTCTGCGGAGGACGCGGCGGATATGGTTTCCGTGCTTCTGGACAGGCGGCTTCAGTTATCCGTTGCCAGCCCATGCAGGATAGAAAAGGAGCCGCGCAGCTTCTTTCTGGAGGAAGAGGCGGAATTTCAGGTGCTCACAGGCTTTTCCCGGGTCACAAAGGAGAACGAGACCATATCAGGGGATAATTTCGCCGTCATGGAGGCGGAAAAGGGCAGGGTCACGGTGATGCTGTCCGACGGCACGGGCTCCGGAGAAAAGGCGGGACAGGACAGCGAGCGCGTGCTGGATCTGATGGAGAAGATGCTGGAGGCGGGATACAGCATCGACGGAGCCGTGAATCTGGTCAACACGGCGTTATTCGTCACCGGGGAGGACCGTAACCATCCCACGCTGGATATCTGCGATATCGACCTTTATCAGGGAAACTGCAGGCTGTATAAGGCGGGAGGCGCGGCAACCTTTCTCAAGCGGGAGGAAAAGGTGGAACAGCTGAAAGCCGGAACGCTGCCCCTGGGTATTTTTCAGCAGGTGGATATCCCGTCCATTGAGAGACCGCTTCAGGACGGCGATTATCTGATCATGGTCTCCGACGGCGTGATAGACGCGCTTAAGGGGCATGATTATGAGAACACATTGGAGGAGGCGGTTTCCGGCATCCGGGAGCAGAATCCGGGCGAGATCGCGGACAAGATCCTGCGGATGGTGATCTGCGCCGGAGGCGGGCATATCCTGGATGATATGACAGTGGGGGTGATAGGGGTTTGGGAAAATAATGCGCTCCCCTCTTGATTTTTTATCATTCATGGTTTAAATTTGTCATATGGATATACGGCGAAATACAGAGGAAAAGGTGTTTTCCTATCTGGAACGGCACCATATGATCTCCCCCCATGACCATGTGGTACTGGGGGTGTCCGGAGGGGCAGACTCGGTTTGCCTCTTATTTGTATTACTGGAATACAGGAAGAAAACGCCGTTTCAATTGTCGACGGTTCATGTAAACCACGGGATCCGTCCCGACGCCGGGAAAGATGCGGAGTATGTGGAGGAACTGTGCAGGGAACAGGGAATCCCTTTTTACCTTGTGGAGGCGGATGTGAAAGGCTGTGCGGAACGTGAGAAATGCTCCAAAGAGGACGCGGGCAGAAGGATCCGCTACGAGGCCTTTCACCGGATCGCGGAAGAAACCGGGGCGGACAGGGTCGCCGTGGCGCATAACTGCAACGACAGGGCGGAGACCATGCTTTTTCATCTGTTTCGGGGGAGCGGGTTAAAAGGGCTCTGCGGGATACGCCCCGTGCGGCGGGAGATCATACGCCCCCTTTTGTGCCTGGAGCGGCGGGAGATAGAGGACTACCTGACGGCAGGGCGGATCCCCTGGCGCACGGACAGCACCAACGAAACGGACGACTACGCCCGGAACCGTATCCGGCATCATATCTTTCCCTATGTGGAACAGGAGATCGCGAGGGGCTGCGCGGCGCGCATGGCGCAGACGGCTGACATCCTGGCGGAGACGGAGGAATATATGGAACAGCAGGCGCGGCTGGCAGGGGAAAGCTGCGTCACAGAGTCGGAGGGGCGGTTCGAGATTTCCGTGGAATCATTCCGCAGGCTTCATCCGGCTGTTCAAAAGAGGCTGCTGCATCTGCTGGCGGAGGAACTTTCCCCTACGGGAAAGGATATCCTGGCTGTCCACATTGAATCCATACGGTCGCTTTTTGAGGGGTCGGGCAGCCGCCATGTGAACCTGCCCATGGAAATAGAGGCGTTCCGCAGTTATACAAAGGTTATTTTAGGCAAGAATAGGGAATATGCGCGGCCTCCTCTTGGATACACTGTCTCCAAAGAGCAGCTTTCGGGAGAAAAAGAATGTCTTGTGGATCTGGGTGGGAAAGGGAAGCTGGAATTTACCCTGCTTTCCAGCGGACAATATGAAGAAGTTCCCAGAAATCGGTATACGAAATGGTTCGATTATGATAAAATAAAAGAATCGGTATGCGTCCGGTACCGGGAAACGGGAGATTTTCTGAGCATTGCAGGCGAAAAGGGACGGATCGTCCACAAGTCCCTCAAGGATCACATGATTGCGGAAAAGATTCCCCGGGAGGACAGGGAAAGCGTTCCGCTGCTTACGGAGGGCAGCCATGTGCTGTGGGTCGTGGGCGGCAGGATCAGCGAGTATTATAAGGTGGACAGGAATACGACGCATATTTTACAGGTACAGTTAAAACAAAGCTGCCACGGCGGCAAAACGGAGGATGAAAATGAGTGAACATGTGAGAGTACTTTTATCAGAGGAAAAGGTAGACGCCCGCATTCAGGCCATTGGCGAACAGATCAGCAAAGATTACGCCGGAAAACAGGTACATCTGATCTGTGTCCTGAAAGGAGGCAGCTTCTTTATGTGTGAACTTGCTAAGAGGATCACGGTACCGGTGTCCCTGGATTTTATGTCCGTATCCAGCTACGGAAGCGATACCAAGTCCAGCGGCGTGGTAAGGATCGTGAAAGACCTGGACGAGTCCCTGAAAGACAAACATGTGATCGTGGTGGAAGATATTGTGGACAGCGGCAGGACCTTAAGCTATCTGCTGGAGATGCTTCAGGACAGGGAACCGGCTTCCCTGCGCCTGTGCACGCTTCTGGATAAACCCGACAGACGCGTGAAAGAAGTGTTCGTGGATTACACGGGCTTTGAGATTCCCGACGAGTTTGTGGTGGGCTATGGCCTGGATTATAACCAGAGATACCGGAACCTGCCTTATATCGGGGTGGTTGAGTTTGATTGACCAGCGGAGAGTGCCGCAGGCACGGTTTTGCGAATGGCGTGCGCTGAACGTCAGAGATCAGGAGGCTTGTAAGTGAAGCAGAACGGAAGAGGATTTCATTCATATTTTATATTTATTTTGCTGCTGCTCATGGTGGTGGCGGTGCTTAGTACTTTGAAGAGCAGCGAGCAGGATTATTCCAGGGCTGAGTTTATTGCCGACATGGACAACAAGAAAGTCACCAATGTGGAGGTGAACCCAAACAGTGAGACACCCACCGGTTATCTGAGGGTGGTGCTCAACGACGGTACGCTGAAACGCCTCTATGTGACGGACATCAAAGAGGCGGAGCAGCTGGTGAGGGAATACGGTTTTGACCCGCTGGTAAAGGACGTGCCCAGGGAAAGCTGGGTGCTGACCACGCTGGTGCCCCTGCTCATAGTGCTGGGCGTGGGTGTGGTCATGTTTATGATGATCAATGCCCAGAACGCGGGCAGCGGCAACAGCAAGATGATGAACTTCGGCAAGAGCCGCGCCAGGGTGTCGTTGGGGGACAAGAATATCACCTTTGCCCAGGTGGCAGGCCTGAAAGAGGAAAAGGAAGAACTGGAGGAGATCGTTGATTTCCTGAAAGAACCCGGAAAATATACCCGGGTGGGGGCAAGGATTCCCAAGGGCGTGCTCCTGGAGGGTCCTCCCGGTACAGGTAAGACGCTGCTGGCGAAAGCGGTGGCAGGGGAGGCGGGAGTTCCGTTCTTCAGCATCTCCGGTTCCGATTTTGTGGAAATGTTCGTAGGTGTGGGCGCTTCCCGCGTCCGCGACCTGTTTGAGGATGCGAAGAAGAATTCCCCCTGTATCGTGTTCATAGACGAGATCGACGCGGTGGCAAGGCGGCGCGGTACCGGCATGGGCGGCGGTCATGACGAGAGGGAGCAGACGCTGAACCAGCTGCTGGTGGAGATGGACGGTTTCGGCGTCAACGAGGGCATCATCGTCATGGCGGCGACGAACCGGGTGGATATCCTGGATCCTGCCATCCTGCGTCCCGGACGTTTTGACCGGAAAGTGGCGGTAGGCACCCCTGACGTGGGCGGCAGGGAGGAAATCCTGAAAGTACATGCCAAAAACAAGCCTCTGGCGGAGGATGTGGACCTGAAACAGGTGGCCCAGACCACGGCGGGCTTTACAGGGGCGGATCTGGAGAACCTGCTGAACGAAGCGGCCATCAACGCCGCAAAGAACAGGAAAGGCTTTCTGGCGCAGGAGGACATCAAAAAGGCTTTCGTCAAGGTGGGGATCGGCGCGGAGAAAAAGAGCCGCATCATCTCCGACAAGGAGAAGCGCATCACTGCTTATCATGAGGCAGGCCATGCGATCCTGTTCCATGTGCTTCCGGATGTGGGACCTGTCTATACGGTATCCATCATTCCCACTGGCGTGGGTGCGGCGGGCTATACCATGCCCCTGCCTGAGAGGGACGAGATGTTCCGGACGAAAGGGCAGATGCTCCAGGACATCATGGTATCCCTGGGCGGGCGTATCGCCGAGGAGATCATTTTCAAGGATATCACCACAGGCGCTTCCAGCGACATCAAGAAAGCCACCAAGGTGGCCCGGAAGATGGTCACGAAGTTTGGCATGTCGGACAATATCGGCGTGATCTGCTATGACGATGACGACGACGAGGTATTTATCGGGCGTGACCTGGCTCACGCAAAGGCACACAGCGAGTCCGTCTCCGGCGAGATCGACAGGGAGGTCAAGACCATTATCGACGGCTGTTATGCCCGGGCAAAAGAGATCATCCTGGAGCATGAACAGGTGCTGCACAGTTGCGCAAAACTGCTGCTGGAAAAAGAGAAAATCGGCAGGAATGAGTTTGAGGCATTATTTTCCTGTTAATTTTCACAATGAACCTTTGTGTAAATTATACAAAAAACATGTGTTGTTTTTGTAATGTTTGTGTAATTTGAGAATAGCCAAAATGGGGTTCGGATGGTATTATAATACTCGTAACCCCCCAATACATTATATAGTTTTTTGCTATACCCCATAAGTAAGAAATACCTTCTCTAAAAAGGACAGTCACCCCATGGCTGTCCTTTTTACTGCCCATGTTCCTGAAAAAAAGTGTTGAATTAGGACGCCGTTTTCAGTACAATAGAAGTAAGTTCGCTTTATGATGAGTATAGGAGAATGAATACGCAAATGAGTTTGGATTTGGAAAAGATAAAACTGCTTGAAAATAACAGACAGTATATTTCGACCATGCGTCCGGTTTTTAATAAACGAGCCCTTTTTTCGGATACCACAGGCAATTATATCAGTCCGGCGGAGCCGGAACCCTTTGAAAAGGTTACAATAAAGTTCAGGACCGCCAAGAATAATGTGGACAGGGTTCTCCTGGTGTACAGGGGCGAGCGCCATCTGATGTACAAATCGGAAACGGAAGGAAATTTTGACTATTATACCTTTGAACTGCAGCTGGATCAGGAAAAAGCCGCTTATTATTTCGAAATACTGACAGGTAAGCTGCGGTGTTATTATGATACCAGGGGGCTGGTGCAGGACGTCAACGAATATTATGACTTTGCAATCATTCCCGGCTTTAAGACGCCCGGCTGGGCAAAGGGAGCCGTCATGTACCAGATCTATGTGGACCGCTTCTGTAATGGCGATCCCACAAACGATGTGCTCACCAACGAGTATGCGTATATCAACAAGCCTGTGAACCGAGTGGAGGACTGGGGACGGTATCCGGCGCAGATGGATGTCAGGGAGTTTTACGGCGGCGACCTGCAAGGTGTCCTGGATAAGATGGATTACCTGCAGAACCTGGGGGTGGAGGTCATTTATTTTAACCCTCTCTTCGTCTCTCCGTCCAACCATAAATATGATATTCAGGACTATGATTATATAGACCCCCATTTTGGCAGGATCGTGGATGATAAGGGAGAATTGTTGCCGGAACAGAACCAGCAGAACTGTGAGGCCACCCGCTATATCAACCGCGTCACGAACCTTGCCAATCTGGAGGCCAGCAATGAATTGTTCATCAGGGTGGTGGAGGAAGCCCACAGGCGCGGCATGAGAGTGATCCTGGACGGTGTATTCAATCACTGCGGCTCTTTTAATAAGTGGATGGACAGGGAACGCATCTACGAAAATGCAAGGGGTTATGAAAAGGGCGCATATGTGAGCGCGGACAGCCCCTACAGGGATTACTTCCAGTTCCACGACCAGAATCGATGGCCCTACAATGGCAGCTATGACGGCTGGTGGGGGCATGACACGCTGCCCAAACTGAATTATGAAGGCTCTCAGAACCTGACGGAATATGTGCTCGAGATTGCCAGGAAATGGGTCTCGCCGCCTTATAATGTGGACGGATGGAGATTGGACGTGGCGGCGGATCTGGGTCACAGTCAGGATTACAACCATCATTTCTGGCAGGAATTCCGCCGGGTGGTGAAAGAGGCCAACCCCAATGCCATCATCCTGGCGGAACATTATGGCAATACCCGAGACTGGCTCCAGGGAAACGAGTGGGATACGGTCATGAACTATGACGCCTTTATGGAGCCTGTGACCTGGTTCCTGACAGGCATGGAGAAACACAGCGACGACTTCCGGGAAGACCTGCTGGGCAACGCGGAATCTTTCTGGGGCGCCATGCAGCATCATACCGCAAGCTTTACCATGCCCAGCTGGCAGGTGGCCATGAACGAACTGTCCAACCATGACCATTCCCGGTTCCTGACCAGAACCAACCATAAGGTGGGCAGGATCAGCACCATGGGATCGGAAGCAGCGAACCAGAATGTGAGAAAGGCTGTTTTCATGGAGGCGGTGGTGATGCAGATGACCTGGATCGGGGCTCCCACCATCTATTATGGGGATGAAGCAGGCGTCTGTGGATTCACGGATCCGGACAGCAGGCGCACTTACCCGTGGGGGCATGAGGATCAGGAACTGATCTCTTTCCACAGGGACATCATCCGACTCCGCAGGGAGAATGACGAATTGCGGACAGGCTCGCTGAAATACCTGGAAAGCGATTACAATTACCTGGCGTATGGGCGTTTTCATAAGCGCGGGCAGTGCCTGATACTGATCAATAATAACGATTATCCTGTCACCAAGAGGGTCTTTGTATGGGAAGTGGGAATCCCCAAGGCAGGAAAAGTGAAAGCGTTGATACGGACAGATGAGGACGGATATCATCTGGACGGGCAGGAATATGAAGTAAAGGCGGGCAAGATTGTGATCGAGCTGCCCAAAACCAGCGCTATTATCCTGAAAGGCGTGTAGCAAAAATGATGCATTTATGAGTTATACTGGCTTTACAGAAGTGTGGAGCCAGTAACTTTTTACATTCCTTCAGGAAGGGGGCGTGCCTGTGAAAAGGATGGGGATATTGACAGCCCTGGCAGTCTGCGCCTGCGGTCTGAGCGCCTTGTCCGCAAAGGCGGCGGCACAGGACGATCTGGAGCAGCTGATCCGGCAGTACGAAGATTATCAGGAGCGGTTTGCAGCCATTGAAAATGCGGAGGACGTTTCGGAACAGGGCTTTTATGTCATAGAGGATCAGAGTTTCCCCGTGATCCTGGAGAGTTTTGGGGAGGAAGAGGTCACTTTCCTGCCCATCATGGACAGCCTGTACCGCCGGATGGCGCTGCTGATCACGGACAGCGGCGGGAATGTGCTGTACAAGACGAACCAGCTGGAGACCAACAACCGTTATCTGGGGGAGATGACGCAGCCCACCAGGGATCTGGCGGCGGTTTCCTTTGTGGATGTGAACAGGGACGGCCTGACGGATATCCTGCTGATCACGGACTGCATCAACGATGTGGGAGATTATGCGGGAAAGACCTATAAGGTGGGAGATGTGCTGTTCCAGCGGGACGGCAGTTTCTACCGGGACTGGCGGATCTCCGACAAGATTAACCGGTTCAGCATGAACAAGAGCGCGGAAGTGATCATTTCCTATGTGAGGGACGGCAATTCCACGGAGGTGCTTTATACCGCAGCCACGCTGGATGAACTGCTGGAACAGGGATTCCTGGTGGCCAGGGAACACAACTATTACAGGACCTTTGAAAAACAGGGACGGCTGCAGATAGTTCCGGGCGTCATCCGGATGGGACATTATCAGATTTTCATGATCTACCTGGTCAATGAACAGGGCTCCATCGTCTGGAGTTTCCAGCCTATGGGGGATTACGACAGCCTGTATGCCCTGAAAGGCATGACCTGTAAGGATCTGGACGGGGACGGCATGAAAGATATCCTGGTGCTGGGGCGATACAGTTATTCGGGAATGGAGGGTATCACGGGGATCGATACCAGATGCGGCATCTATTACCAGCGGACGGACGGATTCGAGGTGGACACGGAATTTGAGAAGACTTATGAATGTACGGAAGAGGATACCGTAGAGGGGCTGGTGCAGCTGATACGGGAATACTGGGGGTGGACAGCGGAGGAATGATTAAGATACTGATTGTGGATGATGAAAAACCGATATGCGACCTGATCGACATTAACCTGTCGGCGGCGGGTTATGAATGTAAATCCGTGCAGGACGGCTTAAAGGCCATCGACCTGATCGAGGCGGAGCAGTTTGACCTGATCCTGCTGGATATCATGCTTCCCGGCGCGGATGGCTACGATATCATGGAGTACATACGGCCCCTGAAGATTCCCGTGATCTTCATTACGGCCAAACATGAGGTCAAGGACAGGGTAAAGGGACTGAAGCTGGGGGCGGAGGATTATCTGGTAAAGCCCTTTGACGTGGTGGAACTGGTGGCACGGGTGGAAGTGGTGCTCCGCCGCTATAATAAGACGGAAACCATCCTTACTGCAGGGGATGTGGTGGTGGACGAGGATGCCAGAAAGGTGCTGAAAGCGGGAAGGCCGATAGTGCTGACGAACAAGGAATACGGGCTGCTGGTGCTGTTCATGCGGAACAAGAACATAGCCCTGTTCCGGGAGAGCCTGTATGAAAAGGTATGGGGCGACGAATACCTGGCGGACAGCCGCACCCTGGATCTCCATGTGCAGAGGCTGCGCAGGAAGATGGGCTGGGAGGACAACCTGGTAGCGGTCTACAAGGTGGGATACCGGCTTGAGATATAGAGGATTTATGCAAATGAAATTTCTATACAAGATTTTGCTATGGACCATCATCATCATGGCGGCGGCTTTCGGCTTCAGCGGATACCTTTTCGTCAATTATGTGTTTCAGACCGCCCTGGACCGTGAGATAGAGCAGGCCATGAGCGACAGTAATATTCTGCAGTTTGCCTTTGAGACCGCGGCGCTGAACATCCCTGCGAAATATGATGTGCTGCAGGATATCGCGGTGGAGCAGATCGGCTCCAAGCTGGAAAGCGGTGGTCAGGGAACGGGGCGTCTGCTGCGCCTGTCCGATGAGGAGAAGAAGATGCTCTATGCCAGCGAAGGTTTCCCGGAGGATGCCGGACTGATCCAGCAGGTGGGGGAGAATACCGGGGCATATCAGGTTGTGGAGCAGGACGATCATTATTATATCCAGACGGGTATTATGGTCAATGTGCTGGACAGGAATCTGTATCTGGAGACCATGGAGGATGTGACGGAGGTCTTTGCGGAGAGGACCATGGGATTTTCCGTTTACCGGAGAGTGACTCTGGCGATGCTGGCAGTCTGCGCCGTGGTCATGTTCATTATCTGTTTCTGGCTGACAAAGCCCATCCGTCTGCTGGCGGGGGCAACCAGGAAGATGGCGGGGGGAGACTACAGCTACCGCGCCCAGATCGTCAGTAATGACGAATTAGGCGCGCTGACGGCTGATTTTAACAGCATGGCAAATGTCCTGGAGGATACCATCGGCGAACTCCAGGACGAGATCCGTGCCCGTGAGGATTTTATTGCGGCGTTCGCCCATGAACTGAAGACGCCGCTCACGGCCATCATCGGATACGCCGACCTGCTCCGCTCCAGAAAGCTGGACGAGGAAAAGCATTTCCTGTCGTCCAACTATATTTACACAGAGGGAAAACGTCTGGAGAATATGTCGTTCCGTCTGCTGGATATCATCGTCACCAGGAGGGATCAGATCGAAACCCAGCCCATTGCGGCGGAAAGCCTGTTCCAGTATCTTCAGGATATGTTTGACGGCAATACGGAACAGCAGATTGATATCATGTTTGAACCGGCCACTGTTTACGGGGAGATCAATCTGATCAAATCCGTGCTCTTAAATCTGGTGGATAACGCCTGCAAGGCCTCTTCCCAGGGCGGCGTGGTGGAGGTGGACGGCGCCTGTCGTGAGGAGGGGTATCTGTTCCAGGTACGGGATTACGGAGTGGGGATCCCGGAGCAAGAATTGGAGAAAGTGACGGAAGCTTTCTATATGGTGGACAAATCCCGATCCCGCAGCAGGAACGGCGCTGGTCTGGGGCTGGCGCTGTGCGTGGAGATCCTGAGGCTGCACAACAGTGAACTTCATATAGAGAGCAAGGTGGGAGAAGGCACCTGTATCAGCTTTTATCTGTCCCTCAATCCAGATCAGACGGGAGGTAAGCATGAAGATTAAGAAGATCCATATACTGCTGCTTCCCCTGGCAGCGATCATTGTGGCGGTGGCGGTATGGGGACCGGAAGCGATGGCCAACTACCGCGACGGAAATGTGCTGAACCAGATCCATGTCAGGGAGGCGGAGAGCGGCATGGAGGGATACCGATACTCCATGAGCAATAATGAGAGAGTTTACGTCCTGTCCAAGTGCCTGAATAACCAGATATTGCCGGAAAGCGACCAGAATGCCATGACCAGCCTGGATTCCGTCAACCTGGATTACCAGGGGCTTACGGGAACCTACGCCCTTGTGGTGAACCGCAAGGACTCCGCCGGGCAGGAGATCGACGAGGCGGTGGGCTTGCAGCTTTGCGACCAGGCGATACAGGAATTGAAAGATCTGGAAATACTGCCCAAGGCGATTCAGTCCCTGTCCGCCCAATCCTACAGCGCGGTCATGTATTCCGCCATCGACGTGCCGGAGCCCAGGAATAACGTGCTGGTCTGGAAGATCAGTTTTGCCTCCCAGAAACAGAATGCCAGCAAGGAAAACCGTCTGCTGGACGCGTATGTGGACGCTGACACGGGCAAGATTTACGAATTCTATGTCAGGACAGAGCTGGAATGGAAAGACATCGACCCGGATGAGATCATCCGCATCTGGGGCGAATACATGGAGTTGGGCGAGCCTGAGGAATATGCCGCCACCAACCCGCTGTCCGAGTCCACGCCCTATTTTAAAAAGTACAGTTTTCCCGGGATGGAGGAGGGAAACACCATCGTCACGGTGGGATTTTATGAAGGGATCAACGAGTTATTTTTAAAGATTTCGCGGTGATGCAAAAAGTATGGAAAAAGGATGAAACTTGTATGCGAAAAATATGAAAGTTTGATGGGGCTTCCCCGTATGCTGTTATTAACGGCGGCGGGGAAGTTTTTTTACGCAGTGCCTGGATTTTGTGGTGTATGATACCCGCAGAAAAGAGGACGATAACATGAAAGGACAAATGGGCAGGAAACAGGGATATGGCGGGGAAGTAAGGCTGGTCAGGACGGAAACCTTTGACAGAAGGATGCGGGAGAGGAACGCAGGAGGCGTAAACAGCGGTGCGGGCAGTCTGCTCCGACAGTGTCTGGTTTTCTTTGTCATCTTCATGACATTGTTGGCAATCGTGCTGGCGACGCTCTGCCTGTTCAGGGACAGTCTCTTTGCTCCTGAGGAAAGTATGACAGTGCTGGGGGAGGAAAGCTTTTCCGTGGGTACGCCACAGGCGGAGCCGCCCACTGTCTCGGCAAACGATATCGTGGTGACGGAGGAGGAATCTTCCATACCCGTGATTGTCATCGATCCCGGCCACGGCGGTGATGACGACGGCTGCTGCAGGGGAGGCGTGTCGGAGAAGACCGTGAACCTGCAGATCGCCCTGAAACTGGCGGGGAAGCTGGAAGAGATGGGATATGGGACGGTTCTAACCAGGGAGGACGACGATACTGCCCTGACGCTGGAGGAGAGGGTCAAAATGGCGGAAGCCGCAGGAGGCAGCCTTTACATCAGCATACACCAGAACGCCTGCGATGAGAAAGAAAGTTCCATAAACGGCATCGAGACATGGTTCAGCGGCTGCCCGGAAAAGGAGGAGGGCGCAAACTGGTACTGTGACTGCTGCGATGACAGCAGACGGCTGGCGCAGCTGGTCCAGATGGGCGCGGTAAGCGGCACAGGGGCAAAGGACAGGGGTTTACAGCAGAGCCAGGATCTCTATGTGATTCGCGAGACCACCATGCCCTCCTGCCTGATAGAGACTTCTTTCCTGTCCAATATGGCGGAGCGCAACGCCATCAGCAGCAAGGAGTATCAGGAGCAGCTGACGGCGGGGATCGCCCGGAATATAGATTTCTATTTCCACCCCAAGACCATGTACCTGACTTTCGACGACGGGCCTTCCGAGGAAAACACATCGGCGGTGCTGGATATCCTGCAGGAGAGGGGAATCAAGGCGACGTTTTTCGTGGTAGGGGAGAATGTCCGCAAACACCCTGAAGTGGCGCGCCGGATTGTGGATGAGGGACATACCATAGGGATCCACTGCAACAGCCATGATTACGACAAGGTTTATGAGAGTGTGGAGGCATATCTGGCGGATTTCCAGGAAGCCTATGACGCGGTTTACGAGACCACGGGGGTGGAAGTGGAACTGTTCCGTTTCCCCGGCGGCAGCATCAATGCTTACAATCAGGATGTTTATGAGGAGATCATTGAGGCGATGACGGAGCGAGGATTTATCTACTTTGACTGGAACGCCAGCCTGGAGGATGCGGTGAGCAGTTCCACCCCCGAACAGCTGCTGCAGAATGCAAGAGAGAGCACATTGGGGAGAAAAAGGATCGTGATGCTGGCCCATGATATCGTCTACAATACCAGACTCTGCCTGAACCGGCTGATCGACGAGTTTCCTGATTATGAGATGGAGCCGCTGACGGCGGATGTGGCGCCGATAACTTTCTGATGGTAACTTTCTGTAAAACGGTCTTGCAATTTGTGTGAAACTATGCTACAATTTCACATTGTCAGGGTACGTTTAAGACAGTACTCTTACATGGATGGATTCCCGAGTGGCCAAAGGGGACAGACTGTAAATCTGCTGCAAATTGCTTCGGTGGTTCGAATCCACCTCCATCCATTGCATACCATGACGGATCGATGGGGTTTGGGTATGTATAGAGGGTTCGCGGTGCGGACTTCATATTGCGTCGGCTGGTGTGGCGGAATAGGCAGACGCAAGGGACTTAAAATCCCTCGGGGGCAACCTCGTGCCGGTTCAAGTCCGGCCACCAGCAGTTATCTTAAGAATCCACTTTATCAGCCGGAAAGCTGTGGTGGGTTCTTTTCTTTACTCAATACCCCCATAATCGCATTGGCAGAAGAAAACCAAAAGCTGCATAATATCCCTTCTTCTTCATATAATAGTAAGAAATCATTCAATCTGAATGAAATTGAATGATTATTGTTGCATTTTGCTTTGAATCATACTATGATGGAGACAGAAAGGAAGTGACGCCATGACTACTGTAAGCCTTCGATTTGATGATGAAATGAAAAAGCAGCTGGATGAAATGTGTGATGAAATGGGGATGAATCTTACCACTTTTTTCATGATCTACGCAAAGAAAGCCCTGCGTGACCGTCGGATTCCCTTTGAGGTGACAGCCCCTTTGGATCCTTTTTACTCAGATTCCAACATGGAACAGTTAAGGAAAGCAAATAAACAGGTTAAGGACGGGCAGGTAATCATAAAGACAATGGAAGAACTGGAGGCTATGGAACAAATCCATCCAGCGTGAACCTTTTACCGGTGAGGGAAAACCTGAACCGCTTAAAGACAGCCCTGACGGGGAATGGAGCAGAAGAATCAATGAAAAAGACAGGCTTGTCTATATGGTCAGCGATGAAAATATCATTGTAACCCAGTGCAAGGGGCACTATAATGACAAGTAAAACAGAATGGTTTTGGAAAGAGGAACAACAGAGTATATCGTAAGGATGGAACGGGAACTTTCACTTTATCAGCCGTAAGGCTGTGGTGGGTTCTTTTTCTTTTCCCTGATACAAAAATGATACCTCCCCTGAATAGAATATGCGATGTCATATAAAATGCAGTGAAGAGTGCCAAAATGCTGCGTTTGATTCAAGTACAAACAAGGAGGAGCGTATTTTAAATGAAAAAATCCGGAAAAGTTAAATTTGTATGTTGTACGATGTTGTGCGTATCCCTGTTTTTGACAGCATGTGGTGGGGACAGAACATCCAATGCCGGCGCTATGTCTGACAGTGAGTCCATATCCAGTGAAAGATCTGGTTCCCATATCATACAGGAGCGGGAGTGGGTCTATGTGCCGGAAGTGATCACGGTGGGGGATGAACGTGCGGACTATGAACGGATGCAGCCGGTGGGCGATGCTTTCTGCTATGTGTCATTGGGAGACGATACCGGATGCAGCATAAAAAGCATCTGTCAGTATTCCCTGTCCCATCGGGAACTTGAGAGTATCCCCATTAACTGGCCGGAAGGAGGGAATGACTGGGATGTGGGCTACCGGTTTTTTACACAGGATCAGGGGTTGTATATGACTGCAAATGTCTATCCTGCGGATTCCGGTTCCATGCAACGGTTCTTGTGCAGGTTTGACCTGGAGGGAAACTGCCTGTTTTCCAAAGATATCACAGAGGAAGCGGGGAGGGATGTGTCTCTCTGCGGACTGACCGTGGATGAACAGGGGAGGGTCTGCCTCTGCCTCGATAACGGCGAGATACTGTTGTATGCCGGGGAGGGGGATTATCATGGCTCCGTCAGTTATTATTCCCAGGAAGATCCTGTTCCTGCCCGGATAGTGGGAACTTGCGATGGCGCTGACGGTACGTTTTATGTCTGCATCAGCCAGGGAAGCATGAACGCTGCGGGAGAGGCGGATGGTGTTCACTGTTCCCTGCTGGAGATTGATTTCGAGGATGCCCGCCTGTTGGAAGCAGCAGGGAATCTTCCGGATATCAAGGGACTTTGCGGGGGAATACGACGAGGTAATAATTTCGCCGGCCAGAGCGGGGTTTCCGGTGCAGGGGGAGATGATTTGGACGGTCGGTATGATCTCCTGCTGTATGATGACAGGGCTGTCTATGGCTATTGTTTTGATGCAACAAAAAGCAATCCAGGGTCGGCCGGAGAAGAACTGTTTGCCTGGATGGACAGCGACATCAACGGATATTGTGTCACAAACCTGTATCTGCTGGCGGATGGCAGACTGTGTGCCACAGTGGAAGACTGGATGAATGATGACAGGGTGATCGTGGCGCTGGAAAGGACAAAGGCGGAACAGGCGCCCAAGCGGGAAGAACTGGCGCTTGTCACCGTGGATGGGGGCAGCAGCCTGGCAGCAATGGCGGTAAAATTCAACCGGGGAAACAGTCAATATCATCTTACCGTGAAAAGCTATGACTCCCTGACGGATCTATACAATGCCATACTCGCAAAGGAACCCATGGATCTGATCGATCTGTCTGGCGTCGATGTTCAGAAGCTGGCCGCTCAGAACCTCCTTGAGGATCTGGCTCCCTATGTGGATCGGTCAGAGATGTTTGACCGTTCGGATTTCGTGGACGGGATACTGGATGTATATACCTGCGGCGATATCCTGGCGGGCATTCCGGCGGAATTCATGCTTCAGACCGTGGTGGGAAACGGTGCGCTACTGGACAATAAAGCGGGGCTGACATTGGAGGAACTGTATTCGATCGCGAACCGCTATCCGGGGACGAAAGCCTTTGACGGGGTGACAAAGGAAGAGATGATGCAGTATCTCATGATGTTCAATGAGAA
Source organism: Blautia sp. (assembly GCA_023667395.1). Lineage (GTDB taxonomy): Bacteria > Bacillota > Clostridia > Lachnospirales > Lachnospiraceae > Acetatifactor. Next base: position 304,811 of record JAMPAC010000001.1, on the reverse strand, counting down.
TGCTTTTATCGACTGGGACACCGGCATCTGTCGGTTTGATTCGGAAGATTTCAAGGCGTTGCTTGAGTATGTGAGCCAATTTCCGGATTCCAGGGCAGTTTTTGCAGGAAGCGGGCAGGAGGAATCCCTGTCTGTTAAAATGAGCAAAGGGGAAGTACTGTTTGCAATAGAGGAGGCAACTCCGTACATGTTATGGGATTATTTGAAAATGTTTGGAGGGGATGCTGCCTGTGTAGGTTTCCCGACTGCGGACGGCAGGGGAGGCCATCTTCTGATCAGCAGCGATGCATATGCGATTGCGGCCGTATCTGAGCATAAGGAGAGTGCATGGGACTTTATTGAGGATTCTTTGACACAGGAGAAAAGCAAACTTTATGCAGAACTCTGGCTTACCTATCCTACATTGAAAAAGACATTGGATGAGAGGGTAGAAGCTGCCATGGCTGGAGATAGATTTACATGGGATGATGTCAATGTGGCGCTTAAATTGGTTCCGGATGCAACGCCTTTCTTTTCTGTGGATGGCGATGAGATCATTCAGATCATCAACGAGGAAGCGCCGGCCTATTACAGCGGGCAGAAAGGGATAGATGACGTGGCGGGTATTATACAGAACCGTGTCCAGCTTTATGTGAATGAGAACATGTAAAGATACAGCCGTGGGTCTGCTGCTTGTAAATATTTTTTCCAAGCGGTGTAATATAAAGGGATAAATTCATAGTACATATACAGGACAGGAAAGGCGGTGGTATAATTGGAGGACAGCGAGATCATCGATCTGTTTTATGCGCGCTCGGAGCAGGCGATTGCAGAGTTATCCCGGAAATACGGCGCCGTGTGCCGCAGAGTCGCCGGGAATATCCTGAACAGCCGCCTTGACGCGGAAGAATGCGTCAATGACACTTATCTGGCGACGTGGAACACCATACCGCCCCAGCGTCCCGACCCGCTGCTGACCTATGTCTGTAAGATTGTCCGCAACCTTTCCATTATGAAATATCATTCCAATACGGCGGTAAAACGGAACAGTTTTTATGACGTGGCGTTGGATGAACTGGAGGAATGTCTGGCTTCCTCTGCGACGGTGGAGGGGGAGATAACCGCGAAAGAACTGTCAGGGCTGCTGAATCGGTTCCTGGAAACGCTTGACCGGAAGAGCAGGGTGATGTTTGTGCGGCGTTATTGGTACTCCGATTCCGTGTCGGAGATTGCGGAGAGGTTCCATATGAGCAGCAATAACGTGTCTGTGCGCCTTTCCCGCATCCGGGGACGGTTGAGGAAATTTTTAAAAAGTGAAGGTTATGAAGTATAAATGCGGGTGGAGGCGTCAATATGAAGCGTGGAACAATATCACAGGGGCTCAGCGATATCAGTGACCGCTATATCCAGGAAGCGGCGGACGATCCTGGTGCGGGAAAGCGCACAGGATGGTTTGGAAAAGTTTTTATAAGGAACATGGCAGCGGCGGTACTTGTATTGGCGGCGCTTGTATCCAGTATGTTTATATTACACCCTTTCCGCAATGATATGATAACCGTTTACGCCTATGAAACCGATGAAGAGATCACAGCAGCCGGGGCAGTGCTCAACACTGGCTACATCAATGGTAACGGGGTCATGTCGGGGCAGCCGCTGACGTTTTATCTGACCGGAGAGGATATCGCTACAGTCCGTTTTTCCTGTAAGAATCAGAAACTCCATTTCACGGACTGGACGGAGAAGCGGGACGAATATGGCGATGCCCAGAATTTTACGGTGGCTTATGGAGAGGATGAGAGCGAGTATTACTATCTGACTATTGAATGGATTCCTGATGCCGCCATCCGGGAGCTGAAAGACCATGAGGACAGCCATATTGCAGCCCTGCCCGGGGAACTGCGGGAGGATCTGATTGTTATGGAGATTACCTTTGGAAATGGGGAAACGGTCACAAAGGCGATCGCCATATCCCTGCAGGAGGACGGGACATTCCTGGCGGTTCTGGGGGATTACAGGATCGGGGATGGTGATACTTTCATACAGCGTCCGGACAGTGTGGCATTAAAGGATATTCCCTATCAGGAAAGCACTCCTTTAAATCCGGGTTTCGATATGGAGAAGATGCAGGCGGAGTGGCCGGGAACCACCCTGACGGAGGAACAGATCGAGGAGGCGAAGCAGGCCGCCCTGGCCTGGTATGAGGGTACAGTCTTTTCCGTAAACAGGATAGAATATTTTGAAGGTAGGCTGCCCTATGGGGAGGAGACGGCCAACGACTGTAATTTCATCGTAAATGTAAGCAAGGGAGGCGTAGTGCAGGAACCGGATCGCACCATCAGCCTGCGGTTGGAGGAGGATGGCTGGAGGGTGGTGAATGAGGGGTATTAGTGCTGAAGAAAGCCTGGCTGATCTCAGCCAGGCCGGATATTATTGTATACAAACAGGCGGAAAATATTTACTATGTTTTCAGTAAGTGTTTTCCGTTTTTCAATTCGTACTATATATGACTGGCCGGTTAAAAGTACCATTTGGGAAAGAGGTGTCGCATTGAATGATAAAAAGATAATCTCCGCAATCGCAGCCCGGGATGAGCGGATGCTGGCGTTTGTTGTGCAGAAATATTCCAGGCTTCTCTGGAAAGTCGCGGCGCCCATTCTGATTAATGCGGCGTCCGCGCAGGATGTGGAGGAATGTGTTGCGGATGTATTTATCCATCTGTGGCAGCATCCCGACAAGTATGATCCCGACAGGGCGAAGCTGTCCCTATGGCTTTCCGTGATCGCAAGGTCGAAAGCGGTTGACAGATACCGTCAGATCATGCGGAAAAGGGAAGTGCCCATGGAGGAGATCATGGCGGAAAGCCTGGGATATGACCCGGCATTGACAGTGGAGGAGGAAAAGGAAGAACTGCTGTCCTGTATCGCAGGACTGGATGAAAGAGAAAAAGACCTGATCATGAGGCGGTATTACTATGAGCAGAAACCCGCCGAGATCGCGGCGGCGCTGAATATGCCCAGGAAGCAGGTGGAAAACAGGCTGTACTATGTAAGGCAAAAATTAAGGAAGATCATGGAAAAATAAGGAGAGCAGTCATATGAGAGAAAAGTCTATCAGGGAAAAAAGAAATTCCGCAGAAAAATTTACCGGAAAAAATCTGAGAAATATCAAGACCATTGTGCAAAGGGAAACAGGAACGGCCATTGCTTCGGGCAGGAAGCTGGCGGGATATCAGTGCAGGCGTATGGCGCTCCTGGCAGGCAGTCTGTTATGCTTTGTGACGTTATGCGCTTTCGGGTATGCGAAATTTTCCGATCTGAATGGGGATACGGCAGGTTTTGCACCGGCATATCAGGGTAACGGCAGATTTGAGATCGTCATTATGAATGATTCGGATAAGGAACTAAATCTGCAGGACAGGGTTAAGGTCATGCAGTGGTCAACCGGCAAAGAAGTGGAAGGGGACAGCGACAGGATCAGGATGTCAGGATTGACCATAGCGCCTCATTCCCAGGGGATAGTGTCCATTGACATATCGGAGGGCTATGATGTGGAAGCCATGGAAGAAAACCTGGGGGAAAAGGATGGATACTATTTTGTCCTGACCAATAACAATTTCGCTTTTGGGCAGGACTGGATGTGTTTTTTTGACTTTGAGATCGTGGAGACAGAAGAGGTCAGAGACAGACTGACTGCCTCCATGGAGCAGAGGGCGGAGGCGCAGGCGGAAAGGGAGCGGCAGCTGGAGGAAACATTGTATGATACAGGGGAATTGATCTATCCAGACTGGATCTGGCCTACCGTCAGCCAGAAGATATCGGCGTCTTATGGTGAGCGGGCAAATGGAACGTATTCGGATCATGTCAATATTGCCGGAACAGCCGGGGATGATGTATATGCGGTGGCGGACGGAACCGTGACGGAGACCGGGTTTGAGGCGGAAGATGGAAATGTGGTTGTAGTGGATCTGGGAAACGGCGTTACCGTGAAGTATGGCCATTTGAAAGAGGTACAGGTATCCGCAGGGGACGAGGTAAAGCAGGGTCAGGCCATCGGGACGCTGGGTAGGACCGGCATGGCAACAGGCTCGAATCTGCTGTTTGCGGTGATTGTGGATGGAGAGGGCATTGACCCGCTTGTGGATTGAAGTAAAACGTAATCGTTAGACAGCCCCTCCCGCGAAGTCAAAATTGCCAGGGCGATTGTAATCGCCCTGGCAATTTTGCGAGACTTGCAAGCGCCAAAATGAGTTAAAACTCATTTTGTGTGCATCAGCGTAACAGTTCAGTGCTCTGTCTGAACTGTTACATAAAAACCGGGAGCTGGGTCTCGTGACGCTTGAATTTGTATGGGGAAAATGATATCGTGAGATTAGAAGAAAGTTGACTGTATTTATCCAGAATATAAGAAAAGGAGATCCTCATGTTGCAAGTAATCACAGACAGACGGAGCATCCGCAGATACAAAACTACAAATATTCCCCATGAAGTCATAGAGGAAATTCTGAAAGCAGGAACGCTGGCGCCGTCCTCGAAAAACCGACAGCCCTGGAAGTTTGTGGTGGCACAGGGTGGCGCCAAAGAGGAAGCATTAGCGGCTATGGAAAGAGGGCTTGAGAGGGAAAAGGTTTCCCCGTTTCTTCCAGGAAGCGGCGTCCATTTAAGCGATGCATGGCATACTTTAAATGTCATGAGGCAGGCTCCTGTGATCATCTTTATTGTCAATACCATAGGTGTGGATTTGAACAGACCACTGGCAGCGGATGAGCGTGTTGCGGAAATCTGTAATGCGCAGTCCATAGGCGCGGCGGTGGAGAATATGACGCTGGCGGCAACGGAACTGGGATTGGGGAGCCTTTGGATATGCAATACATTTTTCGCTCACAGGGAACTTTGCGAGTGGCTGGATACAGATGGTGAACTGTATGCGGCGCTTGCCGTAGGATACGCAGATGAGGAGCCCGCCGTCCGCCCCCGGAAAGAGATGCGGGATGCGGTGGAGTGGAGGAATTAAAATTAAAACCATTCCATAAAAAACCGTACTTATATAGTGAAAAGCGCTTTTCGGATTACTAAGGAAAGGGGTATGGAAATGGAGGATGCCAAGATCATAGAACTTTTTCTGGCAAGGGCGGAAGCCGCCATCAGTGAGACTGCCATGAAATATGGGAAGTTATGCTACAGGATCGCGAACAATATCCTGGCGAACCATGAGGACAGCGAGGAGTGTGTCAACGATACTTACCTTGCCCTGTGGAACAATATCCCGCCCAAGCGCCCCAGTTACTTTCCCGCATTTACCGGAAAGATCACCAGAAATTTTGCGCTGAAAAAATATGAATATTGCACGGCAAAAAAGCGGAATCAGGAAGCCGTGTGTTCCTTGGAGGAGTTGGGCGAATGCGTTTCAGGCACGGAATCTGTGGAGACCGAACTGGAAAATAAGAGGATCGAGGAACTGATCAACGACTTCCTCTGGAAACAGGATCAGGAAAAGAGGGATGTGTTCATTCTGCGCTACTGGTATTTTGAATCCCTGGAAAGCATTTGCAGACGTACCGGCTTTAGCCAGGGGAAAATCAAATCCATGTTGTTTCAGCTTCGGGGAAAACTGAGAACCTATTTGGAAAGCGAGGGCGTTACATTATGAATAAGGAGCAGTTGGCGGAACGGATTGGAAATATGGATGACAGACTGATACAGGAGGCAGGACAAATTCAGGATTCTAAAAGAAGAAAAAGCGCCGTCATATTCCGGAGGTGTATGGCAGCAGTCGCGGTACTGGCACTGATGGTATGCAGCGGGGCAGTGGGGGCGGTGGCGTTTGCCAGGGAGGTCGAGGTGGAGGTGCCCGCCCGGCAGGAGGCAGTTGTCATAGATGATATTGGTGTTACCCTGATTCTGCCTGATAGCTGGAAAGGGCATTATGTAGTGGTTGAGGGCGCTTATGGCGCATTGGAGACCCCTATGTGGGAGTTCTGCTCCAAACTGGCTTATGATGCCCCTGAAGCGGCGGATGGAACGGATTACAGGGGAACATTGTTTTATGTGATCCGGTACGCAGAGTATTCCATGTCGGCTGAAGAATTTGCAGAGGAAGGAATAGCCGGCATGGGGCGGTATCTTTTTTCCACGGAGGCCGCCACTTATGCCCTCATGTATACCACGGATGTGGAGATTGACCCGGATGATCCCGCGCAGGTGGAAGAGTTTAACGCCCTGGAACAGACGATTCGTGAGATACAGATCGTTCTGGATGGGCGGATGGATAAACTGACGGATCAGATGGTTTCCATGGGCATCCTGGAGCCCGATATGCAGGCGGATGACGGAAAGAACCTGGTGTGGGAGGACAGGCAGAAAATAGAAATTGACGGAGTTACCTGTTATGCCTTTGAACTCAGGTATTCGGATGATGAGAACATAAACGGTGAAATGACAGGACGGCTGCTCAGTTCCTATGCGGTATCGGAGGATGGGATGAGGTTTTATTGGTACAATCCGGCTGATGACGTGTGGGAGGAGATGGTGGCGCAGGGGATGTAAGGAAAATACAAGTGTGCGCCGTCGGGCACACACGACAAAAGGCGTGGTAAATTACCACGCCTTGAGGATGTTTTGATAGGGAGCATTTTTATCTTGTAAATATTTTAACTTAGTCAATAAGATATTCTTCATACAGCTGGTCTCTGTAATTTTTGTCCTGTGTGATTCTGATTACATCCTGCGGTCGTTTATCCTCTATTAGTCGCGCAATCAGTTGGGACAGTTTGTTTTCACCTTTTTCAACACCTTTTTGAATCCCTTTTTCAATATTGATTTGATCCCTCATCAACAGTGTCATATACTCATGCCTCCATTCCCGATTTCGTTTTGCCTCTTTTACAGCAGCATCCAGTTCATATACAAAGGCATCATTGGAACTCCTGCCAGCAACATAATCCAAAAATGCCTTTAATGCTGGACTTACATCATCCATTTGGCTGTCTGCATTTAAGAAGATTTTTGTAGAGTCATCTCCCATAGAAATGCTATGGTCCTCTTTACAAAGATTTTCAAATGTATAGAGATGCCGTCCTTTCTCAAAAATGTCTTCCAGACAAATAAAGATGATAAAACTGCGGTTTAACGTTTTGTAGGTTTGGCCTTTGTCAATTAACTGTAAATCCATCATGCCTTGATAATATCGACTTCTTTTGGGAAGATCCTTTGTATCGCTGGCCTGCATTTCAATATTGTATACTATACTTTTATTATCCTTTACATAAACATCAAGTCTGACACTTTTGGCTTCTGCATCCGGTTTGATAGATTTCTGCAATTCCGGGTATTCAATATGGTCTATTTTTAAATCAGGCAGAATTCTTTGCAACAATTCTTTGCACAGTCTGGGATTCTGCATAACTTTCCCAAATAGAAAATCATTTGATATTCCTAAGTTATCCCAGTTTGTCTGTGCTACATCTATGTGATTAGAATCTCCTTTTTTCTATTTTATCATGTTTTTAATATTTACTCAATTAATAATTCAGGCTGTAGCAGGAGTTCTTCTTCCATAAAATACATCCTCGTCGCATAATCCGGGTAGTACCGCGTATGTGCGTCATAACCGGTAGCGCCGTAAGCCTGTGCAAGCTTTACGCCGCAGGAATTCAGCAGGGAGCCGTAAAGTACGTAGTCCTCTTTCTCCCCATCCATCTTCACAAACTTCGCCACTGTCTGGTGCAGGAGGGAATTCTGCCTGATGTGAACGGGAGCCACCGTGTTGACCAGATCGCCAAATTCCCTGATGTCATATTTGAATTTCTCATTATAGAAGTGATACTTTTTCTCGTCCGCAAGCCCTTTTGTCTTAAGCTTGTCATAAAAGGTGTTGGCCTGCGCCTGCTTCTGGAAAGTCAGCGCCGCAGCCCTGCTCTGGTCGGGAGATACCGTCATCCACCTGTGCTTTCCCAGACGGTAAAATTCCCCGAACTGGAAAACGCTCCGCCACTCTTTATAGAAAGCGATCTGCTCCCTGATGGTAAGCAAGTCCTCTTTACTGATATCGCATAAGTTCAGTTCATAGCCCAGAAGCCCGAATGCCGCCACATGGAATCTTGTCTCAAGGGGAGTGCTCCGCAGGGTCTGGTGATTGGGACAGCCGGACACATGGGCTCCTATGACAGAGGGCGGATAACCGTAGCTGTAACCCTCCTGGATCTCCATGCGGGCTGCGGCGTCCGTATTATCGCTGGCCCAGATCTGGGGCATATAGGACAGGATCCCCAAGTCGAAGCGTCCGCCCCCGGAAGCGCATCCCTCGAACAAGATATGGGGGAATTCCGTGGTCAGCCTGTCCAGCATACGGTAGAGTCCCAGCATATATCTGTGGAAAAATTCACCTGCCTGCGCAGGGGGCAGCAGGGCAGAGTAAGCGTCGGAGAAAATGCGGTTCATATCCCATTTGACATAGGAAATCTTCCCGGAGGAAAAGACGCCTCTCATCTGCCCGATCACATAGTCCTGCACCTCCTCCCTGGTCAGATCCAGGATCATCTGGTTCCTGCCCAAGGCATTTTCCCTGCCCGGGATCTGCACCGCATAGTCAGGGTGTTCCCTGTAACAGTCGCTGTCCTCGTTTACCATTTCCGGCTCCACCCAGATGCCGAAAAGCATTCCCATGCGCTCTATCTCCTCGGAAAGGGAGCGCAGTCCGCCGGGCAGCTTCTTCTCGTTTACCTGCCAGTCGCCCAGGGAGCAGGTGTCGTTATCCCGCTTGCCGAACCACCCATCGTCCAGCACAAACAACTCGATTCCTGCTTCTTTCCCCTTTTTTGCCAGTTTTAAAAGGTAATTTTTGTCAAATTTAAAGTAAGACGCCTCCCAGCTGTTCAGCAGGATGGGGCGCTCTTTTTTCTTCCATTCCCCACGGACAATGTGCTCCCGCACAAAACGGTGCATCTGTCGGCTCATGCCGCCGAACCCCTGCTCCGACAGCACAAACACCGCCTCCGGGCTTTCCAGGCTTTCCCCCGGCATAAGCTGCCAGGAGAAGCCCCCCGGATGGATACCGTTTACAAAACGGCTCTTTCCATGCCCGCTGACCTCCAGGGCTTCATAATGGTTTCCGCTGTAGATCAGGTTACAGCCAATGCAGAGGCCGCTGTCCTCCGTGGTATCCTGGCGGCTGATCATCACGAAAGGATTTGCCCTGTTGGAGGATATGCCCATCAGGGATGCGACAACGTGTTTTCCTGCGCTGACCACATGGTCGTTGCGGTTCATTTCCTTTGCCCAATGGCCGGTAAAATCCGTGAAAACCAGGCCGCTTTCGTCGAAGTCCAGCTGGCCGCTCATCAGTCTTTTTATCGTTATCTGCTGGTCTCCCTCATTATGCAGGGCGGCGCTTCTGACAATCGTGTCGCTTTCCTCAAATGCGCTGTAGGTCAGCGTAAGGATCACGGAATGCACCTTTTCCTGAAAGCGCAGTTCAAGGCTTTGCGCCCTGTTTTCCTCATCATAGGATGCGGGCAGGGTTTCGGACATCTTTTTCCGGGGCAGAATCCGCGCCGACTCAAAGATGAAATCGCAGGTGGAACTTCCGTCTGCAAAGCTAAGTTCCACAAAGGGTTCCCGGATATCGCCCTTGCCCAGGGAGGAAAATTCCAGGCACATATCTTCCAGCGCCAATTTCGGGTATTCCTTGGAATAAGCCACGCTGTGCCCCGGCAGATGGGCGTGTTTCTCTTTCATGGCGCGGAGCATTTCCCGGAGTTCAGGGTTGTTTTTCCCGGAATGTCCGGCATCATCAGGATTTTCAGCAGTTGCTCCGCCTGGCGGCAGATATAATTTCGCTCCATAATATAAGTGCTCCGGCTGCCCGCTTTCCAGAATATGAAAAGCGTATGTGGTATGGTCGGTGGAGAGCAGAAAGAAATTTTCCTCTATTCGTATCATGTGAATCTCCCAATTCTTCTGACAAAATGGAACGACAGATGCTGATGCAGTTATTTACGCGTCAGCATTGTCTTTCCGATTCTTCAGTTCCTCTGTGATCTTTTTCAGCATTGTCTCGTCCAGCTTATATTTCCTGGTAAAGAAAATAATGGAAATCACCAGCCCCACCATGGGGAAGCCCAGCATCAGGATGCGGAGCCCGGTGGTGGTATAGGCGCTCTGTACGGCGGCCTCCTGATCCAGCTTGATCACATCCAGTCCCACTCCCGCGATCAGGGCGGATACGGCGGAAGCCAGTTTTACCACAAAGGTCTGCAGGGAAAAAATGACGCTCTCGCTGCGCTGTCCGTTCTTCCATTCGCCATAGTCCACGGTGTCCGCCAGAAAGATGGTGGTCAGCACGGTGGCAAGGCCGAATCCGAAGAAAATGATCATGGCGGCAATGCACAGCAGCACGATATTATTTTTATGCAGGGCGCCCAGGATGAACATGAACAGATATCCCACGATGGTAACGCTGATGGCGCCCTTTAAAATATCCTTTGTCTCAAATTTCTTCCGGAAAAGGGGCAGGAGCATCATGGAGACGATCTGTACGCCGCCGCCCACCGCGCCGAACAGGCTCACAAGTTCCGCGTTTCCGATATCATATTTAAAGAAGTAGATGGCAAGCTGCTGTGTCAGGTACAGGGAGGCGTTAAATACAATGATGGCGGTCACAACGATCAGCGCCTGGTCGTTTTTGAACAGGGCGCGTATCATTTCCGACACGGAGACGGTTTCCTGTTTGACGCGCACCTTTTCTTTTACGTTCAGCACGGTCACGGATTCCGCGATCAGGAAAAACGCCGCGATGATTATGGCAAAGATGGCAAAGCCCCTGCGCTCGCTTCCGCCGCCCAGAATGGGAACCACCACCATGGTGAGCACGGTGGGAACCGCAAAGCCCACGCTGGCGCAGCTTCGGCCGATAACGCTCAGGTTCTCCCTGTCTTTTCCGGTCTGGGTGATGGCGGGGATCATGGACCAGAATGGAATGTCCATAATGGTGTAGGTCACGCCCCATAAAATGTAAGCCACGGACACATAGACCAGAAGTCCCGTTCCGTTCACGCCCTTTGGCACCATGTACATCAGTACCAGGATCACGGCGTTTGTAATGGTTCCAATGAGCAGCCAGGGGCGGAATTTCCCCATTTTGGTGTTGGTCTTCTCCACCAGGATCCCCATGAAAGGATCGTTGAACGCGTCGAAGATCCTGGCCGCCATGAACAGGACGCCGACGAATGTGGCGCTGATGCCAAGGACGGTGTTGTAATAGTAGAGCAGATAGCCGGATACAATGCTGTACACCATATCCTTTCCCACTGCGCCGAAGCCGTAGGATATTTTTTCTTTGTTTGTCAGTTTCATAGGAATAACCAGCCTTTCTTTGCCTGCGAATTTCAGTTTACTTCGAACTCTATCTTCTGTTCCATTCCTTCAGCCGTGACGGTCAGCGCGCCCATGCCGCTTTCGCCTTTTGTCCTCACGAAAGCGCCGCCCATGCCGCCTTTTAAGCTGATGATCTCAGGCCCCATCAGGGAGATCGCGCCCTCCGCTTTCAATGTGACGGGTTCCTGGTAAAAGGGCAGCAGGTTGCCGTTTTCATCTTTCATGCGAAACCGCAGGGACGCCACATCATAGGTTTCGTTCTCTGTCAGTTTTGTGGTATCCACATCGATCTCCAGATGAATGGAGGAAAAAGGCTTTTTCTCGATGGCAGCCATGGTTTTGCCGCCACGAACCGCCTCGAAGCGGTAAGCAGTCACTTCATCGCCCCAGTTGGCGGCATATTTGCTGTACAGGCGGTAGCCGTCCGCAATGGTCATGTGTTCCGTCGCCATGAGCAGCAGCATCTTTGCCATATACTTGGGCGGGAGGGAATTCTGCCCGTATTTCTGGATGGCAAGCAGCACTTCCTTGATCTTTTCCGCCTTTTTATGGGAGTAGCCCTCCTGTTTTTCCATCAGGCCGCCGATAAAGTCGTCTATCTTCACGGGCGGATGGGGCAGATAGCCGAACTGTTTCCTGTACGGGAAAAATTCTTTTACAAAAGCGCCGTTCTTGTACAGCTTTACGCTGTCCGCATTGGTAAAGGCGTAAACATCCCCGATATTTCCGGCGGGATGCTCGCCAATATCCATGGAGGAGGAAATCTCAAACACAAGGCTGTCATCCTGCTGGCTGGCATACACGGCCGCCGCTGTCTTGGGATTGCGGAACATATCCAGGACGCCGTGGTAACAGATCCGGTCGCCGCTGCCAAAGTCCTTATGGGTGTTGTAATCAGCCATACACCAGCCGAATCCCCCGGCGATATCCTCCTGCTTGTAAATCTCGTTTAAAACCCGGGCATGGCGCAGGGCATGTTCTGTCCGGCATCGTTCCGGGTCAAAGGATTTGGTGGGGTACATGTGTCCGTTATATTCCGAGACCAGGTAGGCCTTGCTCATATCCGATGTAACTTTTTTCTTCCTGTCAGCCCCCTTGTTGGTGCCATTGTGGAGAAAGTCGTTGTAGGTATAGACGTCTTCCAGCAGATGGCTCTTCTGGAGGAAGCGGACGCCGCCGGTGGCCCTTGTGCCGTCCAGTTTGTGGGCAATCTCATTTGTCTTTTCATAAAAAGCGTCGTCGTCCACGGATTCATTGATGCGCACGCCCCAGAGAAAGATGGAGGGGTGGTTGCGGTACTGGGAGACCATTTCTTTCACGTTCTGGCATGCCTGCTCTTTCCATTCCTGATCGCCGATATACTGCCAGCCGGGCAGTTCCGTAAATACCAGCAGTCCCAGTTCGTCGCATCTGTCCAGAAAAGCGTGGGACTGGGGATAATGGGAAGTCCTGACCGCGTTAAGCCCCAGTTCCTTTTTCAGGATATCCGCGTCGCGCCGCTGCACCCGCCGGGGCATGGCATAACCGAAATAGGGGAAACTTTGATGCCTGTTCAGCCCCCGCAGCTTGACCTTCTGGCCGTTCAGGTAAAAGCCGTCTCCCGGATACCGTGATGTAAAATGTGTCATGCGGAAGCCTGTCCGCAGGATGAAAGTATCTTTTTCCATATCATCCACATAGAGAACCGCCTTTATAAAATAAAGCTGCGGATGTTCCGTATCCCAGGGGATGATATCCCACAGATCAAATTTTTGGCAGAGTATGGTGGCAGGGGTTGTCTGTTCCGCTGCAGGAGGCTGATCTGTGGAGGACAGTTCCAGTTCCCTGACCAGTTTTCCACAGGATTCCCTTTCGCAGAAACATTCCGCGTCCACATTTTCCAGCGCTTTGTATAAAAACAGCCTTACGGCGGCATTCCGGTCCTGGCAACCTTTTAAAGCGGCCTGAACGGAAATCTGCACGCAGCTTCCTCTTACATGATTCGTGCGGACGAACAGGTCCGCAATATATTCTTTCTCTTTTACGGTCAGGTAGATATCCCGGTAGATGCCGCCGTAGGTCATATAGTCGATGACTTTCCCGAAAGGAGGGATATTCAGCGTCTCCCGGCTGTCCACCTTTATTTCCAGCAGATTCTCCCCCTCGAAATTCAGGTAAGGGGAAAGATTTACGGTAAACGCGGTATAACCGTTGCCATGGGAGGCTGCCTTTTGGCCGTTGCAATATACTTCCGCGTAGTGAGCGGCGCCGTCCACGGTCAGCAGCACTTCTTTCCCCGCCCATGCGGGCTCCGCCAGGAAAGATTTCCTGTAGCAGCCCTCCATCTGGTAACAGGATTCGTCAAAACAGTTGTATCCTGTCTCCACGAAAGTATGGGGAATGTCCACGATGGCAACGCCCCCGGAGCCTGTAAATTCCCATTCCCTGTTGAGATAGATCCTTGTCTGATTCATAGGAATCACCATGCCTTTCTGATTATACCCATTATTGTACCACTTCCTCCAATTATGCCACAATTGGAGGAAATTACTGAAACGAAAGGGGAAATTTTGGTGATTGTTCACTTCTGCTGCCGCCAGGGGCTTTTACGCGTCCTCTGTGTGGCAGAGCCGTGACAGGAATCTTGTCAGATTGCTCACTGAGCGCATAATTTACTTCGGTTTGCGGATTCCGATGATGCAGATGGGAGCCGCCTGTCCCTGGGAGATCAGTCCGATGACGTCCCACAGCCTGTTGACCGGGCTGTTTCCGCCGTATGCGGCATAGCGGCCGTTGATCCGTTTGTAGGCATTGTGGAGGGAATAGTTTCCGCTGCTGTCTTTTGTGACGCTGACGGTATGTATCATCCTGCGGATGTCATTTCGGTCATTGTACGCGGTGATGAGGATGGAATCGCTGGTTTCCCCGATGGAATTTACAATGTCCGGGTTCCTGCGGATGGTCATGGTGACGCTGTATCCCCGGCGGAGCAGGTATCTGCGGATGGATCCGGGCGAGCAGCCCCATCTGCCGTTTAACTCGGCGCCTTTTCTCTCAAAATCGCCGATCAACTCCGCCATATCCTGCGCCGTCATCCTGACGCCCAGATCCAGCAGGGCATTATACACGGCCATGATCTCGCAGCCCGAATACTTCATGGTGGACAGCCCGAACCGGACGCTTTCCCATTCGTTCTGATTCTCGATAAAGCGTCCGGGGGTGAAGAAGCCGTTTTTTCCAACGGCTGCTGCGGAGAGGGTCTCCTGATTGGCAGTCAGATTGTGGGCAATCTGTTTTCTGGGAACCCTGACAAGGGTAAAAAGGCTTAATATCCTTACCATGCAGCAGTTGGGGATGTGCGCGAGGGCACAGCTTCCTGCGGCGAGGAAAGTATTTGCGATGTGTTTGATGTTTTTCATTCTACAGCCTGCTCCACATAATGAAAGAAATCCAGATCCAGGATACCGTTTGAGTAATTGTAAAGCTGCCTTACATCCTGTTTCCGTTGTTTGATATATTCCTCGTCCAGGGGTTCCTGGGTGGGACTGATGACCTCGCCGGTCACTTTATTGTAGGACATATCCTCCGCGATGAAACTTCTGTCAGAGAACACCACCAGCCCCGGACTGTCCGAGAGCATATCCGTCCCTGCAAAAAGCCTGGAGTCGTAGGAGAAGCCGAACAGGTTGTAGATCGTGGGCAGCAGGTCCATGGCGCCGCAGGGCTTTTCGATGACGATGGGTTCCTGTATCCTGGAATTCCACAGGATCAGGGTATTCCTGTATATCTCCAGGGAATCTTCCAGTTCCATTCCCGCCAGTTCCTCGTAATTTTCCAGCTTCATCCCATAGGGATAGTGATCCGCGCTCAGTACGATCACCGTATTGTCCAGTTTTCCCGCTGCGTCCAGTTCGTCGATCAGGTATTCCAGCGCTTTATCCAGTTCCAGATTGCACGCGATATATGCTTTCCCCTCGTCGCTGTAGGGAAGATCGGCTACCGCGTCCTTATTTTTCCTGGACATGGAATTTCCTGTAAAAGTATAATACATATGGCCGGAAACAGTCATGTAGTATACATGGAAGCGTTCTTCATGGATATATTCCGGCAGGGTTGCCCTGATCATATCCAGATCCGAGGACGGCCAGAGATTGGCGTTCTCCATCTCGAATATCATGCTTTCCCATTCAGGACCCTCCAGGTCTCCTAATTTGCTGGTCTTGAAGTCATATCCCAGGTTGGGGTGGCTTAAATGCCTGTCGTAGTAATCCAGCGTATTGTTGTGGTAGGCAAAGCTTTTCACACCCTCCGCCGCAAAGTAGGCGGGAAGGGCATAGGGCTGCTCATATTCCGAGGTCTTCCTCATGCTGAACTGGCCGGAGGGAATCTGCCCCATCAGGTTCACATATTCGCCGTCGCTGGTGCTGGTAGCCCACAGGGGCACATAGTAATTTTCCGCCACAAAGCCGGAGTGGGAGAGCCGGTACAGGGTCGGCGTCAGTTCCTCTGAAACAGCATAGGGCGAAAATCCTTCCGCCGTCAGGTAGATCAGGTTATAACCCCGGAACATTCCCGTATATTCATTTTTATTTGTGGGCGTCCGGGTCTCCATATAGGAGACAAGCTTCTGTAAGGCCTTGTCCGAAGCCAGGCTGTTCAGCGTTTCGAAGTCTACGTCCAGTGTCTGGGGGGAAGTGTCTGTGTTTCTGGCAGGTTCTGAATCCGATTCTTCTAAAGCCTGTCTTTCATCACAGGTTTCCTCCGGCTGACTGAACGTTTCGGCAGTTTCCTGTATGATAGGCACGGAAGTAAGCGTCACCGCATTGCTTACCTGCAGTTCCGCTTCGGGCAGCATATTGCCCATACAATCCCTCTGTACGGACGCTAATACCCCGAATGTTCTCGCCACATATCCCGGATCGTAGAAGCCCTGATAATCCTGATAAAAAGTATATCCTGCCTGATAACCGATGAACAGCGCTACCCAAACTGCGGTTATGCCTGTTCCCATGAAAATGGCGCCGGCAATGCGGCTCCACAGATGCGTTTCTTTCACAACCTCTTTTTCCCGCGACCTGAACAATTCTCTCTTCCCGTGCAGCACAATGCCTGTAACAAAAAGGGGTACGGTCAGAAGAAGCAGGCTGACCATGTTTTTACCGATCGCCTGGAGCAGTTCCCGCCAATAATTTTTGACGGCATTTTCGCCCGCATTGACGATTGCCGCGAATAAAAGAGGCTGGGAAAAAATCTGCATATATACCAACTGACCTGCAAAAAGGAAGAAATGAACCAGCTGTACAAGCCATACAAGCCCCCGGTTCACAGCCTGCTTCCCGATTGAGACCAGTAAAAATTCCACACCTGCCAGCGCAAAAGCCAGAGGAACCAATAGTAGCGGATTGATTCCCCGCATTCCCGTAATGCTGACGTGGTATACGGTTTCCATATATGCCAATGTAAGGATCAGGGTTAAAAATAAACTGCACATGTTTCGCTCCTCGGCGCCGACATGCAATACACTGCGGCATCCGGTTTATCTGTCTGTATATGAATATATTTTAACCCTGTTTTTGTGCCATGTGTTTTAATTTTTTGTAATATTTATGTAATTGTTCTTATATAATTGGGGGTGGAGGGGCGATGGGTTTCTTATTCTTCTGTATATAGGGGTCTGCTCATAAAAATGCAGCCTTCATCATAGCGTGGTTTATAATTTCTGTGAATAAAGGCTTCTTCCATCCTGTTAAGGCGCTTGAAATTTAAGGTTTCATAGTATTTTATCAGATGGTTGTATGGCAGAGCAAAAATGTAAACAATGCAGATTCCTACTTTTTCAGCAGCCATTTTTATGATTGGTAGTATAAAGTCAAGAAAAATGATACTCCCAATTCCTGTCTGTTCTTTATGCGCAGCCTTATATGTGCTGTTTACAGCAAAATTTGCAAGTTCAACAGCCGGAAGAGAATCGATTTCCATCTGGAAAAAATTGCTTTTTCTTCTCGAAGCAACCATGCCTGTTTTCAAAGAAAAATAACCGACAATTTCGTTTGTCAAATTATCTTTTATTAAATATGTTCTTGCTTCATGTGACAGTTCGTCAGAAACAGCATGCCGTTTCAGATACATTTCCAATCCTAATCCTGTTTCAGCCGCAACATGAAATTTTTGAATCTGTTGAAGATTTTTTTGTTGGCTAAAAGAGATTCACAATAAAATATTTCATTTTCTATCAGTTTATTGTTCATTTGACCTGCCGGCTAAAATTCTTGCCTTACACTCATTGGCAGCTTTGCGAATATTATCATCTGATTTTACTGTTTGCTGGCGGAGAGTTTTCAGTATTTGATCTCCAATCCTGCCATGCAGATTGGCCATATTAGGTTTCGTGTAAGATCTTGCAGTTATCATTTTACCTTTCATTTTCCGGCGCTCCTTTCCTGATGTATTGATTATTTTGGAAGATATTTATTGTAATATTATATGTCAATTTCTATTTTTATTCAATATTAATATAGTGATAATCTTCATAAAAAACGCCAGACAGCATTCAGCACAATGTCTGGCGTTTTTGTGACAAGATATTATCTCTTATAGACAACCGATTCCACCCCTGCGTATCCCCTGCTTTCCTGCTTCGAGGAAGCGCAGAATACTCCGTTCTTGACGCCCACCCAGCGTCCGGGCATGGCGGTCATCTCTCCGGCATTTTGGTAGCTGCTGCCGTCGGTGCTGTATTCCAGGGTCACCTGCTCCAGAGGGAAATCCTTTTCATCTGCGTTCAGATCCCTTGTGCCAGTCTGTTTCACGGTATATTTTACATAGAGTTTTTTTGCCTGTTCCATCGTGATGGCGGGAAGCGTCTTCGGGGTTTCTTCCGTTATCTCCGGGAGAATTTTCCCGAACTTCTGTACTCCGGTGACAAAACAGGGAATCAGTTGGTCGTTCTCTCTCCTGAAAGTGATAAGGCCATAGCTGGTGCCCATGGAGATCACGCCTGCCTCGTCCCCGTCTTCCAGATGGGAGAGGTCAAGCTTCGTTACACAGCAAAATTCCGGGGCGGGCCATTTCTGGATCAGGAGATTGGGCATATCGCCGTAGACGGTATCCTTAGGAACCGCGTTTAATCTCAGACTGTTTCCGGTCAGTTCGTACCATTTTTCCCGGGGATTGGCATTCCACTGCCATTGCAATCCCAAGGTATTTCCGGTGAAATCATCGGAAGCCGCAGGTTCGCATATTTCTACATTGACTGCGCCTACATCCGGTTTCCGGTATTCCGTTACAGGTTCGCCGTAATCATTGCCGTCCCTGGCAATGCCTATGATGGGCCAGTCCTCTTTCCAACACATGGGCTGTAGATGGATAATGCGTCCCGCCGCGTAGACGTCCTGAAAATGGAGGAACCAGTCTTCCCCTGTAACAGTGTCCACCCATGCGCCCTGGTGAGGGCCGTTGACAGCGCTGTCTCCCTGGCGCATCACCACCTTATATTCATAAGGGCCGAACACATTCCGGGAGCGCAGTACGGTCTGCCATCCGGTCTTTACGCCGCCTGCGGGCGCGAAAACGTAGTACCAGCCGTTTCTTTTGTACATTTTGGGGCCTTCGATGGTCACCTGGTCGTTTTCATTTCCGTCAAAGATCTTTACTTCCTCGCCGATCAGCCCCATGCCGTCAGGCTGCATTTCCACCATATGAAGAACGCTCTTGTAGCCGATACGGCTCTTTGCCACCCCCGCCACCAGATATGCCTTTCCGTCCTCGTCCCAGAATGGGCAGGGATCGATCCAGCCTGCGCCGGGGCGGATATTTACCGGCTCGGACCACTTTCCAAAGGGATCTGTGGCGGTGCTCATGTAGATACCCTCGTCGGGCATGGGAAAGCAGACGAAATAAGTTCCCTCATGATACCGGATCGCCGGAGCCCACACGCCGCAGCCGTGCATCGGAGCGTTGTAGCGCTCCTCTGGAACCCTGTCTATGATGTAGTTCACCACTTTCCAGTTTACCAGGTCTTTCGAGTGGAGCAGCGGAAGCCCCGGGGCGTTGCAGAAACTGGATGCGATCATAAAATAATCCTCACCCACCCGGATTGCGTCCGGATCGGAATAATCTGCATAAAGTATGGGATTGCGGTAATTTCCGTTTCCCAGATCTGCATTCCAAATGCTGTCTGCCATGATATCTGTACCTTCCTTTCTGTTGCGGCGGCCGCCGGTGGCAGCGCCGCCTGTACATAAGATTACCGTTAATTGTATTGTAGCTTATGGAGGCGGGGACTTTCAATATCCTGTGTGTGATTTTGTGTGCCAAATATTGCGGTTTGGGTGTGTGGGTGGTATCATAAGCATAGATTTATGATATAATGGGCGTTAGCGAGAATGTTCGGCGAACGGCGAATGGCGATCATGAATCGAAGATTCATGATATAAAGTGGCAGAATATTTGTGATTCTGACCGGATGCAGGGGAGGATTTTATGATCTACCAGAACAGGGACGACGACCTTTCCGTAAAGGTCACGGACAATAACAGCTATCTTGCGCATATCCACCGTCAGATCGAGATATTTTATGTGCTCAATGGGGTGATCGAGGTCGCCATATCCGGTCAGAAAAGGCTGCTGGAAAGGGGAATGGTATCCGTTGCTTTCCCTAACGAAGTTCATGAAACATATACTCCTGAAAATTCCTCCGCCGTCATGGTGATATTCAGTCAGGACTTTCTGTCCGACTTTGGCCGCGAGTTCAGTCTTTACAGACCGGAATATCCTTTCATCAGTCAATTGCAGGATGAAGAGTGGTTTGCGCAGATGATATCGGGACTTTTGGAAAATGTGCAAAAAAATACAGATATCCGGATTTCCAAAGGATATCTGTATATTATCGTTTCCATGATATTATCCCAGATGCCGCTTGTAAAGCAGAAAAAGGTTTCCGCCGATATCTGTCAGGCTATTTCCGACTACCTGAACGTGCATTTCATGGAGGAGTTGAACCTGTCGCAGCTTGCTGCGGCGCTGGGTTACAGTAAATATCATATTTCCCATATTTTCAGGGAAAAATTCGGCTGTTCCTACAATGATTACCTGAAGCAGATCCGCGCGGAGCATGCCATGGGATTGTTGACCCATTCTGAACTGACGGTGACGGAAGTATGTTTTGCCAGCGGGTTCAGCAGCCTGCGTTCTTTCTACAGGGCGTTCCATGAGGTATACGGTGTGCCGCCTAAATCCGTCAAACAGGGTTGACACGCAGCTGTCATTGGGGATATGCCCATGGGAAGAGACCCACCTAAGCCTGTAAAACAGAACTGACATGCGGCGGTCAATGATGACCGCCGTGGTGGGAATTATGGTGCTCCTGTTCCTGGCCATTCTGCCCTTGGTCAGTCTGTCCTTGGTCGTTCTGGCTCTGATCGTTTTGCCCCTGATCGCTCTGTTCCTGGTCGGTCTGTCCCTGATTGTTCTGTTCCTGGCTGTTTTGTTCCTGATCGTCCTGCCCCTGGCTGCTCGGATCCTGGTTGTTCTGCCCCTGACTGCTCTGCCCTTGGTTCATATGTCCATGGGAGTCGTCATGGTGTCTGCATCCCTCAATCCTGGTCTGGATCTCACCTATTGACATATCATGGCAGTCCTCAATAGTGACACTGCTGTCATATTGGGAAAGCTCCAGATACGCCCGGTAGATGCCAAAGGACATTTCGTGGCTGTGGGCTTCCTCCATGCAGGCCGTATCGCTGGTATACATCAGCGTCTTATATGCCTGGGCAAATTCGTTGGTGCGCAGTTCCTCCAGGATGGAGTGGGACTGGTCTGAAATGACGGTGAATACCAACAGCGAGTCGTCCTGCAGGTAAAGGAGGTCGCTTTCGTCCGCCAACAGTCGGTTGATCGCCTGGATATAGGAAATGTTTTTCAGCGAGACACGCTGTAAAATGCTCTGCCCATCCTCGTTGTAGGCTTCTGCGGACACAACTTTTCCGAAGCGGTTAATCCCCAGTTCAATGGAAGGGTTTACGTCTATGCTGATATAGGAGGTAGGTTTCCTGTACATGGAATAACCGCCTGTCCCCAGCAGGAGGAATAGGCATATGGCGGCCAGGGCATACTGGAAAGTCCGGCGCGGTCTGGCGTCGCTCTTTTTTGCCTGTTGCTTTTCCAGGTATTGCAGGGTGCTTTTTTTCAGATCTTCCGTTGCCCGTATTTCACTCATGCTTTTCTGAAATGCATTCATGCCCACTCACCTCCCAACCTGTCCCGCAGTATTTCTTTTGCCCTGGAAAGCCATGTGTATACGGTATTCTCTTTTTTACCCAGTATTCCTGCGATCTCCACTGCGGAATATTCCTCGTAATAGTACAGGTAAATGACATTCCGGTATTTTTCGGGGAGCGATAAGACTGTTTCCAGAAGTTCCGATGAAGTATCGTCAAGTGTCGCTTTCTCTTCGTCCATCACTTCCAGGGGAACCCATTTCCTGCGCGAAAAATACCGCAGCCAGTCCGTGCAGGCGTTGATCGTCACCCGCGCGAACCATGCCTTTTCATGTTCGGGACTCTGAAAGGAGTCTTCGTGGAGCAGGTATTTCATGTATACATTCTGAAAAACATCTTCGGAGTCATGCCTGTTCTTCAAGTGGACAAAACAAATTCTCCGCACCATGTCCGCGTAAGTCTCCATGGCACGGTTTAAATCTTCCGCATTTCTCAAAGATTTTCCCCCCTTGGTATCCGCTTAGTGGTGGGAACCGGATCTGTGGCAGCCTCCGTGATGGCGACCTGAACTGCTGCCATCCTGATAACATGAGCCGTTGTGCAGCACACAGCTTGAGTTGTGGGTGCAGGTGATATCGGGGCAGGCACCATTGTGCACCTGGCAGCTTGAATTATGGGTGCAGGTGATATCAGGGCAAGCGCCGCCGTGAAGCAGGCAGCTTGAGTTGTGAGTGCAGGTGATATCGGGGCAGGCACCATTGTGCACCTGGCAGCCTGAATTATGGGTGCAGGTGATATCAGGGCATGAGCCATTGTGCACCACGCAGTCAGAGTTATGGGTGCATGTTTTCCCGAAGCAGTATCCTCCGTTCTGGCACACGCCGTTTACATCACAGCTTCCATCTTGGCTGCAGAAACCGTCCTGATAGCAGGACGCATGGCGCACGGTCGCCATCTTCTTTTTTGTATGTTCATGATGCTCAGATTCCGCCAATGCCACATTCGGTACAGTTCCCGCAAGAATGATCACGGCTGACAGCAATAATAAAACTTTTGTTAGACTTTTCCTCATAACGCTACCTCCATTTTGGCTGGTTTAGTTTGCTCTTTATAAGTAATACGTCAGGCAGAGCGGAATCCTTTCACTTTTTTATAAATTTTTTGTGCCGATCAGAACCTGTTTCCCGCAGAAAGCAAAACCGTATTTTTTAATCTTTTCCCTGGGAAAATCTTTTGCCAGGAGCGTTGCTTCGTATTTCTGTTTTTCGATCTGTTCCAATGCGGCTTCCACAGTGGCGGACAGATCCGGTTCATCCTCCGTATCCTGTACTTTAAATTCGATGATAATGGCATTTTCCGCAGGAATGCGGAACCGCCCCATACCGTTTCTGGAGGAACCGGACTTTTTCGGCTCCAGCATGATATCATATCGCCCGAAGCCGCTTTCACGGTTGGAAGTGAGCGTATATCTGTCCGACAGTTCTACCATCAGACCCAGTACAAAACCGTGGTAAAAACGCTCCGGTTCCGCCCCGGAGGGTTTCTTTCCCGTATCAAAAAAGCTGAATGTCTGTAATGCAACCCTGTTCATATAAGTGTTCATGGCTTTCAGGTCATCTGACAACAACGCTTTTATAAAGTCGTTATACTCTGAGGAGGCGCTGCTGAACCATCTGCGGATCATATCGCGGAACATGACTTTCACTTCAAAATTCGTCAGTTCCAATTCATAAATCTGAGCCCACTCCTCATAATCGGAAGCGTATGTGTCCACATGGTTCACTTTCAGGTAGCCGCTGGCGAGCAGAAGGCTCCAGATGGCGTCCTCATCCGCATCCAGCTGGTTGTATACGATCTGCTCGTCTATTTCCGTATAGATGGTTTCTCCCTGTATCAGTCCTTCGAATTTTTGCTTGATGTCCCTGTTTCCCTGGCGGACAAGTTTGCCCGCCAGGCTGTTGCTGCTGGAATTTGCCCAGTAAGGAGCGGCTTTTTTCGTATCTAAAAAGTTTAATATGGACCATGGATTATAAATATCGGTCCATTTTCCAAAGGAAAAACCGTCATACCACTGTTTGACTTTTTCTTTTTGCCCGGACAAATGATATTCCTCTAAAGCCGCAAAGACTTCTTTTTCCGTAAAGCCGAAACTGTCCGCATATTTTTCTGATGTAGTCGCCACTACCTCAAGGTTATTCAGGTCAGAAAAAATGGATTCCCTGCTGACGCACGTTATTCCCGTCACGATGGCGCGATCCAGATAGGGATTTGTCTTAAACGCCGCGTTGAACATGCTTCTGATAAACGCCACTAACTCTTTCCAATATCCATTCACATACGCTTCCTGCATGGGAGTATCGTATTCGTCCAGCAGGATAATGACCTTTTTCCCATAATAGCGCATAATATAGTTGGACAGGGCGTTCAGGGATTCGGATGCGATATAGTCCTCCATATTCACGGAGACCTGCTGGTAAAATTCTTTTTCCTTTTCGTTCAGCTTCCCGCTGTCTAAAAGAAAATCAAATTTATTATACAGATTTGTTATAATCTGGCAAATCTTCCTTTTGGCATTAAAACAGGTGGTCTCCTTTACCTGTGCAAAACTGAGGGAAATCACGGGGCAGGTTCCCTGAAGTTTCCTGTACTTTTCTTCTTTCCACAGGGACAGTCCCTCAAATAACGCGGTTTTGCCCGCATATTCCATGGAAAAGAATTTTTCGACCATGCTGAGAGTAAGGGTTTTCCCAAACCTTCTGGGGCGGGTGATCAGCGTTACGCTGTCTCCGCCCTCCCACCATTCCTTGATGAAATGTGTTTTATCAACATAAAAATACCTTTCGGTTCGAATGGTTTCAAAATCCTGACATCCTATACTGACTGTTCTGGGCATATTTTCCGGGCTTCCTTTGCTGCGACATTGCCGGAACAGATATGCTCCGACGGTTATTTGTTTAAAAACAGTTCTGTTTATTACAGTATATCGGATTTTTTCGGATAATACAATATGGGAAAGAAATTTATTCCCGCGAGCAATGAGCCAAACGGCCATGCTTGCATGGACATTTGGCGAATGACGGGAACTGTTTTATCACAGAGATTCCGTTTTCAATTTCCGATACAGCGCAAAATACATTGTCACAAAACATGCCAGTCCGCCGATGGCGTTGGAAATGGGCTCCGCAAGGAACACGCCGTCCACTCCGAGCCCCAGCCTGGGCAGCAGTATGGTCAGGGGGGCAACGATCACCGCCTTGCGCAGCAGGGAGAAAAAGATGGCGTGGCGGGAATATCCCAGGGCGGTAAAGGCGGATTGTCCCGTAAACTGGAATGCCATAAAGAAAAAGCCGAAAAAGTACAGCCGCAGCGCCCCCACGCCCGCTTCGATCATTGCCGCGTCCTCCGTAAAAACGGACAGCAGCAGATGGGGGCTTAAGAGAACCAGAAGCCATGCCAGCAGCGTATAGACGATTCCCAGGGCGGCGGTAAAACGGATCCCCTGTCGGACTTTATCATATTGTTTCGCCCCGTAATTGTATCCCAGCACGGGCTGCGCGCCGCTGGTAATGCCGTTTACCGGCAGGGACAGAATCTCCCTGGCGGAATTGATCACCGTCATGATGCCCACATACAGGTCGCCGCCGTAAATCTTCAAAGTGGCGTTGCACACCACCTGGACCAGGCAGTTGGTCCCCTGCATGATGAAGCCGGAAAGCCCCAGGGTCGCAATCTCCCGAGTCAGCTTCCAGTCCACCCGCAGGTTCCTTTTCCTGATGCGCAGCAGCGCTTTCTTTCCCGTCAGGAATCTCAGCACCCAGACACAGGAGACCATCTGGCTCAGCACGGTGGCCAGTGCCGCGCCGCCCACGCCCATATCCAGCCCGAAAATGAACACCGGATCCAATACCAGGTTCAGCGCCGCCCCCAGCAGGGTGGTAAGCATTCCGATGCGGGGAAAGCCCTGGGCGTTGATAAAGCCGTTCAGCCCCGTGGTCAGCATGGTAAAGGATGTGCCCAGCAGATAGATGCGCAAGTAAGCGTCGGCGTACACATAGGAATCGTCGCTGGCGCCGAACAGGTAGAGAATGGGTCTGCGGAACAGATAGCAGAATATCAGCAGCACAAGGGACGTGCCCAGGAGCAGGGAAAAGGTATTCCCCAATATCTTTTCCGCCCGCGCCTCCTCCCCTGCGCCCCTGGCGATGGAGAACAGGGGTGTGCCTCCCGTGCCGAAGAGAAAGGTAAAGGCCGCGATCAGGGTGGTCAGCGGGAATACCAGACCGATGCCGGTCAGCGCCATGCTGTCCGTCCCGGGCAGGTGCCCGATGTAAATGCGGTCCACCACATTGTATAAAAGCTGTACCAGCTGCGCCAGGATCAGCGGGATGGATTGGGCGACAATATTCCGCCAGACCTTGCCTTTTGAAAAATCAGTTGAATGTGCCATCTTACTTCCTCCGCTCTTTATATCGATAAAATTCATGTACCAGACTCATATATCCCCACCGTTTCATCTGTTCATAGGAGATCCGGTAGTTGCCCTTATAATGACGTCCGGTGGCGGCGTAACGGACATATTCCTGCATGTAGGCATCGATTTCCCGCAGTCCCCTGTCCGTGGTCAGCAGGGGGAAAAACCAGCGGCTCCAGGTAAAGACATCTTCTTCCCCCGGTTCTTCTTCCAGAGGGTCTCTGCAGCCGTAAAATTTCCGGTTCATGGCATGGATCAGCCCCACCGCCGCCTTGTCGGGGGAAAGGCCTTTCCTGCGCTGCCAGCGCCGCAGGGCGTCGCTCTTTCGCCGGATCTTTGCCTTGGTTTTGCGGATGGTATTGACGGACAGGTCAAGTTCCCCCTGTCGGTATGCGAACCCCAGGAACTCGAAACTCTCCCCCGGCGCAGAGACGCTTACTTTGTCAGGGTTCACTGACAAACCCAGTTTTGTCAACATCCCATACAGCTGCATTTGCCTGCGCTCCAGTTCCTCCCTGCTGTCCGCAAAGAGCAGGATATCGTCGGAGTACCGCAGGTACAGCACGTCCTTTTCCTCAAAAAAGCGGTCCACATCCCCAAGGTACAGATTGGCAAGGAAAGGGGATATGGGCGTCCCCGCCATGGCTCCGTGAGGCTCCCGGATCAGCTTGCCGCCTGCAAGGACCCGCTCCTCTGTGAGCAGCCGTGCCAGAAAGTCATGGACTTCGGGATTTTTCTCCTGTAAAAATGCCAGCATGGGCAGCAGCTTTGCCACATCTATGGAATTAAAATAATTGCTGATATCTGCCTTGAAACACCAGCTTTGTTTTGTCCGGGGGTCTGTCCGCAGACGCTCCATGGCCTCTTTCACGCCTATCCGGCGGCGGAACGCGTAGCAGTTGCCGGAAAAAATATCCTCGTACCCGTTTAAGCAGTGGGCCACAAATTTCAGGAATATGCCCTCGTCGCCGGGGAAAGTGTATACTATCCGCTTTTTGCGGCTGCTCTCTTTGTTGATGGTCTGTCTGATGGGAAGATTGGCGGGAAAGGTTCGTTCCATGCAGGCATGGCAGAGCGGAAGATAGCCCTGGCGGTCGATAAAATTTCTGATCCGTTCTTCCTCCGTACGCCCCAGATGTTGTTTTTCTTTCTTTTCATTTAAAAAGGCCAGCCAACTCTCCCGAGTGGCGGCCAGTTCCACAATATTTGTTTCCATCGTCGTCCATTCTGTAAAAAGAGAGGGAAAAAGCTTTGAAAGAAATAAGCTATGCTTATTTCAACACTGAACGGAACCTGTTCCCGCCGCCCGCAAGGCTGTACCCTGATGGTACTGATCAGGACGATCAATGACTGCCAATATCCTGACAGATCCTGATTATGTCATAATCCGGAACAGGCTTTGTCCATCGCGGGCGCAGCCTGTACTGCGTTTCCCTCTCTGTCTGAGTATGCTGTTGTTCCCTTTGTGTGTCGCAGGGTTTGGGAGTGCGGCTGCCTTTTCGTGCGTACAGGAACCCGGCGTGCTGTGCGTATCGCTTACCGCAGGTTCTGCTGAAGCCGCTGCGAGATATACTCCGGACGGTTCATCATGTAGGACATAAAATTCATGTATGTCACACCGCGTTGACCGCAGGCCATCTGCGCCAGCCGCACGCTGCGGCGGCGGTAACCATTGTTATCATCCAGGATCATGATCACTGCTGCCAAGGCGCCATTTTTGTAGAATCCGTAATCAAAGGTCGGTTCCGCATCCTGGGGGGCGCCAACCTCCCGGCTGGACACGTTCTGACGCAGTTCGTATTCCGGCTTCTCCCGGGCTGCGGCTTCTTCGATCCTCTGTCTCAGAAGACGCTCGCCGCTGCAATTCTTCTGCCTTGTTTCGGCGGCGTTCTCCTGGGCGGTCTGGTCTTCCTCCCAGGAAACGTTGGCTGCAGACTGTTTTCTTTGACCTGTGGCATTTACCGTGCCCGTATTTCCCGCCCTGCGGAACAGTTTATTTAAAAATCCCATGATATTCTCCTTTTCTTACGTCAAACATATATACATGCTACCATAATTCGGTTTTGGTGGCAATAAGATTATGATTTGACTTTTATACACGAAAAAGTATAATGGAACTATCGGGTTTCCTTGACCTGAAATACATGTTAGAGGACTTTTATGCCAGTTGAATTGACCCATTTATCCGCTTTGGAATATGAAAATATCATATCGGGAAACATGACTCCCGCCATGGCTGCGGATTACCTGAGAAACGGCCGGATCGTGATGCGGAGTTTTGCGGACACGCTGCGGGAAATGTATCCCGCAGCCGATCTGTCCGCCCGCCTGACGGATTTTTTCCTGTCAGTCACGCCGGAAGCGAATCCCCAGTCGGTCTCCAAAAAGATCCGCAACTGGCTCTCCGGGCGGAACAATCCCACTGACAGGGAGGATCTGTTTCGGATTGCCTTTGCACTGAATCTGGGCGAACAGCAGTTAAGTTATCTGCTCAGTCTCTGCACCGGTTTCGGCATCCAGTATCGGAATAACAGGGAGATCGTATTTGCCTGGTTTCTGCGCAACGGATATTCCTATGAAAATGCGGGGAAGTTTTTTGATTCCCT
This sequence comes from Blautia sp., assembly GCA_023667395.1. Classification (GTDB taxonomy): domain Bacteria; phylum Bacillota; class Clostridia; order Lachnospirales; family Lachnospiraceae; genus Acetatifactor. The sequence continues at coordinate 276,190 of JAMPAC010000001.1, read as the reverse complement.
GCCCCCTGTGGAGGAACGCAATGTGGCGCGCACTAAGCGCACATCCCGGCTGACCCATGAGGTGCGGGCGGAATTTCAGACTGCGGGAACCGTGGAAGATCTGCGGAAATGTTATGTCAGAAATCTGGATAACTTCGGAACCATGCACCTGCGCGCCTATTACTATTTTGAAACATACCTGAATCAGCTGATCCATCCCACGCCCCAATGGGATCATGAGGAAACGGAGCCGGATTATTCCCTGGAGGCAGTGATGGACACCTATCTGTCCCTGCAGATCCCCTCCGGCAGGAAACGGACGGATTATACGGTGGTGCAGAAGCTGTTAAAGCAGAACTGGCCCAACGCCACCTCCATAAAAAACATCCGCAACCACAAGGAGGATGTGCCGCGCAAGCTGCTGCTCCTGCTGTATGTGGTCACGGAAAATGAGACGGCGGGATCGGATCCCTATAATGAACTGGACGAGGACTATATGCCGCTGGAGGACAGGGTGGAATACCATTGGTGGACCCTGAACGCCATCCTGGAAGACAGCGGTATGGCGCCCCTGGATCCCAGGAACGCCACGGACTGGCTGATCCTATACGCCATCTCATCCAGTCCGGAGGAGCCCATGAGCGACAGGCTGGAACAGGTCATTTCCTGTGTCTTTGGCTCCGTCGGAGAGGATTAAATCCAAAGAGATTACGCGGTTCAGCGTATGTTCTCGGTGTCGTAATCTATGGGCGGATTGCCGCTGATCTGCGACAGATCTATCTGTTCCACGCCGTGAAATTCCAGATAGCGGGCGTTGTTCGTTGCACTATAATAGATAGTGCCTTCGTTTATGATCGGTTCGGACAGGGTAACAGGCATATCGAGCCGCACGGCGCCGTGATTTTTGAAAGAGCCGTGGACGGTGAAACCGCACTCATCCCAGCCGCCAAGATCCATTTTTCCCCATACTTCCAGAGAGGAACCGCCCAGGAAATTCAGGTATGAACTGCCGCAGGCGGCCTGCCAATAACCGTTTTTGCCAATATTGACGGAACAGTTCTGGAACGTCATGTTCGTGGCGGTATCCAACAGGATTCCCCCGTCGATGTTCAGGGTGCAGTCCGTCATCTCCGTGTCCGCCAGCAGGATCATGCAGGCGGTTTTGGCGTTTTCGGGAATGGTAAACACCGCGTTGCGCAGGCTGGTGCCATCCTGGTAAGGAGTGGTAAAGGTGGAGCCTGATTCCAGGGATATCTCACTGTCTGCCACGTCAAAGGTATCCAGCCTTTCAAACAGGAAACCGGAATTGTTCTTCAGGGTCATGTCGGCTCCGCCCAGTCGGATATTCCCTGACAGACCCCAGAGCAGGGCGCTGTCCAGCGTAAGGCTGCCTCCGGAATTTACTTCTAGGGTAGCGCCGCCCTCCATGTACAGCTGTGAATCCCCGCACAGAGTGATATTGTCCGCCCGGAGGCTGGACTGATCATACAGTTTGATCAGGCCGCCGTAATCGGTCAGGGCAGCGCCGTCCGCCAGCGTCAGGGAACCGTTCCGGGTGAGATACAGGTCTTTTCTGACAATCAGGTCGGAGTTCACGGTAATAGCCGTCTCAATGCAGATTTCCTGAACATCAGGGTTTTCCATGGCCTGGATCAGTTCTTCTTCCGTGGATACGGTGAGCCATTCCCTGTCCGACAGCATTATGCTGCTGGTAGTAGTCCAGACTTTTGCTTTGTTTCCCCTCAGGGAATATTCTCCGGAGCCATAGTAGAGGCCGTTTCCCTCCGTGGTATCCAGTGACGATCCGCTGTCCACCTGGAAGACCCCGTTATTTTCCAGCAGGGCGCTCCGATATAGGGAACCGGTCTGCAGATGGATCTCGCCCTCGTTGCGTATCCTGCCCCTGTTTGTCAGGCTGGAGAGAGAGGCCGCGTTGACCACACCGTCGGAGCCGTTTAAAAACCAGCTTCCGCCGCTTATGAAAAGCTGTCCGTTGTCAGTCGGTATGTCGATAGTGCCGAAATTTGCCATATCCCCGCCTGTAAGGTTGTAATCATAGGCGGTTATGGTTCCCATGTTGAGCAGCAGGGAGTCGTCCCACAACCGGCTCACATCACAGGCGTCAACAGAGCCATAATTGATCAGGGCGCTGTTATCCTGAATCCAGAAACCGCCCCCATCCCAACTGTATATTTCCCCGGTCAGGGTGCCGCGATTGATCATGACGGCGTTGTCGCACAAATATATGCCGTTGATCGTGCCGTTATTAAGCAGCAGGCCACCCCCTCCCAGCTGAAATTCCATACCCAGTGAAAGGGTGACTTCCACACCCTCCGAGATCCGTATGGGAGAAGTAATGCCCAGGCCAAAGGGCAGGGTGATATCCTCGTCGATGCTGGCTGTCACACCCAGCCGCGCAACGCGCTCCAGGGTATCCAGGTCTTTCACGGATACCACGTCTTCTTTCTCAAAGATATCCTCGGAAAATACCAGCACATGGGCATTGTTCTCGGAATCCCACTGACCATCCACAACGAGACATTCTTCCTGATCCATCCAGACCATGCCCTTTGTATAAAATACTCCTGTGCTGCTGACCGTCATGCGCGCACTGTCGCCGACAAGCCGCAGAAGACCGGGTTCCGGCATGTTCAGCCGTCCGTCGATCTGCAGGAAGCCGTTTTCTTCCACCGTCAGGTTCACCGCGTCCCACGCAGTTCCTTCCGCCACCATCACGGGCTTTGTAATGGTCAGGGTCTCCGGGAAATTGAACCATTGGCCCTCCAGGATAACAGCGCTGACAGAAGAATCTTCCATCAGTTCCTGAAAGCGTTCCACATCGGACTCCGTCAGGCGGTAAGCGTTCTCAAATATGCCGGGATCCGGTAATCCGGGATGAACCGTTGGGGAGGGCGCGGCTTCGTCAGGAGTAACCTGGGCGGAGGCCTGGCTGTTTTCCGTGGAAAGGTTTTCTTTGCTTTCCTGACCGGGATTCATGGTCTCCCTGGTTCCGGAACGGAAGAGCGCCACGCCCGCAATGACCAGAACGCAGGCGGCAGCGGTTCCCGCCGGAATGAGGAATTTCTTGTTTTGTAACAATGTTTTCCATTTAGGGGTAGCAGGAGTGTTTCCTGCCGCAGGTAAATTTTCTGTTTCAGCGCGGGATCCATCGGCGCTTTCTGTTGTTTGAGAACTGCTGTCGGCTGCTTTGGCTGTACCCGCTGCATCCATACCGTATCCGCCCGCAGTTTTTGACACGGTTCTTTCAGATTCCGGGTTGTCTTTGTCAATGGCATACGCCGTGGCTCTTCCAGGCTGGAAATCACCTTTCCCCGATGCGTCTGCGGAAACAATTCCGCTGTCTGCATCTGCAGATTCGGTTGCTGATGCGTCCGGAGTTCCGGCTTCCGTCTGGGGAGCGCGGGATGCCGCAGCCGCGCCGTTTTCAGGCGCAGTGGTATAGAGGGCGGCCCACAACTCTTCCGCATTGGCAAAGCGGCGGTTGGGCTGGAGGCGCATCCCCTTCAGCAGCGCTTTCTCCTGTGCCTCCGTCAGGCTGACCCCCAGTTTGCTGGGCAGCAGCAGTTCATCCTCCGTGATGCGGTCCAGCGCCTGCGGAGGAATTCTTCCGGTGAGGCAGTAATAAATGGTGGCGCACAGGGCATAGAGATCCGTCCAGGGTCCCTGCCCTTTTTGCTGGTACTGCTCGATAGGCGCGTAACCGTGCTTTAAGGCAATGGTCATGGTCTCCGTTCCCCGGGAGGCCTCCCGGGCGCAGCCGAAATCCAGCAGGCGGATCTTGCCGTTCTCCAGCATCAGGTTATCGGGGGAGATATCCCGGTGGATCAGTCCGTGCTCATGCATGATGGACAGGGCATGGAACAGGGGCTCGATCATGGGAAAGAGTTCTTCCGGGGCGATCCGCCCGCCTTTCTGCTCCACAAGTTCATGAAAGGTGACGCCCTCTATGTATTCCATCACAATATATGCTGTGTTGTTGATCTCGAAAAAGTCGCGGACGCTGACGATGACCTGCTGTTTGTCCAGGCGCGCCATCACCTGTGCTTCCGACAGGAATTTCTGCTTGCCCCGCTCAAAGCTTTTGGCGGAGGGGCCGACAAAGCCGGTGACCGCCAGGGATGCGGATGCGTTTCTGGTGGCCCGATCCAGCGGGTAGTATTCCTTGATGGCGACTTTTAATTCCAGCCGCGTGTCACAGCCGATATAAGTAATCCCAAATCCGCCCTCGCCCAGTACGCGTCCTACCAGGTAGCGGTCCATCAGGACGGTTCCCGGCGGCAGATGATGGGGCGAGGATACATAGGTTCCCTCGGTCAGCCCGCACACGGAACAGGTCTCGCCCTCCGGCACAGGACTCATACAATAGGGACAATACTGTTTAGGCATGATCAGCACCTCCTTTCTCTCCGGGCATGATCACATTGTAGCTTTTTTTTCTGTTTTTCACAATATTTCTCCTCTGAACAGAATTGGTAAATACAGGCAGTCAGAGAAACGCTGATTTATTCAGTGATTTCTCAGGCGCCGATAAGCAGTCCCAGCAGGATCAAGAGCAGCACAGCCGCGATAATACCCACCACAAGCTTGTGTTCGCTCAGGAATGAGCGCAGTTGTTCCGGTGGTGTGTTGTTGGCCTCGGTCTGATAGTCGTTGTAGGAAACGACAGGGTTGACGGCCATATTCCCCACAGTTGCGGGATCCGGGTTGGCGGTCATATTCCCCACGGCTGCAGGATCCGGCTGAATCGCCGGATTCTCCGGGGACTGGGCAGCCTGCTTCCGGGGAGGCGCGGACGCTTTCTCCAGACGGGCGGCCAGATCCGCTATTTTCTGGGGACGGGTGGAGGGCTGTAAGGACAGTCCCCACATCAGGCACTGCTCCTGCTCCGGCAGGATGGATATGCCCGTTGCCGAGGGAGGGATCAGGGGATCCTGCTGGTTGTCAAAGGTGGCGGTCAGCCGCTCCGGCGAAGCCGGAGGAACCTTGCCGGTGAGGCAGTAATAAATGGTGGCGCACAGGGCGTAAATATCCGTGTAAGGCCCCTGTCCCCGGGTCTGGTACTGCTCGATGGGGGCAAATCCCGGCTTCAGAACCACGGTCATGGAACGGCCGTCCTCCAGGGATCGGGCGCAGCCAAAATCCAGCAGTTTCAGGGTGTCGTCAGGCATCCACATGATATTGTCCGGAGCGATGTCCCTGTGGAGCACCCCGGCTGTATGCAGGCTGGACAGATCGCGCATCAGCGGCAGGAATTTGGGAAGCAGAATCTCCGATGAGATCTGCTCCTGTGTCTGCATGATGTGATACAGTGTGGAGCCGTTCAGGTATTCCATCACCATATAGGCCGTCCCGTTTGCCTCAAAATAATCCAGCACATGAACGATGGACGGAATATCGCATACAGCCTGAAGCATGCTGGCTTCACTCAGAAAACTCTGCATTCCGTGGGCATAGATATCCTGGAACCGCTCCTGAGGCTGCACGGAACCGTCGGGCAGACGCTGGGGCTGGCAGCGGAAAGGATAATATTCCTTGATCGCCACCAGGCGGTCAGAGGACAATTCCCTGCCAATATAGGTAAGGCCAAAGCCGCCCTCGCCTTTCACCACGCCGAATAGAAAAGCGTGTTTTCCCCTGTTGCGCAGTACCGTGCCTATGGGCAGATGGTGGGGCGGCGCTTCCATATTGATGTCCATGCCGCAGTCAGGGCAGAAATTCTGCGCCTTGGACAGATGATGCATGCAATGGGGACAAAACTGATCAGCCATTTTAATTGCCTCCCTTTTGAACTAATACCAGAGTCTGCTCCTCGGAACCCAGGCTGAAACTCTCTCCCGGAGACAGCAGCATGGGCTGGTTTGCGGCCAGCTTCGCCCCTGAGACGAGGAAAGTGCCGTGACTGGATCCCAGATCCTTAATGTAAATTTTTCCATGGTCATACCAGATCTGACAGTGTTGATTGCTGACACCCGTAGTATTGGCGGGAAATGTCACATTACAGATATCAGGATTCCGTCCCAGTGTCAGCGGGCTGTCCTTTCTGATCATAAAACGCCTTCCCTCCAGCGCTCCTGACACGCCCTGGAGCCGGAACCCGGAATCCTGTGGATCGGTTTTGCGTCCGGGGGCTGCGGAGCCTGACGGCGGTGCGGGGGGTGCAGGAGTATATCCGCCGTCCTGGGAAGCAGGCTGTGACGGTGTACCGGACTTTTCACCGGAGGATTTCCTGCCTTTGAGAATCACCAGGATGAGGATTACCGCTATAACGGCGACGGCCGCACAGATACCAATAATGACCGCCGGATTCGCCCCATGGCCTGCAGAGGATTCCGTGGCATATGGTATGCTGTGGAGGTTCAGGAGAGCGATGACCTCATCGATATTGACGGCATAATTTGTTTCTTCTGCGCTGCTGTTGGTGACACTCCATGTATTGATGCCCAGAACGGATCCGCTTTCGTTGACCAGCGGGCCGCCGGAATTTCCATGCTTGATGGCAACGTCGATCTGTATGCTCTGCACGCCGGTTCCGGATGTGGTGGTCAGGCGGCTGATGATGCCAGATGTAAGGGTGATATCATCCAGTCCCCAGGAAGTGACGGAATCCACACTGAGATTGTCGGACAGGCCGGGGTAGCCGATGGCGTAAACCTTGGATCCCACCATGTCGTTCGTGGGAGAACAGAGAAGCAGGGCTTTCCGGGCGTCAGTGGGCTTCTCCAGGCGCAGAACCGCCACATCAGCGGTTTTGTTGTAGTCCACCACATAGGCCTCCGCGTAATCCGAGGAATCAAAGTAGACCCGGAGGTAACTCTTCATGTAATAAATGATCCCGTCCGTGTCCTCCACAAAGAAAGTTTCTCCTGCGTTATATTCCATGTAATCCTCGATCACATGATAGTTGGTGATCAGGTATTGGGGATTTTCTCCCGTGTTTCCTATGAAAAAACCGCTGCCGTGGGCAATCGCCTGTTCCGCGTCTGACACGGTCATATATTGTCCGTCTTTTTCCACGGCGATATTGGCCAGATATTCGCAGACCACCACCACGCCGTTCTTGGCATCCGTATATCCGGAAGCGCTGGAAGATGACCCGGAGCATCCGGTGCATACCAGGGAAAACAGGCATATGCAGACACTCAGGATCCGCAGTTTGATTTTGGTGTTTATTTTTCTCATGGTTTGGTTGTATCCTTCCTTTTCAAAGAATCAGACCGTCAGCCAGACTGCAGCTGCGGTATTGTTGTCGTTGTCCTGACCGGCCCGGCTGCCCAGACGGGCTCTCATGCGTTCCAGCCAGTCCTCAGGGGATGCCGAAAGATGCAGATCCTCCTCCATTTCCTTTTCATAGACGTATTCCCAGAAGCCGTCGCTGCAGAGGAGGAAAGCGTGCCGTCCAGGGGAAAGGGGCTGTTCCTGAGTGTCCACGCTTAACCCGTTTTCCTGCCCCAGGGCTCGGAAAATATGGCTGCGATCCTCATGGAAGCGGATTTCCTCAGGCCTGATCTGGTTCATCAGCACTGCGATCTGCGAGGCGCTGTGATCCCTGGTCTGGAAGATCAGTTTTCCGTCCAGGAAATGATAAAGCCTGGAATCGCCCACGTGAGCCCATATGGCCCGCTCCGGCTCCACCGCCAGTACCACCACGGTGGTCTTCATCCTGCAGACAGGCGTCTGCAGGGCCAGGACCTGACGGTGGGCGTCCAGGATCAGGTCGCACAGGTCGTTGGGAGTAAAGGAATGCTCCCAGCTTTCCAGGATCGTCTTTACCGCTTCCTGGGATGCCGATTTCCCGCCTCCGTGTCCGCCCAGGCCGTCAGCCAGCACTACGCAGAGGTGATCCTGTCCGGTCCATTTATGGTCCACTGTGTCCTCGTTGCAGGGGCGTCCGCCTGTATCCGTATAATTTGCGTATAAGATCGATCCACTCATTTTCTATTCCTGTTCTTTCCTTGCCTGTTCTTCGCTGCTGACGGGCATACATTCCAGAATGACGGCTGTGTAATTGTCCTGGTTGGTAAAGCCTTTTTCCAGGATGGCCTGACGGAGGTTTGACACCACGTCTTCGGGAGAGCCTTTTAACGAAGAGATCAACTCCTCCTCGTTCAGGGCGTTGTAAACGCCGTCGCTCATCAACAGCAGTTTATCTCCCGGGATCAGCCGCAGGGGCGACGCGGGCATATCGATGTGTTCCAGCGCGCCCATGCCGAGAAAGCTGGTAAGGCCGCTGCTGCGGGAGTCTGTGTATGCGTCCTGCAGGGGAAGCTCCCCGTTTATGGCGTCGAGAGCCAGTTGGTTCCGGAAAATATGTTCCCGGTTCAGCTGCATCAACAGTCCGTGGCGGTACAGGCAGATCCGGCTGTCCCCGATGGACAGGAAAGAAAACAAGCTGTCTCGAACCAGTCCCATGACCAGGGTGGAGCCGCTTTTGTTATAGCCGGAGGGACCCAGCAGTTCGTCCACGGCTTCCACCGCCTGCCTTGCCAGCATGAGCAGCTGCTGTTCCTGTGTACATTTGCCCCGATACAGGGCAAATCCGTCCAAAACCGCGCTGACTGCTGCGGCGCTGACCTTGTCGCCGTCCGACAGGCCGCCCATTCCGTCAGCCACTACCGCCAGCAGACCCCGGCCCCGCATCAGGGACTGATCTGACACGCCGAAGCAGTCCTGCTGTCCCTCCCGGGCGCCCTGCTCATGCAGTTTTCCTACCCGCACATCCCCAATGGGGGCAATTTCCGGTAAGTTTCCAGCCGCCATGTTTTCCGCCTCCCTTTTCTTTTTGCCTCTGATACGGAAGAACAGGAACAGACAGAGCGCCAGCAGTATAACGGCGGCCACAGCGCCTACAACCGGGATCAGTGTGGTCAGATTTTTCGGTATCGGGGATTCCGGTATCGGGGATTCCGGTATCAGGGATTCTGTCGCTTCTGCGTCATTTCCTGACAACAGAATGAAATGATTTATTGCCATGTTATAAAGTGTCATATTAATAACCAAGCCTTTCCGCATCAGTCGCCCCAGCTGAACTTATCGCCGCATAAGCCTACAAACATCAGCTTGGTGGTGCCGATCATAATGATGTCATAGTTATGTAGTTCCATGCTGCCGCCGATCACGGGGAGATCGTTGACCAGCAGGACATTTTTCCCCTGTTCGTGGGCAATGTAGAATTTCTTTGTCTGGGGCACATAGGTAACGTTGGTGTCCTTTTCCGCCGATATGGTGTTGTCCCCCGGAATACGGATATCGCCGGCTTCCCTGCCGATGTAGTTGTAGCCGGTATGGATCCGGTAGTCCGATCCCCGGCTGGGACCCTCCACTGCCACCAGCCATCCGACTACAGGCGAGGGCAGTCCCGCAGGAGTGGAAGCGTCCACAAACTGTGTCTTGCTCATGGACTCCGCCACACGTTTTTTGACTTCAGGAGCCTCCGTGGGGGTAAAGTTTCCGTAGCCATTTCCTGATCCGCCGCCGTCGTATTCCGTCGGCCCGATACCGTCCCCGGATCCCGCTCCTGCAAAAGGGTCAACGGTGGGTGAGAAGCCTCCCGTGGTGCAGTAGGGGCAGCTTTCGTATCTGTTGGCATCATAGTAATGCCCTTTGGGACAGCTGATGATTTTCTGTCTGATCTCCGCCATGTTTGTTTCCTCCTTATGAATAGACAATTATTTGAAAAAGGTTTCCCCTGTTTCCGAGATAAAAGCGTGTTCCGGCGGCAACCGGTTCCGGGTAGTGGGGCGGAAGTTTTTTCCCATCCGCCAAAAAGGTGCCGTAGCTGGACGACAGGTCAATCAGCATGGGTACTCCCTGCTGCCACCTGATACAGCAGTGCCGCCTGCTGATCCCGGGAGTTCCCTCCGGCATCCTGACGGCGCAGGCCGATTCCCGTCCAAACAGAATCTCCCCGCCCCGTATGGGATAGGTCTGTCCCTGCAGCGGCCCCGAAAGACACTGTACGGCGAGGCATCCGCGCCCCGGCAATGCCGTGTTTTGCGCGGGGGGAGCGTTGTAACGCCCCGGATTCTTGGGATTGGGTCCATATTGGTTGTCGCCGGGCTGACTGTCCTGTGAAAGCCATACGATCATCAGGATAGTGCCCACTAAGGGGACAAGGCTGATGAAATACCACAGGCCGCTTCTGCCAATGTCGTGAAGCCGCCGCCAGCAGACCGCCAGGTTGGGGACGAGGGCTCCCACCATGAAGACGGGGATCAGCAAGGCTGCAATGCCGGTGAAGGCCAGCGTGGCCAAGGCTGTCAGGACGAGATAATAGAACAATTGAAAATACCAGAATTCGCTGCGTCTGGCGCGCCCCTCAAATACGGCATAGTGGGAAAAAACATGCTCTACCGCTTCCATGAATTTCATATAGATTTCTGTTCCTTTCTTTTGTGACTGCTGAATTGTTACCATTGTAACAGTCGTGTTTTTCGAATCGTCCAACTGGTTTCCGTGGGGGAGACATATTATAAAGTAAATCGTAAATAAGTAAATCGTAATTGACTAAAATATGGCGGTATGTTATACTGAGATCAGACAATATAACATATCATGTAACGGCTGGGAGGCAGGAGTATGTTTATTGGAAGAGAGCACGAATTGAAATCCCTTGAACAATTATCCGCATCTGATAAATTTGAGTTCGCAGTTATATATGGACGCCGTCGTGTGGGAAAAACAGCGCTTATCAGCCAGTTTATCAGAGATAAACAGGCAATTTATTTTATGGGTGTAGAGAGCAATGCCAAACAGAATCTGGAAAATTTCAGCAAAAATATCATGGAATTCGGAATGGGTGTTCCGGCGGAGACAGCATTTGTTTCCTTTCAGGCAGCACTGGAATATGTTTTTAAGCTGGCGGAAAGAAACCGTCTGGTTCTGGTGATCGACGAGTATCCGTATGTGGCCCGTTCGTCAAAAAGCTTTGCCTCCACTTTACAGCTATTGATCGACCGATACAGGGACCGCTCTAAATTAATGCTGATTCTTTGCGGATCTTCCATGTCATATATGGAAGATCATGTATTGGCATACAAAGCCCCGCTCTATGGCAGACGGACAGCACAGATGAAGATACTGCCTTTTGATTTTGCGGATACGTGCCGATATTCCAGGAATTTTTCCGGTGAAGAGAAAGCGTTGATTTATGGCATGGCGGGAGGGACGCCGCAGTATCTGCTGCAGATGGATGACAGGCTGAGTATTGAGGATAATATTAAGGCTACGTTTTTAAACCCGATTTCCTCGCTTTTTGAAGAGCCGGAAAACCTGCTAAAGCAGGAAGTAAGGGAACCTGCGCTTTATAATGCAATTATCACGGCTGTTGCAACAGGCGCTTCGCGTATGGCGGAAATTTCTACAAAGGTTGGAGAGGAAACCAGCGTTTGTGCCGCTTATTTAAAAAATCTGATTGCATTGGGACTGATCCAAAGGGAAACGCCATATGGCGAAAAGGCATCCCGGAAGTCGATTTACAGTATTGCTGATAATATGTTTCGATTCTGGTACCGGTTTGTACCGGAGAATAAGTCCATTATCTGCCGCGGCGCTGCCGACCTGGCTTACAGGCGGATAGAACCATATTTGTCGGACTATATGGGAAAAGTATTTGAGGAGATATGCAAACAGTACCTTTGGAAACTGCTGTTAACGGGAGAATCTCCCGTAGAGTTCAGGAGTCTGGGACGTTGGTGGGGGACGGATCCGTTTACCCGGAGTCAAACAGAGATAGATATTATGGGGGAACAGGACAGGGATACAGCACTGTTTGGCGAGTGTAAATGGACAAATGAAAAGGTTGATAAGGGTGTTTTGGAAATGTTGATACAGCGAAGCCGGGCATTCCATTACAATAAAATCTGGTTGTACTTATTTGCAAAAGAGGGATTCACAAAGGGCTGTGTGGAGGCTGCCGACAAGATGGGCAACGTTACGTTGGTTCCATATAAAGATATTTTGGAAAAAATTGTATAATGAAAGCAGCAACACTTAAATAATAAGACGGAGGTAGGAACATGAAAGTATTAATGATCAACGGAAGCCCGAAACCACAGGGAAATACCTATGTAGCCCTGCGTGAGATGGAAAAGGTGTTCGCGGAGGAGGGGATCGAAGTGGAGATCCTGCATATCGGCAACCAGGATATCCGGGGATGCATCGGCTGCGGGCAGTGCGCCAGGAACGGCAAATGTGTGTTTGACGATGCCGTGAACGCGGCGGCGGGGAAGTTTGAGGAGTGCGACGGGCTTGTGGTGGGAAGTCCCGTTTACTATGCATCCGCCAACGCCACGCTGGTGGCTTTCCTGACCAGGCTTTTCTACAGCACCCGTTTCGACAAGACCATGAAAGTGGGCGCAGCGGTGGCGGCGGCAAGGCGCGGCGGCCTGACGGCGACCTATGACGAATTGAATAAATTCTTCGGCATTGCGGGAATGCCCATTGCCTCCGGGCAGTACTGGAACGGCATCCACGGCGCGGCGCCGGGGGAGGCGGAGCAGGATCTGGAGGGTCTGCAGATGATGCGCACCCTGGCGCATAACATGGCGTTCCTGATGAAGAGCATCGCCCTCGGGAAAGAGAAGTACGGCATCCCGGAAAAGGAGCCTTTCGCAAGGATGAACTTTATCCGTTAAAAGATATTTTGCTTTACATACAAAACCGGAAGCGTGCATGCGCTTCCGGTTTGTCAGTCTTGTCTTATTTCCTGCTGTTGATAAAGGCTTCCACTTCCTCCACTTCAGGCATCACGCGCAGGGCGCCTTTCCTGGTGGTGACGATGGAGGCAGCCGCATTGGCAAAGGTCAGCATTTCTGTCAGCTTTTCCTCATCCAGGTTGTCCAGGCCATATTGTAATACATGGTGCAGGCAGCAGGCACCGAACGTATCTCCTGCGCCAGTAGTCTCTATGGTGCCATCCTGCAGGAAAGGCTCCACTTCCACGCGCAGATCCTTATAATAGGCGCGACTTCCCTCCCGGCCCATGGAGAGCATGATCAGGGGAATATGGTACTGCTCCTGCAGCTTCCTGATGCCGGTATCGAAATCATCCTCCCCGGTAAACCACTGGATCTCATTGTCCGAGATTTTCAGGATATCACACTGGGAAAAGCCGTAGGCGGCCTGCTCCCTGGCCTCTTCAAGGGAGTCCCACAGGGGCGGGCGCAGGTTCGGGTCAAAGGATATCAGCGCGCCGCTCTCTTTCGCAATCGCAATTGCCTTTCTGGTTGCCCGCCGCACGCCCTCGTGTGTCATGGAAAGGGTTCCGAAGTGGAAGATTTCGGTATTCCGGATCAGGCCTTCCTGCAGTTCGTCTTCCCTTAACATCATATCCGCGCCGGGGTTGCGGTAAAAGGAAAAGTCCCTGTCGCCGCCGGGCAGCGTTTCCACAAAGGCGAGGGTGGTTCTGGCATCCTCATCCGTGACCAGGTTGGAGGTATCGATCCCCACTTCCTCCAGAACTGCCCTCAGGCGGCTGCCAAAGATATCTTTCCCCACCTTTCCGATAAAAGCGGTCTTCCTGCCTGCCCTGTTCAGCATGGCCAGCACGTTGCAGGGCGCGCCGCCGGGATTGGCCTCGTAAATGGGGTTTCCCTGGCCGCTCATTCCGTTTTCCGTAAAATCGATCAATAATTCGCCTAAAGCGACAACATCAAATTTTTTCATACTAACCTCCATGATTCCGCTCTGCAGAATCTAAAATCCGGATGAAGAATGACGTATCCCTACCCTAAATAAGGTCATATTTTACCACGTCAATATTCACCGTTCCGTCCGCCAGGAAAGAAATGCCGTCCGCCTCCTGATCCGTGTACAGGACGGCGGATACCACCTGTATCCCGTCGTTTACGAAGACCTCCACACTGTATCGGTCCAGAATGATACGCAGCTTTAACCGTCCATCCTGATGGCTCACCTTGCTGCGCCGCTGGTGGATGATCGCTTTTCTGGAACCGGAGAATTTCCGGTCGATCTTCAGTACCGACTCATGGGGCCGGAAACTGAGGGAGGTGTGGTACTGTTCGTTCTGGGCGAAGCGGATCGCGAATTTCCGGTACAGATCGCAGCCTTCTTCCGGGCGGATTGTCACTTCCATATCCACCCGGCGTCCTTTGACGCCATCCAGCGTGACAGTTTCTGATACGGTGACATTTTCATAAACTGCCTTATTCTGCCTCAGAGACTCCAGCTCCCTGATGGGAGCCTGATACAGGCGTCCGTTTTTGATGGATAATTCTCGGGGCAGGCTCATCTGGCCATACCAGCCCTTTTCGTGTGTCCCTCTATGGGTACAGGTATCCCAGTTCTGCATCCATCCGATCATTACCCGGCGTCCGTCCTGGGTCAGAACCGTCTGGGGGGCATAGAAATCAATGCCGTAATCAATGGACTGATTCGATTCTTCTGTAAAATCTTCCGTGGCTTTATCATAGTCTCCGATCAGGCAGAGCGTCCCGTTGCCATTATGGTATTCAAATCCCGCGGGCATCATATCCTGGGGGCTGGTCAGCAATACCCATTTCCCATCCAGGAAGAAAAAGTCGGGACATTCCCACATCTTTCCAAAACGATCGTGGTTTTCCGCCAGCACCTTTTTATAGTGCCACTCAAAACCGTCGGGACTGGTAAAGAGCAGGATCTGTCCGCTGCCGTCTGCAGGCCGGTTGCCGATGATACAGCGGTAAGTGCCGTCCGTTTCCCGCCACATTTTAGGGTCGCGGAAATCATATCTGCTGCAGCCCTCGGGCAGGTCTTTCTCGTCCAGAACGGGATTGTTCTCGTATTTTATGTAGTCGATGCCGTCGCCCACAGCCAGGCACTGGGTCTGCACTTCATTGTAACCGCCGTTGGGCTGACGTTCCCTGACCACGCCCGTATACATCAGCAGCTGTCTGCCGTCAGGGAGCACAAGCGCATTGCCGGAAAAGCACCCATCCTTATCATAGATTTCATCCGGAGCCAGGGCTGCGGGAAGATAACTCCAGTGCAGCAGATCCCGGCTTACCGCGTGTCCCCAGTGCATGGGACCCCAATGGGTATCATAGGGATAATATTGATAAAATAAATGATATTTTCCCCCATACCAGCAAAAGCCGTTAGGATCGTTCATCCATCCGGTGCGGGGGGACAAATGAAAGCCCGGCCGCTCCTCCTTGGAAATCGTTTTTCCGAAAGCCTCCTCATATTTGCGGGCTTCCCACAATGTCTGACTTGTCATAGCGAATTCAACGCTCCTTTACATGAACTTTTAAAGTTTACCGCAATCGTTCAGAACCAGCCTCGAAAACACTGCCCGGTTCTGAACAGTTACAGTTTATCATTCTGAGCCTGTTTCCACAATAGGTTTTTTCGGAATAATTACAATACCGGAGCAGAAAAATCCGCCCCCTTTCTGCTCCGGTATCAAACTCCCCTGTGTTTTTTGTATGTCAGTTTTATTCCGCCGTTACTTTCCCTGAATAGCGGTCATATGCGTTCTGGTACACATCCAGAAGCTTATCCATGCCGCATTTATCTCTCAGGTGATCGATGTAAGCGTTCCATTCCTCGTCCGTGGGGCCGCCGTTCTTCAGCCAGAGGCCTTCCTGTTCCGATACGGCACTCTCGAAGTTGGATTTGTACCAGTCGATGTCGTCCAGTTCCCTGCCGGTGAATACGCAGTCCACCGGATAAGTGGTGGTATCCGCCACATAGGGCATCCAGTAATCATACAGGTCTGTCAGACGTTCGATGGCACGGTCTTCCATCCGGAAAGTAGTCTGGTAATAGTCGCTCAGGATCAGCTTGGGTCCTGCAACCTCGCATTCGCCCTTTAACTCGCCGGAGCCTTTGCCGAATCTTTCCCGGCTCTCCTCATCGGAAATGCTCAACCATACGCCGTTCTCGTCCTGCGCCGTAAAGTAAGTGCCGATAGGGCCATACTGAAGCTGCATGACGATTTCGGGGTCGTACCACATATCGAAGAATTTCAGCAGCGTCGCGGGGCTCTTGCATTTCTTGGTGATGTTCAGCTGTCCGCTGTTGATGCCGCCGCCGGTACGGATGGTCACGTTGTGGGTGCCGTCGGGACCGTCAAGGATGGGCAGGAACACATAATCCTCCGCATAATCGCCCATCAGTTCCTCAATGTACCACCAGGTGGAAACGCCCACATAACCCTGGGAACATTTCGCGATCAGCTGGGTGTCGCCCTGGCTGAACATTTCCACGTCCATCAGCCCTTCCGCGTACCAGTCATGGAAATAGGTGACCGCATCCCTGTACTGATCTGTCACGCACATGAATTCCACGGTTCCGTCATTGCGCAGGACAAGGTCGTTGCA
Source organism: Blautia sp. (assembly GCA_023667395.1). Lineage (GTDB taxonomy): Bacteria > Bacillota > Clostridia > Lachnospirales > Lachnospiraceae > Acetatifactor. The sequence continues at coordinate 259,871 of JAMPAC010000001.1, read as the reverse complement.
CACGTCGTTGGGCCAGTTGGTGAAGCCGAAGCCGGAATAGAAGATATTCTGTCCCCAGCACCACTGATCGAATCCGGTACTCATGGGAATGGTGCTTCCCGGAGCGTTGCCGTAATATTTGGCGCTCATATCATTGTCCTTGAATGCCTGCAGCGCGGTGTGAAGTTCATCCAGCGTGGTGGGAACTTCCAGTCCCAGGTCGTCCAGCCATGCCTTGTTGATCATGGAGAACTGGGGAATGGAATAAATGCTGTAGTCCTCCGGCGCGCCGATACCGGCGGTTCCCATGCGCTCTCCCGCAGGGAGGCCGTAGATATATCCGTCGTCCATGGTGATGGCGCTGCGGATATCCGGGTTTTCTTCCAGAATCTTTGCCAGGTTGGGCATGTATTCCTCGGTCAGATAGGGGGTCAGGTCGATAAAGGTGCCGTCATCCCCATAGCGGGAAATATCATAGTTGCTGAAGCCCACGCCCATAAATGCGTCCGGAAGTTCGTCGCCCGCGATACGGATGTTGACCTGCTCGCCCAGGGACTCGCTCATGGTGGTCCATTCAATATTGATCCCTACGTCTTCCTGAAGCTGGTTCAGGACGGTATTATTGTCATAGCCGGGGCTTAACGCGCTCTGGCCGCCCATGATCGCGAACTCCGTCTGGGAAGTGTCGGGATTTGCCACCCCTTTTTCATGGTGGCCGTAATCCTTGTCGCCGCACGCCGTCATCGACAGGACGAGACCCGCCGCAAGCGCACAGGATACAAGTTTTTTGCCACAGTTGTATGCTTTCTGCTTACTCATAACATGACCTCCTCCTGATTAACCTTTTACTGCACCGGCCATAAAGCCTTTTTCAAAGTATTTCTGTACAAACGGGTACACTACCAGCATGGGAGCGGCCGCTATGATAATGGATGAAAACTTGATCATCTCCGTCATCCTGTTCAGTTCCGCAAATCCGCCGGATATGGTGCTTGCCTGGCTTGCGCTGGCCGAACTCTTGATCAGGATATTGCGCAGTACCAGGGGCAGCGGAGCCCTGCTGGGAGAGGGCAGGTAGATCATGGCCGTAAACCAGTCGTTCCAGTAAGCCACCATGCTGAATACCACCATAACTGCCATGATGGAGCGGCTTAAGGGCACCACGATCTTGAGGAACGTGGTCCACTTGGAAGCGCCGTCTATATCCGCAGCCTCCGTCATTTCCTTGGGAATGCTGTTCTCAAAGAAATTCCTGACGATGATCATGTTGCCTACGCCCACGCCGCCCGGCAGGAACAGCGCCCAGATATTGTTGATCAGGCCGGTCTGCTTTACAACCAGGTAGGTGGGAACCATACCGCCGCCGAAATACATGGTAATGATAAAGAAGATGCTGATCCATTTCCGGCCCGGCAGGCTCTTTACACTCAGAGGATAGGCCGACAGGTAAAGCATTACCACGGAAAAAACAGTGCCGATGATGGTGTATTTAAAGCTGTTGAGTAATCCCGTCAGAATACTGGAATCGGCAAATACCGCCTTATATCCTTCCAGTGTGAACTGGCTGGGCAGCAGGAAAGTCTTGCCTGCATAAACATCGTATGGATCTGATACGGAAGCGATCAGAATGTAATACAATGGATAAGCGACGATCAACAGGAAAATGGTACAAAAGATCACCAGGATGATATCGCTGGTTTTTTCGGAAAATCCTGTCAGCTTTCCGGATTTTGTATTTGCGCTCATATTCACACCTCCTAAATGAAGCTTGTGTCTTCTGAAATCTTGCCTGCGATCTTGTTCACAACGATCAGCAGGATGATGTTGATAACCGTATTGAACAGGCCTACCGCCGTGGAATAACTGTACTTGGCGTTTTCAATACCCTGCTGGTAAACGTAAACGGCGATCACGTCGCTGGTTGCCTTGTTCAGATCCGTCTGCAGCAGCCATACCTTTTCAAATCCCACGTTCATCAGGCCGCCTGCGCTCATGATCAGGTTCAGCACCATGACGGATCTCAGCGCGGGTACGTCGATATGCAGGATCCGCTGGAACATGGATGCGCCGTCCACCTTTGCCGCCTCATAGAGGGAGGTATCCACATTGGACAGGGTAGCCATGTAAACGATGATTCCCCAGCCTGCATCCTGCCAGATGCCGGAAGCAATGTAAATGGTACGGAAAGCGGAAGATTCCGTGAGGAAATCGATGGAGGTTCCCGCGATCAGGTTCAAAAGACCGCCGGAGGGGCTTAAAAAGATCTTGATCATACCGCAGATGACCATAACGGAAATAAAGTGGGGCGCGTAAAGCACAGTCTGGGTAACTCTCTTAAAACGCTGGAACCTCACCTGGTTCAGCATCAGCGCCAGGATGATGGGAATCGGGAATCCCCACAGCAGGCTGAAGAAACTCAGTAAGATCGTGTTTTTCATCATACGCCCAAAGGTCGGTGCGCTGAAGAACCGCTGGAACCATTCAAAACCGACCCATTCGCTCCCCATGAATCCACGGCTGGCCTTGTAATCCCTGAAAGCGATCTGGATACCGTACATCGGTATGTACTTGTAGATGACAGTCAGTACAACGGGGATCAGCAGCATTGCGTATAACTGCCAGTGATCCACCAGACGCCTTTTCAGCGGCCTTTGCACTGTGACTGCGGGACTTGCAGCAGCTGACTTGTTCTTGCTCATTCTTTCTCTCCTTTCTTGTCAGACGGATCATTTATTATTTTCGTAAGCATATTCCGGCTGACTGTCCGTTTCACGCCGCGCGCCGTTCGTGAAACGTTATTTGTGTTTCTTGTTGAAATGGTAGCATCATTTCACTTTTTGGTCAACATTTATTTATATTTTTTTAATGATTATTGTGCATTTCGTTATTTATACCAAATCGAGTAATAGCAATTTGAACAATTTTACTAATGAAAATTGTGCATAACGTTTCATGAAATATTTCATGAAAGCACTTTACAAACAGATTTTCATGTATTATAATGAATAAAAAGTGGAAAAAAGATACAGATTATTTGTCTTATTAACCGTTTTGTATCCATTTTCCATGAAACGATTTACGGAGGCTCTTTTATCATGAACAAGACAAATTCCACTCCTACCATGAAGGATGTCGCTGCGGAGGCGGGGGTGGCGCTGGGGACTGTTTCCAAGGTGGTCAACGGCCTGCCTGTGGGGGAATCTTACAGGATCCGCGTGGAGGAAGCCATCAGGAAACTGAATTACCAGGTCAACAGCTACGCCCAGGGGCTTAAGCTGCAGAAGACGCACACCGTGGCCGTGCTGATTCCGAACACAAAAGAACCTTTTTATGGTTCACTGGCCTACTATATTAATATTTCTTTATTAAAGAGAAAATACCGGATGCTGCTCTGTTCCACCGATTATGATATGGGACAGGAGCAGGAATATATCAGGATGGCACAGCAGAATAAGGTGGACGGGATCATCGGCCTGACCTATAATCCCGATCTGGAGATCGAGGAGGGAACTCCCTTTGTGGCCATCGACCGTTCCATGGGAACCAGGATTCCCTGTGTGGCCAGTGATAATTTTGCAGGCGGCATGATGGCGGCGGAGAAGCTGGCGGATCTGGGCTGTAAGAATGTAGCCTTTCTGCGGACGGGGGCTTCCCTGACCAACGAGCCCAACAAGCGGAAAGCGGGATTTGAGAACGGCTGCCTTTCCCGGAATCTTTCCTATGAGATGAAGATATTAAACGACGGGGATCCCTATGAGGGATTTGATGAATTCCTTATATCCCATATGCAGGATGGGAAACTGGCTTTTGACGGACTGTTCTGCGTCACCGACGGCGTGGCGGACTATGTTTTGAAAGTGCTGCACAGGCTGGGGCAGAGAGTACCGGAGGATGTGCAGCTGATCGGCTTTGACGGGACGAAGGATCTGGGCGGGGAGTATGTGTGTTCCACCATTGTACAGCCCGTGTCGGAGATCGCGGAAATGTGCGTGGAACTGCTGCTGCAGGAAAACATGCCGGTGAAGCCGCCGCTGGTCTGCCTGCCTGTGACATACGCGTATGGAGGAACGACTTTGGAGCGGTGGGAAGCATAAAATACGGCAGCCAATTGCAAACGGAAAAACGCGACGCGTTTTCCTGGGACAGGATGACGGGAATAAGCGGCTCACGGACGGAAAGAAACGGGAGTAATGAAGATATGCGCATAGGAGACCTGGAATATTTAAGCAAATCAAAACTGCCAGCGGATCAAAGGGAAGCGGAAGGCACACAGATCATGGAAGTGCCTGAACTTACCCGGAAACAACAGCAGTGGGGAAAGTGGAAGAACTGGTGGTATTACTATAAATGGTATGTGATCTGCGGCGTCATTCTCCTGGGTATCATCATCAATGTGGCCGGAAACTATCTGGGATGGTGGACCAAGGCGCCTGACCTGCAGATTGCCTATGTGGGAAAGGCGGAACTGCCTGCGGATACGGTGTCTGCGCTGGAGGATGCCTTTGCCCTGCTTGCCGATGATTTTAACGGGGACGGGGAGGTCATTGTCCGGGTCAATCAGTACCTTTCCGGCCTGAACAGCACCGACCCGGAAATGGCTCAATACGAATATGCTTCGGAACTTTCCCTGATCGGCGATATTTCAGACTGTGAAAGCTATCTTTTCCTGATGGACGACCCGGAACGGTTCCAGCGGCAGTACCAGCTGATCGCCGCCATGGATGGAAGCTGTCCCGGGGACACGGATTTTGCCACGGAGGATAAAGTGATCCCCTGGTCGGATTGTCCGCTTCTTGCGGAAATGGATCTGGGGGAATATTCCACATCCATACTTGGGAAGAAGATAACAGGCAGTAACCAGGAACTGCTGGCGGGGCTTTCCATCGGGAGACGCTGCTTTTTTACCGAGGACAGCACGGACTATGCGGACAGGTGCGCGGAATTGTGGGATGCGCTTTATGAAAGCTGCAGGACAATGTGACGGTTCCGCAGGCGCCTGTAAACAGAAAAAACTGACACGGAGGAATCAGGATGAAATCGAAAAACGGCATGACATTTAAGATTGTGATATGCATTGCCATTGTGGCGCTGTTTTCGCTGGCGGGATATTATTATGTTTCCTTTCCCATGCAGGCGGAACAGGAAGATACATGGTCCGACTCGGGGTTTTTGCAGGTGGGGCATCATCTGACCATCCAGAATGCGGACAACCGTCTGGCGCTGCTGGACAGCAAGGATGTGCTGTCGGCCAACGGCCTGTATTATGCGGCGTGGAGTATGGGAGATTCGGTTCCTTATGAGAACAGCGAGGGCGCTACCGTTGACCTGTATGACGCCCAGCTTTACCTGGTGCTGGGAGAGCATAAAAATGAGGAGGAAGCCCGCAAGGATATGATAAAATGGATGGACGCCGCCAGGGGGAATTATGAGATCCTGGCGGAGGAGGAGATTGTCTGTAACGGACAGTCGTACAGCCTGCTCACGTATAACTGTGTCAGCGAAAGCAATCCCTATGAGAGGGGAGTATCGGCATTTGGCGTTTATAACGACACGTCAGTGTGCGTGGAACTGACCTGCAGGGAGGGGGTTGAGGAGGATTTGGGAAATATATTGGTTTCGTTTTTAAATAATTGCACGTATGGGGAATAGTAACAGTTCAGCCCTTAAATTCATAAAAGCGTCTGTTTCGCATCTGTCGCCGCTTTGTGGCTCATCTTTTATTTCATTTGAGGGCGTTCCGCTCATGGAATGATCCGCAATCAGTGCTTAGTGTGCAAGCACCCACGCACAGCTTGTGAATCATTCCATGGCTGAACTGTTACGGGGAATAAGCGGAAAGTTCCTGTTTTTCTTTATTTCTTCCGTGGGAAATGGTATAATGCGCTTAGTCTGATTTCGCGGGATACGCCGCGCCTGCGCATTATGGATGAAGGGATATATGAAAAGCATGAAAAAATATTACAATGTTGTTATCGGGATCACAATTTTAACGATATTGTGTGTGTTTGTGATTCTGCATCAATTTCAGTCGGAAGATGATGCTACAGATGAAAATGTCATTTATGAGATGAATGATAACTGGCAGTGCGTCTCGGCGGCTGCCGTGATAAGGCAGCCGGGTGGCGGGGATGCGCCGGGAGAGTTGTCTGAGGTTCCGTTGTCGGGAGAACTGCATATAAAGTCAGACCCGGAAACTGGCGAAAAGGAAGACGCAGGCGCTGCCGTAACCCTTCCCTATGAGGGCACAAGCGCATCTGATGAGATGATAGTGTTCCAGAATACGGTTCCGCAGGAATATGCGGGGCTTACAATGATTTTTTATTCCACGGAATCCACAGTGCGTGTAAGCCTGAACGACAGCGTCATCTATCAGTATGGCGTTGAGAATCAGCGCATGTTCGGTAAATCGCCGGGTAACAGGATCAATTTCGTGGATCTGCCCGACCATATAGGGGACGGAATCCTGCGGATCGAACTCACATCTTCCTATGAAAATGCTGCCGCTACATTGAGCAGGGTGACCGTATCCCAGAGAGATACCGCGATCCTGCGTTTGATCGAAAATAATCTGGAAAACTTTTTCTGTTGCATTGTCATACTGGTCTGTACTGTGGTGTTTGTGATCCTGGGGGTTGTATGCATGCTGACCAGCCAAAGGACATACGGCGTATTCTGGCTGGCCGCGTTGGGCATAGACACCGGACTGTATTATCTGGTTCGGACGGAAATGCTGAGCGTCCTGTACGGGGCGAAAGCGATCTACTCCATAGGGCAGTATCTTTTTATCATGTTGATCCCCATATTTTTGCTGCTGTACCTGGAAAAAAATCTGAAAAAGGCTTATACCAGATTTTTTATGATCATGTTCGCAGCTGCAAATCTGAATGTGTTTGTCCAGTTGATCTTGCAGGTATGCAATGTATATGACCTGGCCGATATGGCATGGATTACGGCTCTGCTGTTCCGGATGGTCATAGTGGCAGGCATCTTTTTGTTCATAAAAGAGGCTGTGACAATCGGGGAAAAGGTACATTGGCTTATGGCCGTCATCGGCATGATACTGTTGGCGGGGGAACTGGCGGCTGTAAGGGCGGACAAATCGCTCAGCATATGGGGAAGCGTAAAAAACAGCCAGTACGCCATGACCCTGTTTCTATTTGTCCTTGCGGGATGTCACATCATCCGCGTCGCGCGGGATTATAAAAAGGAGGCGGAGGAAAGCGCCCGGAAAGCTCTCGCCGCAAGTGAGGCGAAAGGGAAATTCCTTGCCAATATGTCGCATGAGATCCGAACCCCCATCAATGCGGTACTGGGCATGGACGAAATGATCTTAAGGGAAGCCCGGGAAACGAAGATCCGGGAATATGCCATGGATATTTTTACGGCTGGACAGTCGCTCCTGTCGATTGTCAACGACATTTTGGATCTCTCCAAGATAGAATCCGGGAAAATGGAGATCATCCCCGCCGATTATGATGTGAGCAGCATGATCCACGACCTGGCAAATATGACGGAGATGCGGATGAAAAGTAAGGATCTGCGGTTCCATGTGGAGGCTGACCGTGGGATTCCCTGCACTTTGCACGGGGATGACGTAAGGATCCGCCAGGTGCTTACGAACATCCTGACCAACGCGGTAAAATACACGAAAGAAGGCGACATCTGGTTCCGCGTCCGCAGGGAAAAGAAAGAAAATGGAAGAGTAACGCTGTACTTTGAGATAGAGGACACGGGGATCGGAATCAGGGAGGAAGACCTGCCAAAGCTTTATGCGGAATTTGAGAGGATCGAGGAAGAGAGGAACCGCAATATCGAGGGAACCGGTCTGGGCATGAGTATCACCCTCCAGCTGCTGCAGATGATGGGGAGCCGTCTGCAGGTGGAGAGCGTCTATGGAAAAGGTTCCAGGTTTTTCTTCTATCTGGAACAGGACATTGTGGAAGATAAGCCGATCGGGGATTTCGAACGGAATGTGCAGCAGCTGGCTGCGGATTATACGTATGCGGCGGCCTTTACGGCGCCGGATGCCGAAGTGCTGGTGGTGGACGACAATGCGGTCAACCGCAAGGTATTCGGCAACCTGCTGAATCAGACGCAGGTAAAGATCACGGAGGCGGAAAGCGGCGCGAAATGTCTTGAGTTGACAAAACAGAAACATTTTGACATAATCTTTTTGGATCACATGATGCCGGAGATGGACGGCCTGGAAACGCTGAAAAGGATGCGGGCGGATTCTGGGAATCCCTGCAGGAATACGCCAGTGATAGCCTTAACGGCAAATGCGATCTCCGGCGCAAGGGAGCGGTATCTGGCAAGCGGCTTTAATGATTATCTGTCGAAGCCAATCGTTTCAGAGAAGCTGGAGAAAATGCTGCGGGACTATCTTCCGGAGGAATTGGTGAAAGCAGCGGAACGGACAGTTTCCATGGAATCTGCGGAAATGACCGCAGGAAAGCCTGACCTGGAACAGCTTCCGATGGTGGAGGGACTGGACTGGAATTACGCGTGGCTGCATTTGTCCGATAGGAACCTGCTGCAGGATACGGTGGAAGCGTTTTATGAGCAGATACCGACGGCGGCTGAAAAGCTGGCAGCCTGCTATCAGGACATCTGCGCCGCTGGAGATTTTTCACCTTACCGCATCCAGGTACATGCCATGAAAAGCCTGGCTGCCACAGTGGGCATTGTTCCCCTTGCGGGAATGGCGAAAGCGCTTGAGGATGCGGCAAGGGAGGAACAGTCGGAAACCATTCACAGCATGCATCCGATCTTTCTGGCGGAATGGAACGGTTACAGGGAAAAGCTGACAGGCGTATTCGGGATAAAAGCGCCGGAGGAAAAGGCGGAGATGGAGGATGGTTCCATTATCTGCGCGCTGCTGGAGATGCTCCGCATTGCCATGCAGGATATGGATATCGACGAGGCCGATGAAAAGATGAAGCTGATCTGTACATACCGGTATAAAGACGAGGTGCAGAAAAATGTGGATCTGTTGAAAGCGGCGGTGGAAAATTTGGATTCGGAACAGACTGAGGATTATGTTCAGACGATCATAAAACAGCTTTCCGGACAGAAAGCGAGCAAACAATGAAAAAAATATTACTGATCGGGAAACTGAACGACATTATAAAGGATGTGAATTCTTACCTGTCAGAATATTTTCATGTGCAGTTGTGTTCCGAAAACGCAAGTGTCGTGGAAGGTATGCTGAAGGTGGTAAAGCCAGATCTGGCGCTGATCAGCCTGGTGGGTGCATATGATCTGGATCCATCCATATTTTATCTGTTGAGCACGGAATATACGGATACTCCGGTTATTACCATAGGGACGAAAGAGGAATGCTCCTATTTTACGAAATATTATGAGGAGACGCAGTTTGAAAACCTGACCCGCCCGGTTGAAAACCAGGATATCTATCGGGCGGTCTGCAGCCGGATCGGGGCAGGCGCCGAAGCCGGGACAGACGGGACAGCCACCGCGAAAAAGCATGTTTTGGTGGTGGATGACAACGGCGCCACACTGCGCACGGTAAAAGCCATGCTGGAGGATCATTTTGACGTTTCGGTTGCCATCTCCGGCGCGCAGGCCATGACTTCCATGGGGAAAAAGCGACCCGACCTGATCCTGCTGGATTATGAGATGCCGGTCTGCGACGGGCGCATGACGTTGGAAATGATCCGTGCGGAGGAGGAACTCCGCGATATCCCGGTTATCTTCCTGACTGGCGTAAACAGCAGGGATCACATAAACGCCGTGTTGGAATTAAAACCGGCGGGTTATTATTTAAAACCTCCCGTAAAGGAGATTCTGGTTGGGAAGATTGAGGAAATACTGGGCAAATCATAAAAAGACGGCATTATGTAAAGGAAAGCAGCCTGTTCTTTCGGAAAATATAGTAGATGATCCCGGTCATATCCGCCAGGAACCAGCCGATGGGAACCGACCACCAGATCCCCGCCACGCCAAAGGCGGGAATGGCGGAGAGGATATAAGCCAGCGCCACGCGGGTGCCCAGGGAAATAACGGTGAGAACCACGGACATACCCGGTCTGCCCAGCGCCCGGTACAGGCCGTACAGCAGGAACAGACAGCCGATCCCGCAGTAAAAGGCGCCTTCAATATGCAGGTAACGGATGCCCTCCGTCACCACCGCTGTCTCGCCTGATTCCACAAACAGTTCCATCAGCGGGCGGGCAAAGATCCATACCAGCGCGGATACTGCAGCGCAGAAGGCTGCGGAAAGCAAGACAGCGCCTTTCAGACCGTCACGGATGCGGTCTTCTTTTTTTGCGCCGTAATTCTGGGCGATAAAAGTGGAGAATGCATTTCCAAAATCCTGCACGGGCATATAGGCGAACGCGTCGATCTTCACGGCGGCGGCAAAGGCAGCCATGATCGTCGGGCCGAAGCTGTTGACCAGCCCCTGTACCATCAGGATCCCCAAGTTCATGATCGACTGTTGGATACAGGTGAGGACGGAAAATCCGGCGATCTCTTTGATGCATGCCCAGCGGATCCTGCATGTCCTGTCAGGTTTCAGCTGCGGGCAGCCAAGCAGGGCATAGGCGGTAATGCCCAGGCCGGAAATATACTGTGCGATCACGGTGGCTTCCGCCGCCCCGGCAATCCCCCGATTGAGTCCCAGCACGAACCACAGATCCAGCAGGATATTCAGTCCGGCGGAAACCGCCAGGAAGACCAGCGGCACAACGGAATTCCCTATGGCGCGCAGGAAAGATGCAAAATAATTATATAAAAAGGAAGCGGTGATGCCGCAGAAGATGACCGCCAGGTATTCCCGCATACCGCCCCATACCTCCGCCGGTACCCGGAGAAAGTAGCGGATTCCGTCCAGGGAAACGAAAGCAAGGATATTCAGCAGGAGCGTCAGCCCCGCGACCAGCGCGAAAGAGGCGTATGCACTTTCTTTCAACCCTTTTTCATCCTGCCCGCCGAAACGGATGGAAAACACGGTTCCGCTGCCCATGCAGAGTCCCAGCAGGATGGAGGTCAGAAAGGTCATCAGCGTAAAGGAAGATCCCACGGCGGCCAATGCGTTGGAACCAAGGAATTTTCCGACGATCAGTGTGTCAGCGATATTATAACACTGCTGCAGCAGGTTCCCCAGGATCATGGGGACGGCGAAGCGCAGCATGGAACGTATCACGGGTCCTTTGGTTAAATTTTGATTCATTTTATTTATTCCTTGTGGTATACTGAGTCCATAATCCATACATTCAGCATACCATACTTTGTCTTTGCCGACTATAGGATTTTGGAAGACCGGTTTTCCGCTGACAGGACTACCGTTCAAAAATAAGGAGGAAGCAGTCAATGAAAAAGAAATATATTTCCGGGATTATGATTCTGGCATTGCTTGTGTTTGGGGGATGCGGTGAGCAGCAGTCTTATATCGGAGCGGATCAGGCGAAACAGCTGGCGCTGGACACATGCGGCAAGACGGCTGAAGGAGCGGATTCCGTCACTGCGGATCTGGTCAGCTCTGATAATAAGGACTATTATCTGATCGATATTGTGGCGGATGGCCAGCGTTATCAGGTCGAGATCGATGTGCTTGCCGGTACGGTTGCGGAAGTGAATATATATGATGCCGTAGAGAACCAACAGGAAAGCGCTGCGGCGGCCGGCACGGAGCACCATTCGGAAAGTCATTCGGGCGAATACCATGGGGCGGGACAGTCTGTATCCAGCCCTGCGGCAGGGAGCGGCACAGGAACGATCACCCTTGAGGATGCCAAGGCAAAGGCGTTGACCCATGCCGGGCTGACAGCCGATCAGGTGACTTTTGTGGAGGATAAACTGGATTATGAGAACGGACGCCAGGTGTACGAACTGGAATTTTATACGGCTGATTTGAAAGAATACGATTATGAAATAGATGCTTTCAGCGGAGAGATCGTGAGTTATGATTATGACGCGGAGCATGATATGCAGTCCCAATCCGCAGGCGGAACCATTACCGCCGAGGATGCCAAGGCGCTGGCGCTGGCCAAAGTTCCCGGCGCGTCCGAGAGCGATATCAGGGAATTTGAAACGGATCGCGACGACGGACGCATAGAATACGAGGGCAAGATTATCTATAACGGCACGGAGTATGAATTTGAGATCGACAGTACCGGCCAGATCATAGGCTGGGAGGAGGAGCCTGTGAAGGGGCGTTGATAAGTGGGCTATAAGCGTTTTGTGTAGATGGAGGAGATTATGCTGCATATAAATAAACCTAAGTATAAAATACTTAACTATATGTTAAATCAGGGGAATACTTCCAAAGTAGAATTAGCAAAACAGCTGAATATCAGTATGCCCACCATATTATCCAATGTAAATGAACTGATAGAGGACGGAGTGATCGTAGAAAAAGGCGAAAGGGAATCAACCGGAGGGCGAAAGGCAGTGGAAATTGGCCTGTCATGTGATTATCGGTATGCTTTGGGGATGGATATTACACCCAATCATCTTGGGATGGTTCTGGTTAATATGTGCGGGGAAATCCTGAAGCAGGAACGCATTCGGATGAAATTTGACACCAGTATAACATACTATACGAAATTGTCAGAGAAGCTACAAGAATTTTATGAGGCGGAAATTCCGTCGGATAAAATACTGGGGCTTGGCATTTCCATGCCTGGAATCATTAACCAAAGGGAAAAGGTGCTTGTGAAATCCCATGCGTTAAATCTGGAAAATTACAGCCTGAAAATGATTGAGCAGATTGCGGCAATGCCGGTGTACTATGAAAACGATGCAAATGCGGCAATGTTGGCGGAAAACCCGCAGAAATTAAGAAATTCCATTTACCTGTCTTTAAATAACACGCTTGGCGGGGCCGTCTGCATTGACGGTCAGTTATTTACCGGGCAGAACCGTAAGGCGGGCGAATTTGGACATATGCTCCTGGTGCCGGGCGGCAGAAAATGTTATTGTGGAAAATCTGGATGTGCAGACGCTTATTGTGCGGCAAGTGTACTGACACATGATGGGAAAGAAAAATTAGAAGATTTTATGAAAAAAATACATACGGATGCAGAGGCAGGTAAAGTATGGGAAGAATACCTGGAACATCTGGCGATATTAATATCTAATCTGCGGATGTCTTATGATACGGATATTATTTTAGGAGGAGATGTGGGAGGTTATCTGCCTGATTATATGTTTGAACTGGGGCAGAAAATCTTTCAATATAATTTGTTTGACAGTGATCTGAGTTATTTGAAAAACTGTTCTTATCGGAAAGAGGCATCGGCAGTGGGGGTGGCGAAGCAGTTTTTCTGGAGATTTATAGAAAATATATAGATTGAAAAGTGAAAAGAGACAGCTATTACATTCGGGTAAGTGATGTAATGGCTGTTTTTTTGTGCGATTTTAACAAAAACAGAAATGGAACTTTGTGAAAAAAGGTGAAATTTGAAGAATGTATTGACATTGTGAAGTGTCAGTGCAATAATGTAATTGCTTTAATAAAATAATTAATAAAAGAGTTAATAAAAAGAAAGAGAGGTAAATCATTATGTTACAGCAGGTCATGACAAAGCCGGGAGAAATCATTTTTAACGAGGTGCCGCTTCCACGGTTAAAGGATGATCAGGTAATGGTAAAAATCATGAATATCGGCATATGTGGTTCGGATATTCATGTGTATCATGGAAAGCATCCTTTTACTTCTTATCCGGTAACCCAGGGACATGAGGTTTCAGGGGAGATTACGGAAATTGGGGCGAATGTAGAAGGGTTTCATATTGGGCAGAAGGTTACGATCGAGCCGCAGGTATATTGCGGCAAATGTTATCCTTGCCGCCATGGAAAGTACAATCTCTGTGAGGAACTGAAAGTAATGGGATTCCAGACAACAGGAACCGCGTCTGAATTTTTTGCCGTAGACGCATCCAAGGTAACACCGATCCCGGAGGAAATGTCCTTCGAGGAAGGCGCAATGATTGAGCCGCTTGCGGTAGCTGTGCATGGCGTAAAACAGGTCGGCGATGTCACAGGTATGAATATTGTTGTGATTGGTGCAGGACCGATTGGGAATCTGGTGGCGCAGACAGCCAAGGGAATGGGGGCGGAAAAGGTGATGATTACGGACGTCAGCGATCTTCGCTTGGAAAAGGCAAAAGAGTGCGGCATCGATGTATGTGTCAATACGTTGCATAAAGATTTCGGGGAGGCAATGTTAGAGGCGTTTGGACCGGATAAGGCAGACGTTATCTATGACTGCGCGGGAAACAATGTCACAATGGGGCAGGCTATTAAATATGCAAGGAAAGGAAGTGTTATTGTCCTGGTCGCTGTCTTTGCGGGAATGGCCGAGGTTGACCTTGCGGTTGCCAATGACCATGAACTGGATATAAAAAGCACCATGATGTACCGGCATGATGATTATCTGGATGGAATTCGTCTTGTAAACGAGGGGAAGGTTTTGCTGAAACCATTAATTTCCAGGACATTTGCATTCCGGGATTATCTGAAAGCTTATCAGTATATTGATGATAACCGGGAAAACACGATGAAAGTTATCATCAATGTGCAGGAGTAGGATAATGGATTACGGTTACAGGGAGGTTTGTATGGGAAGCAAAAACAACGATGAAAGAGTACCTTTAATCAGTAAAATTGCGTATGGCTTTGGGGATGTGGGATGTAATTTCAGCTGGATGTTTGTCAGCAATTTTCTGATGATATTTTATACGGATGTGTTTGGGATCAGCATGGCAGCCGTTTCGGGACTGATGCTCTTTTCCCGGTTCTGGGATGCCATCAATGATCCGATCATCGGGGGGCTTACGGATAAGACAAAATCAAGATGGGGACGGTATCGTCCGTGGCTTCTGTTCGCTGCGCCGATTACGGCAATTATCCTTGTACTGAGTTTCTGGGCGCATCCGGACTGGTCAAATACAGCAAAGATTATTTATATGATCATTACATATTGTCTGCTGGTATTAGGCTATACCTGTGTAAATATTCCATATGGCACACTGTGCGGTGCAATGACACAGAGTATTGACGAGAGGGCGAAAATCAATACTTCCCGTTCTGTAGCGGCCATGATTGCCATTGGGATTATCAACATTATTACAGTCCCGCTTGTCACAGCATTCGGGAAAGACAGTCCCAAAACGGGTTATCTCACGGTAGCGGTTATCTATGGCTGTATTTTTGCGGCATGTCATTTCTTCTGCTTTGCAAAGACAAAAGAGACTGTGCAGATGCCGGAAAAGGAGAAAATTTCCATAAAAGTACAGTTAAAGGCTGTTTTGCAGAACCAGCCATATCTGCTGGCGCTGGCTGGACAGATACTGTTTGGCTTTACCCTGTATGGGAGAAACGCGGATATCCTTTACTATTTTACCTATGTTGAAGGGAATGCCTCTTATTACACAACTTATTCCATGTGCATTATTATCCCGTCAATCATAGGAGCGGCATGCTTTCAGCCGGTGTTTAGAAAGACAAACAATAAAGGACGTGCGGCATCGATCTTTGCATTGCTGACAGGCTGTTCCATGCTTGTGCTGTATTTGTTCAGTGTAAAAGAGAATCCTGTGGCCTTCTATATTTTTTCCGGGTTAACACAGTTCTTTTTCTCCGGGTTTAACACGGCAATTTATGCGATTATTCCGGATTGTGCAGAGTATGGGCAGTGGAAGACAGGCTTAAGGAATGATGGTTTTCAATATGCGTTTATTTCCCTTGGCAACAAAGTCGGGATGGCAATCGGAACTGCATTATTAGCCGGAATGCTTGGAAAATTCGGATATGTGGCGAATCAGCAGCAGAATGATGCCGTGCTTGCGGTAATGAAGCATGCATTCACAACCGTTCCGGGAGTTCTTTGGCTTGTAACGGCAGCTGTATTGTTTTTCTACCGTCTGAACAAAAAGTATTATAATGAGATTGTAGAAGAACTGAAAAATGGAAAGAAATCATGAATATTGGCTATATCGTTATAATGTAAGTGCCGTGATGGGGCAGAAAGTTCCTGAATCGGCACTTATATTTTTTTAAGGTTTCTTTGCGGAAACCATGTGATAAATACAGACTATCATGGATGATGTACGGGTCGGGGGAAACTGGAACCATCAGGATATTGACCTGAAAACCTGCTGCATTGTGACGATGGTTGCGCTGATGGCTCCGGGTATTACGGATTCCTTGATGGTACATCGCACGTCGCAGGTCGGGATTTTCAATGTGGCTCTTGAGCCGGGATGCAGCAACAACGACTCCTTTTGAGATTACAAAATCATATAAAAACAACCCTTGGAGAAAGATACACTTTCTCTGGGGAGGCCCCGTCTGTTTATGTGGAAAAACATTAGACATTGAACAGCGGCTGCGGTAAAATAGATATTGAAAAAATTCCCGCAGGCGACGGACAAAGACGCGTAAAGGATACAGAAAGCTGGTGTTCCGGTATGGGAAAAGGGTTGGCTGACTGGAAGAACAAAAAACAGATTATAAAAACGATATTTCTGACGTTTCCCATATTTGTCAGTCTTACCGCCTGCTCCGCCCTGTCCGGCAGCGACAGGAAAGCGTATTCGGAGTCCTTTTTTGCCATGGACACCTATATGACCTTTACCGCCTACGGAGCTAATGCGGAACATGCCCTCCTGGAGGCGGAGAATCGGATCGCGGAACTGGAAAGCCTGTGGTCTGTCACGGATGCGGGCAGCGATATTTATGCGGTCAACCACAGCAATGGGCAGCCTGTGGCCGTGAGCGGGGAGACGGAAAAGCTGGTCGCCTTTGCCCTTGAAATGGCGGAAGACACAGGCGGAGCCCTGGAACCCACAATCTATCCGGTTCTCATGGCATGGGGATTTACCACGGGGGAGAACCGCGTACCCTCCCAAACGGAGATCGGGGAACTTCTGGAATATGTGGGATATGACCGGGTATGCCTGGAAAAGGGGGAACTTTCCCTGGATGCCGGTACCATGCTGGATCTGGGAGCCGTGGGAAAGGGATTCGCAGGCGACGAAGCAGCGCAGGCGTTACAGGAGAACGGCGTTTCCTCTGCCCTGCTGGATATCGGCGGAAATATTCAGGCCATCGGCGCCAAGCCCGACGGCAGTTACTGGCGGGTGGGACTGAAAAGTCCTTTTTCCGACGGGATGCTGGGGGTGATCCGGGTGGCGGACGCGGCGGTGGTCACATCGGGAAGTTATGAGCGGTACTTTATCGGCGAGGACGGCAAACGGTATGGGCATATCATGGATCCCGCCACAGGATATCCCGTGGATAACGGGGTGGCTTCGGTGACGGTTATCGCCGGAGAAGGAAAACGGTGCGACGCTCTTTCCACCGCTCTTTTTGTGATGGGCAGGGAGAGGGCGGAAGATTACTGGAGGCAGCAGGGGGACTTTGATATGATCCTGGTTATGGAAGATGGGAATATTTATATCACGGAAGGCATGGAAGCCAGGTTTTCCCTGCAAAGTGAATATGGCGATATGACTGTGAATGTGGTGGAGGTTCAGGAAAGGAATGGGAAAAACAATTGATTTATTTCTGTTCATGGGCCAGTCCAATATGGCGGGACGGGGCATTGTGACACAGGAGCATTGCCAGGGAGCGCCCAGATTGCTGGATGGCGCGGGATACGAATACCGGGCGGTATCGGATCCGGATAGATTATATGTGATGGAAGAACCATTCGGGCGCTTTGAAAACCGTCCGGGCGGCATTGATGACGGTCATATGAAGACGGGCTCCATGGTGACGGCTTTTGCCAATGTCTATTATATAAAGACCGGCGTTCCCATTGTGGGAGTATCGGCGTCAAAGGGCGGCAGCAGGATCGACCAGTGGCAGTCGGGCGGCATATTTTTACAAGACGCCACAGCAAGGCTGGAAGCGGCAGTAGACTTTCTGCAGGATAATCATTTTTCTGTCAGGCATAAATTCATGCTCTGGTGCCAGGGGGAGTCGGACGGCGATATCGCCAAGCCGGGGGAGCAGTACCGCGCGGAGTTTGAACGTATGCTGGATCATATGCTGCAGGCAGGGATTGAGAAGTGTTTTCTGGTCAGGATAGGACATTATAACGGTTCCGGGGGGCAGGATTACAGTGAGATCATGGCGGCGCAGGATGAAATCGCCCGGACGAATGAAAATGTGGTGATGGTGTCTGAATCCCTTGCAAAGATGAAAGAGCGGGGTTTGATGAAGGATGACTTCCATTATTTTCAGGAAGCCTATAATATAGTGGGGCGGGAAGCCGGGGAGAATACGGCGGATTATGTGCTTGCCATGCAGGCAGGGCGGTTGTGAAGTGTGGGTTGTGCTCGATTGGCTTCTATGTTAAAATTAGGAAAAGATAGCGGAAAGAGGAACGATTATGCTGGACGTTCGTTCAACTGAATTATTGAGGAGCAGAAACAGACAGGAAGCAGTGGCGGGAAAAATCGAGGATAATTGCGCTCGCAGATTATTGCTTTTTTATGCAGTTGAATGTGGGGTAAAATACCAGCTATTAGTGAATGAAAATTATTTCATTTATACAAAACTGTCAAACGATGACAGGAATTTAAAACATGATTTACAGAAGCTGCTGAAAAGGATAGGATTAGAACAGAAATGTAATATGTTTCCTGATTTGCACAGTGCATTGGATGGCGAAACAATAGATGCTTCCCGATACCATGAGATGTGGAGATATGGTATTCGCTGCAGAGAGGGAGAAGCCTTGGAACAGATTGTTGAAAATAATTTAAAGCAAACATTATCACTGTTACATGATTGTGAGGCGAGGAGGTAGAAATGCAGATGGACTATGAGGCATTGGTGCTATATACATGGCATGATATTGAAAGAAGATTACTGCTGCACAGGAATGATTGGCCGACACAGTGGATAAAGGTTGATGTTTTCAGCACGGAGGCAGTCATATATGTTAAATCGATGTCTGCGGAGATACAAGAGGATGCAAAAAGATATCTGAAAGGGCTTCTGAAACAATATTTTGACACAGAGGCCAACATGATACAAATTCCGGTTACGCAGACAACGATGCAGGTTTATATAGAGGAAGCAACAAATGAAAGGATCGTAAAACCGTTTCCCTTGTTTAAGGATTTTTCCTATGTGTCAGATGCGGACAGTGTAGAACCTCCAGAATTGGATGAGTTGGACATTCCGGTAGTTGCATTTCATTCTTATAAAGGTGGAGTTGGAAGAACGCTTACTTTAATTGCAGCTGTTCGGGAGATGATGAATCTTTATGGAAGCGGCAAAAAGGTTTTGATTGTGGATGGAGACACGGAGGCGCCGGGATTAACATGGCTGGGGCGGAAAAATAATCATTATACAATCAGCTATCTGGATGTTCTGGCGATTATTGGGGCTAAGGGAAACAAAAAAGATATTGTAGAAGACATCAGCCGCCTTGTAGGACGTTCATCTCTTGTATTTCAAGGAGAGAAATTGGAACTTGCACAGTACTTTCTACCGACATATCGTGAGGAGAATCAGATGTTGGATGTTTATTCCAATCCGGAACGTATTATGGCAGGTGAGACTAATAAATATATTATTGCTGATACGCTTGCACAGATTGGGAAATGCCTTGATGTTGATGCGGTATTTGTAGATTTGAGAGCGGGGTTCAGCGAATATTCGTCCCCTTTTTTATTTGATCCAAGGGTAGACAAATATTTGATCAGTTCAACTTCCCTGCAGTCTGTCAGTGGAACGAACCTGGTTCTCAGAGAATTAAGAAAGCAAAAGGGAAATGATTCTGCTGTGAAGAAAATATTCTTTACAATGGTGAAGAATGATGTGTTCTGGGGAGAAGATAGAGATAATGCATATCATCTGCTTTTACAGGAGGATGGAATATCAGATGGGGATGATGTGGCAGGGGATATCCAGATGGCAGACAGAATAGAAGAACTGGCGTATAACGAAGCTTTAATTCATCTTGGTGATTTAGAGCAGATATGCAAAAGTCTGGACTTAGCAAGAAATACGACAAAACCTCTGAAAGATAGCGGAATTGTCGCTAAAATTTTTGAAAGTCAAAATATGCCGGTTAAGGAATATGACAGACAGCAGATTAGGAAATTCCGCAAAGCATTGCATGAGATTTGTGAAAAAAGCATTGCGGCTGAAGGCGGGGATATATCTAATATGCTAACTACCAGGGCAGTCCGTCAGCTTGGAGATTTTTCAGAAGATATTCCTAGGATAAATATTCTGGGGGCAAAAGGTTCGGGAAAGACATATCTTTATTTGCAAATGTTAAAAGCGCAGACATGGGAGAAATTTCTGGCAATGATAGGGGAAAAATCAGAGCAAGGAACAGAGACACTGATTTGTCCGGTTTTGTGCAGTGAAGATAGAACAGGAATTGGTGAGATATTGACTTTGTGCAGAGAAAAATGCAACAAAGATATTTCACAGATGAAATTTGGCAGTGATTTTCTGATGGAAAATACCAACCTCGTCAAAAACGCAATTAAGCAAAGGCTGGATGAGCAAGGGTGGCACACATTTTGGCAGAAATTGATTTTGGGAATGTTTGAGAAAATATTTTCATGGGAGGAATTGCAGGAAAATCTGAAAAAACAGAATCGCAAGATTATATTTTTATTTGATGGCCTGGAAAATATCTTTGAAGATTTTGAAAAAGATATTGTGCAAAAATGTGGTATCAGAACACTGTGTAGGGGAACTATCAATTTCCTGACAGAACAGCAGGGGAATAATGTGGGGATTATCGTTTTTCTGAGAAAGGACATTGCCGAGTTATCCATAGGTACGAATTTTGAACAGTTCCGCAGTCAATATGTGCGGTATGAATTGAATTGGACTCAGAAAGATGCTTTACAATTAGCATTAAAACTAGCTGATCGGGCAGGTAATGTAAGCGGAGTGCACTGGAGAGATAACCCCATACTGGTAGAAGAGGCTGGAAGGGATATGATTGAGGAGGATCTTGCCAAAGTATGGGGAGTTAAAATGGGGCAAAACAGTTCCAATCAGGCATACACTGTACGGTGGGTTCTGGCTTCATTGTCTGATTTTAATGGACAGCTGCAGGCAAGAGATATTGTGCGGTTTATGGAGTATGCTGCGGGATATGAATTGAATGATAAGCTGCTTGCTTTTCAGGATCGTTTCTTGTTTCCGGACGATATGAAACAGGCAATCCGAGAGTGCTCAAGGGAAAAGTTTGGCGAAGTCGAAAAGGAAATTTATCAGTTGCAGAGCAGTTTTCGAAAATTACAGGAAATAGAGCAGAAAGATAAACAAGTGCCTTTGCAGGATAATGTGATGGACAAATTGGGAATCGAAGACAAACGGAATCTGGAACGTTTTGGTTATCTTAAAGAAGCGGATGGCGAATATTATATTTCGGAAAGTATACGTTATGCCTTGGGCTACAATAAATCCAGACGCGGCGGGGTTAAGTTGGTTTCATTATTGGTGACCAAATAAGTGTGTAAATGTTTGTTAAATGAAGCAGGAAACTTTTCAAGAGTTTCCTGTTTTTTAATAAATTTCAAACAGAAAATATGTTATACTGGAATAAACCACAAAGAGGAAAGGCAGCAGGAATCGGAATGAGTGCGTTTGTAACGTTTGAGAATGTGAAGAAGATATACCGGACGGGCGAGGTGGAGATCCTGGCGCTCCGGGATGTGAATTTTGAGATCCAGCAGGGAGAGTTCTGCGTCATCGTGGGGGCCTCCGGAGCCGGGAAAACCACCATATTGAATATCCTGGGGGGAATGGACAGCCTGACCAGCGGGCGCGTCATGCTGGACGGGCAGGAAATCTCCGCCTACAATAAAAAGCAGCTGACCGATTACCGGCGGTATGATATTGGGTTTGTATTCCAGTTTTATAATCTGGTGCAGAATCTGACGGCTCATGAGAATGTGGAACTGGCGGCGCAGATCTGCAGGGAGCCACTGGATGCGGCCCAGGTGCTTCAGGAGGTGGGGCTGAAGGACAGGATGAACAATTTTCCTGCCCAGCTTTCGGGAGGCGAACAGCAGAGGGTGGCCATTGCCAGGGCGTTGGCGAAGAATCCCAAGCTTCTGCTCTGTGACGAGCCTACGGGGGCGCTGGACTATAATACCGGAAAGGCGGTTCTGAAGCTGCTTCAGGATACCTGCAGGCAGAAAGGCCGGACAGTGGTGGTCATTACCCACAATCAGGCGCTGACGGCCATGGCAGACAGGATTATTACCGTGAAGAGCGGCACGGTGGTCAGCATGGTGAAAAACGACAGGATCGTGGATATAGATGAGATAGAGTGGTAACGGATCAATGAAAACAATCTGGAAATCGACATTACGGGAAATTAAAGAAAGTTTCGGACGATTTATTGCAATCCTTGCAATAGTGGCGTTAGGCGTGGGTTTTTTTGCAGGTCTCAAGGTGACCAGGGACGCTATGGTGACGACCACGGGGAATTACCTTGAAGAGCAGGAATTCTACGATTTCCGGCTGTTGTCCACCATGGGGTTTGAAGAGGAGGAGGCAGCGTATCTGAGGCAGCAGGAGGGTGTGCTGGGGGCGGAGGGTGCGGTCTCTTTTGACATCATTTTTCAGGATGCTGCGGGGAATGAGAGTGTGGCAAAGGTTCACAGCATCACGGAGGAACTGAACAGGCTGGTGGTTCTGAAAGGGAGAATGCCTGAGAACGCCGAGGAGTGCGTGGTGGATGCCAATGTCTTTACGGAAGAAAGTATCGGGGAGGCATTGCTGCTGTCCGAAAATAACGCGGAGGAGGATCTGGAACATTTTGCCCGCAGGGAATATACCATTGTAGGCATTGTACAGTCGCCTCTCTATATTCAGTATGAGCGGGGAAATACTTCCCTGGGGACGGGCAAGGTCAGCGGCTTTATCTATCTGCCCTATGAGGGCTTTGATGTGGATTATTATACGGAGATCTATGTCAAATTTGCGGAAGGGTTTTCCCTGTACAGTGATACATACAAGGATTTCATTGAGGAGAAAGAGGCCGTCTGGGAGGATTGTGCTTCCCAGGCTGCGGACATGCGGTATCAGAGGATTCTTGCGGATGCGGAGGAAGAACTTGCGGATGCAAAAGAGGAATTTGAGACGGAGAAAGCGGACGCAGAGGAAGAACTTGCGGATGCGCGGGAGGAACTGGAAGACGCACGGGAACAGCTGGAAGATGGGGAGAGGCAGCTGGCAGATGCCCGAAAGGAGTTAGAAGACGCGCGAAAAACCGTGGCGGATAAGGAAAAGGAACTTGCCGACGGTGAAAGGGAGATAGCGGATAAGGAGAGGGAACTTGCGGATGGGGAGGAGGAAGTAAGGAAAGGCTTTGACGAAGTGAGTCAGGGCAGTATAGACCTGACAGCGGCTGACAGGGAACTGGAGGCCGGGAGAAAGCAGTTTGAGGAGCAGAAAGCGATTCTTGGGGCGGATGCGGCGGCTGGTATGCAGGAACTTGACAAGGCGGAAGAGGAATTGCGGTCTCAGGGAGCCATGTTGGCTCTGGCGCGGGAGAATCTTCAGAAGATGATCGATGCATATGGCGAAAGCGCTGTGCCTGAGGAACTGACCGGGCAGATGGAGATGCTCCTGGAAAGCGAGGCAGGGATCCGGGCAGGATTCGAACAGATCGAGCAGCAGCGCAGCGCCATTACGGAGGGATTGTCCACGCTTGCGGCTTATGAGCAGCAGCTGCTGAGGGGGGCGGAACAGATCGAAGCGGGCTGGCGGGAACTGGAGGTCGGCAGGAAGCAGCTGGAAGAAGCCCAGAGGGAACTTGCCGATGGCAGGGCGGCGCTGGAGGAAGCCAAGGAACAGATTGAAGATGGTAGGAAACAGCTTGCCGACGCCAGAAAAGAGATAGAGGATGCGGAGCGGACGATCGCGGAAAAGGAGCAGGAACTGGCGGACGGGCAGGCGGAGTATGAGGACGGCCTGGCAGAATATGAAGACGGCGTGAGGGAGTTTGACGAGAAGATTGCAGATGCCCAGAGGGAGATTGACGATGCGGAGCAGGAGATAGCGGATCTGGAGCCGCCTGACAGCTATCTGCTTGGTCGTGACACGAATATAGGGTATGCGTGTTTTGAAAATGATTCCACTATCGTGGAAGGAATCGCCAATATTTTCCCTGTGTTCTTTTTCCTGGTGGCGGCCTTGGTGTGCATTACCACCATGAACCGTATGGTGGAGGAACAGAGGACACAGATCGGTGTGCTCAAGGCGTTGGGCTACAGCGAGAGGGTCATCATGTCCAAGTATATGTTCTACTCCGGTTCGGCTGCAGTGCTCGGCTGTATCATTGGTTATGCGGGAGGAACCTGGTTGTTTCCCCAGGTTCTTTGGGCAGCATACCGTATCATGTACCGGGTGGATACGTTGGTCTATGTGTTTGACTGGAAGCTTGCGGCCATTTCCCTGTTTGTTTCCATCCTCTGTTCCGTGGGCACCACATGGCTGTCATGCCGCATGGAACTGAAAGAGGTGGCGGCGCAGCTGATGAGGCCGAAATCGCCGAAGGCGGGAAAGAGAGTATTCCTGGAATATGTATCATTTATCTGGAAACGTCTGGGTTTCCTGAGAAAGGTGTCCATACGGAATATTTTCCGCTACCGGAAGAGGCTGGTCATGATGGTAATGGGAATCAGCGGGTGTACGGCGCTTCTGGTGACGGGGTTTGGCATCAAGGATTCCATTGCGGATGTGGCTACGCAGCAGTTTGGTGAGATACAGATTTACGACCTGGACGTATTATTTTCCGAGGATATCGCTGAGGGAACGCTGGATGAAACAAAAGAGATCGTCAGGGATGCCATCGGTGCGGACGGCGGGCAGTATGTGCCGGTTTATGAGACCACCTATGACCTGGTGACGGAAAGTGGCAGAAAGTCGGTCAATCTGCTGGCATTTGATAAAGAGACAGATATGACGTCATTCCTGGATCTGCATACCGCAGACGGGGAACCGCTGGCATTTCCCGAAGCGGGCGAAATGGTGATCACGAATAAGATTGCAGGGGTTTTCGGAATCGCCGTGGGAGATACCGTCACGCTCCAGAATGAGGATATGCAGACCATCACCGCAAGGGTGTCGGGAATCAACCAGAATTTTATCTATAATTATGTCTATATCAACGATGAAACTTACAGGGAGCAGACAGGCGAGGAGGCTGGTTACAGGAATCTTTATCTCAATATTCCGGAGGACGCGGATGTGCACCTGGTCGCGGCGGCGTTGATGAAATGGGAGGATGTGGCCAGCGTGTCCGTGAATGCAGATACCATGGAGCGGTTTTCCAGCATGATGAAAAGCCTTGACCTGATCGTGGTGTTCGTCATTGCCTGCGCGGCGGGGCTGGCGTTTATCGTGCTGTATAATCTGACTAATATCAACATTACGGAGCGCATCCGTGAGATCGCCACGATCAAGGTTCTGGGATTCCATAAGGGGGAAACGGCGTCCTATGTTTTCCGTGAGAATATGGTGCTGGCAGCCATGGGGATCGTGGTGGGGCTGCCCCTGGGACGCCTGCTTCACTGGTTTGTGATAAATGAGATCCAGGTGGATATGATCGCTTTCGATATCCGGGTGCGTCCGGTCAGTTACCTCTACAGCGTGGTACTGACATACCTGTTTGCGTGGCTGGTAAACCGGCTGATGAACGGCAAGCTGGAGAGGATCAGTATGACGGAATCCTTGAAGAGCGTGGATTAGCGGAAGAGGGAGGCTAACATGAAGATTATCAACAATTCTACACCGGCGGCCGACGGTTATCATATGCCGGCGGAATACGAGCCTCATGAGGGCTGCCTCATGATCTTCCCGGAACGCTCCGATTCCTGGCAGTATGGCGGTTATGCGGCGCGGAAGGCTTTTGTGCAGGTGGCGGAGGCCATAGCGGCTTCGGAGAATGTGACGGTATGCGCCAGCGCTGCGCAGTATGACAATGCCAGGATGCTGCTCCCGGCTCATATCCGTGTGGTGGAAATGTCCAGCAATGATGCCTGGGCAAGGGATTACGGCCCCACCTTTGTCAGGAACGCGCAGGGAGACGTAAGGGGGATAGACTGGGGGTTTAACGCATGGGGCGGGCTCCATGACGGTTTATATTTTCCCTGGGACAGCGACAACCGGATGGCGAGAAAACTCTGCGATCTTTTGAACAGGGACGTATATCATAAACGCGACTTTATCCTGGAGGGCGGTTCCATCCATGTGGACGGTGAGGGTACCTGCATGGTGACGGAAAGCTGCCTGCTCAGCCGGGGGCGCAATCCGCAGCTGACCCGGGAAGAAATAGAGAATACCCTGAAAGAATACCTGGGGGTATCCGTGGTTTTATGGCTGCCCTGCGGGATATACCGGGATGAGACCAATGGGCATGTGGATAATATCTGCGCCTTTGTAAGACCCGGGGAGGCAGTGCTGGCGTGGACGGAGGATCGGGAGGACGCCCAGTATCAGATGTCCAAGTCCTGCCTGGATTATCTGAGCCAGGTCAGGGATGCCAGGGGCAGGAGTATCCAGGTTCATAAGCTGCCCCTGCCAAAGCCTGTGACCGTCACCGCAGAGGAGTGCCAGGGGCTGGACGCCTGCTGGGATGAGCCCGCCCGCACACCGGGAGAAAGGCTGGCGGCGTCCTATGTAAATTTTTATATTGCCAATCGGTCAGTGGTCATGCCGGGATTTGGCGACCCTGCGGATGAGAAAGCGAAAGCGATCCTGCAGGAACTGTTCCCTGACAGGGAAGTGGTGCAGATCTATGCCAGGGATATCCTGATCGGCGGGGGAAATATCCATTGCATTACACAGCAGATTCCAGTGGGCAGGGAGGGGAAATCAGAATGAAAAACATAACCATAGCGGCGGTGCAGATGTACTGCAGCCGTTCCCGGGAAGAAAATATAGCGGCAGCGGACAGACTGGTGCGGGAAGCGGCGGCGAAAGGCGCGCAGGTCGTACTGCTTCCGGAATTGTTCGAGACCTGGTACTTTTGCCAGGAGAGGAATTATGATTCTTACGGTCTTGCCACAAAGTTGGAGGAGAACCCTGCTGTCTGTCATTTCTGCAAAGTGGCGGCGGAGTTAAAGCTGGTGCTTCCCATCAGTTTTTTCGAGAGGGAGGAAAACGTTACCTACAATTCCGTGGCGGTCATAAACGCGGACGGAAGCGTCCTGGGCGTGTATCGGAAGACGCATATTCCTGACGACCATTTCTATCAGGAAAAATTTTATTTTACGCCGGGGAATACGGGTTTTCGGGTGTGGGATACCGCTTACGGGAAGATCGGCGTGGGCATCTGCTGGGATCAGTGGTTCCCCGAGGCGGCCCGGTGTATGGCGCTGATGGGCGCACAGCTGCTGCTGTATCCCACGGCGATCGGTTCCGAGCCCATTATCGAATGTGACAGTATGTCCCACTGGCGGAGGTGTATGCAGGGACATGCGGCAGCAAACGTGATTCCAGTGATTGCAGCCAACCGCATAGGTGAGGAGAATGTGGCGCCTGCAAAGGGAAATAACGGTCAGCGTTCAAAGTTGGTATTTTACGGTTCTTCTTTTATTACGGATGAAACAGGGGAAGTGTTGGAGGAAGCCGGAAGAACAGAGGAGAAGATTCTCCTCCGTACCTTTGACCTGGAAGCCGTGGAAGAACTCCGCTTCAGCTGGGGGCTGTTCCGGGACAGACGCCCGGAAATGTATGGAAAGATCACACAATAAACTTATACTTACCGGAAACGGCTGTAGTTGTTCCTCTTCAGGCGGCTGCGCTCTTTCTTCATGAGATAGGAATCCAGTCCCGCCACATGGTTATTTAAACGGCAGCCGTAAACGGTCTTGCCGTTTTCCAGTTCCTGGATCCGGGCCACCAGGCCGTACAGGTGGAAATAATACTTTTCGCCAAAGCCGTCGATCTGGTCATTGAGGACAACATGGACCAGATTTCCCTCCTGGAAGTTGACATCACTGTCACAAACTACCGCAAAACCGTTGGAACTGACGTCGCGGATGGTAGCTTCATAGGCGGCGCGGTTGGAATCGAGCCGGATGGAAGTCTCAATGCCCACGTAGCAGCGGAAATTTTCCCGCCGATTATAAGACACACTCTCCGCGATTGTGGTAAAGCTGTAGCAGAGCGTCCCGTCGGAGCGTCTCAGCAGGGTATTTGACACATTTCTGAATAAATGCGGTTTCTCATCCCCCGTGGCGGCAAGGACGTTTACAATAACGCCCTTTCCCCTGAAAGATATGGGCTTGCCGTCCTGAAAAACGGCGTCCGCGAAGATCATGTGCCTCCTGTAATTAATCTCCTGTACCTTGCTGGTGAAAACCAGGGAATTGTTGTTTACGCTGACGAACAGGGTGAGCTCCTGTCCCGGTCTCAATTCTTCAATACGCATATCAGTAACCTCTATTTTATTTCCAGTTGAAATTCCGCCGCTGTCATAGCCAGCTGGATGCGGTACAGATCGTGATCCCATGCGGTTCGCAGCCTTGCGTCCGTGATGGGCAGGACTTCCACCGCCATGGGGGCCGCCCCTGAAAAGCAGGCCTGCGCCAGGGAACCAATCTCCATGTGACCGTCTGTGACCGACGGCTTCTCATATGTGATGAAGTTTAAGATCACATTCCCGGCGTCCGTGCTGTCTTTCAACAGAATCCTATCCTTAATTTTATCAAAAAAAATGCTGCGCGTATAGTGTTTTTTGCAGGTTTTCAGGGGATAAGCGCCGGACAGTTCCATGGAGATGCCGCTCTCCGTGTCCTGGAAAGCGGTTTCCACCTCCGTGGCGCGGTACTCTTCGCCGTCGTGCTGGTCCAGTCCCTCAATGGTGGGCAGGTTGTGATAGCAGGACTGCATGGTCCAGATCTCGTACCTGTGGGAGGAAAAAGTCCTGGCGGTATAGCTTTCCACGCCGATGTCAACGAACAGGGGCCGCCCGTTTTTGTACAGGGTAAAGCTTCCGGTGTCGTTGTGGTTGTGGCTGTCGTCGTTGTCCCCCGCTTTCACCGCCAGGCAGAACGTATCGTTCCTGGAGAGGAACAGCCCTACGCTGGGATAATACATATCCTGGTGCACCGGCGTCCGGGAGGTGTCATAATTCATAATTTTCTGATAATGGAATATGGTCTGCATCCTGTAAAAAAGGTTCAGCCTGTTGGATTCGTCCGCAAAAATATCTCCCTGCGCCGCCTTGAAATCCCTAGCGGCGAAAAGCATCAGTTCCGGCTGGGAGGTGCGCCTGCCGAACAGGAATTCCCGCACACCCGCACGTCCCGCCACAGGGGAGCAGTCCGCGAAATTGATATAATATCTGTCGTCCACATGCACGTGGAAAATGTAGGCGGCAATATTTTTTACCTTATCCCATGCGTACAATTCCTCAAAGGCTCCACCCGTGATCCGGTTCAGGATATCCGCCGCGCCGTCCAGGCACAGCCCCGCATGGCGGAAATACTGGGCGCCCTCGTCACAGCAGCCGTCCTCGCCGTAATCCTTCAGGAAATAATCCAGGCTTTCCGCAGCTTTCAGGGTAACGGCCTTTTCCGTGCCGGGAAGCGCGCCGTGTAAAAAGACAGCCAGCAGCACGTTCTGGGTACACCAGGGAGTCCAGTTGCACATGGGCTCCCCGTCTTTTCCCATCCACCAGAAATGCTCGTGGATGTAAGGGATTAAAATGCGCCGTTCCAGTTCGTAGGCAATGCGGGCATTGATGAAAGGGCTTACCCTGTCCAGGCGGCTTCCCAGCAGATAGCGGACGCAGGCAAGCTGGGCTCCCGTCTCGCAGGCAAACAGATCCATCACGGGATGGGTGATGTCGGGCAGGATTTCCTGGGGGGCGTTGCGGACGTAAGTATTGTGGGGCGGAAGCTGCCAGGCGCTTTCTTCGCAGATGGCAAAGATGCCGTTGATGATATCGTCCAGAAAACGTCCCTGATCCTCCACGCATTCCGCCGCTGCCAGGGCATTTAAGGCGTAGCGTCTCTCAAAATAGAGATTTTCATAGTCCACACGGTTCCCGGTGTGCTTGAACTTCATAAACTCCGTGGCGTGGATCGCCGGATAATCATAGCCCAGATAAGCTTCTCCCTGTTCGATCAAAGTCTGGCGCAGTTCCAGGGGAAGTTCCTCGTAAGCCTTTCTGTCGTCAATATCGGGAAAGGGTCGGAAATCCCGCAGCCGGTCATTTTTTTCCCAGAAGTTTTCCATTGTGTTTAAAAACCGTTTTTCCATTGCCATATCCCTCACATGAATTGATTGTTCAAATATTCGGTAGGCGAGACGCCCTCCACCTTTTTGAATACCTTGCTGAAATAAAAGGCGCTCTCAAAGCCCAGCATCTCCGCCACCTCGTAAACCTTAAGGTTGCCTTCCGTCAGCAGGCGTTTGCTCTCCGTGATCTTACAGGTGTTGATGTACTCGGAGAATCCTACGTCGTTATACTTGCCGAAAAGCTGGCTCAGATAGTTGGGGCTGATGCCGAATACCGCCGCCACCTCGTTCAGGGAAAGGCGTTCTTTCAAATGGGCGTTGATATATTTTTTCACATTGGTCACAATGTGATTCTTGTAATCCTTATGGTGGCTCTCAAACAGCTGGCACATCTGTCGTTTAAAATAAGTGAGCCAGTTGACGATCTGCTCCACGGTGGTCTGCTTGTAGATGGAGCGGTATCCGTCGGGATTATCCCGGAAGAAATCGGATACGATCCGCTCCCCGTCCTGGAGCAGGGAAATGGACAGGTATAAAATATTACAAGCGCCATCCAGAACCTGCACGAAATGGTCGGGGTGGGACAGGAAAAGTTCGCACAGATTATCCAGCGTGCGGTTCAGGATATCGGCGTCATACTCCTCAAATGCCCTGGTCAGATCCTGGCGGAACAGGCTGATGTTGAAAAAACTGTGTTGGGGGGGGTTCTTCGCTGACTTGATACACTCCTCAAAAAAGGCAATCGGGTTTTCCTCCTCCGTGGAAAGATTCGCCTGTCTGGAGCACTGATAGGAGTCGCAGATGGCGAGAGGCGCATCCACCATGCTGCCGATGCCGCAGCGGAAAGACACATTATAGTACTTGGTCAGGGTCTCGCTGATTTTTGCCAGGATATCCTTCAATTCCGGCCCGTAAGAGAACGTATCGGCCTGTCCTGCCTCATAGCAGAAGATCAGGGCAAAGTGCCTGGTGTCCAGGGAGAGGCAGAAACAGGGGCGGTATTTGCCTGTCAGTTCTTTCAGCATCTGCATGGAGGTGGAAAACAGGGACAGCTGCTTCTCCATGGGCAGGGAATCCGCCTGATTGCCGGTCATTTCCCCATAGCAGCAGACATAACCCCCGTAATGGAAATCCAGGTTCAGATCCCGGCTCTGCAGGGCAAACTGCTCCTCCGATTCAAACAGGTTGTTGATCAGCCTGATGAAAAATTTGTCGTAAAAGGGATGTACAATGCTTTCCGGGGAAACGTTCCTGTTTGCCGATTCCTGGATCCGCTTCAGTACCCGCCCTATGGCTTCCGTCAGGGAAGCGGGGGTAAGTTCCATTTTTACCAGATAATCCGTCACCTGATAAGTGATGGCCTCCTTGACCATATGGAAATCCTCGTAGCTTGTGAGGATGATGAAATAAGGGTATTCGTTGCCGTATTTTTCCCGGCATTTCCTGATCAGTTCCAGACCGCTCATGACTGGCATTTTCACATCCGTGATCACGATATCGGGGGACTGTTCATATATGATCCTGAGGGCAGCCTGTCCGTTGACTGCGGTGCCGATCACTTCGATATCCAGTTCCGCCCAGTCCAGCATGGACTTGATGCCCACCTGAACCAGGGGCTCATCATCCACGATAAGTAATTTGTACATGATTTCTCCTTTATAATCTGCATGGGATGTGGATGGACATGGTGGTGTATTCGCCCTCCACACTTTCTATTGTGATGCCATAAGCATCGCCAAACTCGTATTGTAATCTCTTATGCACGTTGCTTACCCCGATCTCCCGGAAGAATTCCGTGCTGTTGTCCCCATTGGACAGGAGGATCCGGGCAGCTTGCTCCGCAGGCATCCCGATGCCGTCGTCGGTCACATCGATGCGGATGGAAGACTCGCTTTCCTCCGTCAGCTGTTCAAAGGAAACATGGATCAGGATATGCCCCGCTCCCTTGGGTTCCACGCCGTGGAAAATAGCGTTTTCTACTAAGGGCTGTAAGGTAAATTTTATGATCTGGTACTGCAGCAGGGAATCCTCGTCCACCCGGATCTCCATGGTGATGGTGCCGCCGTAACGGTAACTCTGGATGGTAAAATAATCCTGTAAAAGCGAAAGTTCTTCCTCAATGGGAACCATCAGCCGCGTCCCCTTGGAAATGCTTTTCAGCAGTTTCGCCAGGGCGGTGGTCATCTCTGAGATTCCCGTGGAGCCCTGGACGGTGGCCATCCATTTGATGGAATTCAGCGTGTTGTAGATAAAGTGAGGATTGATCTGGCTCTGGAGCACTTTATATTCCAGGTCTTTCTTCTGCTTCTCGTCCTCCAGCCTCCGGTTCATCAGCAGGTAGACATTTTCGGACAGGTCGTTGATGCCCTTTCCAATCTCGCCCAGTTCGTGATTCCATTCGATAGAGGGATCGCGTTCAAAGTCGCCGTCCGCCACCCGCAGCATTTTTGCCCTGATCCTGGAAACTGGTACGCTGATCATGCGGTTCAGGGTAATCATCAGCAGGATACCGATCCCTACAATGCTGACCAGCGTGCCGCCCAGGATGGGCCACAGGAGCAGCTGCTGATCCCGCAGTTCGGAACGGGAGATGCTCTGGCAGATATAACAGTCCGGCATGTTCAGGGGAGAGATCAGCACCAGGCGGGAACCCTCCCCGTCCTGAATCTCCTTGACGCTGATGCTTTCAGTCAGCGTGGAAGAAGACAGATCCCGCGTGATCTGGTAAGGCTCGTCCATTTCCACAAGGCCGTCGTCCCGATAAACGTAACTGTGCCCGCCTATGGACAGATACATGTAGCTGTCCTCCGCAGTCGTATAACGCTTCAGGGAACTGGTAAATAAGTCCGAAGAGATTTCCAGAAAGAGGACGCCGCCCCGGACGGAATTGTATTTATAAGTGATGGGCCGGATCACCGGAAGCACGTTTTTTCCGTTGCGGGAAAAAGGGTCTTTTACAAATCCGGTGGAAAAATCGTAGGTATTGGCCTCCAGCAGCCTGTCAAAATAAGGCAGTTCGGGCACCTCGGCCGCCAGGTCGGCGGTGGAGGAATAGGTGGCGCTGACAATCTGTAAAAAATGTTCGTTGGTGACCACCGCCAGCCTGTTGATATAGTCCCTTGACGGATTGTTGCCATATTCCTCGTACATGCGGTCGTAGGTGGACACGGACAGGATGGAACTGGGATTGGAATTCCGCTGTATATAAGTAGCAATATTCGTGTTAGTCTGGCAGAATCGTACCATCTGTGAAATATCGTCCATACCGCTGTTGATGGAATCCGAGAGCAGCTGCAGGCTGGCCTCCGTAGAGTGGATCAGGCTGTTCCGCAGATAATTCTGGAAGACATAGAAGCTGACGGAACTGATGATGACACACATGCAGAACAGGCAGGATATGGTAATGATCAGTATCCTTTTCTGGATGCTGCCTGCGGGAAGCCGGATATTCTTTTTGAAACGCTCCGCTGTTTTCATAAGGATCCCCATAAAAATATCTGTAACAAATATATTTTATCACATATTTTGGGAAATGGTATAATTGTTTTTGTAGCTTTTCGCGTATCCCCACGGTATTAACAGTGAAAGGAGGCCAGATCATCCATGCGCACAGGATATGATCCCGAACAGATCATCAGGACATACTCTGATATGGTCTACCGCCTGGCCTTTGCCAGGACGGGGACAAAGGAGGACGCAGACGAGGTTTATCAGGAAGTATTCCTGCGGCTGTTGAAGAAGCGTCCCATATTTGAAAATGAGGAACACTGCAAGGCATGGCTCCTGCGGGTGACGGTCAACTGTTCCAACACGCTGCTGGCATCCCTCTGGAAAAAGCGCACCGTGGCGTTGGAGGAGGATCTGCCCTTTGAGGAAAAGGAAAGCCTGGAACTGTACAGGGAACTTTCCAGGCTTCCGCAGAAGTACCGGGACGTGATACATCTTTTTTACTATGAGGAACTGCCGGTGGCAAAGATCGCGAAGATCCTCCGGCGAAAAGAGTCCACGGTGAGAACCCAGCTGACCAGGGCGAGAGCCATGCTGAAAGAGATTTTGGAGGAGGAAGGCTATGGGATTGAAAGAAAGATATCTGAAAATGAATGAACAGATCGCGCCGGATCAGGCGCTGCTTGAGGAACTTCTGCAGGAGGCCAGGGAACGGAAGGAAAAGAGGGAGCATCCGGGCAGGTATCTGGGCGGGAAACTCCTGAAGATCTCGGCTGCGGCTGCGGCGGTATGTCTGTGCGCCTGCATCACCCTGCCGGTGATGGCGTCGAATCCTGCCATTTATCAGCTGATGCATCTGGTATCCCCGGGACTGGCCCAGAGGTTCGTGCCCGTGCAGATGTGGGACGAGGATCAGGGCATCCGCATGGAGGTGGTATCCGCCAGCATACAGGGCAATGAGGCGCAGGTCTATATTACCTTGCAGGATCTGGTGGGAGACCGCATTGACGCCACTACGGATCTCTACGACAGCTACAATATCTGGACCAATGCGGACAGCAGTATCGGGCACTGTGAGAAAGTGGGATTTGATGAGGAGACGGGGATCGTTACTTATCTGATCACCATAACGGATGATAAGGAGGTCGGGACGGGGAAAGTCACCTTTTCCGTCAGGGAATTGATCGGGCGGAAGGAGTATTATGAGGATATCGAGATTCCCATACCGTTGACGGAGGCGGAGGAAAATCCCCGGACTATGACCGCTTCCTTAAGTGGAGCGGGAGGGCTGCACTGGAGCGACTACGTGGGTTTTAATGAGCATGAGGCGAAAGTGCTGGTTCCCGGACAGGGGGATGAGCGGTTCCCTGTGGAGGGAATGGAACTGACAGGGATGGGGTATGTGGATGGGATGCTGCATATTCAGCAGGCGGCTCAGGACAACCTGGAGAATGATAATCATGGGTTCTTTCGGGTAGTGGACAGCCGGGGCGATGGGAGGGATTCTGATTATAGTCTGCATTTTCGGGGAACTACGGAGGAGACAGAGACGGTGGCGTATACGGATGAGGTGTTTGCGATATCGCCGGAGGAATTGTCGGAATATTCTTTGCGGGGGGATTTCTGGGTGTCGGGGATTCATGTGGAAGGGGAGTGGATGGTGACGTTTTCTTTGGGGGAGTAGGGGGGGTGGCGGCTTGTCGGTTTATGGTGGATGGGACGGCGGCGTCATACTGTCCTGTCCTATGCGGACGGGACAACGCGGCGCTGAACTAACTGCCAACTACGACTAGCACGCGAATAGGGCGTTCGCGTTCAAGTCTGCGTAGGCAGTGGATTTCATCTCCGCTAAGTGCGTCCCCCAAAGTCCGCCTATGACAGGACAGCATGACGCCGCCTGGTTACTGGCAGCAATATAAGGATAAGTGCTTGACAAGATGCCAGAATGTGGTATAGTACTAGATGCAAATGCAACTCATTTGCATCTAGTACTTGCGTTAGAATTTCTTTATCTATGGATGGAGGCATGATGATGTCGGGCGTTATGATAGATACTTTGCTGGATACTGTGAAGTTGATTCCGTTTTTGTTTTTGACTTATCTGGGAATGGAATATCTGGAGCATAAGACGGGGCGGAAAGCCCAGGGGCTGGTGCGGAGGGCGGGGAAACTGGGGCCTGTGGTCGGCGGTGCGCTGGGAATAGTGCCCCAATGCGGATTTTCTGCGGCGGCATCCAATTTGTATGCGGGAAAGGTGATTACGCTGGGAACTTTGCTGGCGATCTATCTGTCCACCTCGGATGAAATGCTGCCCATTCTGATTTCGGAGCAGGCGCCGGTCCGGACCATTGTGTTGATATTATTGGCAAAGGCGGCGATCGGTATTGCGGCGGGTTTTGCGGTTGATGTGGTCTTTTCCCGTCACAGGGAGGAAGAGCATCATATCCATGAGATTTGCGAGCAGGAGCGATGCCATTGCGAGGAGGGAAGCATTTTCCGTTCCGCTTTGGTGCATACAGCGCAGATCGGCGGTTTTATCCTGGTCATTACCTTTTTGCTGAACCTGCTTTTCTTCTTTGTGGGGGAGGACGTTTTGGCGGGGCTGATCCTGAACCGCAAAGTGCTGGGTCCTGTTCTGGCAGGTCTGGTGGGGCTGATTCCCAACTGCGCGGGTTCCGTGGCGATCACCCAGTTGTATCTGGAGGGAGTGATCGGTACGGGAGCCATGCTGGCAGGACTGCTCACTGGTTCCGGGGTGGGACTGCTGGTTTTGTTCCGCGTGAATCATGACAGGAAAGAGAACCTGAAGATTCTGGGACTGCTATATTTTATTGGCGTTTTTGTGGGAGTTGTGGTAGGATTAGCGTGAGAAGCATGTGTGCAGGGGGTGTATCATTTGCTTTTGATTCAGGATATCCGCCTTGCCTGGGGCAAGAGGGAAAGGGGTTCTGCTTCCGCTGGGATCCGTACAGAATTTCCCATGGCATATTCCCTGGAGCGATTTCCTGATATGTTCCATGGGGATATACTTGTGCACCGTCTGAGTTTCTGGCAGAAAGAGGCTGTGGTTCAGGCGTTGTACCTGGATGACGGATACCGCATCCAATGCTATCCTTCGGCGCAGGATTTAAACCTTACTAATTTAGCTGTCCGTTGGGATGCGGGGAGTTACGAGGTGTCATTTTTTTATGATGAACGCCGCAGCGGCCAACCGGTCAGGCGGGGACATAACAGGGATTACCATAATACGGATTCTTCCCTGTACCGCCATGATATTTTAAACGAGACAGCCTTTTCTCTGGGAGCAGGACAGTATGGGCGCGTGTTCTGGAATGAGCGTAATCTGGACTATGATACCGGGGAATGGTACTATCAATGGCATATTGTCAACCTGTTACATAGCCTGGACAAAATGCCGGAAAGGGATATCTTCCTGGTGCGTGAACCGGATTTTGAGTATCGGCAGATGGCGACACTGTATTGAGGATGCAGTTTATATATTTACAGGTTTGAGCTTTGGTCA
Organism: Blautia sp.; assembly: GCA_023667395.1. Taxonomy (GTDB): domain Bacteria; phylum Bacillota; class Clostridia; order Lachnospirales; family Lachnospiraceae; genus Acetatifactor. Next base: position 222,706 of record JAMPAC010000001.1, on the reverse strand, counting down.
TGACATTGAAAGAAAGGCATCTGCATAATGGATGCCCCAGTACGGAGAATTGATATGGCGGAACAGAAAGAAATAGAGTACCCAAAGGGAATAAAATGGACAAGGCAGCGGAAAAATGTATATGCCGTGCTGTATGAGGCGGCGGAACCGCTCAGCGCGGTGCAGATTTACCATCTGGCGGAAAAGCGGGCGGAGGGCGGGGATTATGCGCTTTCCACAATCTACAGGATCCTGGCAACGTTTGAGGAAAAGGGTTTTGTGTCAAAGACTGCCTGGATGGGAGGCGGCAATCTGGTCTATGAACTGAACCGGGGCGGACACACCCATTATGCCGTCTGCCTGGAGTGCCATAAGAGGATCGCTCTGCAAAGCTGCCCTTTCACGCATATCCATTTTGGGCAGGAGACGGGGGACTTTACAGTGACCGGGCATAAGCTGGAGTTGTATGGGTATTGTAAGGACTGCAGGAAATCAAAAGGATAATCATAGATGTGGAGGAGGCATTGCATGGGAATTTATCTAAACCCTAGAAATGATTGTTTCAGAGAATCCATTCAATCAGAGATTTATGTAGATAAAACCGGAGTGATCGCATATACAAATAAATATATGAATACCGATCAGAAATTTATCTGTGTAAGCAGACCGCGGCGTTTTGGAAAATCTATGACACTGAATATGCTTGCGGCTTATTATAGTCGTGGCTGTGATTCCCAGGAACTTTTTGTAGGACGAAGAATAGAAAATGATCCTACTTTTGAGAAGTATCTGAATCAATATGATGTAATCTCCCTGAATATGCAGCAGTTCCTGATCGGCGCGAAAGATCAAGGCGTGACAGAATATCTGGAGCAGGAAGTCCTTGAGGAACTGGTGGAAGAATATGGAATTTATATAAAAAAGCCGGACACAGGACTTGCGGATGCGCTCCGAAGAATATATGCAAAAACAGGAAAAAAGTTTATTTTTCTGCTGGATGAGTGGGATTGTGTCATGCGGGAGCGACAGGAATCAGAAAACCTTCAAAAGCAGTATCTCGATTTCCTGCGCAATCTCTTAAAGGACCAGCCGTATGTGGCGCTTGCTTATATGACGGGGATACTTCCCATTAAAAAATACGGACAGCATTCGGCGTTAAATATGTTTTGGGAATATTCCATGACAGACCAGATTGATTTTGAGGAATATACTGGATTTACAGAAAATGAAGTAAAGGAATTATGTAAGAAATATAATATGGATTTTTTCGGGATTAGTAGTTGGTATGATGGTTATTGCTTTAGGAAAATTAAACATGTATATAATCCAAGGTCGGTGGTGGCAGCAATGAAATGCGGTTATTTTTCCAATTATTGGACTTCCACCGAAACTTATGAAGCATTAAAGATTTATATGGATATGGATTTTGACGGGCTTCGTTCAGATATTGTGCGGATGTTGAGTGGCGAAAGCATCAGGGTTAATACACTCAGTTTTCAGAATGATATGCGCACATTCAAGACCAAGGACGATGTGTTGACGCTGCTGATTCATCTGGGATATCTGGGATATGATGCGGAGGCAAAGAAAGCCTTTGTTCCCAACAAGGAGATTATCGGAGAGTTTGAAAATGCCATGAGCGTGGGCGGATGGCCGGAGATCATGCGTATTTTGAATGCATCGGAAAAGTTGTTGGAGGATACCCTGCGCTGTGATGGGGAAAAAGTGGCGGAGGGGTTGGATCGGGCCCATACGGAGGTGGCTTCGATTTTAACCTACAATGATGAAAATTCTTTAAGTTGTGCAATTGGCCTTGCATACTACAGCGCGAGAAAAGATTATCGCCTTATTCGGGAATTGCCAACAGGCCGGGGATTTGCAGATATTGTGTTTTTGCCTCTGCCCTTGTCTGGTAAGCCTGCGCTTGTAGTTGAACTGAAGTATGACAAGTCTGCTGATACAGCGATCAAACAGATCAGGGACAGGAATTATACCCAGGCATTGGAGGGTTATGTGGGAGAAGTTCTGTTGGTGGGAATAAATTACGATAAAGATAATAAAAATAAGCGGCATAGCTGCGTGATTGAAAAACTGGCACGCGATGCTTTCCGGGCAGGAGACTTACCATGACTGCCAAAGATTTTCTTTCCCTCCCCATTACATACCGTGAGTACGAATTTTCGCAGGGATTTCCCATGCTTTTGATGCAGGGGGTTCAGATTTCCGACCATGTTGACTTTATCCATTTCCACAACTGTATTGAGGTCGCGTTATGTGAGAAAGGCTCCATGACGTGGAACCTGGAAAATACTTACAGGCAGGTGGATGCGGGCGATTTTCTTTTTCTGCCCCCGTTTTATACCCATGCCTCCTTTTTCCCGCCCCAGGAGGATACGGATGTGTGCTGTCACTATCTTTTTTTCAATCCCCAGGAGGCGCTGGCGCCTTTTTACCCCAAGGGGCTGCCGGAGGAAATGTTATGGTATCGTTATGCGGATTTCCCGAAGATTTTCAGGGCAAGCGCTTTTCAAGAGGAAGCGGTGCTGATCCGTCTGATCATCAAGACGATCATGCAGAAAGAGGAATACTGTCTCCAGACGGTCTCAGGGCTGTTGGAGACGCTGCTGGTGCGGCTTTACCGCTGGAACCTGGAAAATTACGGGGATTCCGGTGCGGAGCGTCCTGCCGAGTGTCGGCCGGAGAATCTTCGCGCCCGGCTGTTCCCCGCCATATCCTACATGGACAGGGAATATGCCAGGGAGCCGGATGTTGCGCTCCTGGCGCAGCTGTGCGGGTTGTCCGGGAAGCAGTTCCTCACGTATTTCCGCAGCGGGTTCCGCCAGACGCCGCTCCAGTATCTGCGCGGCGTCCGGATCCGGAAAGCGTGTTATTTCCTGATCAGCACGGAGGACAGTATCCTTTCCATCGCGCTGGATACAGGGTTCCAGTCCCATTCCGGTTTCAACCGGACTTTCCGCGAGATCATGGGATGCAGTCCCCAGGCTTTCCGCAATGAGAAGCGTGAGATCCTGAAATCCGCGCCCAGGTACGCTCCCTATAAGGCAAGCGGCGAGATCGGCGTGGAAAGCTGATCCTGCGTAAAACAGTTCAGACAGGTCATTGAATTGCTGCGACCTTGCGTCATATTTCACAGTCGTTCAAAGCGATCACCGCCATGGTGTATATTTTCATTGCTTCCGTCAGAAGCCGCAGGTTCAGCCCCTCGTCCGGCTCATGTGCGCCGCCGTGTCCGGGGAGGAAAAGCTGCTTTTTCAGCTGCAGGTCTTCCTCTGATTCCTGCATCCCGCCCACCCCGTAGGCAAAGGCCCTGGGCAGTTTCCTGGCGTAGGTTCCGCCGCCCATGACGAAGCTTTCCGCATGGCTTCCCGTGATCTCGTTGTAAAGGTCTGTGAGAAGCTGCACTGCGGGGTGTTCTTTGGGGAAATAATTCGGGGCGGAGTCCCGTTCCGTCTCCCAGACCAGCCCGTTTTCCGCCGCCGTCCGCGACAGGTTATCAGAAAGCATGGTTCTGTCCGCCGTGATGACATAGCGGATGTTAAAATGCAAAGACACTTTCCTGTCCTGAAGCTTCAGTACCGTAGCGGCACAGGTCGTTCTGCCGGATACTTCGTCGCTGCCAGCGATGCCTGTATGTTCGCCGTAATATTCCTCGGACAGATATGCCAGCCTGCCGAACAGTTCCCTGTCCTTTTCCGGCAATGAAGTCAGTTCGCTCAGAAAATACATCAGTTCGTGGATTGCGTTTACGCTGCCTTCGGGGAAAGCGCTGTGTTTGCTTTTGCCTGTGGCAGAGATGCGGATGGTGTCGTCCTGCTGTTCCACGTTAATATGTGTGAAATTCTGTTGTTCCGCAATCGCCGGAACTGCGTCTGTCCTGCCAGGAAGGGATGATACGTCTGTCTGCCTTGATCTCATGTGTTCCTGCAAAGCTTCCGCAAGTTCATCCGTCGCCCGCACCACCACATAAGCGGCGTCCGGGATCATATTGCTGGCGCTGCCGCCTGCCAGCTCCAGGATCAGGTCACTGACGGGTTCCCGACTGTGAAAACTGCCCTCAATGATTCCCTTTTCCCCGTAACATACGGGGAATCCGCTGTCCGCGATCATGGACAGGCGGGGAGCGGGATAACGGCTGGTGTAATATTCCATATCCGCCATGCCGCGCTCCTCGTCGCATCCCACAAACAGGCGCAGCTGGTGTTTCATGGGAATCTCCAGTTCCCGCAGGCATTTCATCATGTACAGGATTCCCACCGCAGGCCCCTTGTTATCCTGGGCGCCCCGTCCTATGAGGAAATAATCTTTCAGGACGGGCTCAAAAGGCTCATAAATCCACTGATTCCCTACCGGAACCACATCCAGATGGTTCCAGAAGCCGATCATATTGTCCCAGTCCTTATCCCGGGAACCGATGCTTCCTACCCGGTTCTCATAATTTTCCGTGCAGAAACCCTGCTCCTGGCCCAGCGCCAGCATTTCCTCCAGACAGTCCCTGCACCCTGACCCGAAAGGAGCCTCCTCCCCCTCCTGGGGGCAGGAAACGCTGGGAATCCGCACCAGCCGCATGATATCCTTTGTCATTTCCTCCCGGTGATCGTCGAACCACCGGCTGACCTTATCGTATAATTCTCTGTCCATGTCCGTCCTCCTATGCAATTGCCGCTTGCGGCAATTTGTTCCGGCTTCTGCACTTCGGCATTCCGAAGCTGTTTATCCCTTTACTGCCCCTATCATAACACCTTTTTCAAAATATTTCTGCAAAAAAGGATAAATGACCAATATGGGAACCGTGGACACCACGATGGTACAGTATTTCACAAGGTCGTTTGAAAAGGACTGCTCCACCGCCGCAAACAGCGAATCCGCGCTCTGCTCCTGATTTTCGATGAGGATCTCGCGGAGGATCATCTGCAGGGGATAGATCTTACGATCCCTGTTGAACATGGCTGCGGGAAACCAGGAGTTCCACTGTCCCACGCCGTAATATAACATCATCACTGCCACCACGGGCTTGGACAGGGGCATGATCACCCTGGAAAATACGGTGAAATCATTGGCGCCGTCGATGATGGCGGCCTCCTCCAGGCTTTCCGGTATGGAACTGAAAAAGGTTCTCATAATGATCAGGTTGTAGGCGCTGACGGCATAGGGAATGGAGGACACCCATATGGTGTTGTAGATCCCCGTATTGCGGATAGCGAAAAACATGGGGATCAGCCCCCCGCTGAAAAACATGGTGAACACCATGAATTTCATCACGCCGTTGCGGATCAGGAAATGCTTCCTGGAAACCACATAGGCGCCCAGGCTGGTCAGGATCAGCTGCATGGATGTGCCCACTATAAGGTAAAACAATGTGATCTTAAATCCGTTGAACAGATTCCTGTTTGCCAGCGTTCTCTCATACCCTGCCAGGGTGGGCTCGCCCAGAACCCACAAAAGCGGGCCCGTGTGGGATTTCAGCAGGATGGGATCGCTGATGGAAGCCAGCGCCACGTAATACAGGGGATAAAGCGTTATAAAGATCAGAAAAAGCATGATCAATACATTGATGACCTGAAAAGGTCCGATACGTTTCTTTTTCATCTCCACACCTCCTACCAAAGACTGGTCTCATTGACTTTTTTGCTGACCGCGTTGGCGGAGAGCAGCAACAGGAAATTGATCACCGAATTAAAGACGCCCACCGCCGTGGAAAAGCTGTACTGGAAGTTCATAAGGCCGATCCGGTACACATAGGTGGAGATCACGTCCGCCTTTTCGTAGATCATGGGGTTGTAGAGCAGCAGGATCTTGTCCCATCCCAGGGTCATCATGTTGCCGATACGCATGATCAGCAGGATGATGATGGTGGGGGAAATGCCGGGAATGGTGATGTGGAGGATCTTTTTCCATCTGCCTGCGCCGTCAATGTCCGCCGCCTCGTAAAGCGTTTGGTCGATGCCGGTCAGGGCGGCAAAGTAAATGATGGAATCCCAGCCGAATTCCTGCCAGATACACATCAGCACATAGAGCGGCTGGAAGAAAGCGGACTGGCTGAACAGGTTTATCGGCTCCATTCCTGACACGGCGCTCACTATGGTGGTGATCACGCCCTTGGATTTACAGAAATCCAGCATAAGGCCGCAGATCACCACAGTGGAGATAAAGTGCGGCATATAAGTCACGGTCTGGGTCACTTTGCGGAATCTGGCGCTGCGTAGTTCGTTCAGCAGGATGGCGAACACAATGGGAAAAGGAAAGCCAAACAGCAAAAGCAGGAGGTTGATGGACAGGGTATTCCGCATGGTGCGGAAAAAGTACGGATCCTCCAGAAACGCCCTGAAATGCTTTAATCCCACAAAATTACTTCCAAAGATCCCCTTGGTGGGAACATAGTCAAAAAAGGATATGATCATTCCGTACATGGGATAATAATGGTAAATCACAAAATATGCCAGAACAGGCAGGATCATCAGATAGAGCAGCGGGTGAGCTGCCATGTTCTTCCATAATCTCTTGATAAACGGAGTTTTTACGCCCATAAACCTCCTCCTTTCGTTGGAAAAACGGGGCGGTTCGAAAACCCGCCCCGGTCATAGTGCGCCCGGCGGGCGCACGGTTTTTCCTGTCCGGTCAGTTGCTGCCACGCTCCAGGTATCTGTCATAAGCTTCCTTGTTGATCTCCTCGCCGCGTGTGCTGCCCAGGCGCTCCAGTTCCGCCACGAAAGCGTCCCAGTTAGCGTCGATGTCTTCCTGTCCGAAGATGAACTTATATACCATCTCGTCGGAATAGTTGGCAAGATCCTGCTTGATCCTGGTCAGTTCCTCGGATTCCGCAGTGGTCAGCGTAAGGTATCTGGGAAGATTCCAGTCGCCGTCGTTCTGCTTGCCCCATGCATCCCATGACTGATGGCATTCCGCCTCGGAGTACTGTGACGCTTCCATGGTCTCGTCGTACTTGATCTGGAAAGGTGCGCACATATTCAACGCGCGGACGGTGTCGTAATCCAGGCCGTCGGGGTTGTTGGTCACGAATTCGGTAAACTCTCTCTGACCGTCGGCGTTGATCTGGTAGGTCTTGTTTTCTCCCTCATTGGTTCCCCATGCGGTGAGCAGCAGTATGTCAGGGCTCATCAGATAGTCGATGAAAGCGACCGCTTCTTCGGGGTACTTTGTTTTCGCGTATACCTGCCAGGAATTGCTGTTGATGGACCTGGTAGGGGAGGAAAGGTGGGTCGCGTCGCCTGCGTTGATCTTGGGCATCTCCAGGCACAGAAGCTTGAACTCAGGGTCTGACGCCGGGCCTACTGCCACGGACTGCTTTACGTTATAGGTATGGGCAAAGCACATTCCTGCCTGCCCTCCCTGGAACAGTCTCAGGGCATCATCGATGCTGCGGCTTACAAGGTCTTCGTCGATGAGGCCCTCTTCCGCCCAGCCGTGAAGGAATTTCAGGAATTCCTTATAGCCGTCCTGGGTTCTGCAGTAGTGTACGTTGCCGTCCGCATCCAGGTCAAATTCCTTTACGGACACGCCGAAAGCGGAAGCGATGGGGTTGTTTGCGCTGAACTGTGACTGATTAAAGAACTCGCACAGCGCCAGGGGATATTCCACGCCGTTCTCCTTGAAAGTGCGGAGTACTTCCGTATACTCATCCAGTGTCACGGGTGCTTCCAGATTATATTTGTCCAGCCAGTCCTGTCTGATGACAAGTCCGTTGAACACCTTATTGTTGTCGGTAGGGGGCAGGAACGTACTGCCGAATTTGATGATCATGCCCTGGTCGCCGCGTATCTTCTTCTGGATATCGGGATCGTTCTCGTCATCACAGAGCGCCCAGAAATTGGGTGCGTTCTGCTCTACCAGTTCCGTTACGTCATACAGCAGGCCGTCGTTGATGGCGCCCTCCACGCCGCCGGGATAGTGGGTCTGGAATCTGCTGGAGAAGATCAGGTCGGGCAGGTCGCCGCCAGCCAGCATATTCTGGAAGAATGTGCCGTCGTCTCCCACCGGGGCATGGATGAATTCCAGGTTCAGCCCGGTATCTTTCTCGATCCACTGTACCACGGGATTGTCGCCCAGGTCGGTGTAATAGGATCTTGCTGCGGTCTGGAAATCGCAGAAGATGGTCAGGGTAACGGAGCCGTCGCCGATGGGATGGGCGGGGCCTCCCTGTGAAGCCGCTGCACTGCTGCCGCCGGTGGCTCCGCTGCCTGCGCTGCTGCCGTCAGTCGCGTCGCCGCAGCCCGCAAGCAGTGTGGAAGCCGCCAGTACTGCCGCCAACAGGGTACTTGTTTTTTTCCATTTCTTCATGTTGTTTCTCCCTTCTCATTTGTTTTACGTTTTGATGTTACTTGCTGCAGTTTTGATGCCTGCAATTGTTTTGCTGTTTACTTTTCTCTTTTCTCCCTTTCTTTTTACTGCTTTGTTTGCTGCTTCTTTATATCTGCGTAAACTGTCCTTGAAAATGGGACAGCGAACACACTTTTTATAAATTTTAGTCCTGCGGTTCCGGGTTTTCATTTCCGCCGATATCCAGTTCGTCGATCCGCAGGATCCCTTTGATATAGATTTCCAGCGCCTTACGGATACGCTCCAGCGAAATACTCTCGTCCGGCTGGTGGTAGTCCCCGTGTCCCGGACGGAATATGGCCTCGGGCCGTTTGGGGAGGGGCATACCCGTCCCGAACGCAAAGGCGTTGGGAAGCTTTCTGGCATAAGTGCCGCCGCTCATGACAAAGGGCTTGTCCTGTCTGCCCAGCACCTCATTGCTGCATTCCGTCAGCCGCTTCACCACCTGTCTCTCCGGGTTAAAGTAATTGGCCTTGGAGAGTCGGCTTACCTTTAAGGTAAAACCTCTCTCTGCGGCGGCTTTTCCGGCGCGCTCCTCATAGGGAACATCGTTCCTGGTCACCGGAAACTTGGAGATGAATCCCAGCACGGGTATCCTGCTCCCATTCGGTTCCCGGCGCAGGGACAGCTGCGTGGCCACCATCACCATGGGGCCGGAGAGGGGATCCTCACAGAACACGTTCAAAGCCTCTCCGTTGTGGCGTCTGTTGATATCCCTGGCCAGGGCAAAGATGCGCAGGTCGGATTCGGGAAGCAGCCGGTTGTCACATAGGAAGTCTGCCAGCCGGGTTAACGCGCTGTCACCGTTATCGGGATTGGCAGCCTGGGTGGAGATTCCTGTGGCCAAAATGTGGATTTCATCGTCTTTTCTGGTGACGTCAATTTTGCTGGCATTTCGTTTTGCGCTTTTTTCAGCATTGTCTGTGTCCGGCTTTGCAACGTCGATAGTTATGCCGGATATGTCAGCGTTCCCGGATAAGGCCGCTGTACACTTTGCCCATCGTTCCTCTGTATAGGACAGGATGACGTCAGCCTTGTCCGGCACGGTATACTGGCCGCAGTCGCAGGTAATGTCGATCAGTTCGCCGCTCACCGGCTCCCGCTGGGTCAGCTCACCGTTAAAGGAGCCCCTTTCCCCGCAGCAGACGGGGAAACCGCTGTCCGGAACCAGCGAGAGCGTGGGGCATTCGTAATGTCCGGTAAAATAATCCAGGTCGTACATACCCTGTTCCTCGCAGGTTCCCAGATACAGATCCAGGGTATGGTTTAAAACAATGTTATGCTCTTTCATGTATTTGAGCACATACAGCCCCATGACAGCGGAACTTTTATTATCCTGGCAGCCCCTGGCGATGAAATAATTGTCTTTCACAATGGGGTCGTAAGGGGCATAATCCCAGCCGTCTCCTTCGTCCACCACGTCCAGATGCGCCCAGATGGCAATATTTTCTTTCTGTTTTCCGGGGCAGGAGATGCGCCCCACATAGTCGTCAAAGTTCTCTGTAGAAAAACCTGCCTCCCTGCCTATGGCCAGCATATCGTGAAGCGCCTTTTTGCAGCCCTCGCCATAGGGTTTGCAGGAGGGATCTTTCGTCTCTGCCACACTGCGCACACGACAGATAGTTTTCAGCGTTTCCACCAACTCCGGAATCTTCCGGTCGATCCACTCTCTGATATCCTGTTCGTTCATAGTGATATAATCTCCTCAATGCGCTGCATTTCATCCTCCGTGAAATCAGGCTTCTCCAGTGCTTTGATATTTTCCAGGATCTGTCCCGGGCGGCTGGCGCCCAGGATCAAGGAAGTCAGTTCGCCGTCTTTCAGGGCGTAAGCCAGCGCCATCTGCGCCAGGGACTGCCCTCTCTGCAGAGCCAGTTCGTTCAGCTTCCCGGCCTTCTCCAGATATTCGGCGGTAATATTTTCACTGCCCAGGAAAACGCTGTTCCCTGCAGCCCTGGAATCCTTTGGAATTCCGTGGAGATATTTGTCCGTCAGAAGTCCCTGTTCCAGGGGGCAGAAAGCGATGGAGCCCATTTTCTTCTGCTTTACCACTGGCAGGAGGCATTTATTTTTCCTGTCCAGCATGGAGTAGCGGTGCTGATGGATGAGGCATCTGCTTCCCATGCCCTCCAGGATTCCCGCTGCCTGCTCCAGCGCTTCGGGGCCGTAATTGGATAGCCCTATATATAAGGCCTTGCCCTGACGGACGATATCCACGAGAGCCCCCATGGTTTCTTCCAGAGGGGTGTCGGGATCCGGCCTGTGATGGTAGAAAATATCCACATAGTCCACACCCAGCCTGACCAGGCTCTGATCCAGGGACGCCATGAGATATTTTCTGGAGCCGCCGTCCCCGTAAGGACCCGGCCACATGCCGTAGCCCGCCTTGGTGGACAGGATCAGTTCGTCCCTGTGGGAATGCAGTTCTTCCCGAAGAATCTTTCCCATGGTGTACTCCGCGCTTCCCGCCGGGGGGCCGTAATTATTGGCCAGGTCGAAGTGGGTAATGCCTGCTTCAAAAGCGGTGAGCGCCATATCCCTGGCGGTCTCGTAGGGACGATCCTCCCCGAAATTGTGCCAGAGCCCGAAACTCATTGCCGGAAGCAGCAGGCCGCTGGCTCCTGTCCGGTTATATTTCATGGTTTCATATCCTTTTTCCTGATTCATTGCATTTACCATGCCTTTCTGCAGCCTGCGGCTTTTTGGCGCTGTAAAGCGTTGAGCTTCCGCTGGCGCACATTCGTGTGTGAAAATCGTTGCGTTCCGTGTGTCCCGCCGATGCAGGGCTGCCTGACAGGGAAAGGCGGTTATGCTTCCGCCATCGCGTCAAGCTTTTCCCTGATCCAGAGAAATCTCTCATGGTCGATATCAGAGGGTACGGTGCAGTCCGCGCCCAGAATGACGCCTGTGGTTCCCGCTTCCTCCAAAAGCCGTTCCACTTCTTTCTCGATCTCTTCCCTTGTCCCGGAGTAGAGCAGCCCCTCCTTACGATTGTCAAAGCCGCCCAGGGCACAGCGTCCGCCGAAGAACTTTTTGCCCTCCGCCAGGGAAAGGTTTTCCACATAGACGGCCCAGTTCACGGCTTTGGCGGGGTAATCCTGCCATACCTCAATCCTGTTGGGGTCTCCCGCCCAGCCGCAGCAGTGCAGGATATTATTGTCGCTCAAGGTATTTGCATACTCCAGCACGTCCAGGTCGGAGGGTCTTACCAGCCTGCGGTATTCCTCTGCGGTAAAGCGGAACGTCTCCGCGTTCTGTACGCAGTAATATATGCCGTCGCAGCCAGCCTCGGTGATCAGCCTGCGGACCAGGGTCTTGATGTCCTGTGCAATCACCTCGAACGCATGGCATACGGCTTCCGGATTAGCTTTCAGATGCTCCATCAGAAGTTCCTCGCTGGTGCCGAAGCGCATCAGGGACATGGGGCAGAATACGTTATAAAATACGCAGCATTCTCCCTGGACGCCCTCCACAACCCCTTTGACGCGTTCCACCTGCTTTGTGATGTAGGGATGGTCCTCGCCCAAAGGCGTCAGCCCAAACCAGTCCTCGGGGCATGTTACTTTCTCAATATAGGGGTTGGGATAGTTAAAATAACCGTCGCACATGACCTTGATCATATCCATGCCGGTCTCGCGGAACAGTTCCAGGTGCTGGTTCACCGTCTCCTGACCGAAATCGTCATCGGGGGAAAAATGATACCAGAACCCCATGGGAACCTTGTCCACTTCCTGATTTTGAAACGCTCTCAACAGTCTCTCTTTTTTCGTCATAGCAGCCTCCATTTTATTTGAATTTTTTACGACTCTTTCGCAAGCATCATATCCAGTATGACGTGGTCCGTGGCGCGCATTCCGTTGTTTCCCAGGTTTCCCAGGTTGCAGATGGTATCCTCCACGCTCTCGCAGACGATACCGTCCCGATCCGGCGCTTCCACGCCCTCCAGGGCCAGGTAGGCGCACTGTATGGCTCCTGCTATGGATGTGGCTATCTTCAGGGCGCATCCGGCCTTGGCGCCGTCGCAGATCAGGCCGGAAATATCCGCTACCATGTTCTTCACGGCATATTCCACATTCTCGTACTGTCCGCCCAGCAGATAAGTGATCCCGCAGGCGCTGCCGATGGACGCCGCAATGGCGCAGCCGCACAGCGCAGACAGCTTGCCGATATATTCTTTTACATGGATGGTCACAAGTTCGCTCAAGGCAAGCCCCCGGTACATCTGCTCCCTGCTGCATCCCAGCCGTCTGGCTGCGGCGATCACGGGGAGGGACGCGGTCAGTCCCTGATTGCCGCTTCCCGTGGTGGCCATGACGGGGAGGGGACAGCCTGCCATCCTTGCGTCTGCGGCTGCGGATACATAGGATACCACGTAGGTCTGGAAGTCCATTTCCTGATCCTGTTTTCCCCGCTGTGCCAGATGCTTTCCCACACCCATGCCGTAATCGCCTTTCAACCCTTCCTCGGCGATCCGGCTGTTTACTTCTATGACTTCATCCAAAAATTGCAGCTGTTCCAGGCTGCACTGCTGTATAAAGTCCCAGATGCCCCGGAGGGTCAGCTGATAGATTCCTGTATTTTCCTCCGTGACCGCTTCCTTATCCTTAAAGTAAATCACCCTGTCGTTTTTGCAGACATTGACGAAATTGGTGTGATAACGTTCGATGACCGCTTCCGCCGATCTGTCGCCTTTTACGCATTTCGCTTCTATGTAAAGGCGTTCCTCGCAATCCTTTAACTGGATCTCCAGCCTGCCCTGCCCTATCATTTCCCGGGCCTGCCGTATGTGACCCTGGTCGATGCCCCGGAGAACTTCCAGCCCGTATTCCGTTTTCCCTGCCACGCAGCCCAGGGCCGCTGCCGTCTCGATGCCTTTCAGGTTCGTACCGGGTATGCCCACACTCATAGCATTCTTTAAAATATTGCCGCTGACCTGAAGCAGTACCTTATCCGGTTCTTCCCCCAGGGTCTCCCTTGCTTTCGCCACTGCCAGCGCTACCGCGCTTGGTTCCGTACAGCCCAGCGCGCATACGATTTCCCGCTGCATAATTCCGATCATTTTCATTCCCGCCTTTTATCGTATTGTGAATTTGTTTACTTTTTCTGCGTTTTCCGCTATACTTTTATACATATTATACAGTGGCGGACGGCTTCATGCTTGCCGCTAAGGAGATGAAAACTATGCAGAAACGCTCATTTGGACATTTGCCGCTGGCTTACCGCCCCTATGATTTTCCGGCCTCTTTTCCCGTTCTGGCTTTTCTGGGAGATTACTGGATCAATGGGGTTTCGGTTCCGGAATTCCTGCATTTTCATAATGGAATAGAGATTGGATGCTGCCTGGGCGGTACCGGTCAGATCTACTGCGGGGAGTCGGACAGTTTTCCTTATCAGTCCGGCGATTACAGCGTTATTTTCCCCCAGGTTTCCCATATTGCGGTAAATGACTCCGCTCCCAGTGTGTGGGAATATCTGTATGTGGAGCCGAAGCTGCTGTTTCAGGAAGAGGGCAGCGGCTGTGACGCGCTCTGGCAGTATTTTTACATTCCGCAGAAGCTTCCGGTGATCATCAGGCGGGAAGAGTTTCCTGTACTGCATTTGTACCTGTCCGGAATTTTTCAGGAGTTCCATGGTAAGAAATCCCTGTATCAGAGATCGGTGCACGGCCTCTTTGTGGCGCTCTGCGCCGAGATGAACCGCCTGACGCTGACAGGGGACGTGAACGACGGCTCCCCGGAGGAACCGGCCTGTGAGCATCATTATGTGCGCTCCGCCCTTACCTATATTTATGAACATTATACGGAAGCCATATCCATACAGGATCTTGCCGCCCACTGCGGTATCTGCGAGAGCCATTTCCGGCGGGTGTTTAAGAGAGTGGTGGGAATCAGTCCCCTGGAATATATCCAGCATTACCGCATCCAGCAGGCCTGCCACCTGATTTACCTGAACCGGGAACCCATTAATATCATTGCGCAGCAGACGGGCTACCGCAGCCTGTCCAGCTTCAACAGGCAGTTCCAGCAGTATATGCACAGTTCGCCCACCCATTACCGCAGGGAACATCTGCTGGCGCCGCAGCAGAACGAGGTGCTTTCCTATGAGGACAGCGCCACGAAGCATATTTTTCAGATATGACCGATGCAGGAACAAGAAAGAGGATGAAAACAAAATGCAATATTTTAAGACAGCCAAAGAAAAAAAGCAGTTGTATTTTACTTATTCAGCGTTTATGCTCAATGGTGTATTGGCGCTGTCGATCGGGTCACTGCTTCCCTATATCCGGGACAGCAGGGGACTTAATTACGCGTTCGCTGGAATGCTTGTGAGCCTGCATTCCGTGGGAAATCTGGCGTCAGGATTCATGGCGGGGGCGCTGCCCGCGCTGATTGGGCGGAAGAAAAGCATACTGTTGTTTAATGCCTGCTATGCCGTTTCCTATCTGCTGATCCTGCTGGGAAATTCACCGGCTGCGCTGGTGGCGGCTTTTCTGATGACCGGACTGGCAAGAGGCGCGTCCAGCAATTTCGGTAATTTTACCATCAATAACCTGGCGCCGGGGAAAGCAGGTTTCCTGAATGGCCTGCACGCCATGTTTTCCATCGGCGCGTTCCTGTTTCCGATCTTTCTGACGCTTCTGACGCGTACAGATGCGGCGAACTGGGTTTATGCCTGCTATTTTATGGTTGCCATGGGAATCCTCAGCTGGATCCTGTATTTCCTGATTCCCGTGGACGAGGTAAAACCGGAAGAAAAAAAGGAAAAGAAAAGCGGTAATTTGGGATTCTTTAGGGAGCCGCTGTTTTATCTCTGCACGTTTACCCTGTTTTTCTACCTATGTGCGGAGCAGGGCGTCATCGGCTGGCTGATCACTTATTTTGTGGACACAGGTCTGTTGAGCGATTCCCTGTCGCAGCTTATGGCCAGCGTATTGTGGATCATGATGCTGGCGGGGAGACTGACCGTTGCATGGGCTTCGGAGCGGGTGCAGAAAGAACGGCTGCTGGTGGTCATGGGATTTGGCGTGGTGGCATTTTTCTTCTGGCTGCTGCTCAGCAGGAGCACATTGCCGATTGTCATTGGCATCATGGGATTTGGCTACAGCATGGCGGGAATCTATCCAACCACTGTTTCTTTCTGCGGAACGCTGATCCAGAAATATGCCATGGCGTGGAGTTTTATCCTGACGATGGCGAGTATGGGATCGATCCTGATGCCGTCGGTGATAGGCAGGATAGCGGAGAGTGCGGGAATCGCCTATGGCATGAGTTCCATTGTCATTGTGGTATTGGTGGATCTGGCGCTGATCATAGCGTTGAACAAATATGTCAGGAGGAACAACAATGAAAACTGAAAAAGATCGTATTTGGAATGTGAATGGCGACATTGAGCAGGAAGCGGACAGTTTGAATTTACGATCGCCGATGAGAAGAGGATTGTCAATCCCGGGGACAGTCTGCTGAAAAAGGACGGGATTGAGCACGGCTGCGTCTGCCTGGAAGAAGGAATCCTGCTGGATATCTTTACACCCATGCGGGAGGATTTCGTATAGAAAATTTTTTGAAAAAGGGGTTGCATTTTAGTAACAGATATAATATAATAGTCATTGCGTTGTGAGAGACAAGCATAATGCAAAGGAATGCACCGCTAGCTCAGTTGGTAGAGCACCTGACTCTTAATCAGGGTGTCCAGG
>JAMPAC010000001.1:197199-206579 GCA_023667395.1 Blautia sp. | reverse complement strand
TAGGCCTTCACATAGTCGAGATAGGCGGCATTGGCATCCGGGTCGGCCTCATAGATATCATACAGTCCCTCCATGACAACGCCGTTGTAATAACTCCACTCGAAAAGGTAGGGCTTTGCGCCGGGCTCGCGCTTCTCATTGTCCCATGTGAAATGTTTCTTTTCGTCCGCCACGACCTCCCCGGGCACATTGTCTTTGGAGTCGATCGTGAGGGATCTGATGTAGGCCTCCGCTTTCTGCACTGCTGCGTTGATTCTTTCCTGTGTCATACTCTTTTCCTCCCTTTCCTGTGATATTATTTTTGGCATTCGCCGCCTGTTTCCAGGTCTGTTTATCTGACTTCCCCGCGTCTGCCCGGAACCAGCCTCGTAAACACTCCGTGTTTCCTCGGTGTTGGCTCTCGCCATATAAATTGCCCTGGAAACATGCGCCTGCATGCGAGCATTCGTCGCCTGTTTCCAGTTCAATTTACCTGACTTCCCCGCGTCTGCCCGGAACCAGCCTCGTAAACACTCCGTGTTTCCTCGGTGTTGGCTCTCGCCATATAAATTGCCCTGGAAACATGCGCCTGCATGCGAGCATTCGTCGCCTGTTTCCAGTTCAATTTATCTGGTTCCGGGCGGTTACATATTCATATTTCATCAGTGTCAGCCCGTGGGCGGGGGCGGTGGGGCCTGCAGCGGCGCGGTCTCCCGCTGCCAGGATGTCCGGCATGCTTTCCGGCAGGCGCCTGCCCTGGCCAACCTCCAGCAGTGTTCCCGCGATGATCCGCACCATATTGTAAAGGAAGCCGTCCCCGCAGACCCTGATCACCAGATCCGCCCCCTGCTCCTCCACCTGGATGGAGTAGATCGTCCTTACAGTGCTTTCCACCTGCGCACCGGTCTGGCAAAAGCTTTTAAAATCATGCTCGCCCTCCAGATAGGCGACGGCCTCCTGCATCTTTCCCACGTCCAGATCCGCATAGGTAAAATAGGAATACAGGCGCTTCACCGGCATGGGGAACTCCCCCCGGTAGATCCGGTATTCATAGGTTTTGCGGCTTTTCACATGCCGGGGGTGCCAGTCCGGAGGAACCTCTTCCGACTTCTGGATGCGGATATCCTCCGGCAGACGCTGATTCAGCGCGTAGGATATCTTCTTCCCCGGCATCTGGTGGCTGGTGTCAAATACTGCCACATTGCCCATGGCATGGACGCCTGCGTCCGTCCTGCTGGCGCCGATCACCTCAATGGGCTCGCCCAACAGTTCCGTCAGGCATCTGTTCAGTTCCGATTCTATCGTGATACCGTTCTTCTGTATCTGCCATCCATGATAATTGGTTCCGTCATAGGCCACAATCAGTCTTACTCTTTTCATTTTACCCTCATGTTTTACAAAGTCAGCCTCCCGACCCCGATACTCACCGCCAGATAAGCCAGGATGCAGAGATAGGCTATCCTGTCACGCCTCTGGTAGATCAGGGGCTTCATCTTGGTCCTGCCCTCCCCGCCGCGGTAGCATCTCGCTTCCATGGCCATGGCCAGGTCGTTGGCACGGCGGAACGCGGAGATGAACAGGGGCACAAGGAGCGGCACAAGAGCCTTTGCCCGCCTGATGAGATTCCCGCTCTCAAAGTCCGCTCCCCTGGCAATCTGGGCTTTCATGATCTTATCCGTCTCCTCCAGCAAAATGGGGATAAAGCGCAGCGCAATGGACATCATCATGGCCACCTCATGCACCGGCACCTTAAAGATTCGCAAGGGACGCATCCCCTTTTCCATGCCGTCCGTCAGGTTGTTGGGCGTGGTGGTCAGCGTCATGATCGAGGATCCGATCACCAGCATGACCAGCCGCACCGCCATGGTGAATGCCGTCCGCAGGCCCTCTTTCGTGATCGTCAGCTTCCACCAGGACACCAGCGGCTCGCCCGGGGTCAGGAACAGATTAAATACTACGGTTATAAGCAATAAAAACAGGATCGCCTTCATGCCTTTCACCATGAATTTAAAAGGCACATGGGAAAGCTTTATCACCATTGCCAGGAACGCGGCGGCAATGAGATACCCGATAAAATTGCGGAAAAAGAACAGTGAAATGATATATAACAGCGTCCCGGCCAGCTTCACCCTGGGATCCAGCCTGTGGAGCACCGAGTCCGTCTGATAATATTGTCCTAGTGTAATATCTCTGAGCATCTTTCTTCCCTACATTTTCAACGCTTTCGCCACGGTGTCCGCAGCCTCCTCGATGGTTGTGGCGTTCATGTCCACATCCAGCCCCCTTCTCTTCAGTTCATGCAGCACATAGGTCACCTGGGGCGCCGCAAGCCCTACTTCCTCCAGTTCCTTATAGTGGCTGAACACCTGTCTGGGAACATCATCATACATCACGCGCCCCCTGTTCATGACAATAATGCGATCCACGTATTCCGCCACATCCTCCATGCTGTGGGACACCAGCAGGATGGTCATGCCCGTCTCGGTCTGAAGCTTCTTGATCTGGTGCAGGATCTCGTCCCTGCCCCTGGGATCCAGTCCCGCCGTGGGCTCATCCAGGATCAGCACCTCCGGCTCCATGGCAAGCACTCCCGCAATAGCCGCTCTCCGCTTCTGCCCGCCGGACAGTTCAAAGGGGGACTGGTAAAACAGTTCGTCTGGCAGCCCCACTTTCCGGAGGGCGTCATAGGCACGTAGTTCCGCTTCCTTTTTGCTCAGTCCCAGGTTTTTGGGGCCAAAGCAGACATCGGAAAACACATCTATCTCAAACAGCTGGTGCTCGGGATACTGGAATACCAGCCCCACCCTGCTCCTCAGCTTTTTCATATCGAAGTCCTTGTCGTAAATGTCTTCCCCATTGAAATACACATGCCCCGAACTTGCCCTGATCAGCCCGTTGAGATGCTGTACCAGGGTGGATTTCCCCGATCCGGTATGTCCGATGATCCCCACAAACTGGCCGTCCGGTATGGTCAGGCAGATATCGTCCAGCGCTTTCACGGCAAGGGGGGTATCCGCCCCGTATATATAATTTACATGATCCAGAATAAGCGACATTCTACCTAAATTCCCCTTTTCCTTACGGGCGTCAGCTGGTCGGCAAGTTCTTCTATGGTCAGGATGCCGTCAGGCAGCGCGATTCCCCTCTTTTGCAGTTCATGGGCCAGCAGTGTCACCTGGGGCACATCCAGGCGCAGTTCCTGCAGCTTCTCCACCTGGGAAAAAATCTGCTTCGGCGTCCCCTCCATGGCAATCCTGCCGCTATCCATGACAAAAACCCTGTCCGCGTGGATGATCTCTTCCATGTAGTGGGTGATCAGTATGACCGTGACCCCTTCCACCTGGTTCAGGCCGCGCACGGCGCGAATGACCTCCTTCCGCCCGTTGGGGTCCAGCATGGCGGTGGGTTCGTCCAGCACGATGCATTTGGGATGCATGGCAAACACCCCGGCAATGGACACCCGCTGTTTCTGTCCGCCGGACAGCTTATTGGGGGAATACTTGCGGTAAGCGTACATGCCCACCGCTTTCAGGCTCTCCTCCACGCGCTCCCAGATCTCCTTCGTGGGAACTCCCATATTTTCAGGACCGAAGCCCACATCCTCCTCCACCACCTGGCCGATAATCTGGTTATCCGGGTTCTGGAACACCATGCCCGCCGTCTGGCGCACATCCCAGATGTTATCCTCCCGGGAGGTATCCATGCCGTCCACCCAGACGGTTCCCTCCGTAGGGGTCAGGATGGCGTTGATATGCTTGGCAAGGGTGGATTTCCCGGAACCGTTATGACCCAGGATGGCGATGAACTGCCCCTGTGCGATATCTAAGCTGACGTGATCCACGGCGGTGGTAATCCCCTCCACATTGCCTTCCTCGTCACGCCGGATATATTCATATACTGCCTCTTCTGTCTTTACAATACCCATAATATGTCATTTCCTTTTACACTCTGTCCCTATTATAGTAAATATGGGGGGGAATTACAAGTAGGGCAATTTACAAAATCCCCGCCGCATGATAGACTGTTACTAAATCTATTCATTAACAGAAAGAGGAATGCTTTATGGATAAATCGAAACTGATCGGGATGCTCTTTACGCTGAGTATGATTGTTGTCATCGCCGCAGGGCTTACGCGGCTGGTACGCGGCAACTCCATGAGCCTGGCGGAATATGAGCGGCTGAACGCTTCTTCCGGCGCTGCGTCCAGGGAAAACGCCGCGTCCGGCTCCGGCAACGCTGCCGGGGCTTCCGGCTCAACTGCAGACGACGGGGACACAAACAGTTCCAGGAATGGTCAGGACAGCCCCGCAGGCAGCGCTGCCCACGGCGGACAGGGATCTTCCTCATCGGGCAGCGAACAAGCCGCCTCGGCAACAGGCAGCTCCGACAGCGGACAGACCACCGCTTCCGGGAGTGGGCAGGCTTCCGACAACGGACAGTTCTCCTCTCCCGGGAGCGGGCAGGATAGCCAGACCCCGCAGCTTACAGGCGCCGCCCTGAACGGAACCTCCCAGCTGGAACAGCGTGTTTCCCTGACGGAGGATTTCTATTACGAGCCGCTGTCCGACAATCTCCGCCGCTATATCACAGGCATTTCCTACCCCGCCGTCAGTTCGGAGGAGGACGCCGCCGCGCTGGCAGTAGGTTATGATGACCTGCGCTATGTCCACGTCCTGCACTATGACTTTGACGGAAATCCTGTGGAAGGGGAATTGATCTGCAACGAATCTATCGCCCAGGATCTGGCGGAAATCTTTTATGAACTGTACTACAGCGAATATCAGATTGAGAAGATAACCCTGATCGACGAGTACGACGGAGACGATGTGGCTTCCATGGAGGACAATAACACCTCCTGCTTCAACTACCGGGTAGTGGAAGGCAGTTCCAGCCTGTCAAAACACGCTTACGGCCTTGCCATTGACGTCAACCCCTTTTACAATCCCTATGTGACCTATGAGAAAGACGGCACCGAGAATGTTTCTCCCGCTGCCGCCATAAATTATGCTGACCGCTCCGTAAGCTTTCCCTATAAGATCGATGAGGACGATCTCTGCTGCCGCCTGTTTAAAGAACATGGCTTTATCTGGGGCGGCAACTGGAACAGCGTGAAAGATTACCAGCACTTCCAGAAAGTTCCTAAATAAGTATGTAACTATATTTTGATCTCCGTCCATTTCCCCTGGCGGAAGCGGATGCTTCCAAAGAGGAACCTGGACAGCTGATCCGCCAGCACCCCGAACCAGATACCGGTGATCCCCATGCCCAGCGCATAGCCGAAGAACCAGGAACCCGCCGTCCTCACAAGGGTGACGCTGATGGTGGAAGCAATGGCCGTGTAAAGCGTGTCGCCCGCTCCCCGCAGGCAGCCCATATAGATGACCTGGGCGATCTGCAGCATGACCACGAAGATGATCACATGCATGATGCTGACCCCGATGGAAATGATCTGCTCTTCTCCCTCGAAGAACAGCCGCATCAGGAACCTTGCCCCGCTGAAATACACGATTGCCAGCAATACCGCGATCACGCCGCCTATCATGCGACAGGTTCTTCCGTAATCCTTTGCCCGATCGGGCTGTTTCGCTCCCAGACTGTAACCAATCAGTGCCACTGCCGTGGCCTGCAGGCCGTCCCCGAACGAAAACGACAATCCCATGATATTCATGCCCACCTGATGCGCCGCCATGGCATCCGTACCCTGTTTCGCCGCCATGATGGCGGTGAGCATGAAACCAATCCGCATCAGCACCTGTTCCGCGAACACGCTGTAACCCACCCTGATGATATTTAACAGCGCCTCCAGGGAGGGTCTGATCTTCTGCATGAATATAAAGGGGATGCTGACAAAATTATCCTTTTTCCACACGGACAGCACGCTCATGATGCTTGCCACCACCGTACCCAGCACGGTGGCAAGGGCCGCTCCCCGGATTCCCAGGGCAGGGAAGCCGAAGTGCCCCTGGATCAGCAGATAGTTGAATATGATATTCACCGTGTTGGACACCAGGTTCGTGCGCATGGTGATGCGCGTGTTCCCCGCGCCCCTCTGGGCGGAATTGACGCCCATCTGCACCACGTTGAAGATCATGCCGCCCATGATGATCCTGAAATAGATCACCGCGCTGTCATGGGTCAGATCCTCCGAGCCGCACAGCCGGATAATGGGATCCGCCAGCGCTACCAGGAGTAAACTGAGGACTATCGCCGCTACGATAATAAAGATCAGGAATGTGGCAAAGATTTTGTTCGCTTCCTCCCGCTTTCCCTGTCCCTTTCTCCTGGCCACCAATGCGGATATGGAGACATTTGCCGCGATGAACAGAGACAGTCCCAGGAACTTGGGCTGGGTGGTAAGTCCCACCGCCGCTACCGCATGGGAACCCATGGAACTGACCATAAGGGAATCCACAAGTCCCGCAAACGCGGTAAAAAAGGATTCCAGCATGGCGGGCCACGCCATATCCAGTGTCTTTTTGATATCGTCTTTCTTATATCCTCGAAACATCTTATTCACTTCCGATTATTTTTCTGTCTGTTTTTATTATAATCTGCCCTAAGGAAAAAGCAAGAGAAGAAACCGTCCTATTCCGGTGCAAAGCACTGTTATTTTACGAAAAGAACCGGAGCCGATCAACAGATCGGATCCGGTTCCATGTGTCACAAATACTTTATACCATTTCCAGAACCACTTCCATAGCGCCGTCACCCTTACGCTGTCCAAGCTTAATGATCCTGGTATAGCCGCCCTTACGATCCACATATTTGGGCGCATACTCATCAAACAGCTTTGTCATCAGATCAACCTTTTTGGTGTTCCTCTTTCTTCCTGCTGCCTCCGTAGGAACATAAACAACAGGGTAGAGCACTCTCAGTATCTGACATCTTGCATGATATCTGGAGGGCAGATCTTTCTTGATCTCTTTCTCCACAGTCTCATACTTGGTAACTCTCTTGCCGTCCACGACTTCTTTCACGCGCCTGCCGTCCTTATCCTTTACAGGAACCTTTGCGGAGACCTTAACCATCTCGAAGTTGTCTTTCTCCTTAACCGCCATCGCGATCAGGCTTTCGGCAATCCTCTTTACCTCCTTGGCCCTCGCCTCGGTTGTGACGATCCTGCCATGATAAATCAACGCTGTTACCTGATTCCTCAGCAATGCCTTTCTCTGGGAAGAGGTCTTGCCGAGTTTTCTATACTTTGCCATAATTCTTTTCCTTTCTCCATCTATGGTACATCCGGCCACGCTCTTTGGACTTACTCGCCGAATGCAAATCTGTTTTCCACTCAGAGATGAACCGCAGGCGAACTCCTTGGGTTTACCGCCTGGGCAATCTTATTCTTCGCTGGGATTCAGCTGTAACCCCAGTTCTTTTAACTTTGCCAGTACCTCTTCCAGGGATTTCCGTCCCAGATTGCGGACTTTCATCATATCCTCGGAAGTCTTGTTGCACAGTTCCTCAACCGTGTTGATACCTGCCCTCTTGAGACAGTTATAAGAACGAACGGAAAGTTCCAGTTCGTCAATGCTCATTTCGAGAACCTTTTCTTTCTCGTCATCTTCCTTTTCCACCATAACTTCAGCATTCCTTGCATTCTCGGAAAGGTCGATGAAAAGACTCAGATGCTCGCTCAGGACTTTAGCCGCAAGGCTTACCGCCTCATCGGGAACCAACGTTCCATTTGTGAAGACATCAAGCGTCAGCTTATCATAATCGGTAATCTGACCCACACGGGTATTATTGACGGTAACATTAACTCGCTCAACAGGCGTATAAATGGAATCCACCACGATCACACCGATGGGCAGGTCTTCGTGTTTGTTCTTATCAGCGCTTACATAGCCGCGTCCTTTTGTGATTGTCAGTTCCATGTAAAGCTTTGTGTCCTTGCCGCTCAGAGTAGCAATGACCAGATCGGGATTCAGGATCTCAATATCCTGATCCGTCTGAATATCGGAGGCATGAACAATGCCCTCGCCCTGGAACTCAATGTAAGCCGTCTTGGCTTCATTGGTCTCACTGTTGTTTCTGATAGCCAGGCTCTTAATGTTCATCACAATCTCCGTCACATCCTCCTTGACGCCGGGGATGGAACTGAACTCGTGAAGTACACCTTCGATCTTGATCTGACTGACAGCTGCTCCAGGCAAAGAGGAAAGCATGATCCTTCTCAGGGAGTTACCAAGAGTAATGCCATAGCCTCTCTCCAAAGGCTCTACGACAAACCTGCCGTACTTTTTGTCTTCTGAAATCTCAGCGACCTCAATATTTGGTCTCTCAAAATCAAACACTGCAATACCCTCCTTTTTTGGGGCTTACTTGGAGTACAACTCGACAATAAGCATCTCATTTACAGGAACATCGATCATCTCCCTGGTAGGAAGATTCTTAATGGTTCCCCTGAAGTTCTCAATGTCAACGTCCATCCACTCGGGTACAAGCCTGCCGCCGGTCACTTCAATGATATCCTTGTACCTCTGCATGGACTTTGCTTTCTCCTTGATTTCGATCACATCGCCTGCTTTAATCAGGTAGGAAGGAATACTTACCACCTTACCGTTTACAAGCACATGCTTATGTCCGACAATCTGTCTTGCCTCTCTTCTCGTTCTGGCAAAATTCATTCTGAAGACCACGCTGTCAAGCCTTCTCTCCAGCATGACCATCAGGTTTTCACCGGTCATTCCTCTCATTCTGTCAGCTTTCCTGTAATAATTTCTGAACGGCTTCTCCAGAACGCCGTAAATGAATTTTGCTTTCTGCTTCTCGCGAAGCTGCAGGCCGTACTCACTCACTTTCTTACCTGCCCTTGCATTCTGCCTTTTAGATTTCTTGTCATAACCCAGATAGGAAGGCTCCAAGCCCAGAGCCCTGCATCTCTTTAATACGGGTGTGCGATTTACTGCCATTTTACTCTTCTCCTTTACAGATGTTTACAATACCGCGCTGCGGCACCTTCTTCCAACATATTTAAAAAAATTAAACCCTTCTTCTTTTGGGAGGACGACATCCGTTGTGGGGAACAGGCGTCACGTCACGGATACTCACCACTTCAAGACCGCATGCGGACAACGCCCTGATCGCGGCCTCACGTCCTGAACCAGGACCCTTTACAAATACGTCTACGGATTTCAGTCCATGTACCAAAGCAGCCTTTGTAGCTGTCTCTGCCGCCATCTGTGCAGCATATGGAGTAGATTTCCTTGAACCTCTAAATCCCAGACCACCGGCGCTTGCCCAGCTCAGAGCGTTTCCCTCATTATCGGTCAGGGTAACGATCGTATTGTTAAAAGAAGACTGGATATGTGCCTGTCCGCGTTCAACGTTTTTCTTAACGCGCTTCTTTGTTACTTTTTTTGCAACCTGTTTCGCCATTTTTAAACTAACCTACTTTCTC
>JAMPAC010000001.1:181299-197099 GCA_023667395.1 Blautia sp. | reverse complement strand
GGTAAGTCAACACCTGCGATACGAGCCATTTACATTTCCTCCATTTCTATGCATCTTCTTCCCGATGCATTTCGCGTACATCCTGGTCTGTTTATTGTACGCATTACGTTACTAATTGACTGGGGCTTTCACCCAATCGGATCTGCATCCAATCTGTCTGTCCCAAAACGAAACAGTGCCAAGAAGTAATCTCCTGTAAGCCCTATCCCAGTTCTATGATAATCAATGGCACAGAAAAAACCGCGCCCATTGGTTCAGCCGCACATAAAAACCGGACAAGAACTCACTTGACCTGCCGGTCTGTCAACCAGACCGCATGCAGGCGGTGATTATCCTTGCCTCTGCTTATGCTTCGGATTCTCGCAGATTACTCTGATGCGTCCTTTTCTCTTGATGATCTTGCACTTTTCGCAGATCGGTTTTACTGATGATCTAACCTTCACGTTAAACCCTCCTTTCAAAAAAGACCGTTTTACATTATAACATAAGGGGTGCCGCTTGGCAACCCCTGTATCATAACATTTTGACCATAATTTTCAATTTTTTCTTATCTCTTTCCATGCCTGTATCCCCATGCAGCTTACCGCCAACACCGCTACCGCGATAATGCGGAAAGTAAACCTGGCATGTAGCGCCGAGTGATGCTGCACCGCAATGATCCATACAAAGGGAATGCAGAAAACGATCATATAGGGAACCAGACCGATCAATGCCCTGCCCGTTCCCCTCTTCCTGCAGGCCGCTATGACCAGCGTCAGGGAAACCAGCGCTATGACTGCCGCCATGACAGGATAGATCACATGGTCATATTCCTGCAGATTCAGGCCGATCACATAGAAACCGCCGTTAAAGCGGGGTCTGCCGCCGATAGCCTCCGTCCGGCCTATGATGGACCATATGGCGTCCTTGATGGTGCCCGTGTGCAGCGTCAGATCCGCAATGATCCATTTCATGGCCCACATGCCCGCGTAACCGATGCCCCAGCATACACTGTAACCTATTACCCTGCCGACCATCTCCCTCAGCGCCGGAACCATTTCTGAACGCTTCCCCACAATTTCCCTTTCATTTATAAGGAAGAACGCACACAACGGAAATCCCAATGTCACCACCGGATAAGTCAGGAAATCAAAATAGGAAGTCAGGATCCCCACTGTCAGGAAAAATTCCGGATACAGCTTCTTTTCCCGCATCCAGTCGTTCTTCCAAAGCATGAATATCAGCGCCGCCAGCGTGATAAGCCAGCACACGGTCATGGTCAGGGATATCAGTACCAGCAGCGGTTTCATGAACAGGAACCCTGCGACCATCGCCACTGCCACGCCGGACTGTTTCTTCCTGACGGCCAGTCCGGCCGCCGCTGCCATCAGCAGAACCTGCAGCGCCACACCCATCACGGAGACCTGCCCCCAGCTGAACAACAGGAGCAGGGGCTTCAGGTACACCAGGTACCCGTGCCAATACCGGGAATACTCATGCAGGTACATACTGTCAGCAGCCTGTCCGGCGCAATAGGCTTTCAGGGAATTTTCGGGCGTCCAGACCTCTTCCTCAAGATCGCTATGATACATCCACATGGCATGTTCGAAAATATTCTTCCCCGGTATCCTCTCTATGGCATTCTGCACCATGATGGCGTCCGTATAAGATTCCCGCTCCGTCTGGATATAGGCGGCAAAACCCTCCCCTGACATTTCGTCCGATGTTTTCAGCATGCTTTCCACGCTGACCGCCACATGCCGCTTCATTCCCTCTATGGGCAGGCAGAATACCAGGATCAGCAGCAGCGTCCCTGACAGGGCGCTTCCCAGAAGCAGCGCCGCCATATTCCGCAACAGCTTCCTGAACTGCGCTTTCACCTACTTATCTCTCCAGATGATACGCCCCTTGCTCAGATCATAGGGAGACAGTTCCAGGGTCACCTTATCTCCGGGAAGGATACGGATAAAATTCTGGCGCAGCTTGCCACTGATATGAGCCAGCACACGGTGCCCGTTCTCCAGTTCCACCTGAAACATGGTATTGGGCAGCTTTTCCACTACGGTTCCTTCAATTTCGATCACATCACTTTTAGACATACACTTCCTCCAACATATTTTTACTGTGTTTCCATATACTTCTTAATGGCATACCTGATCTCTTCCGGATAGACCTTTCCGCCTGCCTGAAACCGCTGCAGCAGTTCTTCTTCCACGGTTTCCTTAATGGGCTGGATATGCTTCCATTTTTTCTTCTTGGGCCGCTCCTGGGTCTTCGTCTTCCCGTCGCACAGGAAAACAAATTCACCCTCGCAGGCCGCAACCACATACAGGTTTCCTTTGTCATGTCCCGCTTTCGAGACCGCAAACTGTCCTATCATCTTCTCATCCATTCTCCATATGCGCAGCAGACCGCCCGGCTTCCATTAATACAGAGTGAGGATCTCCGGATCGCCCTCCGTGATCAGTATCGTATTTTCATAGTGAGCCGATACGGAGCCGTCCTCCGTGACAACGGTCCAGTCGTCATCAAGCCATTCCACATCCGCCCTGCCCATATTGACCATGGGTTCGATGGCCAGGGTCATGCCGGGACGCAGTTTCGGTCCACGGCGGATCTGTGCGAAATTAGGTACCTGGGGATCCTCATGAAGCTGTGTTCCCACGCCGTGTCCCACCAGATCCCTCACAATCCCATAGCCGTAAGGCTTTATGTAGGAAGCAATGGCATTGGAAATATCAAATAAATGATTTCCAGCCCTTGCCATTTTTATACCCGCAAAAAAACTCGCCTTCGTAACATCCATCAGCTGGCGCGCCTCTTTGCTGATCTGCCCCACCGCATGGGTCCGGGCAGCGTCAGAATGATATCCCTTGTAGATCATCCCAGCATCCAGACTGACAATATCTCCCTCCTGAAGGATCCGGTGCTTGCTGGGAATGCCGTGGACTACCTCGTCATTCACGGACACACAGATGCTTGCGGGATATCCGTTATAATGTAGAAAATTGGGGATGCCTTCCAGCTGACGGATCAATTTGTCTCCCTTGATATCAATATCCCTGGTGGATATGCCGGGCTTTATAAATTCCTCCAGTTCCTTATGTACGATCGCCAGCCGCCTGCAGGATTCCCTGATCAATTCAATCTGTTCCGGAGTCTTGATTATGATTCCCATAGTGCCTTACCCCAGGATCGCCGTGACCGCCGCAAATACATCCTGCATATCCGCAGTGCCGTCAACTGTTTTCAACACGCCTTTGCCAGTGTAGAATTCGATCAGCGGCTGGGTCTGTTCATGATATACTTTCAGACGGTTCTGAACCGTCTCCGGCTTATCATCGTCACGAAGCACCAGTTCGCTTCCACAGCTGTCACAGATGCCTTCCTTTTTGGGCGGCACATGCTCCAGATGATAGGTGGCCCCGCACTTTAAGCAGGCGCGTCTGCCGGACATCCTTTTCACGATGTTTTCATCCGGTACGTCCACATTAATGGCATAGTCAATCTTCTCGCCCAGTTTACCCAGCGCCTCATCCAGCACCTCCGCCTGGGGAATGGTACGGGGGAATCCGTCCAGTACATACCCTGACGCGCAGTCCGCCTGCACCACCCTGTCAAGGAGGATCTTCACAGTCAGTTCATCAGGCACCAGAAGTCCCTGATCCATATATTTCTTTGCCTCCATGCCAAGTTCCGTTCCGTTCTTGATATTGGCGCGGAAGATATCGCCCGTGGAAATATGGGGAATCTTATATTTCCCGGCGATCATTTTCGCCTGTGTGCCCTTACCCGCGCCGGGCGCACCCAACATGATAATCTTCATCTCTCTGCCTCTCAATCTGCCAGCATAGAATGCTGACTTTAAAATAACAGTTCTATTGTAACTATTTTATCAAAAATTTTCAATATCTATATTGGATTTTATCAAAAAAGGGAACTATCTGAACCGATAGTTCCCTCTCTTTTCATTCTTTTTCCCTTTTCCCTGTCAACTTTCCAAAAAGCCTTTGTAATTGCGGACCAACATCTGGGACTCAAGCTGTTTGATGGTCTCCAGGACGACGCTGACGATAATGATCAGGCTGGTGCCGCCAAAGGACACGGACGCCTTGAACACGCCGCTGAAAATATAAGGCAGTACCGCAATGATGGTCAGACCGACGGCGCCGATAAATACCACATAGTTGAGCACCTTGTTCAGGTAATCGCTGGTGGGCTTTCCCGGCCTGATGCCGGGGATGAAGCCGCCCTGCTTTTTCATGTTGTCGGCGATCATCAGGGGATTAAAGGTAATGGACGTGTAGAAGTACGCAAAAAATATGATCAACACGATATATACCAGCAATCCAATGGAATATTTGATCTGACTGGGATTACACCAGTAACCGGAGTTCAGGTACTTTAAAATCTCGCTCCACACGCCCGTCCCCTTATATCCCGCAAAGGAGGATATGATGATGGGAAGCTGGAGCAGGGACTGCGCAAAGATCACAGGGATGACGCCGGAGGTATTGACTTTCAGCGGAATGCTGGAAGGATTGCCACCGACCATCTTCCTGCCCTGTATCTTGTTGGCATACTGCACCGGAATCTTGCGCACGCCGTCATTCAGGATGATGACCAGCACCACCATGGCAATAATGATCGCGAAAATGATCACCGCCGCCAAAATAGCCGTTGCGGGCGCTTTGCCAAAGACAAACTGCTCAAACAGGTTGCTCAGATCCTCGGGGAGCCTGGAAATGATGTTGATCACCAGTACGATGGAGATACCGTTGCCGATACCTTTCTCCGTGATCCTCTCTCCTACCCACATCAGGAACGCGCTTCCTGCGGTAAGCGTTACGATAGCCGTGATCACATTCAATGCGTTAAAGTCTGTCAGATATCCCTGTCTGCCAAA
Organism: Blautia sp.; assembly: GCA_023667395.1. Lineage (GTDB taxonomy): Bacteria > Bacillota > Clostridia > Lachnospirales > Lachnospiraceae > Acetatifactor. Next base: position 192,214 of record JAMPAC010000001.1, on the reverse strand, counting down.
TCCGATGGACATTGCGGTAGACTGGATCAGCGCCAGACCAATGGTCACATATCTTGTGATCGCCGTCATCTTCTTCCTGCCGTCCTCACCGTCACGCTGCATTTCCTCAAGCTTGGGGATCGCGATCGTGAGCAGCTGGATAATGATGGAGGAAGTGATATAAGGGCTGATGTTCAACGCCAGGATGGACATGTTTAAAAAGGATCCACCGGTGATCGCATCAAAAAAACTGAACGCACCCTCAGACTGAGCAGCAAACCAATTCCTGAAGTATTGGCCGTTCACCCCCGGAACAGGCAACTGTGACCCGATACGGATCACAACCAGCATGGCGAAAGTAAACAGTATCTTGTCCCTGATCTCTTTGATTTTGAATGCGTTTTTCAGTGTTGTAAGCATTACATCACCTCTGCTGTTCCACCAAGCGCCTCAATCTTTTCCTTTGCAGATGCGCTGTAGGCATCCACTTTGACGTTGAGTTTTTTGGTAAGTTCTCCGTTTCCGAGTATCTTCACACCATCCTTACCATTCTTGATCATGCCGTTTCTATGGCGTTTAATAATACCCGCTTCCACAAGCGCATCCACATCCACCGTTGTTCCGTCCTCAAAGCGTTCGAGCTCACTGATATTGATCGCCAGTATTTCCTTTGCGTTCGGGTTTTTAAATCCTCTCTTGGGAATACGCCTGTACAAAGGCATCTGACCGCCTTCGAAACCGATCCTGGGCGCCCCGGAACGGGCTTTCTGGCCCTTATGTCCCTTACCTGCAGTCTTGCCGTTTCCTGAACCATGTCCGCGGCCTCTCCTGAAATTATTGTGCTTGGAACCTTTAGCGGGTCTCAGATTGGATAATTCCATTTTTAACACCTCCTTATCTCACTATACTTCAACTTCTTCAACTTTCAACAAATGACCAACCTTGCGGATTTGTCCCCTGGTAGCGTCATTGTCAGGAAGTATTATGGACTTACCGATCTTGCGAAGTCCCATAGATTCAACAGTTGCCCTATTCTTCGGCACCGCCCCGATAGTGGACTTTACCAAAGTGATCTTTAACTTCTTATCTGCCATTGTTGTTCTCCTTTTTATTGCTGTTTATTTTCTATGCCAGAATCTCTTCCACTGACTTGCCGCGGCTCTTAGCCACCTCTTCGGGAGACTTCAACTGGCTCAAACCGGTGATCGTTGCAAGAACAACATTCTGCTTGTTGTTGGAGCCAAGGGACTTGGTACGGATATTCTTGATGCCCGCAAGCTCGCATACCACACGGGCGGGACCGCCTGCGATGATACCCGTACCTTCGGGAGCCTTTTTCAACAACACATTGGAGGAACCATACTTACCGATAAAATCGTGTGTAATAGAATGATTCTCATCCAACGCAACATTGACAAGGTGCTTCATAGCGTCTTCCTTGCCCTTGCGGATCGCCTCGGGGATTTCCACAGCCTTACCAAGGCCGGCTCCCACATGGCCGTTGCCGTCGCCCACAACTACCAGCGCGGTAAAACGCATGTTACGGCCGCCCTTGACAGTCTTGGTTACACGTTTGATGGTAACAACCTTATCCGTTAACTCAAACTGGCTTGCATCTATGATTGTGTGTTTCATGGTGTTGTACCCTCTTCCTTTCCTAGAATTTCAGGCCAGCTTCTCTTGCTGCCTCGGCTAACGCTGCCACTTTGCCGTGATATATATAACCGCCCCTGTCGAAAACAACCGTCGTGATACCTTTCTCCTGTGCGCGTTTTGCGATCACAGTGCCAAGGTATGCCGCTGCATCAATATTATTTGTCTTCTCCAGTTCGCCCTTTATCTCTTTCTCAACGGTGGAAGCGGATACTAATGTATTCCCAACAGTATCATCGATAATTTGAGCATACATATGATTGTTGCTTCTGAATACTGCCAGGCGGGGTCTCTCAGCAGTACCGCTGAAGCGGTTACGAATTCTCATGTGCTTTTTCACACGGACATCTCTTCTTGATTTCTTACTAACCATCTTCATACTCTCCTTATCTGTTATTTCTTACCTGTCTTACCAACTTTGCGTCTGATTACCTCATCGGCATACTTGATACCCTTGCCCTTATAAGGTTCAGGTCTCCTCTTATCCCTGATATCTGCTGCAAACTGGCCAACTTTCTCTTTGTCAATTCCCTTCACGATGATCACATTCTGTCCTTCCACTACGGACTCGATGCCCTCGGGATCTTCCATCTCAACGGGATGGGAATATCCAAGATTCAGGGTCAGCTTCCTGCCGCTCTTCGCCGCCCTGTAGCCGACGCCGTTTACCTCCAGCTTCTTCTGGAAGCCCTCGGTAACGCCCACAACCATGTTATGAATGAGCGTCCTGGTCAGGCCGTGAAGAGATTTCATCTTCTTTAAGTCATTGGGTCTGGAAACCAGCACCTCCGCGCCCTCTACCTTGATTTCCATTTCAGTGGGTAACACTCTCTCAAGGGTACCCTTGGGTCCCTTAACGGTCACCTTATTATTTTCTGCAACTTCCACAGTAACGCCTGCGGGAATCGCGATTGGCATTCTACCTATACGTGACATGCCCGTACCTCCTATTTTATAATATAATAATTACCATACGAAAGCCAGCACTTCGCCGCCTACCTGCAGCTCCCTCGCTTTTTTGTCAGTGATCACACCCTGGTTGGTAGAAATAATGGCAATGCCCAGACCGCCAAGTACCCTGGGCAGATCGTCCTTGCCCACATAGGAACGGAGACCGGGCTTGGAAATTCTCTTGATACCGGAAATGATCCTCTCATTCTTATCAGCGCCGTATTTCAGCGTGATATGAATGGTTTTAAAACTGCCTTCCTCGATGATATCATATTTCCTTATATAACCCTCTTCTAAAAGGATGTCTGCGATTGCCAGCTTCATTTTAGAAGCAGGAACATCGACTGTATCATGTTTTGCAGTATTCGCGTTACGGATTCTTGTAAGCATATCTGCAATAGGATCGCTCATTGTCATTGTTTATTTCCTCCTTCCTACCAACTTGCTTTCTTGACACCGGGAATCTGTCCCTTGTATGCCAGTTCACGGAAGCAAATTCTGCAGATTCCGTATTTTTTCAAAACTGCGTGGGGACGACCACAGATCTTGCAGCGCGTATAAGCCTGTGTGGAGAACTTGGGCTTGCGCTGCTGTTTTATTTTCATTGATGTCTTAGCCATGAGAATTTACCTCCTTATTGCTGCTTTGCGAAAGGCATATTGAACAGGGTCAACAGTTCGCGCGCTTCTTCATCGGTCTTTGCGGTGGTTACGATAATCACATCCATGCCCCTGGTCTTATCGATCTTGTCATATTCGATCTCAGGGAAGATGAACTGCTCTTTGATACCCAGCGCGTAATTTCCCCTGCCGTCGAAAGCATCGGGGTTAACGCCTCTGAAGTCACGCACACGGGGCAATGCCAGATTCACAAGGCGGTCAAGGAACTCATACATCTTCTCACCGCGGAGAGTGGTCTTACAGCCGATAGGCATACCCTCACGAATCTTAAAATTCGCTATGGATCTCTTTGCTTTGGTGAGAACCGCTTTCTGACCGGTGATGATCTCCATGTCAGCAACGGCATTCTCAAGAACCTTGGCATTTTCCTTTGCCTCGCCGATGCCCATGTTGATGACGATCTTATCCAGTTTGGGAACCTGCATCGTGTTCTTATATCCAAACTTCTTCATCATAGCGTCTACAATCTCATTGTAGTATAATTCTTTTAATCTTGCCACTTTTCGTTCCTCCTTCCCATTGATCAGTCAATCACTTCGCCGGTTGCTTTCGCAAAACGGACTTTCCTGTCGCCGTCCATTTTGAAACCGACTCTGGTAGCCTTGCCCTTGAAGACAAGCATGACATTGGATATATCAATAGGAGCTTCCTTTCGAACGATGCCGCCGTTGGGGTTTGCCTGGGAGGGCTTCACATGCTTTGTGATCATGTTCACGCCTTCCACCACTACCCTTCTTTTCTTGGCATCTACGGAAATTACCTTTCCTTCTGCGTTACAGTCTTTACCGGCGATCACTTTTACGGTATCGCCCTTTTTAATCTTCATTGTAGCCATATAGCGCCTCCTTATAACACTTCGGGAGCCAGGGATACGATCTTCATAAACTGTTTTTCACGAAGTTCCCTTGCTACCGGCCCAAAAATACGGGTTCCTCTGGGTGTCTTGTCCTCCTTGATGATGACTGCAGCGTTCTCATCAAACCTGATGTAGGAACCGTCCTTGCGGCGGGCGCCCTTTACAGTGCGGACAACTACAGCCTTAACAACATCACCCTTTTTTACAACTCCTCCGGGTGTTGCATCTTTAACGGAAGCAACGATCACATCGCCAATATGCGCATATCTTCTTGTAGAGCCGCCCATAACCCTGATGCAGAGTAACTCTTTCGCACCGGTGTTATCAGCAACTTTCAATCTTGTTTCCTGCTGAATCATGATTTTCCTCCTTCACCGTGATTACGGTCAAATTACTTCACTTTTTCCACGATTTCGACCAGTCTCCATCTCTTTTCCTTGGACAGGGGTCTTGTCTCCATAACCTTTACGGTATCGCCGATGCTGCACTCGTTGTTCTCGTCATGAGCTTTCAGCTTGTAGGTTTTCTTAACGATTTTCTTGTAAAGAGGATGGCTTACGCGTTCTTCAATAGCCACAACGATCGTTTTATCCATCTTATTGCTGACAACCTTGCCAGTACGGGTTTTTCTCAAATTTCTTTCCACGATTGATCTCCTTTCTTCGCTCTCAACCATCAGGCTCTTGCTTTTTCGGTGATGACTGTCTGAATACGCGCAATGTTCTTTCTTACTTCCTTGATCCTTGCCGTATTATCCAGCTGATTGGTTGCGTTCTGGAATCTCAAATTGAAAAGTTCTTTCTTTGCGGCAACAAGTTCCTGATTCAATTCCTCAACGGACTTGCCCTTTAATTCTTCTACAAACTTACTGGATTTCATTATTCTACACCGCCTTCCAAATCTGCCTTAGAAACGATTTTACACTTGCAGGGAAGCTTATGCATAGCCAGACGCAGAGCCTCCTTTGCTGACTCTTCAGGGACACCGGCGATCTCAAACATAACACGACCGGGCTTTACAACAGCCACCCAATACTCCAAGGTACCTTTACCGGAACCCATACGGGTCTCAGCGGGCTTCGCTGTCACAGGCTTGTCGGGAAAAATCTTGATCCAGACTTTACCTGTACGTTTTGTATAACGGGTAAGCGCAATACGCGCTGCTTCGATCTGATTGGATTTGATCCAACAGGGTTCGGCAGCAACAAGACCATATTCACCGAAGGTAAGAGTGTTACCTCTTGTAGCCTTGCCGGCCATGCTGCCACGGAACTGTTTACGACGTTTAACTCTTTTCGGCATTAACATGATTATTTATCGCTCCCTTCCGTTTGATTTTCCTTTGTAGGAAGTATCTCGCCCTTGTAGATCCAGACCTTGACGCCTACTTTACCGTAAGTGGTGTCTGCCTCCGCAAAGCCGTAATCGATATCTGCTCTCAGGGTCTGAAGAGGAATGGTTCCCTCACTGTAGAACTCTGTACGAGCCATATCAGCGCCGCCCAGACGACCCGCGCAGCAGGTCTTGATGCCCAGAGCGCCTGCTTTCATGGTCCTGCCCATGCAGGATTTCATGGCACGTCTGAAAGACACACGGTTCTCCAGCTGCTGTGCGATATTCTCGGCAACCAGCTGGGCATCCTTGTCAGGTTTCTTGATCTCCTTGATATCAACCAGGATCTTCTTGCCAGTCAGCTTTGTAAGTTCCGTTTTGGTAACCTCGATCTCAGCGCCGCCCTTGCCGATGATCACGCCGGGTTTTGCAGTGTGGATGATGACCCTTACCCTGTCAGATGCTCTCTCAATCTCGATCTTGGAGACACCTGCGTTGTATAATTTCTTCTTAAGATACTTTCTGATCTCATAGTCCTCTACCAGATAATCAGCGAACTCGCCGTCAGCGTACCACTTGGAATCCCAATCTTTAATGACACCGACTCTAAGGCCGTGAGGATTAACTTTCTGTCCCATTTCGTTTGCTCCTTTCCTTACTTCTTCTCGTCAAGCACAACAGTGATATGGCTCATTCTCTTCTCGATCCTGAAAGCCCTGCCCTGTGCCCTGGGCTGCACGCGCTTCATGGTAGGTCCCTTGTTCGCGTAGCACTCCGCCACATACAGGTTCTCCCTGTTCATACCATTGTTGTTCTCAGCGTTAGCGATAGCTGACTCGATCAGCTTCTTAATAAGGCTGGAAGCGTATCTGGGACTGTACTCCAGAATACCAAGCGCCGTCTGTACATCCTTGCCTCTGATAGCGTCTAATACGAAACATGCCTTCTGCACGGACACCCTTGCATAAGATAACTTTGCGGATGGCCTGGTGTCTTTCCGGGCATTCCTCTCTCTCTTGATCTGACTTCTATGTCCTTTAGCCATAGATATAAATCCTCCTTTTCAGAATAAGAACCTACTTCACCTTGGACTTCTTCTCATCCTTGCCGTGGCCTCTATAGGTCCTGGTTGCTACGAACTCACCAAGTTTGTGGCCAACCATATCCTCAGTCACATATACAGGAACATGCTTTCTGCCGTCATGCACTGCAAATGTATGCCCCACGAAAGAAGGGAAAATTGTAGAGCGACGGGACCAGGTCTTGATGACCTGCTTCTGTCCTGATGCATTTAAAGCGTCAACTTTCTTTAACAGGCTTTCGTCTGCGAAAGGTCCTTTTTTCAGTGATCTAGCCATTGTCTTTCCTCCTGTTTTTACTTGATTGCCCTACCGTCACGTCTTCTTACAATCAGCTTGTTGGAAGCTTTCTTTGCCTTACGGGTCTTCAGGCCTAAAGCAGGCTTGCCCCAGGGAGTGCTGGGCCCGGGACGTCCGATACCGGTCTTGCCCTCGCCGCCGCCATGAGGATGGTCGTTGGGATTCATGGCAGAACCGCGTACCGTAGGACGGATGCCCATGTGGCGCTTGCGTCCTGCCTTACCGATCTTAATAAGGTTGTGGTCTCCATTTCCCACAACGCCGATGGTTGCACGGCATACCAGGGGAACCATTCTCATCTCACCAGAGGGAAGACGAAGTGTGGCGTATTTTCCTTCCTTTGCCATCAGCTGTGCGCTGTTGCCTGCGGAGCGCACCATCTGACCGCCCTTGCCGGGATACAGTTCGATGTTATGCACCTGAGTACCTACAGGGATCTCGGACAGAGGCAGGCAGTTGCCCACCCTCACTTCCGCCGTGGGACCGTTCATGACGGTCATGCCGTCGGTCAGGCCTGCAGGAGCGATGATATATGCTTTCTGGCCGTCCGCATAACAGATCAGCGCGATATTGGCCGATCTGTTGGGATCGTATTCGATGCCGATGACTTTCGCAGGAATGCCATCCTTATTTCTTTTAAAATCGATGATCCTGTATTTTCTTCTGGCGCCGCCGCCGCGGTGTCTCACAGTGATCTTACCCTGATTATTACGGCCGGCATGCTTCTTCAGAGAAGTGCAGAGACTCTTCTCCGGCGTTTTCTTGGTGATTTCAGCGAAATCAGAGCCGGTCATATTTCTTCTGGAGGGTGTATAGGGATTGTATGTCTTAATACCCATTGTCTTATCTCCTTATCTTAATCAATTTTGCGCAGCCCGCCCACGGAGCCGCATACATAAACGAATACAAATCCGAAAGAACCGTCAGGTTCTTTCCGGCGAAACATAGTTTTTCCTGGCGAGGTACTTTCGGGCCTGGAAAATCTTTTCGCCGTTTTACAGTCCGGTAAAGAGTTCGATATCCTTGCTGTCCGCAGTCAGGGTAACGATCGCTTTCTTGGTCTTGGCCGTCCTGCCCTCTACCATGCCGCGTCTCTTTTTCTTGCCTGCGCAGTTCATGGTGTTGACCCTTGCCACCTTGGCGCCGTCGAACATCTTCTCAACAGCTTCCTTGATCATGGACTTATTGGCATCCGGATGAACCAGAAAAGTATATTCTTTCCTGCTCATACCAGCCATACTCTTCTCGGTAATAACCGGTTTGAGAATTACGTCATAGTATTTAATGGCTGCCATTACGCATACACCTCCTCGATCTTCGCGACAGCATCCCTGGTCAGGACAACTGTCTTGGCTTTCATGATGTTGTATACATTGATCGTGTTCACCTGCGTGGTGTCCACATCCGGCAGGTTTCTCGCTGACATTATCACATTACGGTCATTGTCAGCAAGGACTACCAGGCCTTTCTGTACTTTCAGGTTATCCATTACTTTCACAAAATTCTTGGTCTTGATCTCATCGAATTTCAGTTCATCGACTACGATCAGATTGCTGTCCTGTACCTTGCTGGTCAGCGCGGACTTCAGGGCCGCCCTCTTCTCTTTTTTGTTCATCTTGAACGAATAATCCCTGGGAACGGGAGCAAATACCACGCCGCCGCCGGTCCACTGGGGAGCCCTGGTTGAACCCTGTCTTGCGTGACCGGTTCCTTTCTGTCTCCAGGGCTTTCTTCCGCCGCCGGACACCTCGCCGCGGGTCTTGGCTTTCTGGGTGCCCTGACGCTGATTTGCAAGGTACTGTACAACTGCCATGTGTACCAGGTGCTCATTCACTTTCACACCAAATATGGCATCGTTTAATTCGATCGTACCAACTTCTTTGCCTTCCATATTGTAAACAGATACGTTTGCCATTTGATCAGTCCTCCTTTCGCACGAAACTAGCATTCTGCCTTAACGGTCTCTTTGATGGTTACCAGCGCTTTCTTGGGTCCGGGTACGGAACCCTTGATCAGCAGCAGATTCTTTTCCGCATCCACCCTCACGACCTCAAGGTTCTGCACCGTCACCTTTACGCAGCCCATATGTCCGGGCATTCCCTTGCCTTTGAACACACGGCTGGGGGAGGAACATGCGCCGTTGGAACCCTGATGGCGATGGAACTTGGAACCGTGCTGCATGGGTCCCCTGTGCTGTCCGTGTCTCTTGATCGCGCCCTGGAAACCTTTTCCCTTGGAAATAGCGGAAGCGTCTATCTTGTCGCCCTGCTCGAAAATATCGGCCTTGATCTCCGCGCCTAAGGTATACTCGCCTGCGTTTTCAAACTTGAACTCTCTCACATATCTCTTGGAACTTACGCCGGCCTTCTTAAAGTGACCCTGCTCCGGTTTGGTCGCGCCATGGGCATGGATGATCTCCCTTTTGCCCTTCGCGTCCTTATTGATGATCCTGTCCTTCTTGTCAACAAAACCCACCTGCACCGCGCTGTAACCGTCGTTCTCCGGGGTCTTGATCTGCGTTACCACACAGGGCCCCGCCTGAAGAACGGTTACGGGAATCAGGGTGCCGTCTTCATTGAAGATCTGGGTCATGCCAACCTTGGTTGCCAAAATTGCTTTCTTCATATTTCCTCTCTTTCTGCCCTTTCGGGCTGTCTACATAGCGGACCACGCGTTGTCTGTACGTTGCGATTTGCGTGTTCTTACGTCTAAGTAGAGGTTTGGATTTTACTTGTTTTTCATCTTGATGTCGATATAAACACCCGCCGGCATCTCCAGCCTCTGCAGTGCATCCACCGTCTTCTGGGTGGGTGTGATGATATCGATCAGTCTCTTATGGGTCCTCTGCTCGAACTGCTCCCTGGAATCCTTGTACTTGTGTACCGCCCTCAGGATGGTAATAACCTCTTTCTTGGTAGGAAGGGGCACGGGGCCGCTCACCTCAGATCCGGTCTTCTTTACAGTTTCGATGATCTTCCTGGCAGACGCATCAACCAGCTGATGCTCGTATGCTTTCAGGGTAATTCTCATTACTTGACTTGCCATAAAAAAAGTCGCCTCCTTTTCGCACTCTTAAGTACGACAAGCGGTGACTGTACACTCTCCCGTGTGTGTCCCAGACTTTCACGCAACGTATCTCTTTCCGGTCTGTCCATCTACACGTCGTTTCCGCATTTCCTGCGGACCTGGTTCCTGGTACAGTGACTTGTCGTCAGTTTTCTAACTTGACATTCGCTCCACGGAAAACCTGCCTGCCATTGCTGACAGACAGCAACCTCACGCTTCACAGCTATCATGCCACAGCATTAAATAGTATACATGGTGAAAACCCTTTTGGCAAGGGATTTTTTGAAAAAATTGTATTTTTTTCCGTACATCTTGTTTTTTCCGCAGCCGAATGAGATAATGATTCTGTCTTTATATTATGTACCATTCAGGAGATATGCCGAAATGAAACCCAGGAAATGGTCCGTCCAAATAAACGGTCAGGAACATATGATTGAATTCACGGGATGGCGGGAATTCCGGTACCGTCTGCTTGTGGACGGGAAAGAACATACTGCCCGCAGTTCAAACATGATCTGGCAGCTGGTGGATTACCGGATCGACCTTGGGGAGGTCGCCTGCCACTTTGTTGTTGACGGGTTCGGGATCGATCTGGCCGTAAATGGGAAATATGTGGGAAGCGGAAAGGCCTACGAGCCCCTTTCCCCCATCCCTGTTTCAGTCACTGCCATGGCGGTGATCAGCGCGATGCGCGGTCTTCTCTCGGCGGGCGGCATCCTTTCCGGCATTCTCCTCGGTGTCCTGTACTATATCCTGTACCAGGAAAAGAAAACGGTACCGCCTGTGTTCCTTGCTTTCTTCGCTGCGGAAATCATACGATCCGCCGCCTGGCTGCTGGCCGAACTGTGGCTGTTTCACTGAGGGATGGATCGCCGCCGTTTTTCCAATCCCTGTTGGATAGTTGGAATAGAGTTGTAAATTACCTTTTTATAACGAAATTCAAACAACCGTTCATGGTATGAATTATAAAAAATACCGAAGCAGTCCCGACTAATAAATAATTGCTTTTCCATAATCCGA
>JAMPAC010000001.1:101528-181199 GCA_023667395.1 Blautia sp. | reverse complement strand
ATAGAAGACCTTATTCTTATAAAATATTTACAGACTTTTTTTCACAGGCTCAAATATGATTTACCAGGTATTGTTTTGATAGATGAGATAGAATTGCATCTGCATATTTCCTGGCAAAAACGGGTTCTTCCATTTTTAACAAAGGCGTTTCCTAATGTGCAGTTTATTATAGCAACACATTCGCCATTTGTTGTATCATCGATTGAGTCGGCTGTGGTTTATGACCTTGAGAAAAATATCCGAATAGAGAACTTATCAGAATATTCGTATGACTGTTTGGTGAATTCACTTTTTGACACGAGTATGTATTCAAATATAATGAGTGATAAATATAGAAAGTATGTTGAACTTATTAAAAAAGAGGATTCTCGAAATGAGTCTGAAAATGAAGAATTGGTTGATCTGATTAAATATTTTGAAGCGATCCCTGCTTTTATGGCAAAAGACATCATATTAGACTTTAAAAAAATGGAAAGAGAAAGACAGAATGGTTAAGATAAATAAATCACGACTTCCCAAAGAGATAACTATTAAGAAAGAGGAAGACTATCGGAGCGAAAGTGTTATTTCGTTATTGCAGAAAGATTTTTATAATAAGTGTTATCTTTGTGAAGAGAAAAACCCCACATCTATTAATGTGGAGCACTTCCGTTCATGTAAAAATAATGAGGCTCTAAAATATAATTGGGAAAATCTTTTTTACGCTTGTGCGCATTGTAACAGAATTAAAGGAAGCCAGTATGACCATATTATTGATTGTACGAAAGATGACCCGGAAATGTATATACATATAAGTCTTCAGAGTTATCCGAAAAATTATGTTGAAGTGTCAAGCAGATTATATTGTAGTGAAAACATTGAAACACAAGAATTGCTGGATAAAATATATAATGGTGCAGGAACACCAATTTCTGAATTTGAGGCAAGTAATTTAAAATGTAGAATATCTGATGAAATTAAAGAATTTATAGGATATATCGAAAATTATTTGAATGAAAATGATGTTGGGTTACGAAAAGTATATTGGAAAAGAATTAAAAAAATGCTGAGCAGAGAAAGCAATTTTTCTGGATTTAAAAGAAGCATAATAATGGAAAGTAACGAATATATGCAATGCTTTGGCGAATTATTGAGTTAATAAAAAATTGAGGGACAACGCATGAACCATTTATTTGACATAACCAAATTTGATTCCTATAAAGAGGACAACCGCCGTGAGGTAAAACGTGCTGGCAAGGGGCTCCCTGTTTCTTTATGGGACACTTATTCGGCTTTTGCGAATTGTTACGGCGGGGTCATTATCCTCGGGGTAAAGGAAGAAAGCAATAAGCACTGGCAGACCACAGGATTGAAGAGTGCGGATAGAGAAAAACTGTTGAAAGAATTCTGGGATATCGTCAATAATCCTCAAAAGGTCAGTATCAACCTGCTGTCAGATCATGATGTGGAAGTCTATGATGTGGGGGAGGATATTGCTATTGCGATTCATGTGCCCATGGCAAAAAGAGAGCAGAAACCGGTATTTATCAATAATAATATGTTTAGCGGGACATTCAAAAGAAATCATGAAGGCGATTACCGGTGTACTCAGCTGCAGGTGAAGTCCATGCTCAGAGACCAGACAGAAAGTACCATGGATATGAGGATCATCGAAGAAATGACGATCGACCAGCTGGACAATGAAACCATACAAAGTTATCGGAATCGCCACAGGGCATTCAGACCGGGGCATCCGTGGATCAATTTAAGTGACGCGGATTATCTGCAGAAAATAGGTGCTGCGGAATTTGGAAAAGATAAAGAGTTACATCCTACTGCAGCAGGTCTTTTAATGTTCGGAGAGGAAAACAGAATTGTCAGGGTATATCCGGATTACTTTCTTGATTATCAGGAAATGCTGGATCCTACCATAAGATGGACGGATCGCCTGCAGTCCAGTTCCGGTGAGTGGAGCGGAAACTTGTTTGATTTTTATTTTCGCGTATATCAGAAAATCACGAAAAATGTAAAGATTCCTTTTAAAACGGTGGGCGGCGATCGCATAGATGATACGCCTGTGCACAGGGCATTAAGGGAAGTTCTGGCAAACTGTCTTGTGAATGCGGACTTTTTTGTCCCAAGGGGAGTGGTGATCCGGCAGAAAAATGATACATTGATCTTAGAAAATCCGGGAAGTATCCGTGTTGGGAAATATCAGATGAAACTTGGGGGAGAATCTGACCCGCGTAATAAAGCATTGATGAAAATGTTTAATTTAATAGATATAGGCGAACGGGCAGGAAGCGGCGTCCCGGAATTATTTATGGTGTGGGAAAAGGAAAGCTGGGAGGAGCCGCAGATTAACGAAAGACTGGATGATGTTGAAAGGACAACGGTAATATTGCCTTTCAAAGAAAAAAGTGTCAGAAAAGTGTCAGAAAAGTGTCAGAAAAGTGCCGAAAAAAATATTGGAAAAAAAGTAACAAAAAAAACATTGATGCAATATGACGCAATATTATCTGCAATGGCTCAAGGTATATGGTATCAGGCAAAGGATTTGTCAGGAGTCCTTGATGTGAAGGGAAATCGGCTAAAAACATTGCTTAGAGAATTAGTGGCGGCTCAGTATCTGGAAGAAGATGGGACGACGAAGGGGAAAAAATATAGAAAGAGGGATGATTGACAACCTATACCAAAGTGGCACATATATGGCAAATCTTATTGAAAACTATAACATTGCTCTGTATAATGAAATTATCATTTGATATTAACCGAATGGAAGCATTAAAAAATTTGCCCCAAACGGCAATCAAACAAAAGGAGGAGCATCAAAATGGGCAAGAGCAAGACATATTCTTATGAGTACGATGATTACGAAAACGGCAAAAACGCAGCGGCCATGGCAGAGGATATCCTGGCGGATCCGGAATTCCCGGAACTGGAGGAACTGATCATCGGCGGATGGGGCGGCGAATATGAGGAGGACTGCCAGCCGATCCTCAATGCCATTGCGGATAATCCCGATAAATTCAGCCATATCACGAAGCTGTTCGTGGGGGATATGGATTTCGAGGTGTGCGAAGTTTCCTGGATCATGCAGGGAGATTACAGCCGCATCTGGAAAGCCATGCCCCAGCTGAAAGAACTGACCATAAAGGGCAGCATGGATCTGGCGCTGGGAGAGATCGCCCACGACAATCTGGAATCGCTGACCATCATCTGTGGCGGCCTGGGACAGGATGTGATGGAGGAGATCCGGAACGCGAAGCTGCCCAATCTGAAAAAGCTTCTGCTCTATGTGGGCGTTGAGGATTATGGCTTTGACGGAAATGCGGATACCATAAAGGAACTGCTTGCAAGGTCCGATTTCCCGAAGCTGACCTATCTTGGAATCGTGGACAGTGAGATTCAGGATGAGTTGACGGAGGTGGTTCTGGAGAGCAAGTATATCCGCCAGATAGAAACCCTGGATTTGTCCTGCGGCACATTGACGGACAAGGGCGGAAACCTGCTGCTGGAGAAGCTTCCGGCGCTTCCCAACATTAAGAAGCTGGATGTGCACCACCACTATCTATCCGATGAGGTAATGGGAAAGCTGGAGAAATTGTCCGTGGAAGTTGATGTGTCCGAACAGGAAGAAGCGGAGAAATGGAATGGAAAAATATGGTACAGCGCGATGCTGACGGAGTAACCGGGATCATCCTGATCGGTTCGGCGGGCAGCGGAAACCTGGAGGGCGGGAAAAATCCGGAGGGAAGCAAACGTTCGGAAGGATGCAAAAGGAAAGCATATTTCGAACAGGCAGCAGCCGAAGCCGACGTCCGTGTGACCTTTTATGACTGGAAAGACTTTCCGTTCACGGAGAGCATCGCGGAAATAGAAAACAGCATTGTAAAGATAGATGCGCCGGAATGGGACAGTTGTCGTCTGAAAGAACTGGATGAACTCACAGGCAGGTACAGGGAACAGCTGCTTGGGCTTTCCCGGATGCCTTTTGGCGCTTTCCTGAATCATCCCGTCGATATTGCGGAGGCGCTTGACAAGAGGAAGTGTAAGGAAAGGCTTAAGGGGAACGGGGTTCCGGTAACGGAGATGTATGACGGAACCTTTTCCCGAAAGGATGACCTGCTTGATTTTATGCGTGAGAATGGGATTCATCAGGTGTTCATAAAACCCACGAGAGGGTCGGGGGCGGCCGGTGTTACGGCGTTCAGGTTTTCTCCGGCAAAGGGGCGCATGGCTCTGTACACCTGCGCGGCTCTTGACCGGGGCGAACTCGTCAATACAAAAAAACTGTACAGGTTTGAGGGAGAGGATGCGGGGCATCTTTTGGAGCGGCTGCTGGAATTGGACTGCGTGGCGGAAAAATGGTACAGGAAAGCCGTTTTCCAGGAGTATAGCTACGACCTGCGGGTGGTGGTGCAGGATGGCCGGGTCGATTACATTCTGCCCCGGTTATCAAAGGGGCCGATCACCAATCTGCATCTGAACAATCATTCCATGGAATTTAAGGCATTGAAGCTGAATCAGGCAGTGGTCAGGAGCATTGAGGAAACCTGTGTCATGGCAGCCGGGTGTTATCCCAGGCTGAAGAGCATCGGGATGGATGTGCTTCTGGAGAAAGAGAGCCTGAAACCGTATGTTATTGAAATGAATGCCCAGGGTGATCTGCTCCACAGGGATGTTTACGGTGAAAACAGGATTTACAGGCGGCAGATCGAGATCATGCGGGGAATGATGGAGGGGCTGCTGCAGAACCGGAATAGAAAGGAATGATACAAAATGACAGGTGAAGTGCCTTTTGCGGCGTTTCAGTCCAGCATGGATGAAAATGCATGTTCAGTTGACATGACGCATGTTGTGGGAAATTGCGATATTTTGTTTGTGTGTCTTGATACCCTGCGCTATGACGCCGCCGTGGAGGAAGAGAAGAGCGGTGGCACGCCCGTGCTGAACAGATACGGTTCCTGGGAGAAGCGCCAGGCGCCCGGAAACTTTACATATCCCTCCCACCACGCTATTTTTGCAGGCTTTCTTCCGGCAAAGGAAGAGGCCAGGAGCATTGCGGAACAGGAGAAGCTTTTCTTTCCCAAGGGCATGGGGATGGGCAATAAGATCCCGAAAGGCGCGTATGCTTTCGACACCGGTAATCTGGTGCAGGGACTCCATCAGGACGGATATGATACCTGGTGTGTGGGCGGAGTGGCTTTCTTTGACAAACGCTCGGATATGGGAAAGGTGTTTCCGTCTTTTTTTGAAAGAAGCTATTGGAATCCCTCTTTTGCGTGTCCGGTAAAGGACAGCACGAAAAACCAGGTGGATTTTATCCTGGGGCGGCTGAATCAGTATCAGGATGACAGGAAGATCTTTCTGTATCTGAATGTCTGTGCAATCCACTATCCCAATTATTTTTATGTGGAGAAAGAAAAAAGTGACAGCATCCAGACTCACAGGGCGGCATTGCGCTATGTGGACGGCGAACTGGGCAGGCTGTTTGACGGCTGGAAGAGCAAAAGGGGCGAAACCTTTGTGGTGTGTTTCTCGGATCACGGGACCTGCTACGGTGAGGACGGTTATGTGTTCCACGGCGTGAACCATCCCATGGTGAATACGGTGCCGTATAAGCATTTTTTCCTTTGAAAGCGGGAGTGAAAATGAACAGATATATTCAATATATGTACAGTTATCCCCATAAGACGGCGTACAGGCCTCTGGAAAACGTGAATTTAAGGGATTATTTTTTCAACCTTGAGGGTGAAGGGCACAGTTTATACCTTCACCTTCCCTTTTGTGAAAGTAAATGCGGTTATTGCAACCTGTTTTCGATTACAGGGTGCAATCAGATTCAGATGGATAAGTATATTGACGCGGTATTGCGGCAGATAAAGCAGTATGGGGAAATGCTGCCACAGAGCGCGTCTTTCACAGATTTCACCATTGGGGGCGGGACGCCGTTATTGTTGGAGGGCAGGCAGATAACACGTGTTTTTGAAGCGGTGGCTGCAGGGATGCCCATGGACGCCGGGCATAAGATTGTCATAGAGACGGCGCCGAATCAGACCAATCAGGAGAAAGCGGCATTGTTGAAAGAACTTGGCGTCACCCGGGTCAGCATGGGAATCCAGAGTTTTGACAATGGGGAACTTAAGTGGCTTGGGAGAAATCATGACAGCGGGCGCGCCAGGGAGGCGGCGGGCCTTTTGGCGGGTATGGGATTTGAATGTGTGAATTTTGATTTTATATATGGGCTTCCGGGCCAGACTGCGGACAGCCTGACCTGTTCCCTGCGGACGGCGCTTTCCTTTTCACCGGATGAGATTTTCCTGTATCCGCTTTATATCAAGCATGGCGTCAGGCTGGAGCGGCAGGGCGGAAAGGAGCAGCTGGATTCCGATCACACGTATGCGCTGTATCAATGCGGGTCGGAATATCTGCGGGAGAACGGGTATGCGCAGGTGTCCATGAGGCGCTTTGTGAGGAAGAGGTCTGAGAGTGTGTCGTCGGAATTCAGCGAGTGCGGGTTAAAGAGCGCCCTGTCCCTGGGCTGCGGCGGGAGAAGTTATCTGGGGCGGCTCCATGCCTGCACGCCATACAGGACAACGCGGACTGCAGCGCTGGAGGAAATTCAGCGATTTCAGCGGACGGAGGATTTCTCTTCTGTGACCAATGGGATACTACTTTCAGATGATGAGATCAGGAGAAGGTATGTGATCAAACATCTGCTGATTTTGCCCGGTCTTTTAAGGCAGGCGTATCAAAGGGCTTTTGGGACCGATGTGTTGAAAGACTTTCCGGTTCTCCGGGACTGGATGGAATGCGGATGGCTGGAAGAGAAACATGATTATCTTGCTTTGACACAGGAGGGGCTGGGGCTTTCCGATTATATTGGTCCACAGCTGATCTCGGAGGAAATCAGGGTGAAAATGCTGGAATGGGAGCAGGAAAATGCGTAAAAGAACCGTTATTTACAGGGGAAACCTGAAAAGCTGCAATTACACCTGTTCTTATTGCCCTTTTGCCAAGCACAGGGCTTTGACGGCTGAACTGGAGAAAGACCGCCGGAATTTTGAGCGGTTTTGCGATAGTGTGGAAATGAGAGTGCAGGACTTTTCTATTGGAGCGGTCTTTGTCACGCCCTATGGGGAAGCATCCATACACCGCTGGTATTGGGAGGGACTTTCACGCCTGGCAGAACTTCCCGGGATTGACAGGGTGGGGATGCAGACCAATCTCAGCTTTTCTGTTGAGGAGTGCATGGAGATTTTTGATTCCTTTCGTGAAAATGACGTATCAGGAGGTTTGTTCCCGGAACAGAAAAGGGAAAAACTCTGCATCTGGGCAACCTTTCATCCTGAGATGACAACGGTGGATATGTTTGCCGCCAAGTGCCGCAGACTGGCTCAAAACCATGTTCAGGTCTGTGCGGGAGCGGTGGGCGTCCCGGAGAACATACAGTTGATTAGGGAACTGCGGGAAAAGCTTTCCCCGGCGGTCTATTTGTGGGTTAACAGGATGGACGGCCTGAAAAGGAACTACAGGTTGGATGAAATCAGTGCTTTTACGGAGATCGATCCTTTTTTTACATGTGAGTTGGATTATCCGGAAGCAGATCCGTCAATGTGCGCGGACAGATGCTTTGTCGAGGCCGATGGAAAGGTGCGCAGCTGTAACATCAGTAGGCCCAAGGGTGCTGGATGGTATGAAAGCGGCGAGGAAGAAATATTTGCACCTGCATGCAGCGGGAAAAGATGCACCTGTTATCTTTCCTATGGTGGGCGGAGCGACTTCACCTGGAAGAATATTTTCGGCGAATATTCTGTTTTCAGGATTCCCAGGAAATTCAAGGCGGTCTTTTTTGATCTGGATGGGACATTGATCTCTGTAAGAAGAGGCACAGGCGATATAAGAGGAGGACTTTCAGAGCGGGTTCGCAGAAGGTTGACCGCATTAGGAGAGATATGCCCGATCTTCCTTACCACGTCCATGCCGGAGGCGGATGTGAAAAAGCATTTAAGAGACGATATGGCGTTGTTCCAGGGATTTGTCTTTGCGTCTGGTGGGTATTTATGCCTGAAAACTGAAACCTGCAGGAAAGAAAAGATATACCCGATTGACATAAATGGTTTGTCCGAGGTAATAGAAGAAGCAATGGGATCTGAAAAAGGCATAAAAGCCCGCTGCATGGCGGCTGAAAAGAGCGGAACCGTATACAAAGTTACCCTCACAAAAAGTCATCATGGCCACTGGACGGACAAGGAATGTTACAGGCTGGAGGAACTCCTGACAGGATCCGACTGTCGTTTCTTTACGGAAAACCATTGTCTGGAAATTGTAAGAAAAAATTGTGACAAAGGAACCGGCATTGAGGAAATCTGCGGCTGGCTTGGCATTTCCCCGGAGGACACCCTGGCAGTGGGAAACGACAGGGAGGATGAGGCCATGGAAAGGGTCTGTGGCGGATATATAAGAATGGAAGCTATTTTGTGTTATCATGCTCGATGATATCAGATACAGGACAGTCAAGAATGAAGCAAAAAGTATCTATTGTTTTTGTTGTAATTGCTTCCCCCTTTTTCATACGGTGGATAGTATTAGCAGAAATGCCATGTTTAAAAATCAATTCATATTCTGTGATATTTTTCCGCAACAAAGTATCAAAAAAAGGTTTATAGGAAATCAAGTACATCCCTCCTGTCAATCGCTATAGAGAGAATAGCATACTTAATTTTTTGATTATGCCTAATATATTGGGTATAATTTATTTTGTGTTATCATGCTCGATGATATCAGATACAGGACAATCAAGAATAAAGCAAAAAGTATCTATTGTTTTCGTTGTAATTGCGTCCCCCTTTTTCATACGGTGGATAGTATTAGCGGAAATGCCATATTTAAAAATCAGTTCATATTCTGTAATATTTTTCCGTAATAAAGTATCAAAAAAAGGTTTATAGGAAATCAAGTACGTCCCTCCAGTCAATTGTTATAGAAAGAGTATCATACTTAATTCCTTGACTATACTTAATATATTGAGTATAATTGGTTTATACCATAATAAAATTATCTGATAAGTGTAGAAAGGAGAACATTCTGTATGTTGAAAAATTTGTTTGAAGGGCTGGTGAGTATTTTTATTGTGCTATCCTGTGCATTTTTGATAACAGGCAATGTTGCTCGATTTGTATATTGGGTAAAATGTTGTAAAATAGACAAAAGAATAGGTATACATTATTATTTTGGTTTTTGGGACAATGAATGGGGAACAGAATGTACTGATGAGGAAATAGAAGAGTTACATCGAATGATAAGGCAATTTGAAGAAAAACATTCTGAAATATGCGAGAAATAACCGCATTGCCTGTATACTGCAAGTTATCAGAAGACATACCGCTGATTTACAGCTTAAGAATGGAATCCTTTGTTTGAAAACTTTCAGGAATCAGGCGGAGACGTGCTGCCCTGTTCTGAGCGGACTTTGGGGAGCGCCTTTAGCAGGGATGAAATCCACTGCCTACGGAGACTATGGCGCGAAGACGCAATTCGCGCCATAGGAACTGGCGCATGTTTTTGTGACAGTTCCGTAGTCGTAGTTGGCAGTTAGTTCAGCACTGCGTTGCTCCGTCCGCACAGAACAGGGCAGCACGTCTCCGCCGTCCCTCGATCTGTAAATCACCAAGCCGTCAAATACTGTCAGGACTGAACTGTTACAGTGAGAGTGGTACGATTGAAAATGTTATTGACAAGGTGGAATAGACGCGATATTATATAGTTAACAAATTTAAGAAGCAAAGGATTACAAATACAAAAGGTTAGTAAGTTAGAGATTATAGTCATTAATGCAAAAAGTTAGTAAATCAAATTTTATAATTACAAAGCTTTATGGGAGGCGAGTTGCGTCTCCCCATTTTATTGTTTAACTTCCAGAAGTTAGCGTAAGCCATCCTACCCCATACATTTTGCCAGAAACCGATATCCACGCCCGGGATGTGCGCCGCATGTCAGGGCGATTTCTTTTGCCACTGATTCGGCGGTGACATACTCGTCATGCGTGGTGACACACAATTTATGCAGTTCTATCACTGGCGTCGCTGTCAGTTTTCCCACTTCCCGATAAGCCTCCAGACACTGTTTCCATAATTGACCAGTAAAGTCATCCATATTTCTGCCTTTATGGCAGTAAACAGGGGTGAGTAGGACAGGATACATGAACCGTTCCCTGCATTCCATGATATAGCGGGCAAGCTGGCGTCTGCAGATTCCGCCGGATGCCCAGTCTTCCACGGGTTGACCTGATGGGTCAAACTGGAAGAGGCAGAAATCTCCCGGTCTGCTGTATTCATAAATTGCCGCGCACTGTCCCTCTTTCCGAAAGGACTCGGTGGTAAGTCCCGGACGGGAATAATCGGATATGGCAGCCTTATGGCCGATGTATGTCGTCAGCATCTGCTTCCATGTGTCAGAGCAGCCTTCCGGTAAATGAAAGGAGGACATAGTATCCGCAGAACCTGCTATGTAGATGACAGGGCAGGAGATCTCACGGACGGATAATCCGCTGAGACAGTCCGCATCCGCTGTTACGGTTACGGTAATGGTTCTGTCCTGACATATGCGGCGCTCGTCATCGGAAACATTGTTCCCTACATTCACGGCAATGCTCTGTTTGGAGACACCTGCGGGAATATTTCCTGTGAACACAGGATTTCCTGCGCATGTGCGGACGGACACTCTTTTCAGGGGAATTTCTGTTTTGAAAGTGAAAGTGACCTGATATTTTCCAGGGTGCGGAACTTCGACCATAAGGGCTTCCCCTGCCGAAAAACAACCGTTATGATATTGCTGGAAATGATAGTTACGGTGATACATATTGTTGACCATGCCTTTCTGAAGTTTGCGGACTTATTTTCGTGGGACGGCTTTTCTTTTGCTTTCAGGCAAGATGTTTTCCGAAAGATTTTCCTCTATTCCGAAGCGTTACGACGCTTCGATTTTATTGATTTTATGTATCCATTTCCGAAGCCGGTGACGGGGAACGGGCTGTTCCCTGGCGTGAGACGCAGGCTCGCGTATACTGCATTGCTTTCGCCATCATTAAAAGGAGTTCCTGATTTTCCAACGGGAGTTCGATTGCGTTATCAATGATTTCATCTGCTATTCCCGTTCGTTGTCCGGAACTTGATTGCGTTATCAAAGCATTCATCTCCTCTCGCGGTGCTTTATGAATGAATTGTAACATGCAAAATATTCAGTGTCAATGACAATAAAATATTAATTATGCATTGACAATGAATAGAGGCGTTGAAAATGAACAAATGCATTGACAATGAAAAAATATTTTTATATACTGTTTCTTAAGGAGGCGGATTACGGATTATGGAGACTTTAGGTGAACGGCTGAACTACGCCCGCAGACACAGCGGTTATACGCAGAATTCGCTTGCCGAATCCATCGGCGTATCCCGGGGCGTGATCTTTAATCTGGAGAAAGATAAGACGGTTCCCCAGACCATCGTGATCAATGCCATCTGCCGGACTTTGAAAATAAACAGCGACTGGCTTCTGAACGGTGTGGGCGAGATGGAGCAGAAAGAGGATCCCGGGCGGAGTGATAAAGTGCTCAGGGAACTGTATGAGTTCGTCAGCGAACTGTCCGAGGACGAGCAGCTTTACCTGTTGGATGCAGCCAGGGCGTTGAAGCGCAGATTGAATCGAAATTGAGATAAAACCGGGTTCAATATTTTCCGATATGCATTTCGTGCGTGTGGGCATACCGTTCGTGAAAAAATCTCTTTTCCCCTGTTGGAATGTGCTATGATGTCTGTACCAGGACAGGGAAGCGAGGGAGAAAGTCATGAATACTTTAGGGGAGCGGTTGACCTATATCCGCAAAAAGCACGGTTATACGCAAAATTCTCTTGCGGAAGCGATAGGTGTGTCCCGGGGCGTCATATTTAATATAGAAAAGAATAAGACGGTCCCCCAGGCCATTGTGGTCAATGCCATATGCCAGACCCTGCGGATCAACAGGGAATGGCTTATGCGCGGTATGGGAAAAATGGAGGATACCAGCGAGGTGGTGCAGAGCACAAAGATTCTGGCGGAACTGTATCAGGTTACGAAAGAACTGTCCGAGGATGAGCAGTTTTATCTGCTGGATATAGCAAAGGCTCTGAAGTAGCTGAAGTTTTTTCCATAAACCTGTTGACAAGTATAAAATAATAAGTTAAAATACCATATGTTCGGTCTGTTTCCGAATGAAATAGTGTGTGTCCGTAGCTCAGCTGGATAGAGCAACGGCCTTCTAAGCCGTGGGTCGGGGGTTCGAATCCCTTCGGGCACGCTGATATATGGTGGGTATAGCGCAGTTGGTTAGCGCGCCAGATTGTGGCTCTGGAGGCCAAGGGTTCGAATCCCTTTATCCACCTTCATTACGATTTGTGTCGCAATGACACGCTTGGTGTCATATCATAGGGCTATCGCCAAGCGGTAAGGCACAGCACTTTGACTGCTGCATTCGCTGGTTCGAATCCAGCTAGCCCTGTTTCCATGCAGGGTCAGTCAGGGCTGTCTGTGTGTGGCAGAATCATATCGGGGACATTAGCTCAGTCGGTAGAGCACTTGA
The DNA here is from genome assembly GCA_023667395.1 of Blautia sp. Lineage (GTDB taxonomy): Bacteria > Bacillota > Clostridia > Lachnospirales > Lachnospiraceae > Acetatifactor. The sequence continues at coordinate 168,601 of JAMPAC010000001.1, read as the reverse complement.
CTTTTAATCAAGTTGTCGGGGGTTCGAATCCCCCATGTCTCACTGTGAGCAAAGCGGCAGGTATCCGCTGCGAACCCATGAGGCTTCATGGGTATTTTTTATTTACAGGATAAAACAGGAGAAAAATCTGCTATGGAAAACACAAAACAGGAAAACAAGATGGGCGTCATGCCCATAAACAGGCTTTTGATCAGCATGTCGCTGCCCATGATGATCTCCATGCTGGTGCAGGCGCTCTACAATATCGTGGACAGCATTTTCGTCTCCCAGATCAATGAATACGCGCTGCGGTCGGTTTCCCTGGCCTTTCCCATCCAGACGCTGATGATCGCGGTGTCCGTGGGGACGGCGGTGGGCGTCAACGCTTTCCTGTCCAAGACATTGGGGGAAAAGGATTTTGAAAAGGCAAATACCATCGCCGTCAACGGTATTTTCATCGAGGCGGTCAGCTATGTGGTATTTGCCCTGATCGGCCTGTTTGCCAGCCGTCCTTTCTTTGCCAGCCAGACGGAGATCGTCCAGGTGCGGGAGTACGGGGTGGCTTATCTGACCATCTGCTGCGGGGCAGGTCTGGGGATCTTCATGCAGACCATTTTCGAGAGGCTGCTGCAGTCCACGGGCAAAACGCTGTATGCCATGATCACCCAGGGCGCCGGGGCGGTCATCAACCTGATCCTGGATCCGATCCTGATCTTCGGCTATTTCGGGATGCCTGAGATGGGCGTTGCGGGCGCTGCGGTGGCAACGGTGGCGGGACAGATCGTGGCGGCGGTCATGGCCATCCTGTTTAACCTGAAATTTAACAAGGAACTGCATATCACTTTCAAGGGATTCCGTCCCAACGGAAATCTGATCGCGCACATTTATAAAGTAGGAATCCCCTCCATCGTGATGCAGGCCATCGGTTCCGTGATGACATATGGGATGAACCTGATCCTGGGGGCGTTCGGCGCGGCCCAGACAGTGTTCGGCGTGTACTTTAAGCTGCAGAGTTTCATCTTCATGCCCATATTTGGCCTGAACAACGGCATGGTGCCCATCATCGCCTATAACTATGGCGCGGGCAGCAGGGAGCGGGTGGTCAAAACCATGAAAAGCAGTATCAAATATGCCGTGGGTATCATGCTGGTGGGACTGATCGTGATGCAGCTGTTCCCGGCGCAGCTGATCGGGCTGTTTAACGCCACGCCGGAACTGTTGGCGATCGGCGTGCCCGCCCTGCGTACGATCTGCCTGAGTTTCTGTTTCGCCGGTTACTGTATTGTGACGGGCAGTGTATTCCAGGCGCTGGGGAATGGCATTTACAGCATGATTGTGTCCATTGCCAGACAGCTTTGCGTGCTGCTGCCTGTGGCGTACCTGCTTTCCCTGAGCGGCAATGTGAACCTGATCTGGTGGGCCTTTCCCATCGCCGAACTGATGAGCCTTGGGATGACGACTTTTTTCCTGATCAAAATAAACAGGGATATCATCAGTCATATCGGAACAGGAGATTGACAAAGAAGAAACTGCGAGAGTATAATGAATGTGCTGATATGCCGCAGTGTCTCCTGCGGCTTCAGGCGGATATGATGGAATTGGCAGACATGCAAGATTTAGGTTCTTGTGCCGCGAGGCGTGTGGGTTCGAGTCCCACTATCCGCATTGTGTGATATTCCGACATCAGGATGGAGGATCAGTATGAAGTACAATATTCACTATGACATTGCGGCTATCGTCCTTACAACAGTCATTCTGATTCATTACTACCACAGGAAAACGATCATGCAGCCCCAGAGCCATGTTTTTACAAGGCTGATGTGGCTGTCTTTGTTTACTGATATCCTGGATATCGTTACCGTTGTGATCGATGAATACAGGCTGTCCGCCCTGACTGTCAATGTGGTAAACGTGGTCTACCTGATCCTTTTCAACATGGCTCCGTATCTTTATTATATGTATCTTCTGACGTTGGAAAAGCGCAGGGAATCGTGGACAAGGAAAGACAGGCTGATATTGTATGTTCCCGTGACCTGCGCGGCGGCGCTGATCTGTACTTCCCCGCTGACAAATCTGATCTTTTATTATGATCCGGCGGAGGGCTACTGTCACGGGAAAGGATTTTTCCTGCTATATATATCGGCTGTTATTTATATGGCGGAAACGGTGGCTGTCACCCTGCGTTACCGGAAACAGATGACGATCTGGCAGAGATCCTCGGTCTATCTGTATCTGCTGGCGTCAGCGGCGGGTATTCTGGTTCAGATATTCGTTCCCCAGGTGCTGATGCTCCAGTTTGCCACTTCACTGTCCCTGCTGGTACTGTATATGTCCCTGGAAAACCCGGATGAGGATGAGGACAAGCTTCTGGGCGTCTATAATCGCCGGGGATTTGAAAAAGTGATAGGCGCCGCCGTGGAGGCGGAGGAACGCTTTCAGCTGCTGGTGGTGACCATAAGGAATTTCCAGCTGGTACGGGAGACGGCGGGCGTGAGTTTCTGCCAGGTGATGATGAAGCAGGCCATGGGGCATCTGAAAGATACGGTGAAGCCCTGTCTCCTGTTTTCCATTTCCGAGGGCAGGTTTGCGGTCATGGCGGATGGGCGGAGGAAGACGGAAGAGATCATAGACGCCCTGCAGCAGGAATTTGCCCAGCCCATTGTATCCGGCGGCATGAATATCCAGGTCAGGATCAGTATTTTACAGATTGATTATCCTGAGGAGGTCTCTACCATAGAGGATGTCATGGATTCCATCGATTATGCTGAAGTGTTCCAGGCGGAGGGCGCTGACGACAGGGTGCTCCATGGCAGCGGCGAGGTCCTGAACGATATGCGCCGCGAGAACCGGATCCTGCAGGCCATGCAGCAGGCGTTGGATAACAGTACTTTTCAGGTATTTTACCAGCCCATCTATTCCGCTGAGGAAAAGCGGTATAATTCCGCGGAGGCGCTGATCCGGCTGATCGATGATGAACTGGGATTTATCAGCCCCGAGGAATTTATCCCCATGGCGGAGAAGAACGGTATGATACTGCAGATCGGCGAGTTCGTGTTCCGCACGGTCTGTGAGATGATGGCCAGGGAGCGGATCTGGGAAAAGGGCATTGACTATATAGAGGTGAATCTGTCCGTCGTGCAGTGTATGCAGGAGGATATCTGCGAGATGCTTTACGGCATCATGGATGAGTACGATATCCCTTATTCCTGCATCAATCTGGAGGTCACGGAGACAGTGATCACCAGGGATATTCTCTGGAATATCATGGAGAGGATGACGGTGGGAGGCGTTACTTTCTCGCTGGACGATTACGGGACGGGGTATTCCAATCTTACGAACGTCCTGAAGTATCCTTTCCAGATCGTGAAACTGGACAAGAGTATGGTGTGGTATGCCATGGAAAATGAAAGGGCCATGTGCGCCCTGCGTTATACCGTGTCCATGATGCAGGAACTGAACAAGCATATCGTGGCCGAGGGTGTGGAGACCCGGGAACAGCGGGATATCCTGGAGGAGATGGGATGCCACTACCTGCAGGGCTACTATTTTTCCAAGCCCGTGCCGGAACAGGATTTTCTGAAAAAACTGGCATAGGCCGGATATAGAGCAAGGTTTTGGGAGGAATGGGGTAATGAAGATTCTGATTCAGTTTGTATTGTTGGTGGTCGGATTCGTACTGCTGATGAAAGGGGCGGACTGGTTTGTGGAGGGCGCTTCCAAAATAGCGGACAGGTTCGGCATCCCCCAGCTGGTGATCGGCCTGACCATCGTGGCAATGGGGACGTCCCTGCCAGAGGCGGCGGTCAGTATCACTTCCGCGCTGAAAGGAAGCGCGGGCATCACCATCGGGAATGTGTTGGGCAGCAATATCATGAATGTGCTGGTGATCCTGGGGCTGACTTCCGTGATTCGCGCCATAGCGGTCCAGAAATCCACCATAAAATATGAGATTCCCTTTACCATTGTGATCACGGTGCTGCTGGCGGCCATGGGACTGGCGGATAACCGGGTAGGCCGGCTGGAGGGCGTGATCCTCTGGGTGTTCATGATCCTGTATCTGCTGTATCTGCTGAAGATGGCGAAGAAAGGGGAAGCGCCGACGGAAGCGGAGCAGGAGGAAAAAGAAACTAGCCTGCTTAAGATGATCGTGATGGTAGTGGTGGGGGCGGCCATGATCGTGATCGGCAGTGACGTGACAGTGGATGCGGCTACGGAACTGGCCGTCATATTCGGTATGGACGACAGGCTGATCGGATTGACCATCGTGGCTTTCGGGACCTCGCTTCCGGAGCTTGTGACCAGCGTGACTGCTTCGCTGAAAGGCAAGGCGGACATCGCGGTGGGCAATATTGTGGGCAGCAATGTATTTAACATCCTGTTCGTGGTGGGTACGTCCGCGTTGATCACTCCGGTAGCCTACAAGGCGGATTTCCTGGTGGACAGCATCACGGCTGTTGCCGCCATGGTTCTTCTGCTGGTCTGCGTGGTGCGGAAGAAGAGCCTGGGCAGGCTGGGGGGCGCGGTGATGCTGGCGGGGTACGCGGCATATTTCGTATATCTGATAAGGTAGGTTCCATAGGATACAAAAGAAGGGGGAGGCGGGTATGAAAAAGATCATTGAGTGGAGTTATCTGGCGGTCCTGGTCATTTGCGTGGGGGTGTTCCTTTTTATGTTTGTCACATTCCGGATGGATGTCAGCCAGCGGCATGAGCCGGAGGGCTATACGCAGGTGACGGACTATCAGAGGGAGATCGTCAGGGATGCGAATTATCCTACGGGGCAGAAGTCGGTTTATTCTTTCAATGTGGGGCAGCTGCCTGATTCCGACGATTCCCTGATCTTCTTCTCCCTGCACCAGCTGGTCACGGTGAGCCTGGACGGGGAAGAGGTCTACAGTATCAGGCCGGATGCAGGCAATGCTTTTGGAAGCACTACCGGCTGTGTGTGGAATGTGGTCATGCTGTCGGAGCATGACAGCGGGAAGCAGGTGACCATTGAGATTGTTCCCGTCTACAAAACTTCCAATGATTTTATTCCGGATTTTTTCCTGGGGAGCCGCTACGCCATCTGTAGGGACAGGATCCTGGCGTCGCTGCCCAGTATCATATGCGGGATTTTTGCTATCCTGATAGGCGGTTTTTATATTGCATACATTCTGTATAACAGGAGGAATACGGAGATTGACGGGAGCCTGCTGTTTTTGGGCATTTTTTCCGTTCTGCTGGGCTGCTGGAAGGTGGTGGATACCAATGCCTTTTATCTGCTGGTACCCGGCAGAGTGGCGTTTTCCTATGCGGATTTCCTGCTGCTTGCGCTGGTGCCGGTGCCCTACTGCCTTTTCATGCGACAGATGCACAGCAGCGCGGACAGATTCATCTGGAATATTCCCTGTATCGCCAGCATGGCGGGTACATGCGTGGTGATCGCGGTTCAGTTTTTGCATATCCTGGATATGCGGCAGATGCTGCAGCTGATCCATGTGCTGCTGCTTCTGCTGGCGGCGGTCTGCGTCATCATGATGGTGTGGGAAGTGAAGACCGTGGGTCTGAACGGGAAGCTGAAAAAGAATATTTTCTGTATCGCCCTCTGTGCGGTAGGTCTGGTGCTGGATATGATCATATATTACGTGACAAAGGGGAAATTCCAGAGTTTTCTGGGAATCTTCAACTTCCTGATCTATAATCTGGTGCTGGGTGTCAGCACCATGCAGGAAGCGAAAGAACTCATGAGGATCGGTATGCAGGCGAAGAAGCTGGAGGAGAAAGCGTATCATGACCAGCTGACGGGACTGTTTAACAGGACGGCCTACGCGGATGATATCGGCGGCGGGTTCGAGCCGGAGCACTGCATCGTGGTCATGTGCGACCTGAACGACCTGAAAAAGTGCAACGACACCCAGGGTCATGAAATGGGGGATAAATACATTAAAGAAAGCGCCAGGATCATCAACGAGTGTTTCGGGGACAGCGGGCGCTGTTACCGGATGGGCGGGGATGAGTTCTGCGTGCTGTTGAAGAACCGCAGCCTGGAGGACTGTAAGAAACGTATCGACCGGATGAAGGAGAAGTGCGAAAAATACAACCGGGAAAACGATGACATCCTGATCAGGATAGCCTGCGGATATGAACTGTATGACAAGCGGCTGGACTATGATATCAACGATACTTCCAGGCGGGCGGACAGAATGATGTACCACGAAAAATTCACCATGAAACATCAGATGGCAGGCGCTGTGTAAAGGCGCCTGCCAGTTTGTCATTGCCATACCTGCATTGCCATGTAGGAATTGTGATATTCCGGACAGTAGGTCACATCCTCCAGGAACCAGTCGGGGGGGACAAAAGCCTCTGCCGCCTTTTTGCTCCCAAACTCCACTTCCGCCAGGATCAGGGGGGCGAAAGGAGGATCGAACACGTCCAGTTCGATGGTCAGGGAATAATCCGCAGGCGGTTTGGGGAAATCTTCACGAAATGTCGGATGCGTCAATGGGATCAGATAACGCTTTTTTGAAATGATATTACCATCAACTTTTTCCCGCAGATGATAGTAGGATTCTTTATTCAGCGCCAGATTATGTTCTTCCCGCGCCATCATGCCGCTCCCCTTGTAGGTCAGATAATATTCCTCGTCTTCCCTGCGGACACGAACCACGGGATTCGTGTTCAGATACCCCTGTTCAATATGGTGAAACGGGTAACTTCCCAGATTGGCGGGAAGCTTCTTGATCGTAAATTTTCGCTCTATTTCCATAAAGTAACTCACCTCGTTTGGATTATACCATATTACTGCAAGTCCCGGGCAGAGACCCGAAAAATCAAGGATTTTTCGGGTTCGCTTCGCTCGTCAAATGCCCAAAGAAGCATCTGCTCGTGCCAGCACGGCAGATGCCTCTTCGGGCACTTGACTCTGCCCTTTGCGGACATTATACCATATATTCTCCGATTTCCCAAGCCATAATTGAATTTTTTGGCGAAGCAGGGTATAATAAGATAACTGACGAAATAAAAAATGTTTAGAATGAGAACAGGAGGGAAATTTATGGGTAAAGCAGCCATTTTTTTAGCGGAGGGCTTTGAGGAGATAGAAGCGCTGACGGTGGTGGATATCTGCCGAAGATCCGGGATAACCATCGACATGGTGTCGATCACGGAGAAAGACCGGGTGGTCAGTTCCCACGGCGTGGAAGTGAAAGCGGACAAGGTGTTTTCCCAGGCGGAGTTCGATGCTTACGATATGCTGATCCTGCCGGGAGGCATGCCGGGAACGAAGAATCTGGAGGCCTGCGGACCACTGATGGAACAGATAGACGCCTTTTATGAAAAAGGGAAATATATTGCCGCCATCTGCGCGGCTCCCAGTATTTTCGGGCACAGGGGCATCTTAAAGGGCAGGAACGCCTGCTCCTATTCCAGTTTTGAGAGCCACCTGGAGGGCGCTGACGTCACAAAGGGGCCGGTGGAGATTTCAGACCATGTGATCACTTCCAGGGGCATGGGCACAGCCATCGATTTCGGACTTGCCATTGCGGGCGTGCTGGGCACTGAGGAAAAGGCGGAAGAGGTTGCGGAAGCCATCGTCTATAAACGCTAAAAACACGGTAAAGGAACAAGGAAATGGGCAGGATAATCATATTGGAGGAAACCACGAAATACCCGCTGACCCTGATGGGACAGAGGGCAGGGGTATGTTGGGGAGGAGACATACAGGACAGGGACAAAAATTACAGGAGAGGTCTTGACTGCCTGGAATCAGGGCATGGACGGGTTCTGGAATATGTGAATGTGGAGATGGTCATGGAGGGCTATTCCGCCAGGGTGATCAGGGAATGGTATACCCATATCGGCGGCGCGCCCACGCGTCTGCAGGCCAGTACCCGGTATATCGATTACAATGATTTCGACTACATTGTCCCTGATTCCGTAAAGCGGAATAAAGAGGCGGAAGCGCGCTACGAGCAGTGCATTGCCGAGATCAAGGCCAGCACCCGGTATCTGCTGGAGGAATGCCAGATCCCCAGGGAGGATATCGCCATGCTCCTGCCGCTGGGGATGCAGACCAAGATCGTGGACAAGCGGAACCTGCGGAATATCCTGGATATGTGCCAGCAGCGTCTTTGTAACAGGGCAAACTGGGAATACCGGGGCATGATGCATGACGTCCTTTCGGAACTGGGGAAACTTTCCGGCGAATGGGCGTATATCATCGATCATTACTGCGAACCCAAATGCAAAAAGCTGGGGTACTGCCCGGAAAAGAAGTCCTGCGGTCTTATGAAAAAACGCGATGAGCGGTAAAAATCCATATAAGAAATGATTCGATCCCCCACGGGCACGGAAGCCTGTGGGGGATTTTCGCATTTGCCCGACAGAATCCGGCATGATTTTTGTTTATTACTACAGATGTATAGTAAAAATGTATTTTAATGGCGTTTACTGATAAGATATAGGCGGGACGTTTTTACAACGGGAGGGATCATATGGAAAACGAAAAGAGCGCGGACAGCTATCCGTTCCTGAAGAGCACGTATTACATGGGAAAACTTCTCCGCGCCACGGATCTGACCAGGGAACAGGACTACGGAAACAGTAAGCGGGAGTTCATGAACCGGAAGTTCTGCGGATGGGGCATCATTGAAGGCCTGGAAGTGCGCGCGGGGCGGGGCGGAAAGCTGTTCCTTTCCAGGGGAAGCGCCATAGACCCTCAGGGGAGGATCCTGGTGGTGTCTGAGGACAGGGTGGTGAAACCGGATGAGATAGGTGGTCTCCAACCGGAAGCGGGGCAGGATCTCGTCCTGGGAATCTGTTACGATGAGCGGACGCTGGAGATGGAGCGCGAATACCTCAAGAACGGCGAATCGTATCAGCCTTCCGTGATCGCGGAAACCTATGCCCTGCATACCTTTGAAATGTCGAAATATCATGAATTGAAGAAAGAAGCCCTCCATAGGGAAAGCGTTCTCACAGAGGAAAAGACGCTGTATGAAAACGGCGCGGTGAAACTGACGGTACGGATCCCGAAAGTGGTTCCCGCCGACAGTCTCTTCAGGATCCGTATACAGGTCAGGACAGCGGGGGAGAGTGACAGCAGTATCGGATGGCGCGGCATGTTGAAATTACAGGGCGCCGTTTTCGCCCATTCGGGGGAAAACGGCTGTATGTTGGAGGAAGAACCGGCGATGTGTTCCGGCAGCCTGCAGCGGGAGTGGGATATCTGCACGGAGGAGAACAGGACGCTTCCGGTGATGCTGGAGATCAGCCGGCTGGAGATTCTCACGGGAAATGCGGAGACCTCGGAGATTTCCGCATGTCAGTTCCAGATAGAGACTACCTCGTCCTACGATCGAACCGTCAAGAGATACCTGCGGGATCTGCCAGGGCAGGATCAGGGCGGGAACTGGGTGCCTCTTGCCTGTCTGAGGCGGAAAGAGGCCGGCGGACACATTTTCCTGATAAAGGATGAACATTTGCGCATTTATGTGAATCGTCCCTGTGAAGAGGCGGCGCTGAGAGGGATTGCAGAGGAAAACGGTATTCTGGATATCCGGTGGAGGAAGCTTCTGAAGCATATCTGGCGTTTTCCCATATCTCCGGCTCCTGTGCCTCCGCCCCCTATGCCTCCGGCTCCCAGACTCCCTGAACCCGGACCACCCATGCCGCCGCCTTTCCAGCCGCCGGAGGATCTGCTGACGGAGCAGCGGTTCCGGGAATTGATGGATGCGGACAGGAAGAGCAGGATCAACAGGGGGATCATCGTGATCCCGGTTCCCAGCCGTTACAGGAAAGGGCAGGTGCTCCTGTCGGAAGAAGTCTCCCACGGCTTCCCGGGGGAGGAAGTATTCCTGCGTTGCAGCAGGGTGTGGGAAGAAGTATCCTATGCGTATTGGGAACGGGACAGGAAGCGGTATCGGATCACACAGGGGGACGAGAGTCTGTTCCCTGACGTGTGTAACGGACAGGAGATCCTCAGGCAGGCGGTTCTGCAGAATGTGGAGGCGGGAACCTTTCAGGTGGCGTTGACACTGAAAAAGAGATGCCGCCGGAAACGCAGCAGGGAGGTGGCCATCTCATGGACAGCGGTAAGGAGCGTTTAGGCAGCGAGATCCTGCAGGCGGGAAAGAGCCTCCTGGAACTGCTGCGGAGGGAACTCTGCCCGGATCCGGTGCAGGACAGGGATCTGATCATGTTTGCGTCGCCCTGGGAGGAGGCGGATTACCGGGTGGGGATCTATCTCTACGACATACAGGACTACTCCATGATGGCCACATCGGAGGTGATCCTTGGCGATGAGGAGAGACGCTTCCCTCCCAAGGCCGTGGAACTCTCCTATCTGATATTCTGCAATGAGGCGCATCGGTTTGGCGGGGTGCAGCGGGAGCAGATCCAGACACTGTTAAACGAGGTGATCCGGACGGTGTACGACAATCCCCTCCTGGAACAGGAGGGCAGCCAGGCGCTGCAGATTTCTTTCCTGCGGGAGAGCGTGGAGTTCAAGATAGGCCTCTGGGGCAGCTTTGACCGCCCCCTGCAGCCGGCGGTGTACGTGAGCGCTGTGCCCGTGCTGGTGGGATCCGGGAGGAAGCGCAGGGTCAGCAGGGTGCAGGAAAGAGATTATGGCGTGGAAAGGAAATCGTGATGAAGCCTGTGGTGATTCAGGGAACCTTATTGAAATGCAGTTTTGGGAACGTGCCCACACCGATCATGGTGCTGCCGGACAAAAAAGTAAAGTCCATGCTTCCCGTGGCGGTGAAAACGGATCATATCCCGCTGTTGAATATCCTGCCCTTTGGCATGTGTTCCAATCCGGCAAATCCCATGGTGATTGCAGCCACAGCCGCAGCCCTGGGAGTGTTCACGCCGGTTCCCTGCATTCCCTGCACGGTGCAGGACTGGACGGGAGTCAGCGGGAAGGTGAAGATAAAGGGGAAGCAGGCGTTGAACACGGATTCCAGATTACAGTGTCTGTACGGGGGAAACATACAGGTTTCCGCGCCCCTGCAGCCCATGGTACTATTATCATAAAATGTTTTGCGGCCGTCTCGTGACGGCGGAAAGGAGAAATATGGCAGAATATTTATCACCCGGCGTATATGTGGAAGAGTTTGATTCCGGCATCAAGGCCATGGAAGGCGTGGGAACCAGCACTGCGGGATTTGTGGGAATGGCGCAGAAAGGACCGGTCAGGGGACTGCCGGTGCTGATCACCAGCATGGCGGACTACCAGAGGCGTTTCGGCGGCTATCTGCCGGAACGTACCTATGGAAAAAAGCGCTTCCTGCCCTATGCGGTGGAGCAGTTTTTCAATAACGGGGGTTCCTCCTGCTATGTCATGAGAGTCTGCGAGAAAGACAAAGAGGGCAAATGCCTGTCAACGGAGGCGGAAGGGGGTATCTTAGAAACCGGAAAGGATCCGTTCCTGAAACTGACGGCATCTGATCCCGGCGCCTGGGGAAACAGCGTCCGGGTCAGGTTCACGCTGCTGGCAAAAAACCGGACCAGCGTGGGGAATATTGTGGAAAATCAGCCGGAGAATGAACCATATACCATCACGTGCCAGCTGGAGGATGCTTCCGCCCTGCAGGCGGAAGATACGGTCTGTCTGCAGAAAGCGGAAAGGAACAGCCCGTTCTTCTTCGGAGTGGTGCAGAAGATCGATGGGGGTAAAGTCACCCTGAAGTGCGTGAAAACAGAAGCGGCAAAGCTGAAAGATGCATCAGGACAGCCGAAACAGCCTGTGCAGGGAGACCCTCAGCCCGAACAGACTGCGCAGGGAGATCCTCAGCCAACACAGCCTGCGCAGAAAGACCCCGGCCCGGGGAATCCCGATACGAACCCCCCCGATGCAAATGAGCCTGTGCAGGGAGATCCCCAGCCGCAAAAACCGGGGAAAAAAGACGGCACGCCTCCTGAAGTATTTTTATATCTTACGGAGTGGGGGCTGACCATACAGGACGATACGGCCTCTGAGCAGTACGAGAGCGTCTCTTTCAATCCCGACCGCAGCAATTATGTGGATAACGCGCTGGAGAAGTCCCAGATCGTGACGGTGAAGACGAATCCGGCAAACCTGACTGCGGGCATGATAGACGACTTATTGGGAAAAGAGGAGGAAGCGGCCATGGTGATATCCCTGGCGGGGGGAAGCGACGGAGCCATTTCCCAGGACATCGACGCGTCCATGTATGAGGGCGAGGACGGCGCGCCTGATAGGAGAACGGGCTTGACGGCTTTCAAGACCTTATCGGATGTGAGCATCATGGCGATCCCCGGGATCACGGATCCGGCGGTGCAGAGCGCCCTGGTGAGCCACTGCGAGAACATGGGAAACCGCTTTGCCATTCTGGATATGCCCCTGGAGCACAAGGAAGTATCGGATCTGCAGGAATTCCGGGAAAACGTGGATACCAGCTATGCGGCCATGTATCATCCCTGGCTGCAGTGCTATGACTCGCTGACAAGGCGCAATACCTATCTTCCGCCCTCAGGAGCCATGGCGGGCATCTACGGGCGGACGGACAACACCAGGGGCGTGCACAAGGCTCCGGCAAACGAGACAGTGCGGAACTGCACGGGACTTTCCGTCAATTACAATGACGCGGAACAGGGGAAATTGAACCCCAAAGGCATCAATCTGATCAGGGCGCTTCCCGGACAGGGCATCCGGGTATGGGGCGCCAGGACCTGTTCCAGCGATGGCAACTGGAAATATGTCAATGTGAGGCGGCTCTTTATCTTTATAGAGGAATCCATCCGCGCCAACACCAACTGGGCGGTGTTCGAGCCCAACGACGAGATGCTGTGGTCCAGGGTGGAGGGGACCATACGGGTATTCCTGACCACACAATGGCGCAACGGCGCCCTGGCGGGCAGCACGGCCGACGAGGCATTCTTTATCAACATCGGCAGGAGCACCATGACGGAAGACGACATCCTGAACGGAAGGCTGATCTGTATCATAGGCGTGGCGCCCGTCCGTCCCGCCGAATTCGTCATCTTCCGCATCACCCAGAAGATGGAGACGGCACAGTGAGCGTAGGACAGGAACCCAAAACGGAACCGGAACGGAGGTTTAATATATGGCAATGGTATATCCCTTTAAAAAATATAATTATGACGTCACCATCGACGGGAAGTCGGTGGGCGGATTTTCCGAAGTCAGCGCGCCTGACATTTCATCGGATCCCATCGAGTACCGGGAGGGCAATTTTGCCGTCAATACGGTGGGCAAGCAGCCCGGTCTGATCAAGTACGGCAACATCACGCTGAAATGGGGCATGACCGATTCCATGGAACTTTATAACTGGATGAAGGAAGTGGAAGGCGGCACCATCAACCGCAAGACGGTGGTGATCAGCCTCCACGATGACAAACAGGCGGAGATCGCGAAATGGACCGTAATATCCGCGTGGCCCACCAAGTACACGGCGCCGGATTTCAATGCCACCAGCAACGAGGTGGCGGTGGAGACGCTGGAACTGGCCCATGAGGGCGTGACCCGCGACAAGTAAACGGTCAGCGCGGCGGAATGGGAGGAAATATGTTTTTGCAGACGAAATATGAATTTACGCTCCCCAGAGGATACGCGGATCCGGCGGGAAATCTCCATCGCAGGGGTGTCATGAGGATGGTCACGGCATTGGATGAGATCGAGGCGGCCAGGGCTCCCGGAGTGAAAGCCAACGCCGACTATATGCCGGTGATCCTGCTGTCCCGGGTGGTGACGGAACTGGAGGGCGTGGAGTGTGTTACGCCGGAAGTGATCGAAAAGCTGTTCCCGGCCGACTTCGCGTTCCTGCAGAATATGTACGAGACCATCAACAATGTGGAGGAGCCTGCGATCCAGGTACAGTGCCCTTACTGCAATAAAAGCTTTACCGACACCTTAAATTTTGTTTTGGGGGAATGACCGTTACCGGCCGGGAGGAGCTGTTCCAGGAGGTTTCTTTCATTGGATACTATTTTCACTGGACGGAAGAGCATATCCTGAAAATGCCCTGCCTGTCCAGGAAAAAGTATTGTGAGGAGATCAACCGCATCAACAGGAAGATAAACGGTGAAAAGAATCTGTTCAGACCGTAAGACAGGAGGAGCATATGGAACAGTTGTCATTACCCATTGTGGATCCCATACCCGGTTACCGGTTTATTGCTTTTTTAAACAATATCATCATGGGATTCCAGAAAGTGTCGGGGATCAGCCGCGGAGTGGAAACGGAGACCTATCACGAGGGCGGCCTGAACACCAGCGTGCATGTTTTTCCCAAATACTGCGGCGGCGAGAGGATACTGCGCATGGAAAAGGGCGTCTGCAGGGGGCTGGAGCATCCTTTCTGCCTGACCGGCGTAAGGCTGGAGGGTCCGCTGAACCTGATCGTCATGGACAACCGGGGAGTCCCCCTGAAAAGTTATCTGTTCACGGGACTGATCCTAAAGTCCTGGGAAGTGGGAGAACTGAGCGCGGAACAGAACAGCATCCTGACCAACAGCTTTGAGGTCAGCTATGAAAATATTGTCGTAATAGGGTAGAAATCTGAATGAAAACATATATAAAAAGGGCGGTCGCCGGACCGCCCGTGAACATGGAGTATGCTTCCCCGAAAGGAGCAAAACCTGCAGGCGGGCAGCAGCCGGATCCGGCCAGGGAGAGGGAGCGGATCCGGGAAATGCTGACGCCCCTGGTGAAAGAAGCGGTGCAGAGACAGATGAAGGAACAGCAGGAGTATTACAGATCCCGCCCGTCGCTGGCGGCAAGGCAGATGGAGCAGATCTTCGGAGCCGGTAATGTGGAAAGGGCGCTGACTCCGGCGGTCTCCCTCCGGGTCTATGAGAAGATAGAAGACCGCCTCCGCCATGAACGGATCCGGAAAGGCAGGTGACAGGATTGCCGGAATACCAAAAAGCGTTTATCGGAACATACAAAGACGGACATATGGAATTGAAGGACGGGTTCTATGTGCCTTTCAACCCTGCGGAGATATCCATTGAGGAAGCCATCGGCCTGTCCGATGTGTCGCAGGTTGATGGCATGTGGAGGGCGGACTGGATGCAGACGGGACGTGTCATGGGCATGCAGTATCCCATGTATGATTCCATGCTTGGCCGTAAAAAGGGAATGACGACGCTTTCCACCACGCTTTTTTTTAATACGCTGAATGACCTGTATCAGACTTCTTACGAGGATGTGAGGGATGATATCCGTAAACTGTATCCCTACACCAATACCACGGAGAAATATACCAAGACGATTACTACTTCAACGTACAAAATAACCCAGAAGCAGACGAAAGCATACACGGCGCAGCAGATTTATTTTTTCTGGGGCACCATCGCGGTGGCGGGGACGCTGACCCGGATGAGTGTGAATTACACCCTGTTCGCTCCCGACGGGAAACCCGTGAGGGCGCAGGTGGGCATTTCCATCGAAGGGTTCTATGTGGGAGAGGAGACCGTCACGCAGAATCCTGCAGCGAAGGCGGGGAACAGTGCGGGCGCGGCGCTGTCAGGCGACCTTTCCGAGTGGAAAACGGAATACCGCGGCTGTCCCAATCCGCGGATGCAGCTGTAAACGATCTCCGGATATGGGGAAGCAGATACATGGGAAAGATCAGTGGAAAAAGCCTGGCTGAAAAATACAATGATTTCCTAGAACCTTGCGTCCAGGTCATAACGCCCTCCGGGGAGATACCATCGGGAGACGGCATTTATCTGGAAAAGGTGGAAGTGGTCGCCTCCACGGGGCTGGAACCGGATATGGCGATCGTGGCCTATCAGGCGGACAAGAGCGCCGAACAGGATTTTACCAGGATAGAAAAATATCTTGACGCGGGGCAGAAAATAGAGATAAAGGCCGGATATGGGGACAAGCTGTCCCGGATCTTCCAGGGATATCTGCATCAGACGGAGGCGGAAGACGCCATGGGACAGTATGTGGAGTATACGCTGGTCTGCCTGGATGTGAAAGGGCTGATGAAGAAGAACAGCGTATTCCAGATATCCGGAAAGAAGAAAGCCGGGCAGATATTAAACGATATCCTGAACACCGGCTGTTATGGCAGTTTCCTGGAAAAAAAGGAGATCGATCCCCTGCCCGGGGAACTGAACCAGGATTGTACCATCAGGGGGGAAACCCATTATGACTGGCTGTGCAGCCTGGCAGCCGGCCTGGATTATGAATTTTTCTGCGGAACGGGAAAGGCGGTATTCCGGAAAGCCCGGAAAGAGGGAGGCGACGTGCTGGAACTGGCAGTGGACTATGGCCTGCAAAAGGTACGCAGGATAGTGACCATGGGAGAACAGACCGGATGCATACAGGTATGCGGATATAACAGGAAAGATGAAAAGATCTCCGGCCTGGCGGACTGGCCGGGGGCGTCGGGAGCCTTCACGAAAAAAATGAGACAGGCGCTGGCCGGATGCGCGCTTACCTTTCTGGACATGGAACTGGAGACCGGGGAGGAGGCGGAGAAGCGCGCGGAAGCATTGATGAACCGTATGGCGGGAAAATGTGTCCGCATGGAAGCCATCACCACGGGTCTGCCGGAACTCCTGCCCGGGATCTGCGCGGAGATCGCAGGCGACCAGACGCCCAGCCTGACAGGCAGGATCTACGTGCAGGAAGTATGCCACCTGCTGGACGAGAACGGCTACACCACCACTGCAGCGGGTGTGGAAATATAAAAAAAGTCTCGGAACGGAGAGACGGAACTGGAATAAAATATGATCTCAGATTATTTGGAACATGACGCCGCTTTTCCGGAGCGGGACAACAGAAACCCTGCCTGCGATATGTGGGGGACGGTGCTGGCGGCCTCGGACGATACCCGGAATGGCAACGTCAGGGTAAAGGTAAAAGTCATGAAAGATAAGATGGACATCTTTGACAATGTACCTGTGCTCACGGGCTACGGCGGCAAGGATCACGGCGCTTTCTGCCTGCCCGAGGAGGGCGATATCGTGCGCCTGGCTTTTCCGGGCGGGGA
Source organism: Blautia sp. (assembly GCA_023667395.1). Lineage (GTDB taxonomy): Bacteria > Bacillota > Clostridia > Lachnospirales > Lachnospiraceae > Acetatifactor. The sequence goes on along the minus strand of JAMPAC010000001.1, from coordinate 151,647 downwards.
TTTCCGGCATCCTGTGGTCACTGGATGCCGCTTTCCCGAGGACAGCCAGTTTGTGAAAGACAGGTACAAGGACGGCCAGGCACAGAAAGGTTTCCTGGCGAAGAACGGAAGCGGCGTATTTTTTACCGGGGAAAAGGGAAAGGAGAATATTGAGATATCCGGATCCCAACATATGGCCTGGAACCTGGACGAGGAGAACCAGAAACTCTCTTTTGGGGACAGGGAACAGAAGAACCACATGCTGTTGGACAAAAAGAACGGAAAAGCCCGGATCCTCTCCCAGGATTCCCTGCGGCTGGAATGCGGAAAGAGCAGCATCGAACTGAAAACAGACGGCACCATAACCCTGCAGTGCGAGCAGCTGACCCTGGAGGCCAAAACCGTGAAGATCCAGGGCAGGAGCCAGGTGCAGGTCAAAGGCCAGGAACTGACCCTTGACGGCGCCACAGGCATTTCAGTCACAGGAAAGGGAAACATAAAGATCAGCAGCAAAGGCCCCCTGAAACTCTCGGGAGCCATGATAGATTTAAATTAGTGCGACAGGAGCCAATATGACGGAAGGATGGAAGTTCCCTTTTGAAATATCAAAGGAGCATGGCAGGGTGGAGACCAGCAGCGACAGTGAAAATATCAGACAGTCCGTGGAGATCATCCTGCTGACGGAACCGGGCGAGAGAATGATGCATCCGAAATTTGGTACGAAGCTTCGCCAGTTCCTTTTTGAAAATATGGACAGCCAGACCAGGGAGATGATCAGCCGCGAGGTGCGCAATTCCCTGCAGATGTGGGAAAAACGCATCCGGGATATCCGGGTGGATGCCCGGCTGTCTCCGGAGAGCCAGGGGGAACTCCATGTGGCCGTCACCTATTACATCATAGGCCGGGAGGAAGAGGAAAGGATAGAGGTAACCGTTACATAATAGGGAGGAAGCGTGAGAAGAAGATCGCAGGTCAAGATAAAAAAGCTGGCATTTGCCTATGGGACGGGCTGGGAGTATATACCGGAGGATGAAGAGGCGGGCAGCGTGCTCACGGATATCTTTCTGGATATGGTGGAAAGGAACCGGCTGCATCACGAGCAGATCTGGCGGAAGCAGGAACTGGAGTTCCAGAAAGCGGTTCCGGAGCGGGAAACCGGCGAAAAACGGTTTTCAGGGGAACTGGCGGTAAAAGTATCCGCCGAGGAGCATGGACAGTGGCTGGAGGCGGGCAGCCAGGCTTATATGCTTCAGGAACAGGGAGCGCCTGTGCGTTTCCGGACGCTTCGCCCGCTGCAGCTTACTGCGGCAAAACTGCGGTATGCCGTTTACAGGAAAGGACTGTGCGCATGGCTCGCCTATGAGGCGGGCGGAGAGGATCAGGGCGTCCCAAAGGAATTGGCCCATCCGGTCTTTCGCTGGTATTTTCCGGGGCTGTGCGACGGGGCGGAAGATTTTTGCTTTGAGGTGAAATTTCATAGGGAGGGACGCCCTGCCACGCCCCTGGCGGGGAAATGGACGGTCAGTTGCGGGGAATGCGGCTGCCCGGCGGAGTGGCGCCTGACGGATTCCGGCTTCCGGCTGGAGGGACGGATGCCCGGATTTGCGGCAAACCTGGACGGGGGCATGTACCAGGTTCGGCTGGAACTTTCCCCGGAGGAGGAACTGACGGGGGAATGGCTGGAATTGTTATGCGGGGGATATGCGCTGAAAGCGGCGGAGGAGGAGAGGGAACCGGATCTCTGCCTGACGGATTCCGGCGTGGGAGAGGGCGGGAAGATACTCCCTTTTGGCACGTCCCCGGAGGAAGCCTGCTGTTGTTACCTTGCATGTGACCGGATCCTGGCGGCAGCGGAGGATGAGATCCGGCTCCGGTTCCGGGAAAGTTACCTGACGGAGGAAAAGCTTCCGGAACCCCTTTCTGCGGAATGGGAAAAAATATATAAAAAATATCGCTGGCTGCGGCAGACGCAGACGGTACGGGAATGGCGTGCGGAGGATACCCTGTGGGAATATTTCAATGGGAATCTGTGGCGTGAACTGCCAGGAAGCGGGGCATGGAAGACGGGCTGTCGTGGGGAAAATGAGGAGAACCGGGCATATGTATGGCATCGTCCCCGGGATATGAAACCCTGCGTGGTGGAGGGGGAGGAGCATTTCTATATCCGGCTGCGTCTGCGCAGGGTGTGCAATGCCTATGCCCTGTATTACCGCAAGACCATCCCCGTGCTGGAAGAGATCCGTTTCGGTCTGGGAGAACGCCGCATGCTGCCCGCGGGGCAGGATGTTCCCGATGGCGGGGAGGCGGATGGCGAAAGGATGTATCTTGGCTTTGACCGGGAAGTGACGCCGGATAACTGCTGGTATACGGGAGCAGGTTCCCGCTCTTTTACAGAAGAGATGATCCTGGGAAAGGGCGTCCGTTTTGGCAGGGAAGCGTTCTGGGTGGAACTGGCGGAGAAAACGGAAGAAGACCCAGCCTGTTTTCAGGCCAATTACGTTCCTGTCAGGAGCATTTCCGGGGAGGCGGACAGGGACATGGATATGCCCCGGATCCAGGCGGGGGACGTTTTTTATTTTGAACCCCCCGGCATGGGGATGCTGGAGGCGGTATGCCTGTCAGATATCTGCTGCGAGAGCGCGGGGGCGCCCGTGAGATCTGAAAGGCAGGCGGGAGAAAATTATTTCGCACATTTTGGGAGACTGCTGACCCCCATGGATATGGAACTGATGTTACAGGAGAGATATCCCCTGATCCAGGTGAAGTCCTGCAGATTCCGGCAGAGGGACGCGGTGTTGGAAGTAGGGCTGGTGTATCCGGAGGATATGGACAGGGGAGTGAGGGATCGGACGATCCGGAAGCTGGCAGCTTGGCGCGGTCCGGGAGAGGAAGCGGAAAGCCGGTTCACAGGGCCGGAGGATGCGCTTCGCGGCAGATTGCCGGAGATCGGGAAATGGCTGGAGGAAACCCTGTCCGCAGATGGCCCGGTCTGGCTGCGGGGATGCAAATGTGTTCTGCGTTTGTGCGACAGCCCGGAACAGCGGATCTGACGCGGGATCGCTGCGGGGGAGCGCAGCGCCCAAGGCAGATACGAACAGCCACGGCGGGATTTGGGATGATTATGGAGAATATGGGAAATGCCGCAGGAAATGTCGCTGGATGACAGCAGTTATGACAAATTATATGAAGAGGCCATGAAAAGGCTGGATGCGCAGGCTCCGTGGTGGACGCACAGGGAGATTTCCGACCCGGGGATCATGCTGATCGAAATGTGGGCGCTGCTGGCCGATATGCAGAGTTATTACCTGGATCAGGTACAGCAGAGTCATTACAGGAAATACCTGAAACTTCTGGGCGTCCCTCCGGATGAGGGGGAATGCGCGCAGACGTGGGTCTTTTTTGAGTGTGAGACAGGTTCGGATCAGGAGCGCATCGTGCCGGAGGGCACCAAGCTTTTATCCGATCAGATGGTGTTTGAGACAGAGGAGGAGGTGCGACTTGGCGGAAACCGCCTGAGGGGCTTTTATCTGGGGGAAAGCGAGGACGGGACGAGAGCCATGAGGATCACCCGTAAGAATCGGTTTGTGCTGGAGGATGACATCCGGCAGGAGAGGATCCTTTTTACCCTTGTCCTGGACAAGCCGTTGAAGCCGGGGGAAGATTTCAGGTTTTTTGTGCTCCTGGACGAACGGGGGAAGCGCAACGGCGTGAAAGAGGATCCGGGTATGGTCCGGCTGGCGTGGGAATATCAGGGGCCGGACGGCTGGCAGGAGGCGGAGGTTGTAAGGGATGACACGGCGGGGCTCCTTTTCAGCGGCATCATTATTCTGCGGATCAGGCCGTCGTCGGACGGGCGGAAATGCGGGAGCGGCAGGATCAGATGCAGGGTACGGCAGGGACAGTATGACAGGATGCCTGTTTTATATAAGATTTACCTGAATGCAGTCAGGGTGGTCCAGAGGGATACGCTCTGCTGCGAGGAAGAACTGGAATTTGACGGGCATTGTCACAGGGCGGCGCTGAAAAGCTATCTGGCCAGGACAGGCAGGCTCTGGATCCTGAAAAAGGCAGAGACCGACACGGAGGGGGATGGGACGCTGTGGGAGGATATCACGGGGGATGTCCGCATCGATGCGCCTGTGGAGGCGGATCGCATGGAGCGCTGTGTGGAATATGACGGTACAGGGCATGTGAAAGTGGTGTGCGCCGCCCGGGAGACCGTTCCGGAAGAGTTGACGGCTCCGGTCACGGGTGTTGCGGCACAGCGGATATCCCTTTCCTGGAAAAAGCTGCTGCGTTCCTCTGTCAGACTGATGATCCGGCAGGGGGACGGTGAAAGGCGTTACCGTTCCTGCGACAGGGCGGATCCGGAGGAGAACAGGTATCCCAATGTATGGCATTGGGACGGGGAGGAGAATGCGATCGTCCTGGGGGACGGCATGCACGGCGAGATCCCGCCCCCGTCGGAAGAAGGGGTGCGGCTGACGACCCTGAGCCTCTGGGAGGGAGAAAAAGGCAATGTGCCCGCAGGCAGGATCACAGGATGGCAGCAGCCGGAACTGTTTGCCGGGATCTCATGCACAAATTATCTGGCAGCCAGGGATGGCAGGAGCCGCAGGGAGCCCTCCCTGCAGTTTGAGAAAATGCAGGCAGCGCTCCTGCGCCAGAACAGGATGGTCACGGAGGAGGATATCAGGGAACTTGCGCTGGGGACACCGGGACTGATGATCAGCAGGGCAGCGGCGGAGTGGAAAAACAATACGGTGACAGTGAACATTTCCCCCACATATCCCCTGGAAGGGAAAGGTATTGCGGAGTGGTACAGACGCCAGGTGGAGAAGCACCTTGAACAATACCGCCTGGTGGGAACGAAAGTAAAGGTTGTGATCGCAGACAGTGAAAAAACGGAACTGGAATAGGAGGATCAAAGGATGCCAACACATTGTTTATCCGGCAGAAATCTGCTGCGCTGCGGCAGTCAGTACGGTTTCCAGCAGGACGATGGCGGACTGAGCGTGGATCCGGAGAAAGACACAGCCGTCTTTGTCAGTCAGGTCTACGACAGCGGCGGGGATGGAACGGAGTGGAATCATCTCCTGCTGGATATCGACAGGGAGGCGGTGCTGGAACTGTATGCCTGGCTCTTTGACAGGATAGATGAGGAAGGGGAACAGCTTCTGAGGGAAGATACGGCCTCCTGGTTCAGGGATCATAAAAAGAGCGCGCAGTACCGTTCCGATTATCGGAATATGCTTTTGTACGGCAATGGATGCGGCCGTTATGCCAGGCTGGCCGTAAGGGTCCTGCGGAGCAGGGAAAAGGAGCAGCTGTTCCGGGGTTATGACCTGTCTTTTCCCAAGGAAAGCTTTACGGAATATCTGCCCGCCATCTACCAGGGCAACAGTCAGCTGGAGCGTTTCCTTGCAGTGCACCAGAATCTGTACCTAGGGCTGGAGAAGTCCATCGACGGTCTGGCGGAGAGACTGGATCCCGAACTTTGTACGAAAAACCAGGCGGTCAGGCTGGCGCGCTGGATCGGCTGGGGCGAACTGGCAAAACAGGTGGATGAGGATATTTTGAGGGAACTTCTGCAAAAGAGCATTTCCCTGGCAAAGAAAAAGGGTACTTGCGGCTATTACATTGAGATGACCAGAATCCTGACCGGAAGGGACGCGTTTCTGATCGAGGAACCGGAGGAGTGCAGGGCTGTGGTGCTGATCAGGGAACAGCCGGCGAATGGGCGGGAATGTTATCTGGACTGGCTCAGGAAAAATGTCCCCATAGGGATAGAGATGGATTTTGTGATCCTGCATGGGACAGACCGGCTGAGCAGCGGGTATTTCCTGGACGTGACCTCCTGCCTGTCGGAATATGAGTCGGCGCTTACGGCGGAGGGATGTCCGGTGGAACGCATGAGATTGTTATAAAAGCGCAGGTCTTGAATATCAGGAGGATGGCCGATGGCGGAGGGATACCGTTCTTTGGAAGAACATATGCAGGAATATGCGGAAGTCTTTCTGGGTCTGCAGCAGGAGCAGTCTCCCGGTTTTTTTGAAGAGAGAAAGGCGCTGCTGGAAGAGAGGGAGCGGGAAACGCAGATATTTCTTCCGGCAGTCTGCCTGCGGGAAAGTTATTTCCTGACACAGACGGAGTACTGGATCATGATGTTTGCTTTCTGCTGTGAACTGGAGGAGGGACTGTGCCTGGATTTCAGGAATCAATATAAGGAGAACTGCCCCAGCCTGCGATATATCCTGCATCTGCTCTCTGCGGTGATGCCGGTCGGTTTTTCGGATGTGGCGGGATTCTGCGGCAAAAGCGGGGCGCTGCGTGATATCATGGCCTGGAATATGGCGGAAGATACCGGCCTTATGCAGCTGCCCCTGTGTCTGGATCCCGCAGTATTTTATTTCCTGCTCACCGGAAAACTGCCCAGGGAAGAATGGTATACGTTCCATGGATCTGCGGATGAGGAGGGAATGCCGGAAAGGCGCGGACTTTTCCCCCTCCATGAAAAAGAGCGCCGCAGGCTGCGGGGATATCTGCGATCGGAGGAGCCGCTGCGGATATTGCTGTACGCAGGCAGGGGGAGCGGCAGTCATACCCTGATACGGCGGGTCTGCATGGAAACCCGGGCATATGTCGTATTTATCAGGATCAGGGAACTGTTTCAGGAGCCGTCTCTTCACTGGCCGCATATCCGTCGGGCGCTGAGGCTGCTCCGTGTACTTCTGATGCCTGTGGTTGTGGCAGAACTGTCGGACGAGCTTTCAGGCTCCCTCAGGGAGGAGTGGGCGGGCATGCATGGAAAGCTGTTTCAGGTCCTGGGCGGAGGTCATCTGTGCATCCTGGCACAGACACAGGCGCAGGCGGATCTGGTAAGGGAGGATGCGGATGTGCGGATATCCCTGGACGACGCACTGTCACGGGAAGAAAAGAAGATGGCGCTGGACGCCTGGCTGGCACAGCCGGACCGCAGGCCGTGGCAGGAGGAAATGCTGGACCATTACCGGCTGAATATCGGCGAATGGGAAAGGCGCCGGAGGAAGATGGATATACTGGCACAGGCGGAAGCGGGTTCCCTTGCGGATCGCGAAGTCTGGCGGGAGGCGATGCAGGACAGGGAGGAGCCCCTGCGGTTTGGCAGGCTGATAGAAGACAGATTCGACCCGGAAGAGATCATCCTGCCGGAAGACTGCCGGGGACAGCTGGAAACGGTGGTCAGGCTGGCGCGGGCATGGCGCGGCGGAAAGGGACTGCAGATACTGTTCCATGGAACCTCGGGAACGGGCAAGACCATGGCGGCATCCGTACTGGCCGGACAGCTGGGGCTTCCGCTCCTGAAAGTGGATCTGTCCCAGGTGTTTGACAAGTACATCGGGGAGACGGAGAAGCATATGGACGAGATCTTCCGCACGGCCCGGCGGGGTCATTACATGCTCTTTTTCGATGAGGCGGACGCCCTGTTCGCCAAACGGACGGCCGTCAAAGATTCCCATGACAGATACGCCAATGTGTCCGCCGCTTTCCTGCTTCAGAGAATGGAGGAATATGAAGGCATCCTGATCCTTGCCACAAACCTCAGGGATCATTTTGACGATGCTTTTGTGAGGCGGATCCGGTTTGCGGTCAGGTTCCGGAATCTGGACAGAGAGGGCAGGGAGAGGCTGTGGAAAAAATGCCTGGAGGGCGGCCGACCCGTGGCGTCGGATGTGGATTTCGGGATGTTGGCGGAAGCGTCGGAACTGAGCCCTGCCCGGATCAGTTCCGCTGCCCACGTGGCAAAGCTGCTGGCCGCCTGCGACGGAAGCGGCGAAGTCACCGGGGATCATCTCCGGGAAGCGCTGACGTTGGAAGCGGGAAAGGATGAAACGGCAGTCAAAGGATTTTGACAAGGAGAAGTATGAGAAAGAACTATGTGATCATGATGAGAGAACTGCGGGAGGACAACGATCTGAGACAGAAAGAGGTGGCGGCCTACCTGAAGATCGACCAGAGGGTATACTCCCGCTATGAGACGGGGAGAAACGCGCTGCCCATAGAAAAGGTAATCTCGCTGTGTGAATTTTATCATGTTTCCGCCGATTATTTCCTGGGGCTGGATACGGTAAAGCGGCGGCGGTAGCGTTTTGAAGCAGAAGAAAAAGCATTGAATAATCATAATTTGCACAGTATAATGAGAATACGGATAAAGTACAAATGCTTTATGGATATCATTGCTTCGGAAAGGGGCGGGATCACAGATGTGCGATATGGAAAAGAAAATGCTTCCCATCGGGGTCGAGAGTTTTGAAGAAATCCGCACGGACGATTTTTATTATGTGGATAAGACGTTGATGATCAAGGAACTGCTGCGCAGACGGGGCAAGGTCAATCTGTTTACCCGTCCCCGCCGGTTTGGAAAGTCTCTTAATATGTCGATGTTGAAATGCTTTTTTCAGATAAAGGGTGACAAGGCCATATTTGACGGTCTGGACATTTCAAGGGAAAAGGCGCTTTGCGAAAAGTATATGGGCAGGTTCCCGGTGGTATCCGTCAGCCTAAAGAGCGCCAACGGGGCTGATTACGAGACCGCCCGGGCCCTGATGTGTTCCATCATCGGCAATGAGGCGATGAAGTTTTATGAACTTTTGGGCAGCGACCAGATAACGGATGAGGAAAAAAAGGCATACAGGCAGCTGATCACAGTGGATGAAACGGGTCAAAGCATATATGCCATGTCGGATGCTGTGCTCATGGGAAGCCTGAGAACATTGTCCGTACTGTTGGAGAAGCATTATGGCAGTAAGACCATTATCCTGATCGACGAGTATGATGTGCCTCTGGCAAAGGCGGATGAACAGGGGTATTACGACCAGATGCTTATGCTGATCCGCAATATGTTCGAGCAGGCGTTAAAGACCAATGAGAGCCTGCAGCTTGCGGTTTTGACCGGATGCCTGCGGGTGTCAAAGGAGAGTATCTTTACAGGGTTGAATAACCTGAAAGTTTTTTCTATTACAGATTGGGAATTGAGTTCCTCCTGTGGCTTTACGGATGAGGAAGTCAAAGAGATGCTGGATTATTATGAACTTACTGACAAGTATGAATCAGTCAGGGAATGGTATGACGGGTATCATTTTGGAAATGCAGATATTTATTGTCCGTGGGATGTAATAAGCTATGTTCATAAGCTTCTGGTAAACCGTACACTGCTGCCTCAGAATTACTGGTCAAATACCAGCGGCAATGATGTGATCAGAAGATTTCTGAAAAATGCGTCCTTTGAAACAAGGGGCGAGATTGAGCGTCTGATCGCAGGAGAATCCGTTGCCAAAACAATCAATGAGGAACTGACCTACAAGGGGTTGTATGGCAATATTGAAAATGTGTGGAGCGTCCTTTTCCTTACCGGGTATCTGACACAGCGAGGAGAAGCGGATGGAAACAGATGCAGGCTGGTTATCCCTAACAGGGAGATCCACAATATTTTCATAAATCAGATCAGCGAATGGATGCAGGATAAGGCACGGGAAAACAGGGAGCGGTTGAACACGTTCTGCGAGGCTTTCAAAAACGCCGACGGAGAAACAGTGCAGAGGATCTTTACGGAATACCTGAATGAGACGGTCAGCGTCAGGGATACGGCTGTCAGGAAAGAATTAAAGGAGAACTTTTATCATGGATTCCTGCTTGGCCTGCTGCGGTTCAGGGAAGACTGGCGGGTGTTTTCCAACCGGGAAAGCGGTCAGGGATACGCGGATATTGTGATAGAGACATTTCCCGAAAAGATTGGGATTGTGGCAGAAGTCAAGTATGTCGGGGACGGAAACTTGGATGCAGGCTGTGAAAAAGCCATCCGGCAGATCGAACAGGAGAGATATACGGATCAGCCGCGGCAGGACGGCATGGGCAGGATCATAATGTGCGGTATTGCCTGCCATGTCAAGGATTGCAGGGTTGTGTTTGAGGAAAAGCAGGGATGAAAAAGTAGTTGATTTTTCATTATAAGTTGTTTATAATAAAGTCAAAAAGGAGGTCGGAAAGATCATATGGATGCATTAAGAAAAGAAGATTTCTATACAACCGACGATATCTACGCGCTTCCTGACGGAGAGCGCGCGGAACTGATCGACGGAAAGATCTATTACATGGCGCCGCCGAGCACTGTACATCAGAGACTGGTTCATTTTTTTGACCGGGAAATAGGGAATTATATCCAAAGCAAACATGGTGAGTGCGAGGTTTTCCCCGCCCCTTTTGCCGTTTTCCTGAACGAGAACGACAAAACTTACGTGGAGCCGGATATCAGCGTTGTCTGTGATAAAGATAAGATCACGGATAAGGGCTGCCAGGGAGCGCCGGACTGGATCATCGAGATCGTTTCGCCCGGCAGCAGGCAGATGGATTACTATACGAAATTATTTAAGTACCGCACGGCGGGAGTCCGGGAGTACTGGGTGGTTGATCCGGACAGGAAAAGTGTGACGGTATATGGTTTTGAGCAGGACAATATGGAAGAATACGCTTTTGGCGTTGAGGTGCCGGTGGGGATTTATGAGGGGCTTACGATTCATGTTTCATTGTAACCAGGGGCTTCACGATGCCTCTGATTTGCCTGAATGATCTGATGGCCTGCGTCAGCCAGCACATGTAACGCCCTGCTGGTGTGAGACCGCAGAAAAAGGAAAAGAGGAAAGCCGCAGTGGTACATACAGAAAATTCAAACTGGGTGTGGAGTCCGTCCTGGAAGGCGGAAGATGGGGAAATCCCGCAGATCATGCTGTTTCGTAAGACAGTTGAGGTAGAAGGACATCCCTCGTCGGGAGCCATCGAGATATCGGCGGATACCAGGTACAAATTATATCTCAATGACAGCCTTGTGGAGGTGGGCCCCAGCAGGGGAGATCATCAGGTCTGGTTTTATGATACCGTTTCGCTGCTTCCCTGGATGCGGCAGGGTGTCAATGTGCTGGCTGTCATGGTGCTCCGTTATCCTGAGGATCCGGAGAAAGGAAACCATGGGATGTTCCGAACCCCCATACCGGGACTGTATATTAAGGGAAGTCTGCAGGATGAAGACGGAAATCGGTATGATCTTTCAGCGGATGCGTCCTGGAAATGCAGAAAAGATGGAACGGTATCCTTTCTGCGTGAGGAGGAGCGTTTCGCGCCTTTGATCATTCATGAGACAGCCCGGGGGAATCCGGAAATATTCGGATGGAAAGGGGCGGATTATGACGATGCAAAATGGGATTCGGCAAGACCATATACGAAAGCGCAGATTTCTCAGGTAAGCTGCCTGAATGATATGCGCCCCCGCACGATCCCCTTTATGAGGCGGGAAAGGAGAACATTTCCCAATGTCATGGATATCAGGAAGTCCTTATATGCGAAAGACTGCTGGCTGGACTTTCTTCATGGGGAAAGGGAACTTGTCATTCCGGCGGGCAGTGAGGAGATCGTGGAGATAGACGCCGGGGCGGAAATGACAGGTTATCTGAAAGCGGGATTCTCCGGCGGCGCAGGCGCCGAAGTGCATTTCCTGTATTCCGAAGCCTATGTGCAGGAGGAAGTGACGGGACCGGAAAGGATTCCGGTGAAAGGCGACAGGACAGATCGGATCAATGGCCGCCTGCAGGGCTATGAGGATATCTATTATGTACAGGGACTGGGAGGTTTTCATGTGGAAGTGTACGAACCCTACTGGTTCCGCACGTTCCGGTTTATACAGCTGCATATCCTAACCGGAGACGCCCCCCTTACACTCCGCGCGTTGGACTACGAGGAGACCGGATATCCGCTTGAGGTGGGAGCCGCAGTCACCACGTCTGACAGCAGCCTGCAGGGCATCTGGGAGATCAGCGAGAGGACGCTGCGGCGCTGTATGCATGAGACTTATGAGGATTGTCCCTTTTATGAACAGCTGCAATATATCATGGATGCCAGACAGCAGATCTTATATACTTACGCGGTCAGCGCGGACGACAGGCTGGCGCGGAAATGCATGGACGACCTGCGCCGCGCAAAGAGGCCGGACGGGTTGTTAAACTGCAGCTATCCGAACTGTAATGTGAATGTGATCCCTACTTTTCCCATCTATTATATTTTAATGGTGTATGACCATATGATGTATTTCGGTGACAGGGAACTTGTGGCGGAGCATATGCCCACCATACAGGGCATACTGGACTACTTTGACAGCCATCTGACGCCGGAGGGCTATGTGGGGATTATCGGCGGACGGAACAGGAAAGGACAGTTCTGGTCCTTTATCGACTGGGCGGCGGAGTGGAATGATACGGACGGAATGCCCGGGGCAGGGCTGCAGGGTCCCCTCACCATGCAGAGCCTTCTGTACATTTACGGCCTGCAGCATGCAGGAAAACTGGCGGAATATATAGGGCAGAAGGAAAGCGCGAGATCCTATTTCCTGCGGGCGGAAAAAGTAAAGGAAGCGGTCATCCGGCATTGCACAGGGCGGAACCGTATGCTTCAGGATTCCCCGGGAGCGGAGGAGTACAGCCAGCACTGTCAGGTGTTTGGAATCCTGACGGATACGCTGGATGCCGGAACGGGGCGGGAGATCCTGTTAAAAACCATGGAGGATAAGCGTTTTGCACAGTGTACCGTAGCCATGAGTTTCTACCTGTTCCGGGCGATGGAGAAGACCGGGCTGTATGCGTACACGGACCAGTACTGGGATGTCTGGCGGAACATGATCAGGAATCACTGCACTACCTGCGTGGAGTCGGAGGCCTATGCCAGAAGCGAGTGCCATGGCTGGGGAGCGCTGATCTTATATGAACTTCCCAGCGTCACCCTGGGAGTAAGACCGGCCGAACCGGGCTATGGGAAAGTGCGGATTGCGCCCGTGCCGGGTTACCTCACCCGGGCGTCAGGCACGGTGAAGACACCAGCAGGAGATGTGAGAGTATCCTGGAAAACAGAGGAGGGCGCCTTTTCCATGGAGTATGAAGCGCCGGAGGGAGTGGAGGTCGTGGCGGAGGAACCGGAAAGGCAGGAGCCATGAATGACCTGAATTATCTGTTGAGCCATATGGCGCGTATCTTTCATACGGGTGTTTTCCGCGTACAGGACGGCCAGCCGGTTTCCTATGAGGAAAATCCCGAATATAATCCCATCTATGGGAATGAGGCTTTCCGCCTTACGCTGACCGAAGCCGCCGACGTGCAGGAAGAACCGGTTATCATAAGGGATGATTTCCATGTGCTTTATATCTGTGTAAAGTGGGAAAGCGCTTACTACATGATGGGGCCGCTTAGCACCCAGGTCATGAGCCGGACAGAGCGACATCGGTATTATCGCTTTTATGGGGTTGAGGAGAAATGGGAAAAAGGCCTGCATTACCATACATGGATGGAAGCGCTGCAGACAGCGGGAATGTTTGCAAAGATCATCACGGGAAAGGAATACACGGATCAGCAGCTTGTAGACGCAAATTATCAGGTCATGGACAGCGAGGAGGAACATCAGGAACAGGTCTGGTTTGACATCAGGTCCGAGGACGAGGACATATACCGCCATACCTATCAGGAGGAACGCCAGATCCTGGATGCGGTAAAGGAGGGAAATGTGGAAGCCGCCGTCCGTCTGTCGAAAGAGATGGATGCGAACATTGGCAGGCTGGGGCAGAGCGAACTGGAACACTGGAGGAACCTGTCCATTGTGGCCGCCACCCTGTGCGCCAGGGCCGCCATTGAAGGGGGCTTGATGCCGTCGGTGGCGTATCGGCTCAGCGGTTTTTACATTAATAAAAGCACGGTCTGCAGGGATGTCATGCAGATATTGATCTACCGGAATCACGCCATTGAAGAACTGGCGAAACGGGTGCGGGAGCAGAAAGACAAGCGCCATACTTCCAGCTATACAGAGCAGTGCAAGGATTATGTATACAGGCACTACAGGGAGAAGATCCGTCTGGAGGATATCGCGGACACGCTGGGGATCAGCAGCAGTTATTTGTCCAGGCTGTTCAAGAAAGAGATGGGCGTCGGCCTGCAGGATTTTATCAATGACGTCAGGGTGGAGAAAGCGGCAAACCTGCTGATCTATTCGGAGGAAACATTGTCAGGGGTCGCGGAGTATGTCAATTTTCCCTCTCAAAGCTATTTTGGGAAGATTTTCAAACAAAAGATGCAGATGACGCCCAAACAGTATCGGGAACTGCACAAACCTGCGGAATTTTACGACCGGAAAGAAGAATAGGTCAAAATAAGAACAAATATTGCAAAATAAGAATATAAGGAAGAACTTTCAAGTGTTAATCTATGGGCACAAGGAAAGTTCTTCTTTTTGCGTAGGGAAACAAAAATGAGACAGGAGGATGACAAATGCTATCAGAACGGTTTTATGGTATGGGGGAACCCCTGATCCAGAGGGAGCATGATACCGGCGTCATGGCGGCGGAATACCTGGATCTGGTGAAAGCGGTAGGCTGCACGGCGTACAGATCCTGGATGCATCTGACGGAAGTCCTGCGGGATCCGACGACTCCGAACGAAGAAGCCGCAGCGGCTCACAGACGGCTGCTTGACAGGGCGGCGGAACTGGATCTGGAAGTGACAGGCATGAGCCATGAGTGGTTCCTTCCCGAAGGGTGTAAGCAGAGAAAAGGCCATGCGATGCCCAGGCGCGACCTCACGGAGGGGAGCCTGTATATGCAGGCGCTCAACATGCTGGAGGAATCCTGGTGCACGCAGGCGAAGCTTTTCCCGCAGGTGGGAAACTGGGAGATCGGAAATGAATGGAACCTGAACGCGTTCCTGCACCCGGACGGATTCCTGGAGGATAAGAATGCCGAACCCTTTACCGCGGAGGAAAAGATGGATATCGCCATTGACCTGATGTATTTCTCGGCAAAGGGCATCAGGAGAGGGAATCCGAATGCAAAGGTGACCTGCTTTTCCCCGGCGTTGTCCACACCCTGGCTGGGCGGAGACCTGCCGGACTACCTGCCGCCCATGTACGGGATCGCATGGACGCTTGACAAGATGTACAGGCGGATCAAGTCGGGAGAGTTCTGGTCGGACAATACGGACGATTACTTTGACATGCTGTCCTGGCATCCCTACCAGATGAGCGTTGACCAGAGCAAGGTGGGAATGGATTTGTTCCTGGACATTTTTGAGCCGGATCATTTGTGGAAAGATTATAATGACGCCGCGTACAGGGTGATGTGCAAATATGGCGACGGGCATAAGCAGGTGATTCTCACCGAGGTAGGCTTCACGGACTGTGGGGACGAGAAAGAAGAAATAAGGCGCGCGGAATATACGAGGAAGATTTTACAGCTGGCGGCGGAACTTCCCTATGTGCGGACTGTTTATAATTTCCGCCTGCTGAACGAGGAAGGGATGCTGAAAAAGGCAGGCATCGAGGATAACCAGATCGGCGGCCTAGCGGAGGTATACTTTGGATTCTTCGAGGAACCCTGGCATGAATGCAGACCCAGGAAGAAAGCCTACGTCCTGCAGGAAATGACCGGAAGCAAGGCGGATCTCGTGGCAGCAGGCAGGAAAGTGGCGGCAACACGGACGGGAAAGGCTGAAGTGTAGAGACGGTACTGGAATAGGAGGAAAAAATAATGTTTAGTTTTGCATCAAAGACAAACGATCCGAATACAAAACTTGGATGGAATGACCGGGTCGGTTATGGTATGGGTAACTTTGGTATGGCATGGGTGAACGGCATGATGTCCGCTTTCCTGATGAAATATCTGACGGACGTATCCCTGGTGGATGCCGGGGTGGTCAGCGCGATTATCGCTATTTCCAAATTATTTGACGGCGTTTCCGACCTGATCATGGGGCGCATCGTGGACGGGACACATTCCAAATTCGGTAAAGCCAGGGTATGGCTGATCCGCATGTGCCTGCCGCTGGCCATATCGGTGGTGCTGTTGTTCAGCATACCGGCGTCCATGACGGGAATGATTAAGTACATATATGTATTTATTCTGTATAATCTGGTGAATTCCGTATTCTACACGGCAATGTTCGTGCCCTATAATTCGCTGATCTCGCTGAGCACAACGGACAGCTACGAACATGGAATGCTGGGAAATATCAGTATGATATTCCAGACCATCGCGAATATCTGCATGAACACGTTCTTCATGACAATGGTGGTAAAATTCTCCGGCGCAGCGGAGCCTTACATGGCGGAAGCCCAGGGCGGATGGACCCTGGCTACCATCGTGGTGGGCATTATCATTGTGATTTCCGCACTGGTCTGCATTTGTGGAACCAAAGAGAGAACTGCGGTACAGGCGGAGGCAGGCGAGAAGCCCAGGGATGAAGTGCCTACGGGAAAAGCCCTGAAATCCCTGTTCACCAACAGATACTGGCTGTCCATGATCTTTGCCATGTTTGTGATTTTCTTTATCATTGTGATGTATTCCGCAGGCGCTATCTATTACTGCGCCGATGTACTTGGGGACTATGCCCTTTACACGCCTGTCAACAACGCTTTATCCATTGCCCAGTTTGCGATCATGTTCCTCACGCCGTTTTTCATGAAGAAATTCGGAAAGCATAAGACCTACATGGTCGGCCTGGTAGGCATGGGGATCGGGTTCCTTGGGACTGGATTTGCAGGGACGAATGTGGCGCTCCTGATCCTGTTCAACGCCCTGAAAGGTATCGGTCTTGGCGCAGCAGGAGGCATGGCATTCGGAATGGTTGCTGACACGCTGGAATACGGCGAGTGGAAAGACGGCTTTAAGACAGTGGGCATGGGAAATGCGGCGATCTCCGCAGCCCAGAAGCTGGGTCTTGGCATCGGGCAGGTGGTTCTCGGGCTCATTCTCGACGCCGGCGGATATGACGGCGGAGCGGCTGTCCAGAGTGATTCCGCGAAATCTGCCATTTCTTTCCTTTACAACTGGCTGCCGGTGGGCATGATCGTTGTGACATTCATCATCATGATCACCTACAAGCTGGATAAGGAACTGCCGAAGATCCAGAAAGAACTGGAGGAACGCCATAAATAAAAGGTCATAACGGCGGCCACGGCGGAAAATGCCGTGGCCGTGTTTGGAACGCGGGAACAGAAGAGCAGAGATTTAAAAACAGTCTCGGAACGGAAGCCCCCGGAAGGAATTTTCAGCTGTGGTCTGTACAGATGAAAATTTCTTCCCCGCCAAGGGGGCTGAAGTGGAGAGAGCGGAACAAATTGCCGCGAGCAGCAATTGGAATCAAGAAAAAACAGTCTCGGAACGGAGATGCCCGGAAGGAATTTTCAGCTGTGGTCTGTACAGATGAAAATTTCTTCCCCACCAGGGGCATCGAAGTGGAGAGACGGAACTGGAATAGAAATAGGAGAATATAGCCATGGGAGAATATATCGTAAATACAACAAGCGGTAAAGTAAAAGGTTATCTCAGGGAGGGCAGGATCGAGTATCTGGGGATCCCTTACGCGAAGCCGCCGATAGGGGAACTGCGTTTTAAAAGGGCGCAGAAGCCGGAACCCTGGGAGGATGTGTTTGACGCGAAAGGCTACGGGTCGGAGGCAGTGCAGAATGACGACGGAGTGAACAAAGGTTCGGAGGACTGCCTGACCATTAATGTGCAGAGACCGGAAAAAGGGGAAAACCTGCCGGTGTTTGTCTATATCCACGGCGGCGGTTACACCACGGGGGCAGCCAGCGTGCCCCTCTATAACGGAAAGCACTTTGCCGATGAGGGGCTGGTGTTTGTGTCTTTCCAGTATCGTATGAGTGTGCTGGGATTTTATGATTTTACCACCTATCCGGGAGGGGAGGATTTCGAGAGCAACTGCGGCATTTCCGACCAGATCATGGCCATGCGCTGGATCCGGGACAACATTGCCGCATTCGGCGGCGATCCCGGGAACATTACCATCAACGGGGAATCCGCAGGCGCGGCCACTGTGGTCAATATGATGGCGATTCCCGCTGTGAAAGGGATTTTCCAGAAAGCCATCGTGCAGAGCGGTCTGCCCAACTGTGTCATGACCCATGAGATGTCAAGGCATAATATGGATCTGTACCTGGAAGGAATGGGAATGACTGAGCAGGATATCCCGAAGCTGAAAGAGATGGATCCCTTTGAAATGTTAAAAGGCGTGGCTTATATTGCGGAACACCATCAGTATAAGAATCCGGGCATGTTCCTGCCGGGACCGGTGATCGACGACCTTCTGCCGGAACGCCCCATCGACGCCATCCGGAAAGGCAGCGCCGCAGGGGTAAAGCTGATCATCGGGACCAATCTTCAGGAAGGCACCATGTTTGTGCACCCGGAAGCCACCGGATTCCCCAATTCCTGGGCGATGGTGGCGGAAATGTTGGAGAAGAACAACCATGCGGATGCAATCCCCAGGGTGATCGACTTTTATCATCCGTCCACCAATGACAGGTTTACCAAATTTATCGCCCAGCTGAACCGCTCCACCAGCAGCAGTGTGCCGCCTGTGAAAGAGGACTTTAAGCAGGAGGGGGCGTATCCTTTCATTGCCTTTGCCACAGATTACGCGTTCCAGATGCCCTCCGTCAAGGTGGCGGAAGCGCAGAGGCAGTATACGGACGACGTATGGATGTACCGCTATGAATTCATTTCAAAATCCGGATGGAAGACAGGGTGGCTTGCGTCCCACGCCTTTGAACTTCCTCTTTCCTTTGCGAACATGGACTTTGATTTCAGCCAGTTCGTATTCGGGGATGAGCCGGAGGAAATGATAAACGGCCTGATCCGGGAAATACACGGTTCCTGGGTGCGCTTTGCGAAAACAGGGGATCCCAATCCGGAATGGTTAAGATACGCCGGATACAATTCCCCGGTGCGGATTTTTGACAGGGAATGTAAAACCGTCCGCCTGGACCGGACGGAACTGATGCGGGTATGGGACGATATGCGGTTTTATGAGGACTGACGCAGGAGGAGCAAGATGCCTACAGGAATTATAATCAATACCCTTGCCATCGCGGGGGGAGGCGTGATCGGTGCCTTTGCCGGAGGAAAAGTATCAGAGGATTTTAAAGAAAAACTGAATATGATCTTCGGCGTCTGCGCCATGGCAATGGGGATCAGTTCCATTGTATTGATGGAAAATATGCCCGCAGTGGTTTTCGCAATGATTGTGGGAACTTCGCTGGGTCTGCTCATTCATCTTGGTGACTGGATCAACAGGGCGGCGGGTGGATTACAGAAAGTGATCGGCAAATGCATGAAAACGGATAGCAGTAAAACGTCGAACGCAGGATTTATGGATACCCTGATCACTGTGATCGTTCTGTTCTGTGCCAGCGGGACTGGAATTTATGGCTCCCTGATATCAGGCATGAATGGGGATCACAGTATCCTGATCGCAAAATCCATACTGGATCTGTTTACTGCTTTGATCTTCGCGTGTACGTTGGGGATGGTAGTGGCGGTGATCGCGGTTCCGCAGTTCATTATTTTCTTTCTGCTGTTTTTGCTGGCAGGCATTATTTATCCTTTGACAACTCCTGCCATGATCAACGATTTTAAGGCCTGCGGAGGGATCATCATGCTGGCTACGGGCTTTCGCATGATCAGGGTAAAAATGTTCCCCACGGCGGATATGATCCCGGCGATGATATTGGTAATGCCTTTCAGCCGGTTATGGGCTGCTTATATTCTGCCGTTGGTCAGCTGACGGGAAAGCGCGCTTCAATGCATTTTTCCCTTAAGGCTCTCCAGCAGCCTCTCCGCAATCGGCGTAAAGACCTGATACTTTTTCCAGACCAGGTACATCTTCGTTTCCAGTCTTGGGAACAGCGGGCGGAATACCAGCCCGCTGCCCGGGCTGGTGTCGATCAGGCGGTCGAAAGTCAGGAGATATCCCAGCCTTTCTTTTACAAAAAGGGACGCGTTGTAGGAGAGCCGGAAAGAACCCTCCAGATGCAGTTCGTCCATCCGCCCGCCGCACCAGCGGGGGATGTCCTTATTCCAGCCCTGCTCGGAGCAGAACAGGGGAAGACCTGCCAGATCGTCCACGCAGATATCTGTCTTTACGGCCAGGGGGCAGTCGTCCGGCATTACCACGCCCCACACATCCGCCTCCGGGAAGCATAGGTAATTGTACTTAGCGGCATCCGGCTCCTCCGCAAGGGCGGCAAAATCCAGGATGCCCTTGTCCAGCTTTTCCGTGACCTGTTCCGTATCGCCGCTGGTGATATGGTATCGCAGGCCGGGGCAGGATTTTTTAAAAGCATGGATCTCCCTGGCGAGAAAGCGGATCTGGTAGGATTCCGCCAGTCCCAGGTAGACGTCGCCGCCGGTGACATCATCCAGGGTGATGAATTCGGTGGCGATCTTATCCGCCATATTCACCAGGTCTTCCGCCCGTTTGCGCAGCAGCATGCCCTCCTCCGTCAGCCGGATGCTGAAACTGTGCCGTGTGAACAGCTTTTTCCCCAACTCATCCTCCAGGGATTTTAACTGTTTTGAAAGCGTGGGCTGAGTGACATGCAGCATTTCTGCGGCGCGGGTCATATTTTCTTCTCTGGCAGCCGCCAGAAAATATCGCAGTGTCCTTATTTCCATAAGTATTCCTCCCGATGGTTAAGAGTAAATTCTATACGGTACATTCTTTGCGGACTGATACTTTCTTTGTGTGCGTGGTATTCCTAAATGGAATATCATGATATAAATTATAACTATTAGCGGAATGAAAGTCAATCCGTTATAATGCAGATATAGTAGGAGAGGAGTAACAGTTCAGATTCGGTGGTATCTGGTGGCTTGCCGGTTTATGGCTGAGGGGACGGCGGCGTCATGCAGTCCTGTTCTGTGCGGACGGGACAACGCGGCGCTGAACTAACTGCCAACTACGACTAGCACGCGGATAAGGCATCCGCGTTCAAGTCTCCGTAGGCAGTGGATTTCATCCCCGCTAAGTGCGTCCCCCAAAGTCCGCTCAGAACAGGGCAGCACATCTTCGCCGTCCCCTTAGCATCAATCCGCCGAATATCACCGGGGCTGAGCCGTAACAACAGGGAAGAAAGGTGGCTGTAACATGGATATTGTTCAGAATCTGTATGATGCAGGCTGTGACGCGGACATTATCGCGGATATCTGTCGGCTGTATGACGCAGGCATGATTCAGGATGCGGTCAGGGTTCTGCGCCGACATCGCTGCAGCCTGATGGACGACCTACATGAAAGCCAGAGCAGGGTGGATTGTCTGGATTATCTGGTATATCAGCTTGAGAAAGTTCAGTAGTAAAAAATATAATAGGAAAGGATGGTACTACAACTATGGAACTGACATTGACAAAGGAATGGGATAAGGTATTCCCGAAAAGCGAGAAAGTGAATCACAGGAAGGTAACTTTCCACAACCGTTACGGCATTACGCTGGCGGCGGATCTCTATGAGCCGAAAGATGCGGCGGGCAGGCTTGCGGCGATCGCCGTGTGCGGCCCTTTCGGGGCGGTAAAGGAACAGGCTTCGGGTCTGTATGCCCAGACAATGGCGGAGAGAGGGTTTCTCACCATTGCGTTTGACCCCTCTTACACTGGCGAGAGCGGCGGGGAACCCCGCTATATGGCATCGCCCGACATCAACACGGAAGATTTTCAGGCGGCGGTGGATTTCCTGTCCGTGCAGGACAATGTGGATCCGGAGAGGATCGGCATTATCGGCATCTGCGGCTGGGGCGGTATGGCGCTGAACGTGGCGGCGCTGGACACCCGCATTAAGGCCACGGTGGCGTCCACCATGTATGATATGACCCGCGTGAATGCCAGGGGATATTTTGACGCGGAGGATTCCGCCGACGCCCGCTACGCCAAGAAGCAGGCCATGAACGCTCAGAGGATCCTGGATTATCAGAACGGCGAATATGCCCTGGGGGGCGGCGTTGTGGATCCGCTGCCGGAGGATGCGCCTTTCTTTGTGAAAGATTATTACGATTATTATAAGACGGACAGGGGATACCACAAACGCTCCCTGAATTCCAACGGCGGCTGGAACGTGACCGGCTGTATGTCTTTCATGAATCAGCCCATACTGCAGTACAGCAGCGAGATTCGGAGCGCCGTCCTGATCATGCATGGGGAAAAGGCTCATTCCTGCTATTTCAGCCGGGATGCCTACGCCGCCATGGTGAAAGACAATCCCTGGGCGGACAATAAGGAGTTGCTGATCATCCCTGACGCGGTTCACACAGACCTGTATGACGGCGGCGGGAAGGAAGCCATCCCCTTTGACAAGCTGGAACAGTTTTTCGGGGAATATTTGAAATAGCATGACAGGGATATGTATGATGCGTCATACTTGTTACCATGCCGCTCACAAGCGGCACAAATGGTTATGAAATCCACGGCATGGCAACAAGTTGATGTACACAAAACGCCAAAGGGCGGCGTTTTGGTGCCTGATGTCTCAGATTTTGGCAAAAAAAATGCCAAAATCTCTCGCGGCGCTGTCCGGTGACGTTTACTTTCATATTTTTTAACGGCAATTCCTTTCAGGGAATTTCCTGAAAGGAATTGTTTGAGTGATCCAGGGTATGGGGATATTTATGATTTACGGCGGTGAAAATAATTTCGCGGCAAAATGGGAGGAACAGGGAGGTTTTATATGACTTTCAGGATAAAAGCACGTGATATTTGGCATAATATGGCGAGATTCATGCTGCGGTATACCGGGAGCAGAATCAAAAAGATGTTGTGTGTCATTGTGGTGTTCAGCCTTATGGTCTTTCTGTCGGCCTGCGGAAAGCCTGGACAGGGGAATGACAGTGATAACAGGGATACAACCGACAGCCTGACCGCAGGTCTGACAGGGCAGGAGGGCGGCCTGCATGGAATGGCAATACAGAATGGGGAAACAGACGGCAACGCAAGCCTGAAAGAGGCAGAAACATATCAAGACGCGGACACAGGAAAGGATACAGGAATGGAGACAAACACAGCCAAAGATGCAGAAACTGGAAATGCTACACAAACCTCTGCGCCCTCCCAACTCCCCTACGACGGCATCTACCCGGAGCATGAGCCCTATGGCGCAGGCGTCGGCGTCATGCCCGGGCGGGTGGTATGGGCTCACGATCCCTCCGCCGTCTCCTGGGACGGCGGGGGCTATTGGTGGCAAACGGAGCATTTCGACGAGGCGGCGGTGCTGCGCATGGTGAATGAAAGCATTGCCGCCCTGGCGGGCGAGACGGACGCCGCAGGCGGATGGGACGTCCTGTTTCGTTACCGCAACGGTGGAATCTCATACCACGCGGGAGAAAAGATCGCCATCAAAGCCAATATCAACGGCTCTGGCGTCTTTGACGACGATACCTCCGGCGAGACCCATATGAGTTACACCAATCCGGTACTGCTGAAAGCCCTGCTTCTCTCCCTGGTAACGGAGGCAGGCGTGGCGCCGGGGGATATTACCGTGTACGACGTGTCCCGCCTGTTCCCGGACTATATGACGGAAATGTGCACGGAGGGGGAACTGCAGGGCGTTCATTTTGTGGGGCGGAATAACGGAAAAGCAGATCAAAACGCGCCCGTCAACTGGTCATATTCTTTCAGCGGCGCCGTCAATTATCTGCCCGCCTGCGTCACGGAGGCCTCCTATGTCATCAACCTGGCGAACCTGAAGGGGCACAGCTATGGCGTCACCCTCTGCGGCAAGAACCACTTCGGCTCCTTTCTCAACGGAAATGCCATGCGGCCGCCGGAAGGGGCGAACCTGCACCAATGGCTGACCAAAAGTGAAATGGGTATTTACAGCCCCCTGGTGGATTTGATGGGGAATTACCAGCTTGGCGGCAAGACGGTTTTGTACATGCTGGACGGACTGATCTGCGCGCCCTCCGAGGGCGCTTCCATCACGAAAGAAAACGCCACATGGCAGCAGCCGCCCTTTAACGGAAATTACACGGCCAGCGTCTTTGTCTCACAGGATCCGGTGGCCATCGATTCCGTGGGAGCGGACTTCCTCACAAACGAGCCGACGGTCAGACGGTATAACGGTGCTGCGGGAGATCCCTGTAATGAAAATTATCTGCACGAGGCAGGGCTGGCGGAAAACGCGCCCTCAGGAACTGTCTATTATGACGGCAATGGGGAGCCTCTCGGCAATCTTGGGGTGCATGAACACTGGAATAATTCCACGGATAAGCTGTACAGCCGCAACCTTGGGGGCGGGGAGGGGATTGAACTGATTCAGATTTTCCCGGATGCAGTGTAGGGAAAAGCCCTAACCGTTCACAGCAGAGAATATCAAGTTTGTGTAGACAGCGTCGGAATTGACATTTCCTTTTTGGTGAATTATAATATAGGATATCATGATTCACTAAAAAGGAGTTAGAATGTTTATAGGACGGCAACAGGAACTGAAAAGGCTGAATCGCATGTATCAAAGCGGCAAATTGGAGGTTGCTGTTATTTATGGGCGCCGCCGTGTAGGGAAGACCACCCTGATCAATGAGTTTTGCAAGGAGAAAAGAACCGTTTTTTTTGCCGCGCAGGAAAGCAGCGCCGGACAGAACCTGGAAGCATTATCCAATGCAATTTCAGAACTGGCGGCTGGCGAAAGCGCGGCAAATTTGATTTACCGTAGTTTTTCAGATGCGTTTCAGAAGATTGCTGAAATGTCCAAAGGCTGCAGGCTGATATGGGTGATCGACGAATATCCATATCTGGCGCAGGCTGAGAGGGGCATCTCGTCCCTGTTACAAAATTATCTGGATCATCAGTTTAAGGATACAAAGTTATTCCTGATCTTATGCGGCTCCTTCATGAGTTTTATGGAAAATCAGGTGCTGGGTTATCAAAGTCCGCTCTATGGCCGGCGGACGGCACAGTTTAAGATACAGCCGTTTGACTATCTGGATACGGGGAAATGGTTTCCGCAGTATACCTGTGAGGAGAAAGCGCTTGTATATGGCATTACTGGCGGAATTCCCATGTATCTGGAACGTTTCTCTCCTGATCTGTCCATAAAAGAGAACCTGCTGGAAAACTTGTTTGACAGAAACGCAGCCCTGTTTGAGGAGCTTTCTAATCTGTTAAAGCAGGAACTCAGGGAGCCGGCGGTTTATAATACGATCATTACGGCGATCGCTTCCGGGAAGACTAAATTGTCAGAGATTGCCTCCACAGTGGGTATCGAAACAGGATTGTGCTCCAAATATATTGCGAACCTGATCCTGCTGGGCATTATCAAAAGGGAAACGCCGGTGACGGATCCAGACAGTAAAAGACCGATTTACCTGATCGAGGATCAGTTTTTCCGCTTCTGGTATTCGTTCGTACCTAAAAATATTTCGGCGATACAATCCGGGAGAATGGAAAAATCCTATCCTGTTGTGGTACAGAACAGATTATCTGATTACATGGGACTGACTTTTGAAAAAATGTGCAGGGACTATATTTTGTATTATGACAGCCGGATTCCCTTTGCGCTCGGATGTGTGGGACAATGGTGGGGGGGGAAATCCCAGGACGCATAAACAAGCGCAGATCGATATTGTGGTGACATCTGCGGAAGATGACAGCGGAATCATCGGTTCCTGCAAATTCAGGGAGAGCCCTGTGTCGGAAAAGGAACTGCGGCTGATGGAAGAATATGCGGACGCAATGGGGCATTTCGGGCATCGGTATTATTATTTCTTTTCCAGATCCGGTTTCAGTCCGGAACTTCAAAAGCAGGCGGATCATGGGGAACTGCGGCTGATTACATTAAAAGATATGTATGAAAGGACTTAAAGCATGTGGGAAGAAAAATTTTCTTGTAACAGGGACGGTATGACGATCCGGGGGATGCAGTATTACCCGGAGGACTATCAGGAGGGACAGAAATATCCGGGAGTGATCGTAAGCCATGGCTTTATGGGGCATTGTCTGGATATGGCGGAGTGGTGCCGGGATTTTGCAGGAATCGGCTACAGGGCGTTCTGTTTTAATTTCTGCGGCGGTGCGAGACTGTCGGAGGATGATGCCCTGCAAAGCGACGGACAGAGCACGGAAATGAACATTTCCACCGAAATTGCCGATCTGCTTGCAGTGATCGATTTTGTGAAAAAGCAGTCTTCCGTGGACGCGGAGAACCTGATCCTGATGGGGGAGAGCCAGGGAGGCTTTGTGTCCGGGCTGACAGCGGCGAAATGCGGCATGGGGATCAAAAGGCTGATCATGATATTCCCGGCGCTGTGCATTCCCGACCATGCCAGGCGGGGACATTTGGGAGGTTCCAGCTACCGGCCTGACAAGGTTCCGGAAATACTGGACTGCGGGCATACGCTGCTGGGCAGAGCCTTTCATGAGGATGTGGCGGGGATGGATCCCTACCTGGAACTTTCGGCTTATGGGGGACCGGTGCTGCTCCTGCAGGGGCTGGAGGACCCGGTTGTAAATTATTCCTACGCCATCCGCGCCAGGGGAAATTACCGGAAGGGGCAGTGCCATCTGCAGATCATCCGGGATATGGGGCACGGGCTCACGAAAGAGCAGCATGACAGCGCTTTTTCCAGCATAAGGTATTTCCTGGTGGACAGGAAAGAAGTTCTGACCATCCGCGTGATCATCACCCATAGCGAAGAAGCTGTGGAGGGGGAAGTCCGCAGGAAAGATCTTTATTTTACCGGTTATTGTGAAACGGAATCTTTTCAGGGAACCGTTCTGCCGGGGGGCTGCGACGTGCGGCGGATGTGCCCTGACGGCGAGATGGAAGTGCGGGCGGAATACACCCTGGACGGACTGGACAGGGATGGGAAAAGGTGCCATATCCACATTGTCAACCAATGGGACGGGAACGACTGGAAACCGGTGGTCGAGACCGACAGCGCCGCGCTGGGCTGGCTGAACCGGGCGGACCTGACCGCAGTGGTGGAGGGCGGAAAGGGCGGACCCACGATCAGGATATTTGCCGATTCCGCCGCAATGGATTAGGAGAAAGGGCTTTCAGTATATCTGGTGTTGCTGGAAGCCTTTTTTATGTTTCCAAAAAAGAGAAAAGTTGTAACGAATGCCGTCCGGGGGGAGTCATATGTATGAAAGGCACACGAAGGAGGTGGGGTGGAATGGGTGCTTTTGAGGAACTGTACAAGCAGTATTACAGACAGGTTTATTTCTATGTGCTGAGCCTTTGCCGGAATGACCATTTGGCGGAGGAGATCACGCAGGAAACTTTCTTTAAGGTGTTGAAGAAAATGGACACTTTCCGGGGAGAGTGCAGGATAAACGTGTGGATCACCCAGATTGCCAAAAACACATTTTACGATTATTGCCGCAGGAAAAAGTTTGATCCCGGGAGCCCTCTGGAGGACGTGGAGGCGGAGGATGGGGAAAACCTTGAGGAAAGGATGCTGGACAGGGAGGCGGCGGGGCAGATACATATGATCCTGCACAGGCTGTCGGAACCCTACAGGGAAGTGTTCTGGATGAGAACCTTTGGCGAACTGTCATTTCGCGAGATCGGCAGCATCCATGGTAAGACGGAAAGCTGGGCGAGAGTGGTCTACCATCGCGCCAGACTGATGATCAGGGAGGAATTGGAATGAAATATTCATGTGATTTGATTCAGGATCTGCTGCCCCTATACTGCGATCAGGTCTGCAGCAGGGACAGTGCAGCGGCGGTGGAAGAACATATTGGCGGCTGCGACAACTGTAAAAAAATTTATGAGGATATGAGGCGGAAAGTTTCCGTGGACAGCGCGGGATATGAAAAGCAGCAGCTTGCATCCATGCGGCAGATCAGGAAAAAGATAAGAAAGAGGAACACGGTGATCGGAGCCATTGGGATCGCGGTCGGCATCCTGCTTGTGGTGACTGTCATCAGGCTCCTGCTGTTGGTGGGAGTGGTGGTATTCGCGGTGCAGGAAGGGGAAAAGGACAGTTACACATCGACGGATGTCAGCGAATACATGATGTTTGCGGGGTTCCGGGGACACAGTAAGCTGGATGTTTTCCCGGAGCAGGCCACCGGCAGTATGGCGGCGCAGGAATATTATTACTACTATGCGGATACGTTCCTCGACCCTACGTCGCAGATCTATCTGGAATGCAGCTATGACGAAGAAACTTATGAAAAGGAGATCCGGCGCCTGAAAGGAATACAGGAGGAGTATGATGGGAGGGTGCAGACGGTAGCCTACGACACCGAGTCCTTTTCCTGCCCGGCCTATGTGGCAATAGACGCCCATGACCACTGTTACGAGTATGCCCTGTTGCTGGGGGACAACAGGATCGCGTATATTTTCCTGCAGTTTATCGAAGAGGAGGAGATCGCTTTCCCGGCGGAATATCTGCCAGAGGGATATGAGGAAGAAACGGACGGCTATTCCATTTATGTCTTTATGGACGAAAACGGGGGCGGATACTGCGTGTATTAAGCGCTGGAATAAAAAATGTGGTCAACGCGCTGATTCAATGATATAATGTACTCGAATTGGTGCAATACGTTCGTGGTCTCATCTGCGGATGTATGGGGGACAAAGGAGAGTATATTTATGGAAACAACGAAAAAACAATGGCAAAACGTACTGTACATAGTGATTTTACTGATAGCGGTCATTCTGCTGTTCCGATGGTATTCCGTTTCAAACAGGGAGCAGATTGAGGAACGCAATATGAATTACGCCATGGATTCCGCCCGCCAGACGGCCATGGGCATCAGCAATGAGTTTGCCAATGCGGGTCGGCGGGTGCGCAATTACGCTTACTTTCTCAGTGTGGGACAGAACGCTTTGGCGATCGACGCAAATATGCTGAGGGAACTGGAAGGCAATGTGGATTTTGATTCCATACGCTTTATCAATGCCCTGGGACAGAACCTGACTTCCGACGGGACGGTTTCCAACAGTGCGGACCGGGATTATTTTGAGGCCGGGATGCATGGCGAGAGCGGTACCACCATGGTGCTGAACTCCCGGATTACCGGCAGGACAACCATGGTCTTTTACGCCCCCGTGCAGGGAGGCGGCAAAACGGTGGGCGTGCTGCTGGGGCTGTACCTTGCGGAGGATTATCTTCAGGAAATACTGAAGACAAGTTATTTCGGGGAGGCGGCGGATGTCTGGCTGTGTACCCGGAATGGGGAGGTCATCGCTTCCTCCAACGGGGAAAAGTATGATGAATCTGAATTACTGCCCGATGTGCTGCGGGATACCGGGGTGATCGATGCCCAAACCGCTGAAAATGTGTGGACAGTGCTCCGGGGCGAGGAGGAGTCAAAAGGATTTATCTGCAGTGAGGGCAGCCTGACGGATAACCTGTGCGCCATGAATGTGCCGGATACGGATTATATCCTTGTCCAGGCTTTCCCGAAAAGCGTTACCCAGGGAATGGTTCAGGATGCCAACCGTACCGGCATGATCCTGCAGACGATTCTGATCGCGCTGTTTGTGGCGTATATCGTGCTTCTGGCGGTTCGGGCATGGCGGGCGCGCAAGGTGCTGGAAAAGGAAAACGATCAGTTTAAATATGTGCTCAAGGGTCTGAATACGCTCTTTTCTTCCCGGTATCTCACGGTGGATCTGGAGACGGGACAGTATTCCTATATGGCGGGAGAACGGCCGCTGAACAAAGATCTGCCCATGGAGGGTTCCTATGCCGATGTGATGAAGACCCACAGTTCCGAGATTATTGAGGAAGAGGGGAGGAAAGAGTTCTACCGCTATTTTGAAACCGATGCGATCATAGAGCATCTGGCAAAGTCCGATGTCCTCACCTATGAGTGCCATGTGATGCGGAACGGGAAAGAAGTGTGGGAACTTATGATTGCCGTCTGCCTGGAACGGAAAGAGGGCAGGGCTTCCAAGGTTCTTTATGTCCGTCAGGATAATACACAGCTGAAACTCAAGGAGATGGAGGAAGAACGGGTACGGGCCACCATGAACCGTAAGGAGCGTCAGTACCGCATTGCCATTACCTCTGCGGCGTTCAACACATTTGAGTTTAACCTTACCCGGGACCTGGTGGAACAGGATATCATCTGTAACTTAAATGGCAGCCGGTTTTCCCTGTTGGAGAAGACTGGTCTGCCCGTGCCCTGTTCCGCTTCGGAATGCTTTGCAAAGTGGAAAGAATTTGTTCTGCCAGAGTCCTTGGAGGATTATGCCGCCACAGTCAATCTGGAGAATTTGAAGCAGTGTTTCGATCAGGGAAATGCGGAAGTGACGGCGGATTACTGGGGCGAAGTGTCGGATGGCCAGCAGATGTGCGTCCGCCAGTCCTTTTTCATGACCCGGGACGAGCAGACAGAGGATATCATGGTCATGGTGGTGTCCAGGGACATTACGACCCAAGTCCGGAAGCAGAGGGAGCAGACCCGGGCGCTTCAGGAGGCCCTGATGCAGGCCCAGCACGCCAACAATGCCAAGACCACTTTCCTCTCCAATATGTCCCACGACATCCGCACGCCCATGAATGCCATCATAGGTTTTACCACCATTGCGGTCAGCCATATCGACAACAGATCCCAGGTGATCGACTGCCTGCAAAAGGTACTGGCATCCAGCAACCATCTGCTCAGCCTGATCAACGATATCCTGGATATGAGCCGCATCGAGAGCGGAAAGCTGCAGATCAAGGAGCAGGAATGCAACATTTCCCAGCTGACCCACAATCTGGTCAATATCATCCAGCCCCAGGTAAAGGCAAAGCAGCTGGAACTGTTTATCGATACCTTTGATGTGGCCAATGAGGATGTGATTGCCGATTCACTGAAGCTGAGCCAGATCTTCGTGAACCTGTTGAGCAATGCGGTCAAATATACTCCCGCAGGCGGGACGGTCAGCTTCCGCATCCGGCAGCAGACCACATTCCACCGGGGGTACGGCGATTATGTGTTCCTGGTAAAAGATAACGGCATTGGAATGACGCCTGACTTTGTGGAACATATCTTTGAGCCTTTTTCACGGGAGGAAAGCACTACCAGGACGGGGATTGAGGGAACCGGCCTGGGCATGGCCATCACCAGGAATATCGTGGAGATGATGGGAGGAACCATTTCCGTTCAGAGCGAAAAGGGCAAGGGCAGCGAGTTTAAGGTGGAACTGAGCCTGAAACTGCAGGATGTGGAGAAGAATGCGGCGGAGATCAAGGAACTGGAAGGCCTGCGTGCCCTTGTGGTGGATGACGACTGCGACAGCTGCGAGAGCGTTACCCGGATGCTGACCCAGATCGGAATGCGTTCCGAATGGACCGTATCCGGCAGGGAGGCGGTCTACCGGGCAAAGAGCGCCCACAATGAGGGCGATTCCTACCATACATATATTATCGACTGGCAGATGCCGGAGATGAGCGGTATCGAGGTCACACGGCGTATCCGTGCCGCCGTGGGTCCGGAAAGCCCCATTATCATCCTTACCGCCTATGACTGGACGGATATTGAGGAGGAGGCCATGGAGGCGGGCGTCACCGCTTTCTGTGCAAAGCCGCTGTTCATGTCAGACTTAAAGGCTGTTCTGCTGTCCGCCAACAATATGGCGGAAAAGGAAGAGGTGGTTCCCTGGACGAAAGTGGATTTCGGCGGCAAACGGATCCTGCTGGTGGAGGATATCGAACTGAACCGGGAGATCGCCCAGGTGATCCTGGAGGAGAGCGGTTTCGTGGTGGAGACCGCGCCGGACGGCACCGATGCGGTGGAGATGGTCAGCA
Organism: Blautia sp.; assembly: GCA_023667395.1. Taxonomy (GTDB): domain Bacteria; phylum Bacillota; class Clostridia; order Lachnospirales; family Lachnospiraceae; genus Acetatifactor. The sequence continues at coordinate 120,073 of JAMPAC010000001.1, read as the reverse complement.
AGGCGGAGGAGGGATATTACGACGCCGTTCTGATGGATGTCCAGATGCCCATTATGGACGGTTATGAAGCTACCCGTACCATACGCGCCCTGCACCGGAAAGACGTGGAGACCCTGCCCATCATCGCCATGACCGCCAACGCCATGGAGGAGGACAAGGAAAACGCCCTGAAGAGCGGCATGAACGCCCATATCGCAAAGCCGTTGGATATGGATCTGTTCCTGAGTATTTTGGGGAAATATCTGTCATAATGATACCGGGGGCTGAAGAGGAGAGATGGAACTGGAATGGAGGAGCGCTATGGGGCATGGAGTGACGGTGGATATTGGCGTGCAGAGTTTTGAAAAAATCTGTGCGAGAAGATCGTTTTATATAGATAAGACCGGCCTGATCAGGGAGTGGTGGCAGAACGGCGCTGATGTCACACTCATCACCCGTCCCCGGCGTTTTGGAAAGACACTGAACCTGAGTATGCTGGAGTGTTTCTTTTCCAATCAATATGCGGGAAGGGCAGATCTGTTTGAGCGATTTTCCATATGGGAGGATGAGTACTACAGGCGGCTGCAGGGCGCATATCCCGTGATCTTTTTGAGTTTTGCAAAGGTAAAATCGGCGGATTACGAGGGAATGGATTATGCCATAAAGAAGATTATTTCCGATGTGTACAGGCAGAATCGTTTTCTTCTGGACAGTGGGATTCTTGACCGGAATGAAACAGAATATTTTGAAAGCATAAAGCCTGAAATGGAAAGCGCCGTGGCGGCTGATGCCATTAATACGCTGGCGGGCTTCCTGAACAGGTACTATGATACGAATGTCATCATCTTGCTTGATGAATACGACACTCCGATGCAGGAAGCATGGCTGTCCGGTTACTGGGACGAAGCGGTCCGATTTTTCCGAAGCTTTTTCAACGCGGTCTTTAAAACGAATCCGTATCTGCAGAGGGGCCTGATTACAGGCATTACCAGGATTTCCAGGGAGAGCATCTTCTCTGACCTGAACAATCTGGAAGTGGTCACGACCACTTCTGAAAAGTATGCACAATATTTTGGTTTTACAGAGAAGGAAGTGTTTACCGCACTGGATGAAACGGGGCTGGGCGGGGAGAAACAGGGCGTCAGGGACTGGTATGACGGTTTTACATTTGGAAAGATCGGGGATATTTATAATCCCTGGTCCATTGCTAATTTTATCAGCAGGAGCGGCGAATACGATACTTACTGGGCGGACAGCAGCGGAAACGGGCTTGTCAATTCCCTGGTCAGGACAGGCTCCTCCAAGTTGAAAAAGAATATGGAACTGTTGATGCAGGGCGGAAATATTGATGTGGAAATTGACGAGCAGATTGTTTTTGATCAGCTTGACGATGATGAAAATGCCATCTGGAGTTTATTGCTGGCCACAGGATATCTCAGGGTGGTGCGCCTGGAAAGAACAGGGAGGTTCCTGAAAAAAAATTATACTTTGAGCCTGACAAACAGGGAAGTGGAAAGCATGTTTGCCAAAATGATACGCGGCTGGTTCAGGAATACGGCGGATGTATATAACGAGTTTATCAGGGCGCTGCTCGACGATAATGTGAAAAAGATGAACATTTTTATGAATAAGGTGGCAGTCAGCATCTTCAGTTCCTTTGACAGCGGCAGTAAGCCGTCGCAGGAAACAGAGCCGGAACGCTTTTATCATGGATTTGTGCTGGGGATGGCAGTGGATCTGGCGGACAGATATAAAATAAGATCGAACCGTGAGAGCGGATATGGCAGATATGACGTTATGATGGAACCCCTTGATAAGAAAGGGAAAGCGTTTATTTTTGAGTTCAAAGTTCTGGATAAAGACGATAGCGAGACCGCGTTGGAAGATACCGTTGCAAACGCCCTTGCCCAGATTGAGGAAAAACGGTATGAGACGGAATTGATCGCGGATGGCATTTTACCGGGGAATATCAGAAAATATGGTTTCGCTTTTGAGGGGAAAAAGTGCCTGATCGGGTAGTATTTATCATCAAAAGAAAGGAAATGATGATATAAATAATGGCGTATTCACAATTAAGGATATTGAAGATATGGTTAAACCAATCGCTCAAAAATATAAAGTGAAAGAAATATATTTATTTGGCTCTTATGGCGTATGCCGATTGAAACAATGCAGAAGATGGATCAGGAAGGCAGACTGCATATTACCAGGACAGGGGGTATCCGTTCCAAAGTTTAGCTGGATGAATTGGAGGGAATGCATCCTCAAATCAAAATATGATGGTTGCAGACTTTTTTTGGCGGCAGTGGCGCGACCGCCTTATTGCGAATAAAGCGCAGTTCGATGTGTTTGAGATAAAAGACGGGGTACAGATTTATCGAAATCCCGTGCAAACAATGGATAAAATAAAATCTATGATTCCGGGGTTGAAGCAAGATGATGCATTGGATTCCTTTTGGGCAGGTTCAATCTCTGACAGCAAGATTGGCTCCATTCCCGTGTATATTCCCAATTTGGAGGACAGCGCATCAAAGCTGCTGGATATTCAGATGAACCGCATTATCCATCAGGCAATCTCGGAGTTGGAAAGCAATGTAGCTAAAGTGATTGTATATTATATTGACCTGGCTGACGGGGAAGAAATCAAAGAATTTATCAAAAATGATGACAGTACGGCGGTTGAGATAGAACTGCGTGATCTGAAAAGTATTTTGGATGATGTGGTGGTCGGGGATTACGCAGAGTTTCACTGTAAGCCGATACAGGAGGATCTGTTTCCGCAGGCAATGAGCCAGGCGGATGCGCTTGTGTGTCCGGTTGACGAGTGCAGCGGGAATCGAATCCGACAGGGGATTCGACCGGGCGGGTATGCCGTTACCATAGACAGGTTTGTCAGCGACCGCGTGATACAGAAAATCCTGGAATTTAATCAAAAGGCATTCCTCAATTCCTCTGGTAAAAAGCCATATAAACCAATTGAAATCAGCGAGGAGGGGTTGGAACTGATTGAGTTTTTGAGTCTTGACTGCACTGCACCTGAAGGCGAGTGGCATTCTGACAGTGAAATTAAGATTGACAGGAATGGATATGTCATAATAAATGGTGTCAGAACGAAGGATTTTTGGGATGCAAGAATATGCAGCAGGGAGAAACCGCTGAGAGTAAAAATCCGTAATATTTGCGGGGATGAAACGGAGTGGGTCGTGAATGAGATCTTGGAGGGATGAATAGGGATATGGTAAAATCATTTTTTGCGGAAGGGCAGCCTGCCATGGGAAGCCGCTGCTCATACTCCAGGGGAACTGGCAGATGGCGGGCGGCCCTGAAAACGATAGACGAACTGCTGGGGTATATCTTTGTGACGGTGGAGGAGATATTGTTTGATTGATTGACGAGGTTTTGCTAAAACTATAAGTGTGTGTGGTTATGAATTGGAGGTTGGAAATATGATGTATCCATTTTTGTCACTTAATGATGATACAGAGATTACACATTCGGAGATGTTATCGGATGGAAGGGTTAAAGTATATATAGAAACGCCTGATTTAAAGGATGGTTTTCATAATGCGACCTGCTATCTTCCTGAGTATTTATGGGAGAATGTTTGTGGCTATTCAGATGATGAGATGAAATATTTTAAACAATTAGTGCGTAATAATGCTCATTTGATATTGGAATTTTCTCAAGTAGGAGGCGTGTTAAATGCCGCAAATTTTTAGGATTGGTTCGTATATAGTTTACTTTTGGTCTAACGAGAATGATCCGCTTGAGCCAGTGCATGTACATATTGCAGAGGGCAGGGCGACAGCTAATGGAACCAAGGTCTGGATAACAAGTTCTGGAAAAGCTTTGCTTTGTAATAATGCCGCACAGATTCCACAGAATACATTAAGAAATTTGATAAGGATGATCGAAGCGAATAGTAGTATCATAATTAACAGATGGTATGCGCAGTTTGGGGAGATCAGGTATTTTTGTTAAATCAGGATTTTTATGTATGACTTGACACAAGCCGAAAGCGAATTAGTCGGCCAGATTAAAGGCATCGCTTTAATGTGCAAAGATTTAGGGATTGGTGGCATATGCAATGTATGGAGTATGGATCGGGAAGAATTGGAAAAGTTAGAAATTAACATTTCCGAAACAAAACCCAAACATCAAATAAACAAAACAAAGGTACTCTCTATTCATCAACAAGATCACCTAATCAAATCTGAAAGGACGGTATCAGTTTATGAAAAAGAGTACCTTTGTAGCAACCATTTTAGGGACCGTTGGCGGTATCCTGTTTGCGCTTGGCATGTGCATGGCGCTGGTGGAGGAGTGGAATGCACGCAGCCAGGGGATCATCATGGGAGTGGCCGGCATGGCGGTATTGCTGGTCATGGTAATGGTGTGGCGTAAGATGGAGAACAAGGCTCCCATTAAACTCTCCGGCAAGACCATCGGCGGAACCCTGATTGGCATTGTGGGCGCGCTGCTTTTTGGCGTGGGGATGTGTCTGGTCATGGTGGGAGGCAATATGGCTCTGGGCATTATCATCGGTATTGTGGGAATTGTGGTTCTACTGTGCCTGATTCCATATATCAGAGGCTTGCAGTAAAAATCTTACAAAAATCCAAAACAGAAACAAAACTTTAACATTTGGGTGTTATAATGTCCGTACAGGGCAGAGTCAAGCGCTCAAAGAAGCAACTGTGGCGCTTGCGCAAGCAGGTGCTTCTTTGGGCGTTTGACGAGCGAAGCGATTCCGCAGGAATAGGACACAGGAGGTATGCCATATGTTCAAGATATTGGTGGTGGAGGATGATAAAGGGATCAACCATACCGTCTGCGCTTTCCTGAACCGGAACGGTTACGAGACGGTGGGCTGCTCCAGCGCAGCAGAGGGCTACAACGCCATGTATGGAAATTCCTTTGACCTGATCATATCCGATATCATGATGCCCGGGGCGGACGGTTACGAATTTGCCCAAACGGTGTGGATGCTGAACGAGGATATTCCCATTCTTTTCATGACCGCGCGGGATGATCTCGCATCCAAACAAAAGGGCTACCGGATCGTCATTGATGATTATATGGTAAAGCCCGTTGACCTTGACGAACTTTTGCTGCGGATTGGGGCGCTTCTGCGGCGGGCGAAGATTGCCAATACCCACAGGCTGGAGATTGGGAACCTGCGGCTGGATATGGAGGAACGCACGGCAGTCCATGGCGGCCGGGAGATTTCCCTGACGGCAAGGGAATTCAATATCCTCTATAAGCTGCTGTCCTGCCCCGGCAAGACTTTCACGCGGACGCAGCTTATGGATGAATTCTGGGATGTGGACACCAATACGACGCCCAGGGTGGTGGATGTCTACATGACAAAGCTTCGGGGCAAGTTCGAGGACTGCACTGAGTTTGAGATCAGGACGGTCCACGGCCTGGGTTACAAGGCGGTGATAAAATGAGCGGGCGTTCGCGGCTTCAGCGTATCTTATACGGATTGAAGAACTATGCCATATTCTTTTTGCTGATTGCGTTTGTGATCACCTGCAGCATGATCCTGTTCCTGTTCATGATGCAGCGCTCCATGGACATCACGTTGGGGGAAAAGGATATCAGGCAGGCTGCCATACTGACCTTTGGCAACGTGCTTTTCTTAAGCCTGCTGTGTACGGTCATAGACGCGCTGCGGCGCAGGTTCATGGTGGAGCGCCCGGTGAGGCGCATCATTGCGGCGTCCGAAAAGCTGATGAAAGGCGATCTGTCTGTGAGGATAGCGCCATTTCACGGCTTTGACGGCGAGGATGGCTTTAATATCATCATAGAATATTTTAACCGCATGGCGGAGGAACTGGGAAGCGTGGAAACGCTGCGGCTGGATTTTATTTCCAATGTGTCCCATGAACTGAAAACGCCCCTTGCGGTCATACAGAATTATGGTACGATGCTGCAAAGCCCCGATCTGTCCGAAGAGCAGCGGATGGAGTACACAAAAGCGGTGTCAGAGTATTCCCGCAGGCAGGCTGCCCTGATCGCCAATATCCTGAAATTGAACCGTCTGGAAAACCAGCAGATCTATCCGGCAGCAAAACGGTACGACCTTGGGGAACAGCTGGCGGAGTGTCTTTTGGACTTTGAAAACATCTGGGAGGAAAAGAAGATCGAGATAGACACGGACATGGAAGAAGCGGTATTGGTTGAAGCGGATGCTGAACTGTTGTCCCTGGTCTGGAATAATCTCTTTTCTAATGCGTTTAAATTTACGGAATCCCGTGGCAGGGTTTCCCTGTCGATGAAAACGGAGGGGGAACTTGCCGTGGTAAGCGTCTCGGACACCGGCTGCGGCATTGCGGAGGAGACGGGCAGGCATATTTTTGAGAAATTTTACCAGGGGGATATATCCCACGCGACCCAGGGTAACGGGCTGGGTCTTGCCCTGGTCAAACGTGTGATGGATATTGTCCATGGGGAGATTTCCGTACGGAGCGAAGTGGGAAAAGGAAGTACTTTTACCGTAAAAATCAGGAGAACACAGGATGGAAAAACTGAAACGGATTCTTAAGGGAATATTCTGCCTGCCGCCGCTGCCTGCGGTTTTGTTTGCATTGTTTGGTTATGGTTTTGTGCTTGCCGTGGCGATATTTGAGATCACGAACCCCATTTTGCAGTATGCTTCCTATCTTTTCTCGGCATATGCCCTCATTATTACGATCACAGGGCTGCCTTATGTGAAAACTCTTGTAAGAAATGTGAAAAAATACACTCATACGCACGCGCTTATGAGGAGGTTCCGTTCTACCGCGATGGGGGAGAAGTATCTGACGGATATCCGTTTCCGCGAGGGGGTTTCACTTTACAGAGGGTTTTTCATCAACCTGCTGTATATCGTCGTGAAGCTGGTTTTCGGAATTTATTACCGTTCTCCATGGTTCATCGCGCTGGCGGTTTACTATATGCTGCTGGCGGTCATGCGTCTGACGCTGGTACGGTGGGTGAATGTGCAGAATCGGGTATCGGAATGGAAAAGTTACCGGATGTGTGGGATCATGCTGCTCTTTATGAACCAGGTGCTGGCGGGTGTCGTTATGTTCATAGTGTATCAGAACCGGGGATTTGAGTACCCCGGTGCGCTTATTTATATGATGGCAATGTATTCGTTTTATATGGTGATCACCGCAGTCATAAATGTAGTTAAATTCCATCGGAAAGACAGTCCTGTGCTGTCCGCAGTAAAAGCGGTCAATCTGGTAGCCGCGATGGTATCGATCCTGTCGCTGACCACAGCCATGATCATGCAGTTTGGCGGCGGGGATGCTTCCGGATTCCGGCGGAACATGACTGCTGCGGTGGGCGGCAATGTCTGCACCATCGTCATTGTCATGGCGGTCTTTATGATCGTGCGATCCACAAGGGAGTTGAAAGGAGGATGTGGGCATGGAAGGAAACAGTAAGACTTTTCATTATACTTATTCCGCAGAGGAGCAGGAGGAGATCAAAAGCATCAGGGAAAAGTACGCGCCGCCAGAAAAGGCGGAAGATAAGATGGCGCAGCTTCGCAGGCTGGACGCCAGCGCCACAAAAACGGCTGCTCTGGTGTCGGTGCTGACCGGGACAGCAGGTACTTTGATCATGGGCGTGGGCATGTGCTGTACCATGGTGTGGGCGGCCCGGTGGTTTGTGCCAGGTATTTTTATCGGGGTGGCCGGGATTGCAGGCGTGATCGCCGCTTATCCCGTGTATGTGCGGATGGTCAGGAAGAAGCGAGAGAAGCTGGCTCCCGAGATCCTGCGGCTGTCGGATGAGTTGATGAAGTGAATATTCTGGTTAGCAAGGGAGAAGTGTGCCGTTTTTAGGAATAATCCTGAAACAGAACTTTACAAAATAAAATTAAGGATTTACAATTATGTGACAGCACTGCTGACACAAATTTAAAAGGCGGTTATTTTATGAAAGAAGTAAATTCAGCTTTTTCACAAGTCACTGACATTATTGAAACGGCAAAGAACAGCGCATTTAAGAAAGTAAATGAAGAACTTATCAATATGTACTGGAATATAGGGGCTTTTTTGAGTAAAGAGGCTGAAAATGCGAGTTTTGGAGATGCATATATTGATTTGATATCCGAATATGTACAGGAACGGTTTCCCGGGATTAAGGGATTTAACAGGCGTGGATTGTATAGGATGAAAAAATTTTATGAAACGTATGTTAATGATGAATTTGTGACAGCACTGCTGACACAAATCAGCTGGACAAATCATCTTGCGATTATGTCAAAGGCAAAGTCTGTGGATGAAAGGCATTTTTATATCACATTATGCATCAAGGAAAGCTATTCATCAAGAGAATTGGAAAGACAGATGGAAAGCGCATATTATGAGCGATATATGTTGTCAAAAGAGAAAGTACTGCCAGAGCCTGTAAAGGGATTGAAAGAGAATCCGTTTATGGACACTTATGTCGTAGAATTTCTGGATATGCCAAAAATTTATAAAGAGCAGGATTTTAAACAGGCACTAATCAAAAATATGAAAGATTTTATACTGGAATTGGGAAAAGATTTCACTTTTGTTGATGAAGAATATAAGGTGCAGGTTGGCGGAGAAGATTTTGCCATCGATTTGCTGTTTTTTCATAGAGGTCTGCAGTGTCTGGTGGCTCTCGAATTAAAAATTGGAAAGTTCAGGCCGGAATATGTATCAAAGATGGATTTCTATTTGGAAGCGCTTGACCGACAGAAGAAAAAGGATCACGAGAATCCAAGCGTTGGCTTAATATTATGCGCATCGAAAAATGATGAAGTGGTGGAATATGCGATGAGCAGGAGTATGTCGCCAATGTTGGTATCAGAATATAAATTACAGTTACCGGATAAGAAAGTATTGGAAAGAAAATTGCAGGAATTGGTCAATGTCTCACAAATAAAGGAAAACTGCAAAAGCATGTAACCCCCCGCAGGGAACATTATGCTTGCCATGCCGATTTCCCTGTGATACGATATGGTCAACAGGAAATCAGGACAATATCATATTAGCAGGAGGGTCACACAATGAGCGAATTACTGGAACAAATGAAACGCAGGAGGAGCATCCGCAAGTATAAGCCGGACATGGTACCCCAGGAGATCCTGGATCAGATCATCGAGGCGGGGCTTTATGCCGCAAGCGGCATGGGAAAGCAGGGCGCCATCATCATCCAGGTCACGAAAAAGGAAGTTCGGGATGAAATCTCGAAGCTGAATTGCCGGATCGGAGGATGGGAAGAGGGGTTCGATCCCTTTTATGGCGCGCCTGCCATGCTGATCGTGCTGGCGAAAAAGGACTTACCCACCCATGTGTACGACGGCAGCCTTGTGATGGGGAACCTGATGCTTGCGGCTCATGAACTTGGCGTGGGCAGCTGCTGGATCCACAGGGCGAAAGAGGAATTTGAGACGGACTGGGGAAAAGAGTTCTTAAAATCCCTTGGCATTGAGGAGGAATATGAGGGGATCGGCCACTGTGCCCTGGGTTATGCGGAGGGCGATTATCCCGAGGTTCCCGCAAGGAAAGAAAACAGGGTCTATGCCGTCAGGTGAAAGGACAGGAGCAGAAAACAGGAGGATTTTTTTCAGTCCTCCTGTTTTCTGCTTCTGTTCGTTCCACAAGTTACTGTTAGGATTCCGGGCGGGATATGTGCTTGAAAAAATACAGCTGCATGAGTACAATTGTGTTGTACAGGATTTCCTGTATGGAAACAGGGAAAGGGAATAGGGGAATAGGAAATGAACAACAAAAGAAAATTGTCTTTACAGGTGATGGTTTACGCCGGGATTCTTTTTGCCGCCATCATCTTTCTGTTTTTCTGGTTTACTGCGCGCAACAGCAGGCGGACAGAGGAACAGAACAGAAATTATGCGGAGGATTCCGCACGGTTAAAGGCAAAGCATATTGACGATGAACTGAGCAATGCTTTGAGCCAGATTGGCACATATGCATATTTTGTGGGGGAAAGCCTGACGGAACCCGTGGTCACGGCGGAGATGCTTGTCAGGATGGAGGGAAATTCCCAGTTTGACGCTATTATGTACACGGACAGCGACGGCACGGATTATGCCTCTGACGGGAGGACCGCCGAGATGGCGTGGCGGCATTTCTATACGGACGGCATCCTTGGAAACAGCGATATTGAAATTGTATTTGATCCTCATTTTTTTGACGAGACCATGGCGTGCTTTTATGCACCGGTGCGTTTCCAGGGAAAAGTGATCGGCGTGCTGCGGGGGGGGCTTTCCTGGCGGAGGAATATCTGAAAGAGATGCTGGACACCACCTATTTTGGGGAGGCGGCCTAGGTGTTTCTCTGTTCGCCTGACGGCAGGGTGATCGCCAGTTCCGATGGCAGGACTTATGAAGGCCATCTGCTGGATGCCCTGACGGAAACAGGCGTCATAGACCAGGCGGTTTCCGGCCAGGCCAGGCAGGTGTTTGACAATGGCGGCACAGGCGCGTTCATATGCGATTCATCCGGCGAGACGGACAATATCTGCGTCACATATCTGCCACAAAATGATTATGTGCTTGTGCAGACGTTTCCCAAGGATGTGACGCAGCGTATGATCGCGGAAGAAAACAGGGTGGGAATCCAGCTGGAGGTCATGCTGATCACTCTTTTTGTCATTTATATTGTCATAATCCTGGTTTACGCCGGGCGCAGGCGGAAGAAGCTGGAGAAAGAAAACCGGGAGATGGGCTACATTACAAGCGGCGTCAATACCCTGTTTTCACGGTTTGCCATGGGCGACCTGGAGCAGGGGGCATATCAGTACCTGGCAGGGACAAAACCGGAGGGCACGGATATCGAAGACCATGGGAAATATCAGAATATCGTGGAGCATCTGGCAGCCTTTTCGCCGGAGGAAAGCCGCCAGGAGTTTGTTGACTTTATGGAGAAAGACGCTATCATCACGGCCATGGCGGAGCATAACGACCTGCGGTATGAGCGTTGTGTGACCAGGGACGGACGCCAGGAGTGGGAGCATCTCAATGTGATCTGCCTGGAAAGAAAGGGAGGCAGGGTTTCCAAGGTCCTGTTCATCCGTCAGGACATCACGGAATTAAAGGAAAAAGAACTGCGCATCCAGCAGGAGAGGGAGGAAAGGCAGGCGCTTCAGGATGCGTTGATGCAGGCGGAACATGCAAACAGGGCCAAATCCACGTTTTTGTCCAATATGTCCCATGACATCCGCACGCCCATGAACGCGATCATAGGATTTACCACAATAGCGATCAATCATATCAACAACAAAGACCAGGTGCTGGACAGCCTGCACAAGGTTCTTTCCTCAAGCAACCACCTGCTCAGCCTGATCAATGACGTGCTCGATATGAGCAGGATTGAGAGCGGGAAAGTGCAGATCAAAGAGCAGGAGTGCAATATTTCGGAACTGATACATAATCTGGTGAACATTATCCAGCCGCAGATCAAGGCAAAGCAGCTGGAACTGTTTATCGATACGTTTGAGGTGGTAAACGAGGATGTGATCGCGGATCCCCTGAAGCTGAACCAGGTGTTCATCAATCTGCTGAGCAATGCGGTCAAGTATACGCCCGCAGGAGGCACGGTTACGTTCCGTATCATGCAGAAGACCACGTTCCGGCATGGATATGGCGATTACACATTTATCATCAGGGACAATGGGATCGAAATGTCCCCGGAGTTTGTGGAGCATATTTTTGAGCCTTTCGAGCGGGAGTCCACAGCGACCCAGAGTGGCATACAGGGAACCGGGCTTGGCATGGCGATCACCAAGAACATTGTGGAAATGATGAACGGCACGATCAGCGTGGAGAGCGAGCGGGGCGCAGGCAGCACCTTTACTGTGGAACTGGGGCTGAAGCTGCAGGACACAGAAAAGAACGAGGAACAGATCAGGGAACTGAAAGGGCTGCGCACGCTGGTTGTGGATGATGATTTCAATACCTGCGACAGTGTCTGCAAGATGCTCAAGAAGATCGGGCTGCGCTCGGAATGGACCACCTCGGGCAGGGATGCGGTGTACCGCGCCCAGTCGGCTCATGAGGAAAGAGATTCTTATCATACATTTATCATTGACTGGCAGATGCCGGGACTCAGCGGTGTGGAGACTGCCAAAAAGATCCGGGATTCGCTGGGCAGCGAGGTTCCGATCATCATCCTGACCGCTTATGACTGGTCAGACATTGAAGAAGAGGCAAAAGCCGCAGGCGTTACGGCATTCTGCGCGAAGCCTTTGTTTCAGTCCGACCTGAAGATGGCGCTGCTGGCCGCCAACAACCTGCTGGAAAAGAAAGAGGAGGCTCCGGCATGGACGCTGGCCGATTTCAGCGGAAAGCGTGTCCTTCTGGTGGAGGATATCGAACTGAACCGTGAGATCGCCCAGGTCATTCTGGAAGAGTCGGGCTTTGTGGTGGAGACGGCGCCGGACGGGACGGATGCCGTGGCCATGATGGAGAAAGCAGAGGAAAATTATTACGACGTGATCCTGATGGATATACAGATGCCTATTATGGATGGCTATGAGGCCACGCGGACGATCCGCAGGCTGCCCAGGGAAGACGTGAAGAATCTGCCCATTATTGCAATGACGGCGAACGCGCTGGAGGAGGATAAGGAGGCGGCCCTGAAAAACGGGATGAATGCGCATATTGCGAAACCGCTTGATATGGACGTGTTTATAGAGGTACTGCGAAAGTTTGTGGGGTGACGCATAGCTGCGCCACTCCACTGTGTTCCGATCATTCAGTTGTTCCAGCAAGAAGGGCGGCGCCATACCTCCACCTTATTTCTTCCCGCGTGAAGTCCCTCCAGAGGCCCCGGCAGGGGGCTCCCTGTCCTGGGGCTTCCTTTTATGTCTTCCTTCAGTTCGATGGCCTGTCCCTCCGGCGTTTCGAACCGCTGTTCCACGATCCGCACCGCGCCAAGCTTCTGCGTGGTGATGATTTCCGTCCGTATTTGAAATGCATCCTCCGGCAATGTGATCTCCAGGGAAACATTTGCCCCGTCTTCCGTGATTTGCGCTTCCGGATCCATCTCATTTACCGCGTAGTCTTTTTCCCTGTCAAAACGGCATGCCCCGTTCAGGTACACATTTCCGTTAATGTAGGCAGGCTGTGTTACCCGCGCGAACTGTTCCACGTCCCCGTTGCCAAGGGCAAGGAACCGTTCCGTATATTCTTCCATGGAGACAGGCGCGCCGTTATAGCGGGCGGTTCCGTATGCGCGGTCTTTTTCCGTTCCCCCGACGAAAATATTCTGGTACCACCTGTCATCAGACCCATACACGGGAACCGTTCCCAGGACTTCCGTGGAGTGGGGCAGGTGGTAGGGCGTGGCTCTGTCCAGGACGGGATAGCTGTTGGTGAACCCGCAGCAGAGGTTATGGACGTAAGCGCCTCCCTGGGCAGCGTTGTCAAAGGTATATGGCGAGGTAAAGATATTATTGTCCACCAGATAAGGACCGTGCGTTACTTCCACCATCAGATCCCTGTTGTTCCTGTGGTAAATATTGGCGCTTACCCGGGTTCCCTGAGCCTGCCAGTCAAGCCATGTTCCCAGGGAGCAGTCATGGATATAATTATGATGGATCCGGACGTCGATGGCGGCGTGCAGCTTGATCCCGGCAATCTCGTGCCCGTAAAATTCATGTTTTACCGCAATGTTATAGATCTCATTCCCATAAATCTCGCTGAAGATACATCCCAGGTGTCCTACGATACCGTTCTGCCCGCAGTCATGGATCACGTTATTGCGGATCACATGGGAGCCGATCCGCTCCCTGCCCCAGCCGATATTCCGGGCTTTGAAAACGGCTTCCATCTGGTATTGGTAGCCCGGTTTCCTGTGATATTTTGTAAAATAGTTGTCCCCGGTGGAGGCTTCCTTGCCGATGCTGATGCCGCTGCACTTGGAGTCATGGATCACATTGTCCTCTATGATCCAGCCCTTGCTCCAGTTTACCCCCAGCAGTCCCTCCTGCATGGCGGTGGGCGGCGCCCAGGAAGTGGCGGCGTGCATCATCTCAAAGCCGCGCACGGTGAGATAGTTCAGTCCGGTTTTCTCCGGGAAAAAGCAGCATTTCCGCACATTGATCTCCACCTCTTCCCTGTTGGGATCCGCCCCCTGAAAGTTGGCGTAGATGGTGGTGGTTTGGGGATCGGTCTCACAGTACCACTGGAATAAGGTGTTTTCCGGTTTCAGGATCTGTTCCCTGCGGCCGCCCCAGGTCTCGAGCAGGCTGTAATCCCGCCGTACCGGATGGCGGACCTCCTCCAGGGATGCCGCCTCGTAAAGGGAAGTGCCATTTAGATATACTTCGCCCACATGGACGTCATGGTCGGACGGCCCTACGATCCAGTCCCCCTTTACCGGATGCGCATAGGGGTTAAAGCCGGAAAAGAAAGCGTTGTTGATGCATACTTTCCATACATCCCCCGTGACGCGGCTCCAGCCTGTGACCCGCTCGGATCCTGTTATGGACACATGTTCTCCCGGCGCGGCTTCATAGACGATCCTGCAGTCATCGCTTTGGCCGCCGTTTCGCGGCTTGACCCACTCCCGGTATATGCCCTCGTGGACGACGATGCGGTCACCTGCCTGCGCGGTGTCCGCAGCTTTCTGTATGGTGAGGAAAGGGGCTTCCTCCGTGCCCGGGTTTAAGTCCGAGCCTTTTTTGCAAACATGGTATGTTTGAGCAGTCATGATCTGTTCTCCTTTCGGCCTGTGCGGCAATGCGGCAAAGGGGTTGTGCCTGATGATAACGGTAACGCTGACAATGGCAATTTTCTGTTGATGCCAGTTTTTTTATACAGATTGTTTACATTGCGGAAAACTCAGTTCCATGGTCGAGCATTTTTTCAAACACATCCTCCGCCACAGGTTTGCTGTAACGGTAGCCCTGAGCCACATAAGCGCCGATCTCCATCATGAGTTCCGTGTCGTTCTCCGTCTCCACCCCTTCGCATACTACCTGGGCGTTCAGGTCTTTGGCCAGGTTGACGATGTTTTTCATGATGCTCACCTGCCTCGTGCGGTTCTCGTTGTTAAGGAGGAAAGAGCGGTCCAGCTTGATGACGGAGGCTGGAATCTGTTCAAATACACCTAGGGAGGAGTAGCCGGAGCCGAAATCGTCTATGGAGAGGCGGACGCCCTTTTCCCGCAGGATATCCACGATCTCTTTGACTTTCTGCTGCTGTACTTCCTCCACCACCAGGGTTTCCGTGATCTCCACCTCGATCAGTTCCTTGGGCATCCGATACCGGTCCAACACGGCTTCGAACTTCTCCGGAAAACTGTCCTCAATGAAGTGCATCCGGGAGAAATTACAGGAAACAGGTACCACATCCTGGCCTGCGTCCAGCCGCCTGCGCAGCATTTTACACACGCTTTCCATGACGAAGAAATCGATGTCCCGGATCCTGCCGGTACGTTCATAGTAGGGTACAAAGAAGCCCGGAGCGCGGATGGCGCCCCCCGCCGTGGGATCCTTGAACCGCACCAGCGCTTCCGCGCCCACGATCTTTTCGTTGCGGATATCCACCTTGGCCTGGTAGAAGGCCACGAAATCCTGATTGATATCCACGGATTCCAGCAGCTTCTCCCGCTCGTGTTCCTCTTTCAGTTTCTCCCGCAGCCTGTCGTCATAGATCCGCACCGTATTCCCATAACTGTTTTTCAGGGAATCCCCCAGCTGTATACATTCCGACAGGGCGCGCCGCAGGCCGTTGCTTCCGTCCTCCAGGCATCCCACGCCCATGGACAGGGACATATGGATCCCCGTTTCCGCATGGATCCGTGTGGATATTCTGTCCGCTATGCCCATAAGCCGTTTCTGTAAAGCGTCAACATCCTCATACCTTACAAAAAGCACGAAATGGCTTCCGTAGCTTCGGGCGTACAGTTCCTGTTCACTGTTCACCTCCCGGGACAGCGTCTCTATGACAATTTCCAGAATCTTTTGCCCCGCTTTCCAGCCGTACAGCGCGTTGTAACTCTTGAACTGCCCGATGTCCGTGTATGCGATGGCGTATTTATGGCTCTTATCCGCCGCAAGCATTTTCGCCGCCCTGTACCGTAAGTAGTTCAGGTTCCAGACGTCAAATTCCGTATCCTTGTACATCAGCTTCTGGACCCGTATGCTGTTGCGCAGCAGGAAGAACAGCACCAGGATCACAGCCACGGCGCAGCATGAAAGGATCAGGATAATGGGAATGCTGTGGTCGCTGATAAAATTCGCCA
Source organism: Blautia sp. (assembly GCA_023667395.1). Lineage (GTDB taxonomy): Bacteria > Bacillota > Clostridia > Lachnospirales > Lachnospiraceae > Acetatifactor. Next base: position 103,853 of record JAMPAC010000001.1, on the reverse strand, counting down.
GGCTCATCCTGGAGTAGAAATTGTCCTGGAGCATATAGTCGTTGACCATCTTGTCGCTGACTGCCAGGAGTTCTTTATTCAGGATGCCCAGCAGGGGAGAATCCTCGTCGTGCGCCACCACCATGTAGATATTGTGGGCATCGCTGAGGACGCTGTGAATCTCCATGTTGTTAAAACGAAGCTGCGAGCCCAGCAGATATTCCGCCAGGTATCCGTCGCACATGGCGGCGTCCGCAGAGCCGTCTTTCACGGCATACAGGCTCTCAAGCTGCGAGGGAAAAGACAGAAGTTCCGTATTTTCCCCTGTAAAATTTTGTACCGCTTCCTCTGACGCGCTGCTTTCCTCCACAGCCAGGGTGGCGATGGCGTCGGACTTGTCGTTCCGCCTGATGATGATGACCTGGGGCACCTGGGCATACACTTTGGTGACTGCCAGTCCTTCCTCTTTCAGGCTTTTGGAGGGCTCCCCGCAGTAACTTAAAATATCGATGCTGCCGTCCTTCAGCGCCGCTTTCGCTTCTTCCATGCCATCCAGCCGCACATAGTCAAAGAGGATGCCGGTACTCACGGAGACCTCCTCCAGAACCTGTCTGGCAAGGCCGAGATATTCCCCGTCGCTCTCGTAGGAGAAAGGGTAGTAGTCGTCAAAATAGCCTACGGTCAGTTTCTCCCGGGCGGCGATATACTGCTTCTCGTCATTGGTCAGCAGTATGGTCTGATCCAGCCTGCTGTCATAATATTTTACCATTAATTCATTTTCCAGTTCCGGACGGTTCATCTTCACGTCCGCAATGCCCTGGTTGAGTTCCCGCATCAGGTCGTCGTTTCCCAGCCAGGATATGTAATAAAAAGGCATGGGGGCAAACCGGCCGATCACCCGCTGTCCCACCTTGATCTCTGTCAGGGAGTGCACCAGGGCGTCTATCTCGCCCTTATCCAGGGCCGCCTGCAGGGCTGCCGTGTCCTTGTATTCCCGCACCTGGGGATTGGGAATGCCGTGGTCGGCCAGATATTCGTAGAACTCATCTTTCCGGATGTAGCTGTCTACCACGCCAAACGTGACGTCGCTCATGGCGTCAAAATCTTCATAGGCAAGGGCGCTGTCACTGTTTACTGCGACGGCCCCGAATGTGTAGCCGCTGGCCAGATCCGCATATTGATATAGTTCCGCCCGTTCCCTGGAATACTGGGCCGAACCCACAAGGTCGATTTCCTGATTCAGGAGCATGTCCAGGGCGTCGCCCCAGCTGGCGCACTCCACATACTCGATATTCCAGCTGACGTAATCGCACAGGGCTTCCAGATATTCCACATCCATGCCCCCGCAGCTTCCGTCCGCCCGGAATTCGTTGTAACCGTCCATGGGGAAAAATCCCACCCGGACCGTGCGCTTTTCCGCCCCGTGCACCGTTCCCAGGCTTCCTGCGGGCAGCGCCGCCAGAAGCGCGAGCACGGATAATAGCGCGAACCCAAACCGTAATGCGGAAATGGTACCTGTCCTGCCTGTTTTTCTGTTCTGTATTTTCTCCATTTTAACCCTCCCATGTATTTCCATTATAAGTGAATACATACTGCAAATGCAAGGATTTTAAAGATTCAAAATCCATTCGTGTAAAATGTTTGGCTGCGATGGTGTCTGGCGGTTTATGGCTGGGGGGACGGCGGCGTCATGCAGTCCATCAGAAAATATGTGGTCTATGCAGCATTGTCAAGTGGTGAATTGGCTTATAAAAAGAATTGATTGGCGGTGGTTGGCGTGCTATAATGGGTTCGGTTGAGTTTGGCAAATCGGGAGTTGGAATTTGAGTGAGAAGCGGAAAATGAGAATAGTCCATCATAATTTATGCATTAGAAACGCCGAGGAAAGGGATTGTGAGCGGCTTGCAGCCTGGTGGAATGACGGAAATGTTATGGCGCATGCCGGATTTCCGAATGGACTTGGAACGACAGCCGGGAAGATTCAAGAGCAAATTGCCAGGGATAGCGATGATATAAAAAGAAGACTCATGATTGAATGCAGGGGAATACCAATTGGCGAAATGGGTTTCTATGTTTGCGAAGGCAAACAGGTCGAGATAGGAATTAAAATTTGTAATCCGGACAAGGGCGCAGCATGTCTATGAACTGTTAGGATTCAAAAAAACTGCGATACATGAAAATTCATGGAAAAATCAGTTGGGAGAACTGCAGACTTCGATTGATTACGAGTTAAAGCCATCTGATTTTTGCAATGCGAAATTGATTGGTTGAAATAGGGAAATTCGTTATCATTCACAGTCGATTTCATAAACATCTATTTTGGGAAAGGTTTCTCTTTATGAAAAA
>JAMPAC010000001.1:80912-101428 GCA_023667395.1 Blautia sp. | reverse complement strand
TTCACAGTCGATTTCATAAACATCTATTTTGGGAAAGGTTTCTCTTTATGAAAAAATCTATTGTTATTGTTCTGCTTACCATCAGTTTCCTGCTCGTGGCATCCTGCGCTCCGCAGGCGGGAGAAAGTAGAAGCATACAAGCCGCGATTAGCGACCGCACATTCACATATGAAAAAGGGGGCTTTGGCGGGGAATTTGTCATTATGATCTGCAGCGACGGTACCTTTCAATACTATGAGGGCGGGCTCAGCAGTTACATCGGGATCGGAAGCTGGGCGCTGGAGGATGATATCCTGATCCTTTTGGATGATAATGAGGCAGGGTATCCCGCCGTGAACCGTTTTAAAGTTGATGGGGATAACCTAATCTTTCTTGCGGAAGATTCCGATAACTTTGTATATATCAAAGTCGCTGACGGGGAGCGCTTTGTGGACGCCTCCGGGGAGGCTTCCCTATGAAAACGAACGCAAAAAACGTCATACTTGTCCTGTTGATCCTGACCCTGGGCGCTGCAGCCGCCCTGATGGCGTATCTGCACTTTTTTGCGCCGGGTGACAGGGATCTGACCGGGGAGTGGACGGCGGAACTGGATCTGACGGAGCAGGCCGCTGTCACGGCCCTTGACTGGCTGCAGGATATGGAGGCGGTCTCTGTCTCCCTGGAGGATATGGGGCTTTATATGCAGGATTTGACCGTTCGGGTCAATTTGACGCTGGAGCAGGCGGACGATACCGGGGGCGCTTTCCAATGCAGCGTGGTACCGGAAAGCTACGAGGCCTGCAGGCAGGCGGCTTATGAAGCGTTTGCGGCGGCATTCCGGGCGCTTCTGGCCGAGCGGCTTCACATGGCGGGCTATGGGGGAAGCACGGACGGGGAAGCCGTGGAAGCGCTTGTGGCGGAGACATTTGGTATGTCCACGGTGTCTTATCTGATGGCATACGGCCCCGCGCTGCTGCCTCCCCTGGAGGAACTGCAGGCCGGATATGAGGGCAGCGGCACTTATGAAGCGGCGGAGGGAATCCTGACCAGACGGATTGACGCGGACGGGGCTGTGGAGGCGATGACGGAACGCTATATCCGACAGGGCTCCAGCCTGATCCTACTTGAATCGACCAATCCGGTCAATACGGGTTCTTTTTTCGAACATTACCCTGTGGTATATATGTTAGTGCAGCCTGACGGGGCGGGAAAGGAGAATCCATGAAAGCAGTCTTACGGAAAATCAGCCCTTTTATCATGGCTGCCATGCTGCTATGTTCCAGTATGCCTGTCATGGCGTCAAATTATGAGATCCCGGGAACCTGTCGGGTGCAGGCGGACTCCGGAGCCGCACGCACGGTAAAGACCCTGGATTATGACTATGGCCACAACACCTATCTCTCCCTGCGCGACCTGGCCATGGTTCTGAAAGATACGGGCAAGTCCTTTTCGCTGGAGATCACAAGAAATACGGTCTCGCTGAATCCGGGGGGCGCATACGCGCCTATAGGGGCGGAAAACACACCCTGGGAGGATGGCGGGAATCCCGATATCGCCCTGCGGCGGAATGAATTTAACGTAAACGGACAAACGGTATCTTATTATACATTGATTACGAAACTGCCCTCCGGTCACTATGACTGCTTCATGATGGCGGCGGATCTGGCCATGATACTGGATGTGGATATCACTGTCCCGGAGGCGGGCGTCCTGCAGATCCATACGCAGGAGCCTTTCCGCGTGTCCCCGGACGACCTGGAGCAGGCAGGCTATTTTTACGGGGTCAACGGCGTGCTGGTGGGAGACGCTTCCACCGGGGAGATTTATTACCGGTATCAATCCGATACCGCCTATCCCATAGCCAGCACCTCCAAGCTGATGACCTGTCTCCTGGCCATGGAGGCGCTGGCGGCGGGGCAGATCACCCTGGAGGAGCAGGTGACTGTTTCCGAGGCAGTCTGGCGGCTGGCGGACTCGGACGACGGCGTGATTCCCCTGGAAGCGGGGATGCAGGTAACCGTGGGGGAACTTCTGCTGGGGGCGCTTCTGCCCTCCAGCAACGAGTGCGCGCTGGCGTTGGCGGAGCGGATCGCCGGTTCGGAGGAGGCTTTCGTGCGGATGATGAATCAGAAAGCACAGGAACTGGGACTTTCCCAGGCGGTCTTTTTCAACAGCAACGGACTGCCTGTCTACACCGAGGATCCTGTTCCCGCAAAGCGTCAGAACCGTATGAGCGCGGAGGATATGTTCCGGCTGGCGTCTTATCTTTTGAAAGTGTTTCCCCAGGTTACGGACATCACTTCCATGGAGACTGCCATGCTGGAATCCCTGGAACTGGAAGTGCGCAATACCAATCCGCTGCTGAACAATCTGCCCGGGGTCACAGGCCTGAAGACCGGAACCACCAACAAGGCCGGGGCCTGCCTGGTCACATCCCTGACGGCGGATGACGGGGCTGTGGAGCATGACCTGGTGGTTGTTGTTTTAGGCACGGAGGATAACATAGAGAGAGGACGTGTTTCAGGGCTGTTGGCCAGATACGCTCTGCAGGCCTTTTACGCAGGCGTGGAGGGGTCGGAAACAGGAGCGGACGCCCAGACGCCTGGAAACCTGCCAACCCATGCCGAGGCGGCGGTGGACTGGATTCTGCGGACCGCCAGGGAAAAGGGCGGCAGCGGTACTTCACAGGCAGGGCTTTGAATCATAGCAGGAGTTTTTATTTATGCGGAAAATATTGTCTACAGCGTTGGTTATGGCGCTGACGGTAAGCCTGTTTGCAGCATGCGGCAGCCGTCTGGAAAGCGACGGATCGTCCCAGGAATCATCCACGGATTCCGTTCAACAGGAAAGCGCTGCGAGCCCTTCGCAAATGATGACGGAAGAGCAGTTGCGTGAAGGATTGGCGGCTTTGGGAGACACGCCGGATACACAGGCTGACAGACTTGCGTTTTACGAGGAATTACTGGCCAGGGATCTGTGCCGGGAGGAAGATTATCTGGAACTGTCACGACTGTATGCCGATGTGGGCGATATGGCTGCCCAGAGACGCATGCTCTGGTGGGTGTTCCGCCTGTATCCCAGCGAGGAATATGCCGGACAGCTGCAGGAACTGGCGGTTCAGAGAACTGCGGAGGAAGAGCCGGCTGCGGCGATGATCACGGCTCTAAAACAGGCTCTGACAGAGAGGGACGCCGCTGCCCTGCGTGCTGCGGTGGGAAGCGATGGCTGGCGGGAACTCTTTCAGGAGGCGCCGGAACTATATGCTACCCGCACCCGCTATACGGACGGGGAATTGACGGCGCAGATCGTAAGCGACGCCTATGTGACGGAAGTGGTTTTGCTTGCTGCGGACGGTACGTGTCTGTATGGGCATGTGAACGATGCCGGGAGCCTGGTCGCATCCGCCGTATATGCGGATGGCGCTTATAACGGGGATGCGGAGGTCTGCTGGTTTGACGCGGAGAATACCCTATATAAGAAATATCAGACGGTTCTGCGCAACGATGTCTGCGTGGATTCCATTTTCGTGGAGTATGAGGGCATACCCTATAAAGGAGCGTTGAACGGAGATGGCTCCACTGCGGAACAGCAGCAGGAAAAAGTAACTCAGGCCGGCGGTGTGGTGTATGCGTATCAGGAGGGAGGCAGCCGATATCTTTATCAGGAGGATGCCACGGTAGATACGTATCGGATGGATTGCCTGTCCATGGGACTGCCCCACATGGAAATCTGGGAATAGGAAGCAGTCGTTAAACGGGCAGGCGCATGGAGCGATGCCGGAACAGGAGACTGGTTATGAAAAGGATGGGACAAACAGGGAAAAGAATCTGCAGCATGCTGCTTGCCGTATTGCTTGGCTTTGGCCTGGCATTTGCAGGATATGCGCCGGAAGCCAGCGCTGCGGGAGCCGTGACGGAGCTGGCAAATCTGGTCGTCTTTGTGAAGATGCATGGCGCGGAAGGAAATGTGTTTGACGAGATCACATCATATGAAACTTATGCCACAGATAACTGGAAAGTGATCAGGGATATGTACGATGGGGGAAATTCCCTGTCCGATTATGTATCTGTCATTACCTGCGGGAAAGTATCGGTTACCAATATTTTTCCGCAGGAGTATGTGCGCAGTGACGGGAGTTTTGGGATCGGGATCCTGGAACTGTCGCGGGAAAGATATGATACGGACGATGCCATGGTGCAGGAGGTGATCAGGGAGATCGGGGATGCGCAGCCGGGGGATCCCCTGTATGTAGGAGATCAGTCGCTGGATCGCAACGGGGACGGCTGCGTGGATAATCTGACCGTTATCGTGCAGGGGGATGACATCAATGGAGAGTATCATTCTTTTAAGGCCGATTATGGCGGGAATGAAAGTATCAACGGTCTTTATGTCCGCTGCTACAATGCTTTGCCGTCTAAGATGTTGTTTTATAAGAGCGTACATCTTCATGAATTTCTGCACACATTGGGGCTTCCCGACCTGTACAGCCTGAATGGGAGCAGCGACGCGGCAGTCACATCAGGACCGGTGGGCATATGGGATGTCATGGCATCTGCGGGCGGTCCCTCGCCCCAGTATGTCATGGGATATCTGAGGAAAGAGAAAGGCTGGCTGGAAGGGAGCAGTGTTGCGGAGATCGCCACGGGCGGCACATATACATTGTCAGCCGTCAGCCAGCCTGACACGGCGGGAGGCGTCAGGCTTTACACCATATCTCCCACGCTGCCCCAGGGGGAATCACAGACGATCTGTCTGGAGTACCGCCGGGCGATGCCGGCTGGGGAATATGATCATCTGGTGTACGGAGGTCTGCTGATGTACCGGGTGGATGATATGGTACAGGATCATACCAATATCAAAGGAGAAAATTACATCTATGTATATCGTCCGGGGTGTACGGCTGCCAACGAATGCGGAACGGCTACAGTGGATGCCGCTTTGGATGCCAAAGCCGGAGAAACTTCATATGGCAGCACGGATCTGACCGCTCCCGTTTCGGAGAACACCCTCCATTACATCGATGGCAGCAACAGCGGCGTGCGGATCAGCAACCTGCGGCTCTCCCCGGATGAGACGGAGATCACATTCGATGTGGAATTTGCGGAATATACTGATGACTGGCAGGCGCTGGGAGGAGTGGCAGCCAACGATGTGTTGTCGGAGATGAATCTGTATGCCGATGCGGCTGGAAACTTGTATTTAAGTTATGTCAATACGTCAGGGCAGGCTTGTGTCCGCAGATGGGATCAGGGCGCTGGCGCATGGCAGCAGATGGGAACTGCTCTTTCCGCCAATATGCGTTCCACGACTGCAATGACTGACTGCGGTGGTCAATTATACCTGGCGTATCTGGACGGTTCAGGGTATCCTGTCTATTCCGTCTGGAACGGCAGCGGGTGGAGCGGAACCGTCCGGCTGGATACCACCGCATATCCTAATTCGCTGCAGCTTGTGGCGGATGGAAGCGAGATCTATGCCGCATACCAGAATATGGGTTCGGGCAGCAACCAGTTAGTCATACGGAATCTGAATGGAACCATTGTGACAAATGATCGTACCGCCCGGGATTTTGCGAATCCAACGGTAGTAAAGCAGGGAGATTTATTCTATGTGGCATATGGGGATTATCCCAATACGGCGAGGATCGATTCCTATCATACCGTGACAGGAACCTGGACGACCGTGCTCGATTATGGCGCATGCGGCAATATCAACCTGCTGCACCGCCAGGGGACGAAGCTGTATGGCTTATCCGGAATGGGAACGATTCCGGGAGAAGCGCAGGTTACCCCGGTATTGTCCGTGTGGGATGGCGGTACGTGGACTAAAACAGCGGTTCCGCAGATGGCACGGTACTATGACGTATCTTTACTGACAGCTGGCGAAACGGTGTACCTGGTATACCTGGATAATATATCAAAGCAGGTCGGGATGCTGCGCTTCCAGGGAGGAAGTTTTGTATCCTGCTATGACGGACTGAATGGCAATGCGGATGAACTTAAGGCAGCGGCAGTGGGCGATCAGGTATATGTGGCAGCCCGGTCAGGCGCCACGGTGACGGTGCGGTGTCAGAAAGTGGAGTCGGATCCCATTGTCACGCCGCCTCCCCTTACCATAAGCCTGACACCCCCGGAAGGTTATGACAATGCGGACGTTTATATCGATGGGATTCCATATGCCGCAACGAAAAGCGGCAGCAGCTATACCCTGCAGCTTCCGGATAAAACAGGCAGGACAGCGGTCATGTATTATTATAACGAGCGCAATGTGCCTAAGGGAATGTATGTGTGGCTGTTGAGTTATCAGGGAGATACCTGTACGGCCGTTCCCATGCCGGAACTTCAGGATCTGCTCAGTTATCACGGATTTTCCATCCGGGTGCAGGGATTTTCCGGGCTGCGTTTTAAATCCGGTATTGATGTTCAAAAACGAACCCAGCTGTTGGGCAGCGGGGTAGGCGGATACAGACTGACGGAGTATGGCACACTGATGATTCCCGGTTCCATCCTGTCGCGGTATCCTTTTATCAAGGGAGGCAAGAATGTAGGGGGCGGACGCTCATACTGGACGGACAATGGCGTTGTAAACGACCATATCTTTGAGACGGTGGAGGGACGTTACCGTTTTGCCTCGGTGGTCACCAAACTGCCTGAACAGGAGTATGCCACGGAACTTGCGTTCCGCAGTTACGCGGTACTGCAGGACAATGACGGCGGACAGATCGTCATATATGGGCCGCCGGTGTCACGTAGCATATACACCGTGGCAAAGCAGATATTGGCTGCAGGCGAGTTCAAACAGGGCAGCAGCGGTTATAATTATGTGAAAGGCATTGTGGATGCTGTAGAGAGCAGATAGAGTTCGTATCATGGCATGGGGTGTAAGTATGAAAGAGATTATGATCAGGATATTGACAGGTGTGTTTTTGTTTTTGGCTGGAATCGCGGTTGGTGTGCCGATATGCAGGATGTACGATAGAGCGTATGTTCCGGTTTCCGCTGAAAATGTGGCGTCTGCGGAAGCCGGGACGGAGAATTCCGGGGAGAATATGGAAAACGGTGTGCCGGAAGAGAGTCTGCAGCTTCGAGTGCGGGATGGCGACCTGGAATGGTATGACGGAGTGCGCTGGAATAATGCGGGAAAGGTAGATGCGCTTGTGGCGGCGGATCCCATTGCCTGTCCGTCTGAGGAATGGCAGACAATGGCAGCCCGTCTTGCGGAAGCCCGCGCCGGGGAATACGCGGAGGAACTGGCATCATGGGACAGGGATGACGCCGGCCTTTCGGTGGACGAAATTGTGGCGGTACGGCCTCAGGCGGTGGCCGTGGCTCGTCCCACAGCGCCTGCAGCGGTAGTAACAGCGGCTCCTGCAAGTACGGTTCCTGTCAGTACGGCTCCCGTAAATACTGCCCCTGACAATGATGGTAATGATAATAATGATAATAATGATAATAATGGCGGCGGGGCTCCTGCATCGGAACCGGATCCCGCTCCCGCCCCGGAACCAGAACCCGCCCCGGCTCCCGCGCCGGAACCGGAACCTGCACCGGAACCGGAACCCGCTCCTGAGCCGGATAATTCCGGAGATGGCGAGAATATAGAATGGAGCGGTGACTATGAGTGATACGTTCTGAAACGATGGAAAAAGGAGATGGAAACATGCAGAGAAAACGGAACAGAAGATTATCGCCGCTCATCCTTTGTATGGCGCTTATTGCGGCGATGGCGCTGTTTACAATCGGATGTAATGGCAGTACGGGAAATGGGGACAGAGGAAATTCTTCCCAAACGGTGCAGAATGCAGCGGGAGCCGATGCCCAGGCGGAACCGGAGCAGCTGGGAGAGGGCAGCACCATATTTTTGTTCACGGTAGTGGATAAGGATGGAAACGAAACCCTGTTTGAGATCCACACGGATCAGGATACAGTGGGGGCGGCTCTGTGGGAACTGGAACTGATCTCCGGCGACGAGAGCGAATACGGCCTGTATGTCAAGACGGTCAACGGCATCACCGCCGATTACGACAAGGACGGCGTGTACTGGGCCTTTTACATCAACGGCGAATATGCGTCCACCGGTGTGGATGCCACAGAGATAACGGAGGGAGACAGTTACTCCTTCCGAGTGGAATAGCGCGGAAATGAATGATATGAAAGCCGACAGGAAGCTTACAATCAGGGAGATTGCCGTGTTTGGAATGCTGGGGGCGGTCATGTACGCTTCCAAATTTGTGATGGAAATATTGCCCAATGTCCACCTGCTTGGCGTATTCACGGTGGCGTTTACCGTTGTATATAGGAAAAAGGCATTGTACCCGATCTACATCTATGTGCTCCTGAACGGCATTTTCTGCGGTTTCGCCACCTGGTGGATCCCCTATCTGTATCTGTGGACCATTCTGTGGGGCGCGGTCATGCTTCTTCCGGAGGAAATGCCGAAAAGGGCGCGCCCCATGGTATATATGGCCGTGTGCGCCGCCCACGGATTCCTGTTTGGCACCCTGTATGCCCCTGCCCAGGCCATATTATACGGATTAAGCTTTAAAGGTATGGTGGCATGGATCGTGGCGGGGCTGCCATGGGATTTTGTCCACGGCGTCAGCAATTTTTTCTGCGGGATATTGATCACGCCGATCATTCTGGCTCTTCGGCTTGCGGAGCGGAACGTACGTTGATGCCGTTGACCACCACGTTGCCGTCCAGCGCGATGACCAGGCAGTCGCGGCCGTTGATATTGCGGGTCTCGATCAGGTCGGTGCGGTCGGGGCTTACCCTGACCACCACGTCGGGCGTTTTGACCTCAAAGGTTCTGGCGTTCATGACATTGCCTGCCAGTAGCGAGGTCTGCTCCCCGGCGGTCTCATCGTAATGTCGGTCGAACTGCTCCAGCTTTTCATTGGTGACGCCGCTGTTCGCCAGGATGGTTTTGACCTCATTCCTGTCCAGTACCAGTGGCGCGGGTTCTTCCTTATGTTCCTCCACCATCTCGGTGAGCGTGTCGTGAATATTCTTTACGATCTCGATATCACAGGTCTCCCCCAGCGTCTCCTCAATAAGCGCCTGGAAAGTCTCTTTCTGGCTGCCTGCGGTCAGGGGCAGGGGGCAGCCCAGCAGCTGTTCCACAAAGCTTTCCCTCAACTCCTCCGCGTCCTTGCTGTAGTACAGGGTGCTGTGGATATCGGAACTGCGGTCGTTGAAGGCGGGGAACAGGAATCCCGTCTCGGGAAGGCTTACCACCCAGTCCCGTACCCGGTTCTGGAATATATTTTCCACCGCATTGTAGCTTAAGCCGGGCTTGGACAGTTCCACGGGGCAGATGCAGGCGAGGATATACTCATATACCTCGTCGGAGGCATCCTCCATCTCCAGCCCGTCGGAGGCCTTTCCCGGTACGTCGTAGGCATCATGCACCAGCAGGATCAGGTAATTTCCCACGTACTCATATGTAGAGATGATCTTGTCATAAAATTCCTCCAGGAGCGCGTCGTCTTTCAGCTTGCTGTCCCTGAGGCGCAGCAGGAATTCCTGTGTGCCGCCCTCCTCCTCGCTTGCCAGGGGGAATTCCAGCGTCAGCAGGTTTTTGCCCAGTGTGCCAGAGAGCGTCTTGCGCAGGATCTCGAAGTATTTAAACATCTCCTCCTCGGGCAGCGCCAGGAAGGCCTGTTTGAATTCGGTCTTCTTATTCTTCTCGCCGTCCACATAACACCCGCAGATCCTGGTGATGGAGCAGTTCCGCTGGGTGAGCAGTTTCTTGATCTCGGATATTTCTTGTTTTATCATATTGTTATGTACACCTTTCTGTTCATGGATTTTTAAGTAATACAATCTTTCTGCGCCATGGAAGAATCGCATCAGCGATTCTTTCAGGTGAAACTTAGAATTTCTTCGCGAAACAGCCTTTGCTGTGAGCGATTAGAAATTCTTTTCACCTTAGTATAAACCATTTTTGAAAAGTGGGCAAGCGCTCTTGTGAATGACAAATTCTTGTGTTACTATAAAAATAGCGTTGGAGTAAAGAGACGGAACCGGAATAGAAAGGAATGTACAAACATGAACAAAGGAAAAGGCCTGATCGCGGAATTTAAAAAATTTATCATGCGCGGAAATGTGATGGATATGGCAGTGGGCGTTATCGTGGGAGGGGCGTTTACCTCCATCGTGACTTCCCTGAACCAGGATATCCTGACCCCGCTGCTGGGAATATTCGGGGGAACGGATTTCAGCAATCTGTATCTCACGCTGGGGAGCGGGGAAAACGCGCCCGTGCTGTATTACGGAAATTTTATTACGGCGGTGGTCAATTTCCTGATCACGGCCCTGGTCATCTTCCTGCTGGTCAAGGGGATCAACGCCGTGGGGGACAGGCTTTCGCATAAGAAAGAAACACCCGCCGCCCCCACTACCAAAAAGTGTCCGTTCTGTAAGAGCGAGATCGCCATCGACGCGACCCGCTGCCCTCACTGTACTTCGCAGCTGGAAAACGAGTAAAGGGCGCAATGCGGACGGCTCCGCACGGAGGTTGGCAGTGAAGAAAAGCACATTGGGAAAAAAATGGATCTGTACGGCGGCGTGTGCCGTGCTGGCGGTTGCACTGACCGGATGCGGGGAGAAGAACGAGGCGCTGCAGAATGCCATGGCCCTGGTGCAGTCCCTGGATTACGAGGAGGCTTTGGCGAAATTTGCGGAAGCGGAGGAAAGCGGCGCAAACAGCAGGCTGGTGGATCGGGGAAGAGGGATCGCGTACATGGGGCTGACGGACTATGAGCAGGCGGTGGCCTGTTTTCAGCAGGCCCTTTCTTCCAGCAGCGGCCTGGTGGAAAATGTGGACTTTGACCTGAATTATTACATGGCGGCGGCCTATATGAAGAGTGGCAGGTATCAGGAGGCGGAGGACACCTATAACGCCATCCTGGATTTGCGGGGTAATGAGAAAGAGGCCTATTTCCTGCGGGGGAACGCGCGTCTGCATCTTGCGGACTTCGAGGGGGCGAAAGCGGATTTTGACAAAGTGATCGCGATGGATCCTAAAAATTATGACCGCCTGATCGAGATTTACGAGGTGCTGGAGGATTTCGGCTATAAGGAAACGGGGCAGACCTACCTGCAGACGGCGCTGAATTCCGGGGACAAGTCCATGGACACCTATATCACGGGCAGGATTTATTATTATCTGGGAGAGTACCAGAAAGCCTATCTGGCTCTGGAGGAGGCGAAGGACAAGGGCGGCGTTGACAGCTACCTTTACCTGGGCCGCGCTTACGAGGCCACGGGGGACTATAATTACGCTTCCAATGTCTATAACAGTTACCTGTCCAGATACGACGGGAATGCGGAGATCTACAACCAGCTGGGTTTGTGCGAACTGACCAAGGGAGAGTACCAGAATGCCCTGGCCGCTTTTCAGGCGGGTATGCAGCTGGAAGATAATCCTGTACTGCAGTCCCTTGCCTTTAACGAGATCGTGGCATATGAATACCTTGGCGACTATCAGCAGGCCTACGCGCTGTTGACGAATTATATGAAGAATTACCCTGACGACGAGCAGGCAAGGCGGGAACTGGATTTCCTGTCTACCCGGTGACAGGGGCGGCAGAGGATCATGGCTGGGGGAAAGATGGTATGAATGTACGGAAGAAAAGGGTTGCCTATTTGGACATATTGAGGATCATTGCCATTTTTACCGTCTTTTTCATCCATACCGGGGATGCGGGCATGCATCATTATCTGGAGGCATCCTGTGGGGCGGAATACTGGATCGGAATCTTTATGGCGACTGCGTCCCAACATTGTGTTCCCCTCTTTTTCATGATTACGGGGGCTTTGCTGCTGGAGCGGAATGAAAGTATAAGTTATGTGCTGCGGCATCGTGTGCTCCGTATGGCTGTTGTGATCGTACTGTCGTTGTGCTTTATGTATTGTCTGAGGCTGCTGAACGGAGGGCAGCCAGGTCTGTATGATTTCTTATACATGCTGTATTCCGGGACAGGCTGGGCACAGCAGTGGTTTTTGTACGCTTATGTATCGGTGCTGCTGATCCTGCCTTTTTTGCAGAGGCTGGTGAAAGCGATTCCCGGGAAAGAGTGGTTTCATTATCTTTTCATTCTGTATTTTTTCCTGAACGGAGTGCTGCTGATCGTGGAATATTTTATGCAGTGGACAAGGACGGCCCTGGAACTTCCGATGTTTGGTCCATACGTGGTCTGTGCAATGGCGGGATACTATGTGGAGCGTTTTTCCGGCGATACTTTGATCGGGGGGGGGCAGACCGTGCTGCTGAATGCGGCAGCGTTTGGCTTACTGCTTTTGGAGACGTGCCTGAATCATATGGCGCTGCGGAACGGAAATGTTACGGCCTTTGGCGGGGAATTTCCGCTGGTTACCGCTGCGGCGCTGTTTGTGGATGTGCGATATCTGTGCACAAGGTTTCAGATGCCGGAAATGGTGCGAAAGGTGATAAGTTTTATGGGAGCCGGAACTTTTGGCTGCTATCTGATCGATGAACAGCTCCGGGGAGTGTGCCGCCCGGTATTTGACGCGCTGGCGCCGGGGATTGGCGCTTATCCGGCGGTCTTTGTCTGGATAGCGTGCAGCCTTATCCTGGGGATGATTCTCTCAAATCTTGTGAAAAAGATACCGTTTTTTGGAAAACTCATATAGATTGCAGAATGTAACCGTCCCCAAGATATGGTATGTATACATTGACTTTTCCCCTAAGGAATGATAAATTTATACTAATCGGGTAAAATTTATCAGGCAGAGGGAGGTTCACTACATGCAGGTGATCAAACGAGACGGGGAAAAGGCGGAGTTCACACTGACCAAGATAAACGACGTGATCATGAAAGCCTTTACCGCCACACAGAAAAGCTACACCAACGACATCATCGACCTGTTGGCGCTGCGCGTGACTGCGGATTTTCAGGACAAGGTGAAAGAGGAATCCATCCATGTGGAGGATATCCAGGACAGCGTGGAGCGTGTCCTTGGACAGGCAGGCTATGAGGAAGTGGCAAAGGCTTATATCCTGTACCGCAAGCAGCGGGAGAAGATGCGTACCATGACCTCCACCATCCTGGACTATAAGGAAGTGGTCAACGGCTATGTGAAAGTGGAAGACTGGCGCGTGAAAGAGAATTCCACCGTCACCTATTCCGTGGGCGGCCTGATCCTAAGCAATTCCGGCGCTGTCACCGCCAATTACTGGCTTTCCGAGATCTATGACGAGGAGATCGCCGCAGCCCACCGGAACGCGGATATCCATATCCATGATCTTTCCATGCTTACCGGCTACTGCGCGGGCTGGTCCCTAAAACAGCTGATCAAGGAAGGCCTGGGGGGCATCACCGGCAAGATCACCTCCGCTCCCGCAAAGCACCTGTCCGTGCTGTGCAACCAGATGGTGAACTTCCTGGGGATCATGCAGAACGAATGGGCGGGCGCCCAGGCGTTTTCCTCCTTTGACACCTATCTGGCGCCTTTTGTAAAGGCGGACCATTTAAGCTATTATGACGTAAAAAAGTGTGTGGAATCCTTTATTTACGGCGTGAATACACCCAGCCGCTGGGGAACCCAGGCGCCTTTTTCCAACATTACGCTGGACTGGACCGTGCCCGACGACCTGGCGGAACTGCCTGCCATTGTGGGCGGCGAGGAAATGGATTTTAAATATAAGGACTGTAAGAGGGAGATGGACATGGTCAACAAGGCCTTTATCGAGACCATGATCGAGGGAGACTCCAATGGCAGGGGCTTCCAGTATCCCATCCCTACCTATTCCATCACAAAGGATTTTGACTGGTCTGACACGGAGAATAACAGGCTGCTGTTTGAGATGACCTCGAAATACGGTACGCCCTATTTTTCCAACTATATCAATTCCGATATGGAGCCGGGAGACGTGCGCAGCATGTGCTGCCGCCTGCGGCTGGATCTGAGGGAACTGAGGAAGAAGACGGGGGGATTCTTTGGCTCCGGCGAGAGCACCGGGAGCGTGGGCGTGGTCACCATCAACCTGCCCCGGATCGCTTACCTGTCCGCCAACGAGGACGAGTTCTTCGCAAGGCTGAACCATATGATGGACATTGCCGCACGTTCCCTGAAGATCAAGCGGGACGTGATCACCAGGCTGCTGGACGAGGGGCTGTATCCTTATACAAAGCGGTATCTGGGCTCCTTTGACAATCATTTTTCCACCATCGGCCTGATCGGCATGAACGAGGCGGGATTGAACGCCAACTGGCTCCGGGCGGATATGACCAGCGGGAAGACCCAGGCCTTTGCGAAAAAGGTGTTGAATCACATGCGGGAGCGCCTGGTCGATTATCAGGAGCAGTATGGCGACCTCTATAACCTGGAGGCCACTCCTGCGGAGAGCACCGCTTACCGCCTGGCAAAACATGACCGGAAGAGATGGCCTGCCATCCGGACGGCGGGGAAGCAGGGGGATACCCCCTACTATACCAATTCCTCCCATCTGCCGGTGGATTATACTGCGGATATCTTCGACGCGTTGGATGTCCAGGACGAACTGCAGACGTTATATACTTCGGGCACGGTGTTTCACGCGTTCCTGGGAGAGAAACTGCCCGACTGGAAAGCGGCGGCTTCCCTGGTGAAGACCATTGCCTACAATTACAGGCTGCCCTATTACACCCTGTCGCCCACCTACTCCATCTGCAGGGAGCACGGTTATCTGGCGGGGGAGGTAAAGGTCTGCCCCCACTGCGGCGCGAAGACGGAGGTGTACAGCCGGATCACGGGCTATTACCGCCCCGTGCAGAACTGGAACGACGGCAAGCTGCAGGAGTATGAAAACCGCAGGGAGTACGATATGGCTCGTTCCGTGCTGAAACGTCCCGCCAGGAGCGTTGTGACTCTTTCCAATTACGGGGAGGACGTGGAGGTCAGCGTGGAGGAGCCAAGGGATATCAGGTATCTGTTTACCACGAAGACCTGCCCCAACTGCAAGATTGCAAAAGAACTTTTGAAAGATGTGAAATATGTGCCCGTGGACGCGGAGGAAAACATGGAACTGGCGGCGCGCTACGGCGTGATGCAGGCGCCCACGCTGGTAGTGGTGGACGGGGATGGGCATAAGAAGTATGTGAATGCTTCCAATATCAGGAAATATGTTGACCAGACGGCTGTGGCCCGGGCACTGTAGTGCAGAGAGGAAGATAATATGATCAATCAATTGATCGCCAATATTAAAAAGACCAACGCCCCCATTGTGGTGGGGCTGGATCCCATGATGAAATTTGTGCCGGAATACATCAAGGCGGCAAATTTCGCGGAGTACGGGGAGACCCTGCTGGGCGCCGCAGAGGCGGTGTGGCAGTATAATAAGGGGATCATAGACGCGGTGTACGACCTGATCCCCGCGGTGAAGCCCCAGATCGCCATGTATGAGCAGTTCGGCATCCCCGGGCTGACAGTATTCAAACGAACGGTGGATTACTGTAAGGAGAAAGGGCTGGTCGTGATCGGCGACGTGAAGCGGGGGGACATCGGTTCCACTTCCGAGGCCTATGCGGCAGCGCATCTGGGAAAAGTGCAGGTGGGCAATAAATCATACAGCGCTTTTGACGAGGATTTCGCCACGGTCAATCCCTATCTTGGCTCCGACGGTGTGAAGCCTTTCCTGAAGGTGTGTGCGGAGGAAAAGAAAGGCATCTTCGTGCTGGTCAAGACCTCCAACCCCAGCAGCGGTGAGTTTCAGGACAGGCTGATCGATGGAAAGCCCCTCTATGAGCATGTAGGCGGACAGGTGGCGGCCTGGGCGGAGGAATGTATGCCTGAGGAGGGCGGCTACAGTTATGTGGGCGCAGTTGTGGGCGCTACCTATCCCGAACAGGGCAGGGTCATGCGGAAAGTGATGCCGAAGAGTTTCATCCTGGTTCCAGGATATGGCGCACAGGGCGGAAAGGGCGCGGACCTGGTGGACTTCTTTAACGGGGACGGCCTGGGCGCCATCGTCAATTCCTCTAGGGGTATCATTGCTGCCTATCAGCAGGAGCAGTATGCGGAGTATGGGGAGAAGAATTACGCGGACGCTTCCAGGGCGGCGGTTCTCGCCATGAGGGAGGACATTGCTTCCGCGCTGGAGAAGAGGCTTTGAAAGGAATCATGAAAAATATGAACATAGTATGCTTGGATCTGGAAGGGGTATTGGTACCCGAAATATGGATTGCCTTTGCGGAGGCAAGCGGGATCCCTGAATTAAAGAGAACCACCCGGGACGAGCCGGATTACGATAAGCTGATGAAGTGGCGCATCGGTATTTTAAAGGAGCACGGCCTGGGGCTGAAAGAGATACAGGATACCATCGCGAAGATCGATCCCATGCCCGGGGCGAAGGCGTTTTTGGATGAGCTCCGTTCCCTGACCCAGGTGATCATCATCAGCGATACGTTTACCCAGTTTGCAACCCCCCTGATGGAAAAGCTGGGCTGGCCCACCATCTTCTGCAATTCCCTGGAAGCGGCGGAGGACGGAGAGATCACGGGCTTTCGGATGCGCATAGAACATTCCAAGCTGTCCACCGTGAAAGCGCTGCAGTCCATCGGATATGAGACCATCGCCAGCGGCGACAGCTACAATGACCTTGGCATGATCAGGGCAAGTAAGGCCGGATTCCTGTTTAAGAGCACCGATAAGATCAAGGCGGATAACCCGGATCTGCCCGCGTTTGAGACTTATGGGGAACTGATGGCGGCGATCAGGGCGGTATTGTGACATCCAAAGTATAAAATGGAAAAGTTTGCATAAAATAATTTCAACATGTAAACTTTTCTTTTTTATTGGGAGAAATCAGATTATGAAAGAAGAAACATACCCTTTTGTCGTAAAACCGCTGCCCTATGAATATGACGCCCTGGTGCCCGTGCTGGACCAGGAGACGCTGCATTTCCACCATGACAAGCATTACAAGACTTATGTGGACAATCTCAACGCGGCGCTGTCGGATTACCCGGAACTGCAGAAGCTGGGGCTGTCGGATCTGCTGCGCCAGATCGATTATCTTCCGGCAGCCATACAGACGCCTGTGCGCAATAACGGCGGCGGTGTTTATAATCATGAACTCTATTTTGACGCCATGAAGAGTCCCGTGGGTCAGGAGCCCGCTGGCCTGCTGCTGGAAGCCATCGAGAGGGATTTCGGTTCCTTTCCGCAGTGGAAGGAGCAGATGAAACAGGCGGCAGTGGGCAGGTTCGGTTCCGGCTGGGCCTGGCTGGTGACAGATAAGGATGGGAAACTGTCCATTGTGCAGACGGCAAACCAGGATGTGCCGGATCTGGACAAATTCATCCCCCTTTTCCTGGTGGATGTGTGGGAGCATGCTTACTACCTGCAGTACCAGAACAGGAGAGCCGACTATGTGGACGGCTGGTTCACCCTCATCAACTGGCGCAAGGCGCAGAAGCGGTATGAGGAAGCCATCGGGCAATAAACAGAATATGATAACAGAAAACGTAACAGTTCAGACAAGGCGTTGAATTATTACCTTAAAACTTCCCATGACCAGGCTCAAGGGAAGTTTTTTGCTTGACAAAACAGTAAAATTAACGGAAGATGGATATGGCTGTTTCGTGTTGCAAAGAAGCGGTGTGGCAATGGATGTGGAAAGCAGGAAATATGAACGCGACGAATTATCAGAAAGAACTGGAAAAAATATTGATAAGCCTGGAGGCTGGACCTGCACCGGTTCTCTTCCTCCACAGCTGCTGCGCACCCTGCAGCAGCTATGTGATGGAATATTTATGCAGCTATTTTCACATTACAGTATTCTATTTTAATCCCAATATCTCGTCTTTCGAGGAATACCGCAAGAGAGTGGAGGAACAGAAACGCCTTATTCATGCATATGACCAGGAGATGCAGAAGGGTGTGCGGAAAGGATACCCTATAGAAATCCTGGAGGGAGATTATGAGCCCCAAAGGTTCTATCAGGCGGCAAAGGGATATGAGGACTGCCCGGAGGGCGGAGAAAGGTGTTTCCGCTGTTATGAACTGCGTCTGCGGGAGACGGCAAGGCGGGCGAAAGAAGCAGGCGCGGATTATTTCTGCACCACCCTGACCATCAGCCCGCTGAAAAATGCCGGGAAGCTGAATGAGATCGGCATGGCGTTATCCGGGGAATACGGAGTGCCCTGGCTGCCCTCCGACTTCAAGAAAAGAAACGGGTATAAGCGTTCCGTGGAACTGTCTGCGGAATATGGGCTGTACAGACAGGATTACTGCGGGTGCGGATATTCCTTGCGCGGCAGGGAAAATTAGGGTAAAATATGTCCATATTCATGGCAATCAGCGGCCGAATGGCCATCAGTACCATGATCGGTCTGTGATCATGGTAAAATGAATCCATGTACATGACGGAGGAGAGAAACTTTTACGGGAGGTTATTATGAAAAAGTTACTGGATCTGTTATCAGAAGAAATAGCGCAGGCATTCGAGGCTGCGGGTTATGACCGGGCTCTGGGGAAAGTCACCGTGTCCAATCGTCCTGACCTTTGCGAATATCAGTGCAACGGCGCCATGGCGGGGGCAAAGCAGTACCACAAGGCGCCCATTATGATTGCCAATGAGGTGGCGGGGAAGCTGGCGGACAGCAGGGTGTTCAAAGAGGCGGCGGCAGTGGCTCCCGGTTTCCTGAATCTGAAGATCGCGGAAAGCTTTCTGCTGGAGTATGTGAAAGAAATGGCAGCGGCGGAGAAGTATGGGCTGGAGACAGCCGCGTCTCCCAAAAAGATCATGATCGATTACGGAGGGGCGAACGTGGCGAAACCCCTTCATGTAGGGCATATCCGTTCCGCAGTGATCGGGGAGAGCATCAAGCGGATCTGTCGTTATGTGGGAAATGAAGTGATCGGCGATGTGCACCTGGGGGACTGGGGACTGCAGATGGGACTGATCATCACCGGACTCCAGGATCGCGATCCCGGATTGGTGTATTTTGACGAGGACTATCAGGGAGAGTATCCCAAGGAGCCGCCCTTTACAATCTCTGAACTGGAAGAGATCTATCCCTCCGCCAGTGCGAAGTCCAAGGAGGATCCCGCCTACAAAGCCCGCGCCATGGAGGCTACTTTCAAACTGCAGAACGGAAACAGGGGATACCGCGCCCTCTGGAGGCATATGATGGATGTGTCCGTGGCGGATCTGAAGCAAAATTACGGCAGCCTGAATGTGGAGTTCGACCTCTGGAAAGGGGAGAGTGATGTCCACGAACTGATCCCGGAACTGGTTGCCTATATGAAAGATAACAATTATGCGTATATCAGCGAGGGAGCCCTGGTGGTGGATGTGAAGGAGGAGACGGACACAAAGGAGATCCCGCCCTGCATGATCCTGAAATCAGACGGCGCGTCCCTTTATAATACGACGGATCTGGCGACCATCATGGAACGTATGAGGCTTTATCGGCCCGACCAGATCATCTATGTGGTGGACAAGCGGCAGGATCTGTATTTTGAGCAGGTATTCCGCTGCGCAAGGAAGACGAAGCTGGTAGATCCCGGGACAGAACTGAAATTCGTGGGATTCGGCACCATGAACGGAAGCGACGGCAAGCCCTTTAAGACCAGGGACGGCGGAGTGATGCGCCTGGAGAACCTGATCCGGGATACGAAGGAGGAGATGCTGCGGAAGATTAAAGAGGGGCGTGAAATGCCGCCGGAGGAAGCGGAGAAAGTGGCGGACATCGTGGCGGTGGCGGCATTGAAATACGGTGACCTGTCCAACCAGGCGTCCAAGGATTATGTGTTCGATATCGACCGGTTTACCTCTTTTGAGGGAGACACGGGTCCCTATATCCTCTATACCATCGTGCGGATCAAGTCCATCCTGGGCAAATACCGGGAACAGGGCGGCGATGTGGAAAAGGCTGCGCTCCGGGAGGCGGGCAATGAGTCGGAGAAAGCGCTGATGATGGAACTTGCCGGGTTCAACGCCATGATGCAGAATGCTGCGGAGGAGATTGCGCCCCATAAGGTATGCGCGTATATTTACGACCTTGCCAATGCATTCAACCATTTTTATCATGAGACCAGGATCCTGGGCGAGGAGGACGAGACCAGGCGCTCCGGGCTGATCGCGCTGCTTGACCTGACCAGGGCCGTGCTGGAGACCTGCATAGATGTGCTGGGATTTTCCGCGCCGGAGAGGATGTAATTACTGAAAAAAGTTGTTGACAAATATACCTGTCCATTGTATACTAAACAAGTCGGTTGTGGTTGTGATGGCTCACAGCCGACAGAATGGAAGTTTAGCTCAGCTGGGAGAGCATCTGCCTTACAAGCAGAGGGTCATAGGTTCGAGCCCTATAACTTCCATTTTGGCGAGATAGCTCAGTTGGCTAGAGCACACGGTTCATACCCGTGGTGTCGAGGGTTCAAATCCCCCTCTCGCTACGGCAGAGAAGTCTAGAAACTTTGTAAAATAAAGTTTCTGGGCTTTTTTGTATAAAAAGTTTTGTATAAAAATGGTAACTATTCAGCCGACCTCTAAATTGGGGTCGGCAATATTCGGCTAAAATATAG
>JAMPAC010000001.1:38614-80812 GCA_023667395.1 Blautia sp. | reverse complement strand
GACATCGCCCTTTCACGGCGGTAACACGGGTTCGATTCCCGTTGGAGTCATTTTGTAATTTTTGTCCCGAAAGGGTATGCGGACCTTTAGCTCAGTTGGTTAGAGCAACCGGCTCATAACCGGTCGGTCCTGGGTTCGAGTCCCCGAAGGTCCATTGGAGAGTGATCTCACCGCAGTAAGATATGATTTTGGCCCAGTGGCTCAGTTGGTTAGAGCGCCGCCCTGTCACGGCGGAGGTCGTCGGTTCGAGTCCGATCTGGGTCGTTATGGGGTATCCCCATTTTGGCATAATGAATATCACTATCATTTCAGCTTAGAGGAATCTAAGCTTTTTTACTACGCAAGGAGGTAACATGGTTAAGATCATTACGGATTCGTGTTCGGATATCGTGGATAATGAGAGGGAGGATCTGGTCATTCTTCCTATTATAATATCTTTTGATTCAAAGGAGTATCAGGATGGCGTCAATCTGTCCCACAGGGAGTTTTATGAGAAACTGATCGAGAGTGATGAACTTCCCGTGACCAGCCAGATACCGCCTGTTGTTTTTGAGGAGGCGTATAAGGCGGCAGCGGAACAGGGTGACGAAGTAATCGTTATAACGATCTCGTCCAAGCTTTCCGGTACCTATCAGAGCGCAAATATCGGGGCGGAAAACTATCAGGAAAGCGTGCACATCGTAGACAGCGAGAATGCCAGCCTTGGGGAACGTATTCTGGTGGAATACGCGCTCCGGCTGAAAGACCAGGGGCTTTCAGCGAAAGAAATCGCGGAAAAGCTTGAAAAAGAAAAGAAAAATATCCGCCTGATCGCGCTGCTGGATACGCTGGAATATCTGAAAAAGGGCGGGCGGATCTCAAAGGCGGCGGCAGCAGCCGGAAGCCTGTTGTCCATCAAGCCCGTCATTGCGATCCAGGGCGGCGAGGTGGTTGTCCTGGGCAAGGCGAGGGGTTCCAAACAGGGCAACAACCTGCTGGCGGAAGAAATCGCCCGTGCCAACGGAGTGGATTATGATATGCCTTTTATCCTGGCATATACGGGGTTGACGGATGTGGTCATACAGAAATATATTGACGATCATGAGAACTTGTGGAAAGGTATCGTGGATCGTCCAGTGCCTGCCAGCGTAGGCGGCGCCATCGGCACGCACATAGGGCCGGGAGCCATAGGAATCGCTTTCTTTGCGGTTTCGGAATAAAAAACCGTGGAGAGAGCGGAACAAATTGCCATAACAGGCAATTGAATAGGAGGACAACATGAAAGAGATCAATCAGCAGTTTTTGACGGGGGAGAGGGCGCTTTTTCAGGAAAGGGACAGCCATATCAGCTATTGTACCTTTGCGGATGGAGAATCGCCTTTGAAAGAGAGTTCCGACCTGGAGATCGACAACACCTTGTTCCGATGGAAGTATCCTTTGTGGTACAGCAAAAACGTGGTCATGAGAGACTGCACGCTGTTTGATATGGCGCGGGCGGGAATCTGGTATACGGAGAATATTTCGGTCACGGATACCATTATCGAGGCGCCGAAGAATTTCAGGCGGGCTAAAAATATCGTGTTGAAGAACGTGTCGTTTCCCAATGCTGCGGAGACCTTATGGAACTGCGAGGATATCCGGATGGATCATGTGACGGCAAAGGGAGATTATTTTGCCATGAACTGCAGGAATGTAAAGGCAATGGATTTTTCCCTGGTGGGGAACTATTCCTTTGACGGCGCTTCTGATGTTGAGATCCGCCATTCCAGGATGCTTTCCAAGGACTCTTTCTGGAACGCGGACAATATCACGGTGTATGATTCTTTTATTTCCGGGGAATACCTGGGATGGAATTCCAGGAATATCACGCTTGTGAACTGCACCATAGAGAGTCTGCAGGGAATGTGCTATATTGACAATCTGGTGATGAAGAACTGCCGCCTGATCAATACCACCCTTGCCTTTGAGTATTCCCAGGCTGATGTGGAGATCGTGGGAAAGGTGGACAGCGTGTTCAATCCAAAGGGCGGCGTCATCCGCGCGGACAGGATCGGGGAACTGATCATGGACGGCAGGAAAGTAAAGATCGACCAGACGAAGATCGAGGCGGGGGAAATTGGGAAGACCTCCGACCATGCGCCATGGGAAAAAGACGGAAAGAATTTCTAAGACATCAAAATACGATGTCTTAGAAATTCTATGTTCCCAAACTGCTAAAGCAGTTGAAAGAATCGCTGGGGCGATTCTTTCGGGATGGGGAAAGGCTTGATGATAAATATGTATGACTTTGATAAAATGACTGACCGGCGGGGCGTGGGTTCTTTGAAGTGGGACGTACCGGCGGGGGAACTGCCCATGTGGGTGGCGGATATGGATTTTGAGACGGCTCCCGAGGTGCTGGAGGCCATCAGGGCGCGGGCGGAGCACGGTATTTTCGGCTATCATGTGGTGACGGAGGACTGGTACGAGGCGTACATCCGCTGGTGGAAGCGCCGCCATGGGTTCGCCATGGAAAAGGACTGGCTGATCTTCTGTACCGGCGTGGTGCCCGCCATTTCCAGCGCGGTGAGAAAGCTGACCACAGTGGGTGAAAATGTGCTGGTGCAGACGCCGGTATACAACATCTTTTTCAATTCCATTAGAAATAACGGGCGTAATATATTGGAGAGTCCCCTGATTTACGACGGCGGGCAGTATTCCATGGATTTCGTGGATCTGGAGGAGAAGCTTGCGGATCCCCAGACCACGCTGATGCTGTTATGCAATCCCCATAATCCCGTGGGGAAAATATGGGACAGGGAAACCCTTGCCCGGGTCGGCGAGTTGTGCGCCAGACATCATGTGCTGGTGCTCTCCGATGAGATCCACTGTGACCTGACGGATCCCGGATGTGAGTATGTGCCTTTCGCATCCGTGTCGGAGGTATGCCGGAATAACAGCGTTACCTGTATGGCGCCTACCAAGACCTTTAACCTGGCGGGGCTGCAGACGGCGGCTGTGATGGTTCCTGACCCGGTAATCCGCCATAAGTTAAATCGCGGTTTAAATACTGACGAGGTAGCGGAGCCAAACGCCTTTGCCATAGGGGCTGCGGTGGCGGCTTTTGAAAAAGGGGAGAACTGGCTGGAGGAGTTAAGACAATACCTTTATGACAATAAGCGGCTGGTGCGGGAATTTATCAGAGAGAATCTTCCCATGATCAAAGTAGTGCCCTCCAATGCCACTTATCTTTTATGGCTGGACTGTGGCGCGGTCACGAAGGATGCGGAGAAATTATGCAGGTTCATCCGCCAGGACAGCGGGCTGTACCTGACGGAAGGGGAGGAGTACGGAAGCTGCGGCAGGCAGTTTATCCGAATGAACCCCGCCTGCCCCAGGGAACGTCTCAGGGACGGGCTGAACCGTTTAAAAAAGAGTGTGGAGGCTTATGGCGCATAAAGCGTTGTAAGCCTTTTTAAATATTCGTAGCGTTCTTTTGCCTGCTTCTCGGCCTGCGCAAACAGACGCTTGGCCTGTTCCGGTTTCTGGCGTTTCAACACGTCATAGCGGATCTCTCCGTTTAGGAATTCCTCATAATCCAGTTTCGGTTCCCCGCTGTCCAGGGTGAAAGGATTTTTTCCCTCCTCTTTTAACATGGGATTAAAGCGGAACAGGTGGAAATAGCCGCTGTCCACCGCCTTTTTCGCCTCATGTGGGGTGGAGCCCAGGCCGCTGCGTATGCCGTGGGCGATGCAGGTGGCGTAGGCGATGATCAGGGAGGGACCGGGATAGGCGGCGGCCTCCGTAAATGCTTTCAACGTCTGGTTAAAGTCCGCCCCCATGGCGACCTGCGCCACATAGACGTTGCCGTAGGTCATGGCCATGGAAGCCAGGTCCTTTTTCCGGGTGGTCTTGCCGCCGGAGGCGAATTTGGCGGTGGAGCCCAGGGGAGTGGCCTTGGAGGCCTGGCCGCCGGTGTTGGAGTAGACTTCCGTGTCCAGCGCCAGCAGGTTGATATTCCTCCCGCTGGCAAGAACGTGGTCCAGGCCGCCGAAACCGATGTCGTATGCCCAGCCGTCGCCGCCGATGACCCATTGTATGGTGTCCCTGTCATCTCCCCGCTTTGCGGCGGCTTCCTGTGCCAGCAGCATACCGTAGCCGAATTCGGCGGCGTCCTCAAAGAGGGAGTTGGACCAGGCAGGCCCTTTTCCCTCATCATCCACGGTATAGGCGCAGGAGGGAGCGGAATTTGCCCAGATGGAACTGCAGCCGGTGGCGTTGGCTATGAACATGCGGTCTCCGAACAACTGGGTCAGAAGCTTCACATAGGGCGTTTCACCGCAGCCCGCGCATGCGCCGGAAAATTCCATGTAAGGGCGCAGGAACTGGCTGCCCTTGACCGTATCTGTCCTGAATTTCTCCGCAGCCTCCCTGCAGGGCAGGAGGGGCTTCCCGAAATCGAAGTACTGCTGTCTCTCCTCGTGTTCCGCGATGGGAACCATTTCCAGCGCCTTGTTCCCCTGTTTTCCAGGGCAGACGGCGGCGCAGGTTCCGCAGCCGGTACAGTCCGCGTCGGAGATCACCACAGAGAAAGTATGATTCTCCATGCCTGCCATGGGGAGAGTTGCCATCCCTTCGGGAACCGGCTGCGAACCGTCCTTTTTCAGCACGGCGGGGCGGATCACCGCATGGGGGCACACAAAGGAACAGCGGTTGCACTGGATACAGTTTTCCGGTTTCCACACCGGGATCTCCGTGGCCACATTGCGCCGCTCGTGGGCTGTGGTTCCGGGCGGGGTAAAGCCGTCCGCATAGGGCAGGAAGGCGGACACGGGGAGTTCATTCCCACGCTGGTCAGTGACGGGCTGCTGGATGTTTTCCACATAGGAAAGCGTTTCCGGGCGGTCAGGCAGGGGAGGGTTATCCAGGGAATTTTTCCGCTGGGAATCACCGGAGGAACCGCTTGCCCAGGGCGAATCCTCCTCCGCCAGCCGTCCCCATTCCTCCGGCAGCGCAGCCTCATATACCTCCTGAAATCCCCTGTCAATGGCCTCCTCATTCATCCGCAGAATGTCGCCGCCCGCTTTCCCATAGCTTTTGGCGGCTGCCTCTTTCATCAGCCGCTTCGCCTCTTTCGGGGGAAGCAGTCCGGAAACGGCGAAGAAAGCGGCCTGCAGGATGGTGCTGATCTTGTTGTTCAGGCCGATCTCCTTGCCGATGCGGATGGCGTCTATGATATAAAAACGGATGTGATGTTTTGCCAGGTAAGCCTTTACCGTATCCGGCAGGTATTCTTCCAGTTCTTCCTCCCGGAAATAACAGTTCAGCAGGAAAGCGCCGCCATCTTTCAGATCCTGCACCATATCATATTTATGCAGATAGACGGGGTTGTGGCACGCCACGAAATCCGCATGCTCTACCAGGTACGCGCTGTGGATGGGGCTTTTGCCGAAGCGCAGGTGGGAGATGGTAAGCCCCCGGGATTTTTTGGAGTCATATTCAAAATAGCCCTGTGCGGACAGTTCCGTGTTGTCCCCGATGATCTTGATGATATTCTTGGTGGCGCTGACCGTGCCGTCCCCGCCAAGCCCCCAGAATTTGCAGGCCGTCAGGTCAGGGGGAGCGGTGTTGGCGATGGGCGGTACGGGCAGCGACAGATGGGTCACGTCGTCCTCAATTCCCACAGTGAAATCAGAACGACTGTTATTTAAATACACGGCGGCAATCTGTGCCGGAGTGGTGTCCTTGGAGCTTAAGCCGTATCTCCCCGACAGGATGCGGTAAGGCATTCCCTGCAAGGCTGTAGCCACGTCCAGGAACAGCGGCTCGCCGGGAGCGCCGGGCTCCTTGGTGCGGCTTAAGACGGTGATCTGTTCCACGGACGCAGGCAGCGCTGCTTTCAGATGCCTGGCGCTGAAAGGGCGGTACAGATGGACGGCAATCAGGCCATAGGGCTGGTCCGGAACAGTTTCCAGATATTCCCGGATGGTCTCGCAGACGCTTCCCATGGCAATAATAACATGTGTTGCGGATGGATGGCCGTAATAGTTGAACAGGCCGTAATCCGTTCCGATGGTCTGATTGATCTTGGCAAGCTGCTTTTCCACAATACCGGGCAGCGCGGCGTAGACGGGATTGGAGGCCTCCCTGGCCTGGAAGAAGATATCAGGATTCTGGGCGGAGCCGTAGACCTTTCCGTGATGGGGATGGAGGCAGTTTTCCCGGAAGCGCGCCACGGACTCCATGGAAAGCATGGATTTCAACGTCCCGTAATCCCAGACCCTTACCTTGTGCAGTTCGTGGGAGGTGCGGAAGCCGTCGAAGAAATTCAGGAAAGGAACGCGCCCCTCTATGGCGGCAAGGTGGGATACGGGGGACAGATCCATGGTCTCCTGGACGCTGCCGCAGGCAAATATGGCGCAGCCGGTCTGGCGGCATGCAAAAATATCGGAGTGATCTCCGAAGATGGAGAGGGCATGGGTGGCGATGGTTCTGGCGGCCACATGGATCACGCCCGGAAGCAGTTCCCCTGCCATGCGGTACAGGTTGGGCAGCATCAGCAGCAGTCCCTGGGAGGAAGTGAATGTGGTGGCAAGGGCGCCGCTTAAAAGGGCGCCGTGGACGGCGCTGGCGGCTCCCGCCTCGGACTGCATCTGTGCCACGGTCATGGGCTGCCCCCAGATGTTTGGCCGCCCCGCCCCCGCCCATTGGTCACAGAGTTCCGACATGGGGGAGGAGGGGGTGATGGGATAGATGGCGGCCGCCTCGCTGTAGGCATAGGCCACATGGGCGGCGGCATGGTTGCCGTCTATGGTCTGCAGGGAACGCGTGTCATTTGTGTGATTTTTATTGAAAGTATTGGACATAAAAAAGACCTCCGATCTGGATTCAATATTATATATTGAATACTATTCTGTCTCGGAGGCCTGATTTTATGCTGTTATTTTAAAAATCCGTTTACAATCTGGGCTTCCGCCTGCTCCTCAGTAAGCCCCAGGGTCATCAGCTTGACGATCTGTTCCCCCGCGATCTTCCCAATGGCTGCCTCGTGGATCAGTTCCGCGTCTAGGTCGTTGGCGGTGATCTCCGGTATGGCGCTGATTTTAGCCCGGTCCATGATAATGCCGTCGCATTCGGAGTGCCCGGCACAGCGGTTGTTGCCGTTGATCTTCGAGAGGAACAGCTGCCTGGAATCGTCCCTTGCCACGGAGCGGGAAATGATGTTGGCGCTGGAGCCCACGCCGTTTAAGTCCACCTGAAAGGCGGTCTCGGCGGTCTGGCTGCCGTGTGTCATCAGCTTCTCGGTGACGATCAGCTTGGCGCCGTCCGAAAGGGTGGCGGTGGTGGAACGTTTGGTGGAGTCCACGCCCCTGATCTGCACGGTCTCCATCTCCATGAAGCTGTTCTCACCCAGTTCCACCACGGTCTCAGGGTTCATGATGCGCTCCCCTTTGCCGTCGCCGCTGCCATAGTGCTTTTCCACATATTTTACATGGGAGTTCCTTCCAATAAAGAAAGAATGTATGCCGTCGTGGCGGCTGTCGCTGTCGCCGCTGTTGTGGATGCCGCAGCCCGCCACAATGGTGACGTCGCAGTCGTCGCCCACATAGAAGTCGTTGTAGACCATCTCGGTGAGGCCGCTCTGGCTGAGCACCACGGGAATGTGCACGCTTTCCTTTCTGGTGCCGGGCTTGATGATGATATCGATGCCCTGCTTATCCTCCTTGGTGACAATATCGATATGCGCGGTGGTGGAGCGGTCAACGCTTTTCCCGTTGGCGCGGATATTGTACGCCCCGGCGGGCATTTCATGAAGCCCCGCCACCTGTTCCAGCAGATTTTTCTGTATATCGTCCATAGTTTATGACCCCCTGTTTCTAAATTTTGAGTCAGCTTTCAGAACCAGCCCCAAACACATGGTGTTTCCCCCGTGTTTGGCTTACGCGCAGGCATTCACTGTATTTTTCCGGTGCAATTTATCTGACCCTGAACCGTTGCAGCCCTGCACCCGCCCGTATCGTTTAACAGTTCGGGGAGGATATCCTCCCTGTGGCCCCTGGCCTGTACGGAACCCTCCGCCAGAACCACGATCTCATCCGCAATATTTAAAATGCGCTCCTGATGGGAAATGATGATGAGGGAGTTATCGGTGGCACTGTGCAGTTCCTCAAATACCTGGATCAGGTTATTGAAACTCCACAGGTCAATGCCGGCTTCCGGTTCGTCAAACACCGCCAGGGGTGTGTTCCTTGCGATGATGGTGGCGATCTCGATACGCTTCAGTTCCCCGCCGGACAGACTGGCGTCCACATCCCGGTTGATGTAATCCCTGGCGCAGAGCCCCACCCTGGAGAGGTAATCGCAGGCTGCGGAGAAATTGATGTTACTGCCTGCCGCCAGCGTGATCAGATCCCTGACTTTGATGCCCTTGAACCGCACGGGCTGTTGGAAAGCAAAACTGATGCCCAGGTTGGCCCGTTCCGTGATGGACAGTCCGGTGATATCCGTGCCATTGAATAAAATCCTGCCGGAAGTGGGCTTTTCGATTCCCATAATCAGCTTGGCAAGGGTGGATTTTCCGCCGCCGTTAGGCCCGGTGATAGCGATAAAGGCATGATCCCCGAAAGTCAGGTTGATATTTTTGATGATCTCCTTTTGGGCGTCCGAATCGCCAGATACCTGAAAGGAGAGATTCTGTAATTCCAACATAATGGATACCTCCTGAATTCTGCCTGATAAGTGGCTCTTAAAGTATATCACATATGGAATGAAAACCATACCTTTTTTTTATCACTGCAAAGAATACCCTGAAAAGTGCAAAATATGTTTTCTGTCCATGTCCTGTCTTGCAACAGGATAGAATTTGTGTTAAACTTTTGGGGTAAATCGCGAAAGACATTTACTGAAATATGAGGAGAATGAAAATGCAGATCCAGGCGGTCCTGATTACGTTGCTGATACCCATTTTACCATATGTGCTGCGGAAGTGTTATAACAGGGATGACAGAAGGGGAAAGGGAGAAACGGTTCTCCGGTATTTGATCTATCTGCTTGCCATAACATTTCTGTCCGCGATCCTGCTTGCGGTGTTCAGTGACGAGGACACTTCTTTCTGGGAGAAGATGGATCGTTCCGCCGGGTTTGCGCTGAAGTATATTTTCCTGTTGACGGGAAGCGCGCTCCTGGTGGCATTTGCAGAATGGGCTTATCTGAAAAAGAAGTTTGTTGTCCGGGTGGACTGGGAGCAGTTTGGACGCTGGAAACCGGCGGTCTTTTGCCGGAAATATGTCTGTCCCATCCTGCCGTATGTGCTGGCTCTGTTTGTGGTGTGCCTGAATGTGAGCCTGATGTTTGACAACGTGGTGTGGGGGGACGAGGCCTTTTCCACGGGCACGGCGGAGGCAAGCATGTATGGTATCCTGCAGATCATGTATTTCTGGGATAGTCATCCGCCCCTGTACTATTATTGGCTGAAACTGTTCGGGGAACTGTTTGGCTTTACGGTTCCGGTGTGCCATCTGGCATCCCTGGTGCCTTTTGCGGCGGGACTTCTGCTGGCGTTATTCTGGTTCCGCAAGAGATACGGCACTGTTCCGGCAACGTTCTTCATAGTGATCTCCGGTCTGGGAGCTTCCTGCCTGGAGTATAACCTGGAGATCCGTATGTATGCGCTGGCATTTTTCTGCGTGACAGCCTGTTTTTACTGTTCCAGCCGGGTGATCAGCAGCGGGAGGAAATCGGCATGGATCGGCATGGTCCTCTGGGGATTGGCGGGTGCCTACTCCCATTACTATGCCCTGGTGACCGCAGGGCTGATCCTGTTCTTTACTGGAGCGGCGGTGTGGGTCAGGAAGCGGGGAAAGACCTGGCTGAAAGGTCTGGGGGCCATCCTCGCCTTTGTGGCAGGGTACAGCCCATGGCTGTTCTTTCTTGCCACAGCGATCCGGAACGTGAGCCATAGCTGGTGGGTGACGGAGGTCCTGGGGCTGGATCCTGTCCTGGAAATGGTGATGGGAAGCACTGGGATGGCAAAGATCATCGCCCCGCTTTTGATCGTTATGTCCGCGTTCATACTGCTTGCGGATTCAGGGATCCTGCATATGGAAAAGGGAAAAGAGGATGTTTCCCTGGAAATCCATACGCCGGGCATGAAACAGTGGAAAGACGAGACTTTTTCCATAGCGGTGGGTCTGCTGACCATAGTGGGAACGGTTGCATTCGCCTATTTCCTGTGCCTGGTCATGGCGCCTGTGCTGGTGGCGCGCTATATGTATCCCCTGAGCGCGGTCACGTTCTGCCTGCTCATTATAGGCAGCAGCCGCGTGCTGGAACTGCTAAGGGAACAGGGGAAAAAGCTGGGACTCCCGCATCTGGAAAGCTTTGGCAGGGCGGCGTTGGTGTGTCTGATCTGTATCCTGCTGGCGATAGGAACAGGCAATTACCGTGATTACAGCGCACTGGTGAAAGAGCAGGACGAAAAAACGGGGAAGACGTTGGATATCATAGGCATTCCGGATCCGGATATGAAACTGGTGACTAACGGTGTAAAGCATCTGGGTTGGACGGTACTTTCCCATTACTATCACGATAATGAAATCGTGAACGGGGATTACAGGATGGCGGAAGCGGATCGGTTCTGGTATTTCAACCCTTACGAACTGGGGCAGGAAACGCTGGATGAACTGGAGCATGACGGCGTATCCGTGACGGTATACGGCGAGAACCAGATTGCCACGTATCCGTTTTATCTGTACTATTTTGAGCAGTAGGCCAAATCTTGATATCATTTATACCAGGAGGAAAAAGCCATGAAGTTTTCAGAGAAAAAGTATGTGAACAGGACAGCGCTCATAGGGCACACCATCATTGACACGGTGCTGTTCCTCGCGTATTTGCTGGAGGTGTTCAAAGGGGCCAGGACGATCGGTTATTTTGCCATTTTCGCTGTGCTGACAGTTGCTCCCGTGGTGGCTGAGTGGGTCATTTTTGTGAAAAACCCGGAGAGCGGCGCTATCAAACACATCATTGGTATTACTTACGGCATTTTGTATCTGTTCGTTATCTTCACTACCACCAGCGCGACGCCTTTCACATACGCGTTTCCTATGTTTATAGTTATCATCCTGTATATGGATGTACGCTTTAATGTCCTGATCGGCCTTTTCGCCTTTTTTGGAAACGTGGCTTTTGTGGCCTATCATGCGATGACGGTGGGATATACGGCGGCTGAGATTCCCGATGTGGAGATCAGGGTGGCGGCGACGTTTCTCACGGTAGTGTTTATGGTCATGACGACTGTGGCAGTGACCAGGGTCAACAGGCATAAACTGGAGCAGATCAAGGCTCAGACGGAGGAAACGGAAAGGCTGGTGAATAATGTCCTGACGGTTTCCCAGGAAATGATCACCAATATTGCCGAGGTCACCCGACAGATGTCCGACCTGGGAGGTTCCGTGTCAAAGGTGCATGACGCCATGGGAGAAGTGACCACGGGCAGCGTGGAGACGGCGGAATCCATACAGGTGCAGATGCAGCGTACCGAGCAGATACAGGCACATATCGGCAAGGTAAAGGAGACAGCGGCGCAGATCGAGATGAATATAAGCGATACGGCGCAGAAAGTGACCATAGGCCGGGAACATATGGATGTCCTCGTGAGCCATGTGGAAGAATCCAAGGCGGCCAATGCGGAAGTATTGGCGAAAATGGAAGAACTGGGCGCCTATACCAGCCAGATGAATACCATCATTGAGGCGATCAGCAGTATCGCGGACAATACCAGTCTGCTGGCGCTGAACGCCTCCATTGAGGCAGCCCGTGCGGGAGCCGCAGGTAAGGGATTTGCCGTGGTGGCAGGCCAGATTGCCGAACTGGCAAATCAGACACAGACAGCTACCACCAATATTACCGGCCTGATCGGAAATATCAACCAGGAACTGGAGCATGTGTCCCAGGCGGTGGATGTGGTCACCAGAAGCAATGCGGCGAATGTTGAGAGCACGGATGTGGTAAAGAATAACTTTGTGGGAATTTCCAGGGGAACGGAGGATACCAGCAGGCGCACGGAGGAATTGCTGGCTATCATCGAGGAACTGGCGCGCGCCAATGGGGATATTGTGGAAAATATCCAGACGATCTCAGCGATTACCGAGGAAATATCCGCCCATGCCAACGAGACTTACAATGTCTGCGACGAGAATTCCCGGATGGTCGATTCCGTCAGCAGGATCGTGGACGAAATGAACGAGGGCGCACAGAAGATCCAGGATATGCGATGATCCCTGTGCCTGGAAGTATGTTATTCACTGCGTATGATGAAAACGGTTGAAGGAGTATATACGATTGCATGCTATATTACAAGGGATAAAGGTCTACGGTGAAGATATCTGGAAGAGAAAGGGGAGACTGGCGCTGGCTCTGGTGGTTTTCGCAGGGTTGTATGCGGCATCTTTCCACTATTTATATGATGGGCTCAATAAGCGGTTTCTCATTTTTTCCTTTTTGTGTCTGGCCATAAGCGCGCTGATAGTCTGCCCGCGGCCCAAAAACTTATACCTGGCGCTGCCGGCCGTTTTGGTCTACCTGCTCGTCATTCCTGAAAAAATGTTCCAGCGGATAGAAATACCCGTTCATGATATGAGCGAACTTCAGGGCGGGGCGGTGCTCGCCAATGTGCTGATCATCCTTTTGGTCTACGCCATATTGCTGCTGGTGTCCCAGCATTCCCGCTTTGCCCTGGGCGGGGGAGGTATCCTGCTGCTGATCCTGTTCCTGATCAATTATTATGTCAATCAGTTCCGGGGGAGCAGCCTGAGCATAAATGACCTGATGGCTGCGGGAACGGCGGCTTCGGTTCTGAAAAATTACAAATTGACCATGGGGCTTGAATTATGGTACAGTATCCTCTATTTCCTTTTTTTCATTGCCCTGGGTTTCTGGTGCGAGATACCCGGAAAAGGGAAAAAATACCATATTACGGTGACGATAGCCGCCCTGGCATACGTTTTATTCTTTTATTGTTTCTGGAGCAGATCGGATTACCTGGAGGATCACGGACTGCAGGGGCATTACTGGAATGTGTCAGTGAATGAGCCGCTGAACGGTTTCCTGCTGAACTTTGGCATCAGTATGCGTGAAATGTCAATGGAAAAGCCGGAGGGATATTCGGAAAAGACATTGCTGCAGATCGCATCAGAAACAGACGGGGTTTATCAGGTTCTGGAAGAGGATCAGACGGATAATCCCAATATCATCCTTATCATGAATGAGGCATGGTCAGACCTGCGCGTACTGGGCAATCTGGAAACATCCGAGGATTTTATGCCCTTTGTGGACTCTATGTCGGAAAATACGATCAAAGGGAATACTTATGTGGAGATACTGGGCGGGCTTACGGCAAATACGGAATTTGAAGTGTTGACAGGCGACAGCCTGGCATTTCTGGCGCCTTCCGCAATCCCCTATCAGCTGCAGGTGAATCATGAAATGTATTCCCTTGCGCGCGTGCTTCAGGAGCAGGGCTATCATACCATGGCCATGCATCCCAGCGGCGGGAACGCGTGGAACAGGGATAACGTATATCGGAACCTGGGATTTGAAGAATTTATAGATATCACTGGGTTTGAGACGGAATATCATTATGTGGGAAATTTTATTTCCGATAAGTGCAATTTTGATGAGATCATCTGGCGGTATGAACATAAGGAGGAAAATGTCCCGCTTTTCCTTTTCGATGTGACAATACAGAACCATGCCGACTATTATGGAAATACGGAAATCCTGTTGAACGTCGAGAAGATCGGCAATACGGCCGCGGAGGAAGCGGGTT
The DNA here is from genome assembly GCA_023667395.1 of Blautia sp. Lineage (GTDB taxonomy): Bacteria > Bacillota > Clostridia > Lachnospirales > Lachnospiraceae > Acetatifactor. The sequence continues at coordinate 67,026 of JAMPAC010000001.1, read as the reverse complement.
TTATTTACGATGTGGAGACTTACCTGAACCTGATGCGGGTGACGGATGCCGCCTTTGAGGAATTGATCGCGTATTTTCAGGGAGTGGATGAACCGGTCATCATCTGCATGTTTGGGGATCATCAGCCGAATCTGAACAACGATTTTTATCATGCCATATTTCAGGACAGCGGCCTGACAGAGGAAGAGCAGCAGGCTCTGAAATATATCACGCCCTATGTGATCTGGGCAAATTATGACGTGGATTTTGCGGAATATGGCGATATGAGCGCCAATTATCTCGGGGCGGCTGTTATGGAATGCGCCGGTGTGAATCTGCCGCCGTATTACAAATTCATATTGCAGATGCAGAAGCAATATCCTGAGCTATCCCATCGATCCATAGATGGATTGCGGGAAGAGGAAATGGTAAAGCGGTATCAGATCCTGCAATATAATCATTTAATGGAAAGAAATTATGAGAAAACGTTGTTTTCCGTACAGAATGCGCAGTAAAAAAAGTGCTTGACTTTTTGCCGTGGAGAGGTTATTATACTTAGTGTTATAGTAACACTTGTGCGTTTAGCTCAGCTGGATAGAGCGTTTGGCTACGGACCAAAAGGTCGGGGGTTCGAATCCTCTAACGCACGTTAGTATGTGCGTTTATGCACGTTTGGTATGAGTGGCGGGAAAGCTTTAAAAATTGGCGTTCCCGCTTCTTTTTTATCAGGTGCGTTTTCGCGTGTTTGCCGCGGATAATGGAGCATACAATGGAACAGGAGACAGAAAATCCCAGAATCTGTAAACGGTGCCTGCTCAGGGAGATGGCGGATCAGGAAGAATATTTCCGCTCCCTGAAAGACTATATTGAGAATATGGATCCGGATATCAGGGCGGCGGAGCGGCTGTATGAGGAGCGGCTTGGCATTTGCAGGGAATGCGGGATGCTGCTGCAGGGCATGTGCAGGAAATGCGGGTGTTATGTGGAACTGAAAGCTGCGGTGGCAAAAAACGCCTGCCCCTGGGGAAAATGGGATAGGTCACAATGAATGGACGGATCCGACACAGTAACGAGCGGAGGAGTGGAAAATCGGATGACAAGACAGGAATTTATAGAAAAACTGCGCCTTGCCCTGAACGGAAAGGCGCCCGCCAATGTGATCACAGACAATATCCGGTACTATGAGGATTATATTAACACGGAAGTCCGCAAGGGAAGAAGCGAGGAAGAAGTGCTGGCGGCGCTGGGGGATCCCAGGCTGATCGCCCGTACCATTATCACTGCCAGCGCCCAGGAAGAAACTGTCGGAACGGAGGAATACCAGGAATACGGCGGGGCGGAGGAACCTCAGGGACGCCAGCGGAAGCGTATGCCGGTATGGATATGGCTTATTTTCGGGATCCTTATCATCGTACTGATCTTCAGCGCGGTAATGTCGCTGCTGTCTTTGCTTTCGCCCATACTTCTGCCCATGATCATTATCATGGCTGTGATGGGCGTGGTAAAATTTTTCAGGGACTGGGTGAATTAAAGAGCCATACGGTTTTGGCGTAAAAAGATTTTGAGCCGCCGGAAAACCGACGGCCCAAAATGAGGGGAGTATAAATATTAATATATAAGGGGTAGTAAGATGATGATAGGGGTTCATCTCTTACAAGTTTATTGTAGTACTTTAGTCACAAAAATGCAATATGGAAATAGTACCAAAGTACTAAGAAAAAATGTATAAATTTTTGTGCGTTTTGCCATACTACTTCCTGTAACCAACAATTTTATGGAGCACAGGCAATGTTTACGCTCCTGTATTTAAGCCGCATGAGCGGCGGGATGTGAGGAAGAAAATGGATAATTGTAAGAACAGCAACCAGAACAACAATCAGAATCAGAACAACCAGAACCAGAACAATCAGAACAACAAGAATCAGAACAACAACCAGAATAAGAACCAGAACAGCCAGAACAACAACTACTAAGGCATTCCTGGCGATAGGGACACTTCGGTGTCCCTATTTACATATTTCCGAAAAAATTGTATACTATTGCTGTGTTTGCCGGATAAAGAAAATGAAAGAGGAGAATTATGCGTAAGTTTGAATTGATCGTTCCATGCCATTTTGGCCTGGAGTCCGTTTTAAAAAAAGAAATCATTGACCTTGGGTATGACATTACGGAGGTTGCCGACGGCAGGGTCACGTTCTGGGGCGACGAGGAAGCGCTTTGCCGCGCCAATGTTTTCCTGCGCACAGCGGAACGGGTGCTGATCAAGATCGGAAGTTTTCACGCGGAAACCTTTGAGGAATTGTTCCAGGGAACCAGGAATCTTCCCTGGGAGGACTATATTCCCAGGGACGGGAAGTTCTGGGTGGCGAAAGCCGCCAGCGTGAAATCCAGGCTTTTCAGTCCCTCCGATATCCAGTCCATTATGAAAAAGGCCATGGTGGAACGTCTGAAAGGCGTCTATCGGACGGGGTGGTTCGAGGAGAGCGGGGAAAGTTTTCCCCTGCGGGTTTTCCTGATGAAAGATGAAGTTACCGTGGCGCTGGACAGTACGGGGGAATCCCTACATAAGCGGGGTTACAGGAAACTCACCGCAATGGCGCCCATTGCGGAAAATCTGGCGGCGGCGCTGATCATGCTGACACCCTGGAACAGGGATCGGATCCTGGTGGATCCCTTTTGCGGCAGCGGCACTTTTCCCATTGAGGCGGCCATGATGGCGGCGGGAATGGCGCCGGGCATGAACCGGGGTTTTACGGCACAGAACTGGCCGCATATCATAGGAAGGCAAAACTGGGACGATACCCTGGAAGAAGCCCGGGAAATGGTGGATTTACATATTGATCCCGACATCCAGGGGTATGATATTGATAATGAAATGGTGTCCATGGCAAGGCAGAACGCGAAGCTTGCGGGAGTGGACGGCCTGATCCATTTCCAGAGACGGAGCGTGGAACAGCTGAGCCATCCGAAAAAGTACGGCTTCCTGATCACGAACCCTCCCTATGGCGAGAGGATGCAGGAAAAGGAAAAACTGCCCGCGCTGTACAGTACCCTGGGACAGCGTTTCCGGGAACTGGATTCCTGGAGCATGTACCTGATCAGCGCCTATGAGCGGGCGGAGCAGGATATCGGGCGGAAAGCGGATAAGAACCGTAAGGTATACAACGGGATGATAAAAGCGTATTATTATCAGTTCCTGGGACCCAAGCCGCCGAAGCACGGTAAAGTGCAGCGTAGGAGTGAGGAAAATGATGGAAACAAAGCGGATTGATCCGGAAAAATTGAATATGAGGATCACGCTGGCGTTGTGGATCGTGCTTTTTATTGTATCCATGGCAGTCATGCTGCATTTTTCCGCCCATAAGACCATTGTGATCGCCGATATGCCCCAGAATCAGGCGGGACTGAGCGCCGGTATTGCGCAGGCGGATCATGCGCTGGAACTGCGTCCCACCGAAAACGACGGCAGTTTTGTGATTCCATTGCCGGAAAATGTGAGGGCGGAAGATGTGATCATGGAGAACCGCTACATGGAGAGGGAACTGTGGGTTTACATCCGGAGCGAGGACGTGCAGTTTTATGGGGAAAATGCTGTCAGCGGGGACACTTCGGGTATTTTGGAGGCACGATACGAGATACAGCCGGATGGAGTACTTTTAAAATTCGCCATGGACAGCCTGCAGGAATACCACAGTACCATGAACGGCCATGTTCTGGAGGTGGCAGGCTGTAAGCCGGGGGATATGTATCCTTTTATCGTAGTCATAGATCCTGTGGGCGGCGGCAGTGAGACCGGGTTGTGCAGCTACGTATACAAAGAAAAGGAGTTGGCGCTGCAGATCGCGAAAATGGTTCAGGCGGATTGTGTGTTGTCCGATGTAAAATTATATTTTACCAGAACCGAGGATGTGGAAGTGTCCGCGGAGGAAAGAATGACGCTGGTGAGGGAGCTGGATGCGGATTTCTATATCAGGATCGGCGCTGCGGAAAACCCTGCGGACGAGAGCATGTATGGCATTCAGTGCTACTATAATGAAGAGTATTTCATTCCCGGTTTTGGAAATGTGAATCTGGCGGATATTGTGACCCGGAATGTGACTATCGCTTCCAGCAACCGCGCCCGGGGATTGATGCCGGCAGAGGAAGACAATATTTTGCAAGAGATCGGTGTTCCGGCGGTGCAGCTGTCCGTGGGATATCTGTCCAATGATAAAGAACGTAATCTGTTACAGCAGGAGGCTTATCTGGAAAGGTTGGCGGAAGGCATCATAAACGCCATTGAGGAAAGCTGTCAGAGACTGGAGGATTAGAAATATGGGACGAATTGTTTTCGCAACGGGGAATGAGGGTAAGATACGGGAGATCCGCGCGATCATGGAGGATACCGGACTGGAGGTTGTATCCATGAAAGACGCCGGGATCCGGATGGATATTGAGGAAAACGGGAGCACTTACGAGGAAAACGCGCTGATCAAGGCCAGGGCGGTGGCATCCCTGGCGGAGGACGGGGATATCGTCATGGCGGATGATTCCGGCCTGGAGATCGATTACCTGGGCAGGGAGCCGGGCATCTATTCCGCAAGATATCTGGGGGAAGATACCTCCTACCGTGTCAAGAACGCCGACCTGATCCGGCGTCTGGAGGGCGTTCCCGACGAACAGCGGACAGCCCGCTTTGTATGCGCCATTGCCGCAGTATTGCCGGATGGCGGGGAACTGACGGTGAGGGCGGCAATAGAGGGGCGGATCGGCTATGAGGAAAAGGGAGAAAACGGTTTCGGATACGATCCCATCTTCTATGTTCCGGAATTCCGGAAAACCACGGCGGAACTGACAGAGGCGGAAAAGAATGAGGTCAGTCACAGGGGTAAAGCACTCAGGCTTATGAAAGAGGAATGGAAGCGATATGAAAATATTACTTGTCAGTGACACTCATAAGAAGAATGAAAATTATTTTATCGTGGTGAAACAGGTAAAACCGGATCTGGTCATCCATTGCGGGGATGGCGAGGGCTGCGAGTATGCGCTTACGGAGGCGGCGGACTGTCCGGTGGAGATCGTGCTGGGCAACAATGATTTCTTTTCGGATCTGCCCAGGGAGCGGGTGCTGGAAATCGAGGGATATAAGATATGGGTCACCCACGGGCACAATTATTATGTGTCCATGGGCAGGGAGACCATCATGCGGGAGGCGGTGGCCAGAGGCATGGACATTGTGTGTTTCGGGCATACCCACCGTCCGGTGGTGGATGTGTCCGGCATGGTCACGGCGCTGAACCCCGGAAGCCTCTCCTATCCCAGGCAGGAGGGGCGACGCCCCTCTTACATAATCATGGAACTGAAGCAGGGAAGTGAGGCCAGGTACAAAATTTACTATCTATAACTTGACATATTTTTGGCGATTGGATATACTTAGGATATCTTTCGGGGTGTGGCTCAGCTTGGCTAGAGCGCCTGGTTTGGGACCAGGAGGCCGCGTGTTCGAATCACGTCACCCCGACGATTAATGAGCCTGTTTTTCAGGCTCATTTTTTGGGGAATCCTGCGGCTTTTCGGAGCCTGTGGGATTCCCTTTCTAAGACCGTTTGGGATATGTTCTCATGGGTCTGGACGGAAAGTAAAAATATCATTTGGAGTACATTCCAAAGCCGTTGCTAATTTTTCTACAGTCAGTAAAGTTATGTTTTTGCCCTTTTTCAATGAATCCAATGTCTTATGGTCAATTCCTAATTTGAGCAATTGTCTTGTTGACATTTATAAAGCCTTTGCCTATAATATAAACAGAAAGAAGCACTGCGACAAGCGGTTAGCTTTGTACAAGAAGTTAAATAATTACTTATTTAAACAACCGTTCACTTTGCCGAGTGGCGGTTGTTGCTCTTTACGATCATTTACCGATGTGTAATGTGATTCGCATGAGCCACCCCTTTCAAGATGGCAGATAAAAGCTGGTCAGGAGTTACAGGAGGCAATATGACGCAGGAAGAATTGAGAATCAAACGCGAGTTGAAAAAGGCGATAGAAAAAGACTTTTTAAAGCCGCTCAGTAAAAAGTACGGATATAAGATAATTGGGGGAACGCCCTATTGCGTCCATGACGGCTGGCTGTATACGCTCTTTGTATCCAATACGCATGATCATATCCGGATGAAGATCGATGTAAAACCCATTGCCCTGGATGAAGCGTTCTGGGAAGTTTTTGAGATGAAAGAGGAGGCGCACAAAAAACCTTTCAGTTTCCATGTGAACGCGGCTTTTGTGCCCTACGGCTTTCGACTGGAAGAGTGGAAGATACCGATTGCTGCGGTAGAGGAGGCGGAATCCGTATTGGAGCAGGCCTTTGCGGGCGCAAACGAGAAGATCGCGGGATATTGCGGACAGTTACAGACCATTGAGGATTTTAAGGCATTGGTGCAGGGGCATGAACCTGTCAACCATCTGAACATCATCCTCTGTGATATCGTCTCAGGAGACCTTGAGAGCGCCCTGGCCAGGACGGAGGAAGAACTTTCCCATAAGCACAGCGGCGGGTTTGCAAGCGTGAAAGGCGGGGATATCTACGAGTATGTGCGGCGGTATTGCAGGGAACGTTTGATCTGATGTGTGGTCTATGGACGGCAGGAGCAGCATGAAGGGATTTGATATGCAGGATAAGAAATATCTTGCGGTAAAACAATGGAAACTGGATCGGTTGGAAGTGGTCTATGAACATGCGGAAAAGGCGGTTTTCCGCGCGGAGTCGGAGGTTTTCGGCCCGGTCATCCTGAAGATCGATCAGAACAGAAAGCAGCTGGGATCCGAGTACCGGATGCTGGCGCGGCTGTCAGGGCGCTGCAGTTGTAAGGTATATGCGTATGACGGGGAAAGCGGGCTGCTTCTGGAGGAACGTATTTTGCCGGGGACGGCGCTTCGCAGGGAAGCGTCCCTGGAAAAGAGGATACAATGCTTCCTGCAGGTATTCCGGGAGATACACCTGCCTGCGGATTCCGGCGAAACCTATCTGGACTGGCTGGAGCGGATCTGTGAATATTGTGCCTGCCATGGTGTGGCGGAGGATATGGCCTCCCGCGCCCGTTCATTCTGCGCGGAAATGTTTGAGAAATATCCTGACAGGGCGTTCCTGCATGGCGACCTGCACCATGATAACATGCTGCTGAGAGCGGACGGAAGCTATGCCATGATCGATCCCAAGGGCGTTGTGGGGCCTGCCATCATGGATCTGCCCAGATTTATACTGAATGAACTGGATACGGAGCATGGATGTCCGGACAGGCGGCATATCGGGGAAGTGATCCGGCTGATCGGGGAGCATTCAGGGTATCCGGCGGCGGATATCAGGAAGCTTTTTTACATGGAGACGGTTCTGGCAAATGTCTGGCGCATGGAGGACGGCGATGAAGTGGATTGGCAGGAACTGGAACTTGTCTGGGATGAGGACTGGCAGTTGTTGTACAGGGAGATGCGATAAATGGGGCTTTCGCCCCATTTGCGTTTATGCGTACATCAGGCGTCCCTTGGGTTCGGGGATATCAATGCCTCTTTCGACTGCGACTTCAATCCATTCTTTGATGATCAATTCGGAATTTTTTATTGCTTCCTCAACGGTTTCCCCATCTGCCATACAGCCGGGAAGTTCAGGAACTTCAACGATAAATGCATTATCATCGGCAGACCAGTAAACAATGCGTTCATACTTATACATTTTTCATACCTCCTACAGTTTTATATGATATTTTGATAAATAGCTTCTTATCTGTTTGACCTGATATGGTTTCGCCATATTTTTGCTGGGTTGTATATTTATATTTTCTGGAAGATTGCCATAATAGTATATAAAATGGTCGCCCTTAATACGGTGTTCAAAACCCAATATATCGAGTAACTTCTGTAAATCCCGAAATTTTATGTTTTTATCTTGTGTTCCACTCATTATTGATATGTATAATTTTTCTGTTGTGGGCATGGTCAAATAGTCCTTCCTGCAGATCAGTTATAGAAAATTAGAAAATAATGAAAGTGAAATATCTTTCAACAATAAAAATATAGCATAAGTAATGGATAACCGCAATATGAATTTTTGATGAATGAAATTACCATTAAAGGGAAAATACGATAATATACGAAAAAAATGAAGTTGCTGATATGTCACAAATATAGTATTATTTTGATATTACAGGAAAGGGGACACAGGCACAATGAAGCTGGCGATCGTGGAGGATGAAGCCGCCCAGGGCAGACTGTTGGAACAATATATCGAAAGCTGGGGAAAGAAAAACGACATTCCGGTCAGCGTAAAGATCTATGCCAGCGCCGAAAGTTTTCTCTTCCAGTGGGAGGATGAGCCCGCCGATGCAGTGTTTGCGGATATCCAGATGCCGGGCATGGACGGCATGGAGATGATCAGGAGACTGCGGGAAAAGGACGCCAGAGTGCCGGTGATCTTCACCACGGGGGTTGCCGATTACATGCAGGAGGGATATGAGGTGGAAGCGCTGAATTATCTTTTGAAACCTCTTTCCGGGGAGAAAGTTTCCGCCTGCCTGGACAAAGCGTTCCGGCGGCATGAGGCGGCGGAATTTCTGGTGGCGGAGACACTGGACGGCGTGCGGAAGCTGCCCCTGGAGGCGCTCAATTATTGTGAGGCCGCAGGGCACAACACGGAACTTGGCCTTGCAGGCGGGGAGAAGCTGTTCTGCGCAAGCAGCCTGTCGAAGCTGGAAAAGGAACTGGGGGAGAAAGGGTTTGTGAAATGCCACAGGTCTTATCTGTGCAATATTTCCAACCTGAACAGGATCACGGCGGAAGCCCTGGTCTTTGACGATGGAACCGGGATCCCTGTCAGCAGGAGGCTTTACCGGACAGTGAACAGGGCGTTTATAGATAGATTCAGCAGGAAAGACAGGTAAAAAGATGATTTGGTATGTGCTTGGGGGAATTGTTCTGCTTGCCGTGGCAGTGACAGGAGGCAGGTATTACATGATACGTCTGGTGGACAGGCGTATTTCGCGGTATCAGAACGATCTGTTGGAGAAGCATTGCGAGGAAGTGGAAAATATGTACCGTCAGACCAGGGGCTGGCGGCATGACTATCATAACCATATCCAGACCATGAAAGCGTACCTTTCCATGGGGGAACTGGATAAGCTGGAAGAGTATCTGGGGGAACTGGACGCCGACCTGACCACGGTGGACACGGTGGTCAAGACCGGAAACGTGATGATCGACGCGGCGCTGAACAGCAAGATTTCCCTGGCGAGGGCAAGGAATATCGCGGTGGACGCCAAGGCTATCGTGCCGAGAGCGCTGCCTGTGCCGGAAGTGGATTTCTCCCTGATCATCGGGAACCTGATGGACAATGCCATGGAAGCCTGTATGAAGATCGGGGATGAGACAAAGCGGTTTATCAGGGTATATATTGATATCTTAAAGGGGCAGCTTTATATTTATATCATCAATTCCACGGAGGGCAGGGTGAAGGGTAAGGTTGCCCTGGCGGGGAAGAAGATCCGCTACCTGTCCGGCAAGGACAGCCGCTCCCACGGCTTCGGACTGATGCGCGTGGACAGGGTGGTGGAACGCTACCAGGGCTATATTGACAGGCAGGACGAGGAAAACGTCTTTGTGACGGAGGTTATGCTGCCGCTTGTGCACGAATGAGGTTGCTGTCCCAAAATTATTTTTGTTGAAAAGGCAGTGTAAAACTCTTTGTTTTGTGCTATGATATGATAAAGAAACGAGAAAGGCAGTAGAATGAAATTTGAATGGGATGAGGATAAAAACATTATAAATAAAGAAAAGCATAAGATATCCTTTGAAACAGCAGCACACGTTTTTGACGATCCGAATTATATAGAAATGTTTGATTTTGAACATAGCGTTAATGAAGACAGATATATTGCGATAGGCCGGGTTGGGGATGTTTTGTTTGTGGTATTTACAGAAAGAAAAGAAGCGATTAGATTGATTTCAGCCAGACTTGCAACGGATATGGAAAGGACACTATATTATGACCAGGACATATATTATTGAAAATGGACAGGGACCTACAGAACAACAGATCAGGGAGGTAGAGGAAGCAAAGAAGCATCCCATTGTTTTTGATGAAGACTGTCAGGAATTGTCTCCGGCGATGATGAAAGCGTTTAAGAGCGCCGTGGTGCAGAGAAATCGCAAGAAAAACGCGTAATGACCAGATATAATGAGATGGATAGCATGTGAAAAATGATTTTTATGCTGCCGCTTGTGCACGAATGAAACCGTTCGTGCATTTTTTTATGGAAAAAATGAAAATGTGGTATACTGTATAAAACATGACCAAGGGAGATGAAACGATATGAAAGAAGCAAAAACAACAAAAACGGCATCTTCACCTTATGAAAGACATTATTCCATACCGCAGAATATCATATGGTGTTTCCGGTTTTACCGGAAGCAGGTTCCGTTCTTTCTGTGGCTCGCGCTGGCGGAGATCCTGGTGGGGGCGGCAATGCCCTATATCAGGATCTACCTCCCCAAGGTCGCCCTGGATCTGGTGACGGGAGGAGCGGACATAGGGCAGCTTGTCTGGAAGCTGGGAGGACTGGGGCTGCTGTTCATGCTCCTGCAGGCGCTTTATGATGGCGTGAGCGAGGGCAAATATTATCTCTATAACACCAGGAGAAGAGATATGATGTCAGGTCTTTTCCTGAAAAGCCTGCGGGTGCGTTATCGGGATACGGAAAGAAAGGAAGTAAGGGAACTGTACCAGAAAGGTTTCGAGGGCATGGCCATGGGGGATAACAGCAGCCTGTACAGGATCACCTATGGAACCATGGATATTGTCCAGAATATCATCAGCTTTATGCTCTACAGTACCGTGCTTGGGATCCTGAATCCTCTTATGGTGGTATCATTGCTGGCGCTGTCCCTGGTGCAGTATGCCCTGAATTTTTCCAAGATCAAATGTCTGGAGCGGTTCCGCGCCTCGGATGCGGATCTGGGAAGGCGCAGGCGTTATCTCAGCAGCCGGGTCATGGGGGATGTGAGGGCGGCCAAGGAGATCAGGATCTTTGGGATGAAGGCCTGGCTGAACGGGCTGCTGGACAAGGTGTTTGCGGAACTTAAAAAACAGGAGAAGACCAAGCGTAGGTCGGAAAGTCTGTATGTTCAGGTCAACGGCGCGCTGACTGTGATCAGGGATGCCGGCGCATACGCTTACCTGATCTGGCAGGTGTTCCGGGGCGCCATCGGAGCCGGGGATTTTGTGCTGTATTTTGGAGCCATTACAGGCTTTTCCGGGTTCGTGGAGAGCATTATAGCAAGTGTGGGAATGCTCCGGATGGGCAGCAATGACCTGAATTATTACAGGGCCTACCTGGAACTGCCGGAGGATGCTCTGGGGAGCGTGGCGGCGGAGGAAACGCTGGAAAGCATGCTTTTGGGAGAAAAGGCAGGGAGCGGTGTCCAAAAGGCTGCAAGGCATATCGGGGAATTGACGAGGCCTATAGAGATCACTTTTCAGGACGTGTCCTTTTCCTATGCCGATGGGGATGCGGATCCCTCCGGGCAGATATTCCGGCATTTCAACCTGACCATACGCGGGGGAGAAAAGATAGCCCTGGTGGGCGTAAACGGCGCGGGAAAGACCACTTTCGTAAAGCTTCTGTGCGGTATCTATGAACCCCAGGAGGGGCGCATCCTGTTAAACGGCATTGACAGAAGGGAGTTTCCCAGGGCGGAAGTGTATCAGCTTTTTTCCGCAGTATTCCAGGAGAAATTCCTGCCGCCCTTTACTGTGGGGGATTCTGTCTCACTGCAAAAGGACTGGAGCAGGGAAAGGGTTTGGAAAGCGCTGGAGGACGCAGGGCTGAAAGACTTTTTCACGAAAAGGGGTTTCTCACCGGACTCCTATTACGGCAAGGAGATCGACGAAGAAGGGATGGAACTGTCGGGAGGACAGGAGCAGCGGTTCCTTCTTGCCAGGGCGCTTTATAAGGATGCGCCCGTACTGGTTCTGGACGAGCCCACGGCGGCGCTGGATCCCATTGCGGAGAGCGAGGTTTACGATAGTTACCTGAAATTTTCGAAGGACAAGACGGCGGTTTTCATCTCCCACAGGCTTGCCAGCACCCGGTTTTCGGACAGGATCCTGCTGCTGGAGGGTGGCAGGGTCGTGGAGGAGGGAACCCATCAGGAACTGCTGGACAGGGGACAGAAATACGCGGAGATGTTCCAGGTGCAGAGCAGTTATTACGCGAAAGCGGCCAGAGAGAGGGAGGCGTTTTCATGATGCAGGAATCAGAACTTTTAAAGAAGCTTACTTTCAGGCAAAATATGGCTAAGATCCGTGCAGTGCTGAAGCTGATACAGGGCATGGACAAAAGCTATCTTCCCTGGCAGGTCATGGACTGCCTGCTCCAGACTGTCATAGAATACGGGGCCTTGATCCTGTCCGGATATGTGGTGAACAGCCTGACGGCGGGAGGGGATCTATGGGAGCTGGTGAGGACGGCGGTGTGGGTCTGCATCCTGCTGGGTATCCTGAGGGCGGCGTCCAGTGCGTTGAAAGCATCCATCTCGGTGAAGAGGAGCCTGATCGCAAGGCGCTATGATGCCATGCAGGACGCAAAGCTGACAGAACTGGATTTTTCCATGCTGGACAGTCCCAGGCTTAAGGAGATACAGGAGCAGATTCAAAGGGACAGTAACTGGGGAGCGGGGATCTATACCATTTTCTGGCAGGGGGAACGTCTCATCGGCTACCTGTTACGGCTGGTGGGCGCGGTGGCGGCGGGAGCATCGGTATTCCGGTATCTGGGAGGCGGGAATGCATTTCCATCGGCCTGTATCCTGACAGGCATGGCGCTCCTGACGTTTCTGGGTATGAGGGTCTACAGGCGTTACCAGAAGATCACGCAGTATATGATGTTTCATATTCCCACGCTGGAAGAGAAGAAAGTACTTTATGATTTTGCCTGGAGCTTTGGCATGTTGTCGCACTATCGGTATCAAAATGGGAAAGATGTGAGGATCTATGACGCCTATGGGGTCATGAAGCATTGGACCTATGACAAGGCGACGAGCAGGGCGTATCAGGATTATTACTGTAATAGACCTGTTGTGGGAGCCGCCGGGACAGGAGCGGCGGGAGGAGCCATGCGGGGCTTAAGTACGGCGGGAGCCTATTTCCTGATCGCCTGGTTGGCACTGACGGGAGGAGTCCCGGTGGGGACGGTGATCCTGTTTGCAGGATGCCTTGCCAATCTGTTCGAGGCTGTGGTGGCGCTGGCGGTCCGTTTCCAGGAACTTGCCCTGGCGGCCAGGAAGCAGGTGTCCATCCTGGAACTGCTGTCCCTGTCGGACGAGATGTACAAGGGGTCCCTGCCCATGGAGAAAAGGAGCGACGGGCAGTATACCATTGAATTCCGCAATGTTTCGTTCCGGTATCCGGGCAGTGAGGATTATGCCCTGCGGAATTTTTCCCTGAAACTGAACGTGGGGGAGAAGCTGGCCATTGTGGGGCGGAACGGTTCAGGCAAGACCACCATGATCAAGCTTTTGTGCCGTCTCTATGACCCGGACGAGGGGGAGATCCTGGTAAACGGGGTGAACATCAGGAAATTCCGTCAGGAGGAATACGTGAAGCTGTTTTCCGTGGTGTTCCAGGATTTCCAGCTGTTTTCCCTGGTGCTGGCGGAGAATGTGGCGGCTTCCGCGGAGTATGAGGAGGAAAGGGTGGAACGCTGCCTGGAGGATGTGGGCTTCGGGGAGAGGCTTGCAAAGCTGAAAAAGGAGAATGAGGGGATCCGTACTTATCTCTATCAGGATTATGTGGATTCCGGCGTGGAGATCAGCGGCGGCGAGGCCCAGAAGATCGCCATTGCCAGGGCAATCTACAGGGAATCCCCCTTTGTGCTGCTGGATGAGCCTACGGCGGCGCTGGATCCGCTGGCGGAGGCGGAGATCTATGCGAATTTTGACAAGATCGCGGGGGAGAAAACGGCGGTCTATATCAGCCATCGGCTGTCTTCCTGCAGGTTCTGTAAGAAGATTGCGGTCTTTGATAAAGGGCGCCTGGTTCAGCTGGGGAGCCATGAGGAACTGCTGGCGGAGGAGGGCGGGACTTACGCAAGGTTGTGGAATGCCCAGGCGCAGTATTATCAGGGGGTGTAGAGGGATGGAACCGGAGGGACGGCGGTGGCGCGCCGTCCTGTTCTGTGCGGACGGGACAACGCGGTGCTGAACTAACTGCCAACTCCGACTAGCACGCGAAAAGGGCGTTCGCGTTCAAGTCTCCGTAGGCAGTGGATTTCATCCCCGCTAAGTGCGTCCCCCAAAGTCCGCTCAGAACAGGACGACACGCCACCGCCTGTATTCTGCGGGCTATGGGAAGATATGGCGTAAAATGTGGTCGGGTGGGAATGGTGTTGCAGTTGGCAAGGGGATGATTGAAGCGGGAGTTGCTTTTTGGGGTGGGATGGCTTATTATGAAATCAACAGTTGTAAGGATCTGGATGAAGCAAAGAAAAGGATTGCGGAACTTCGGAGCCGGAAAGGGGATGATGTCCTTGGATGCGGGAAATCGTGAGGGGCTGTTACAGTTAAAAAAGTATCTGCGGTCAGGCGGGCATTTCAGGGAAGAAAAAGAGATTGATCAGATTCTGTGCCAGTATGAGGTCGGCAGCATTCCGGTCAAAAGGCAGTATCTGGAAAGACTGATCAGTGTGTGTCATGTGAAAGCGTATGGCGACTTGTATATCCCTGGTATCGAATGGAGTGAATGGCTGGCATTTTTATCCCGGATAGAGGAAATGGCTGGTATGTTCCTGGCGGAACTGGACACCGCAAAGTAATTTTGAGACAATTACTTTGCGGCATTTTTATTTCCGCGAGGGTCAATACCATAGCGTCCTGTGGACGCATTGTACTTGCAGCGGGGGTATTGATTGCGGATATGGCAGAATTATCTGATGCTGTGCATTTGTATCTGTGCTAAAGAGCCTGCAGCAGTTCGCCAATATGGACGCTCAGATCTTCAAAAATGCCGACATCAATGGACTGGCTGAAAGGCAGGATTGCGGGAGCGCCACTGCAGCCGTGATCCGTCAGTTTATTTTTGTCACAGATGACGCTGATATCAGGTTCCACATAGGTTTCGTCATCTGCGTTCAGGTTTACGGCGAAAGGAGCCGGATACACTTTACAGGAACCGCCCCTGCGGTCAATGTAATCCGCAAATTTTCTGGCTATGGCAAAGGAAAGTTCCTGATGGATCCTGTCTGGCGGAGCCATGTTATAAAGCCGTCCGTCGATCAGTTCGGCGTGCTGTCCGTCAGGCAGATTCCAATAGTCCTCTGCGGTACAGGGATTCGTCTTTAATAACGGCATGGGAATACCTCGCTTTTCTGATTTTGAAGTGATGATCAGCATTTCCTGATAAATCCATCTTAATGTAACAGGATTTCCGGTGTCAATGGAAAAGTAAAATTACAGGATGATTCTTGCGGAATTCCATGGCAACTCATGCCCTGAAAGCGGCAACATGCCGTCAGGGGGCTTGCGCAGGGCTGGACAGTCCTATATGATATAAAAAGCATCAGGTGACGGGGAGGCGAAAGCTTGAAGATCAACATAGAGATCCGGGAAGAGATGGAGGACACGGTGGTCACCATAAAGTGCAGGGAGCATAACGCCCTGGTTGACAGGCTGGTGGCGGCGCTCCGGATCATTGACAGGCAGATCACGGTTTACCATGAGGGAAAGATAACGGTATTGGATCTGGAGAAGATCATGTATATAGAGTCGGTGGATGGAAAGTGTTTCCTCTACACGGCGGATAAACTGTATGAATCCGGCAGCAGGCTCTATGAACTGGAGCAGCAGCTGGGGCAGTACCTGTTTGTCCGCATCAATAAATCGTGCATTGTGAACCTGAAAAATGTGGAATCCATCAAAACATATCTGGACAGGCGGCTGCTGATGACATTGATGAACGGTGAGCAGCTGGTGGTGTCGCGGCAGTATGCGGAGAATATCAAGGGATTATTGAGGAAAGAATTCTGAGTGGGTAAAGGCGGGGAAATATCATGAGAGAGCGGAAAAATATATTGGACTATATGGCACAGACAATGATCGCATTCGGGGCGTCCATGCTGGCGCTCACCCTTTTATGTAATCTGGTGGGGGAGGAGGCCAGGGGATTTTCCACCATGTTTGCGCTGGGAAAGGAAGGAATACCGTCAAATACAATCCTGCAGTTTTTATTGAATTCCGTCTGTATCATGGTGATCAGGTTCCTGTTTTTTTCGGACAGGGTAATCAGGAAAATGTCCATTGCAAAGAGAACCATAGGAATGCTGGTTTCGGTCATTGCGCTGATAGGGGTGTTTGCGTATTGCTTCGGCTGGTTCCCGGTTGACGATCCCAGGTGCTGGATCTGCTTTTTGATCTCGTTCGGTCTCTGCTTTATCATCGCCTGGGCGGTTTCCGCATGGAAGGAATCCCTGGACAACAGGCAGCTGGAGGAAGGACTGCGGCATTTGAAAGAACAGCAGGTAACGGAGCAGAAGCATTGAAGTGAACAATATGCCTTTCAGGCACATGGCGGAACAAATTGCCGCAAGCGGCAATTGAATAAAAAACAGTCTCGGAACGGAAGCCCCCGGAAAGATTTTCAGACGCACAGGCGTCTGAAGAATCCGTCCCCGCCAAGGGGGCTGAAGTGTAGAGACGGCACTGGAATGGAAAAACAGTCTCGGAACGGAAATGCCCGGAAGGAATTTTCAGCTGTGGTCTGTACAGATGAAAATTTCTTCCCCCGCAGGGGCATTGAAGTGTAGAGACGGCACTGGAATGGAAAAACAGTCTCGGAACGGAAATGCCCGGAAGGAATTTTCAGCTGTGGTCTGTACAGATGAAAATTTCTTCCCCCGCAGGGGCATTGAAGTGTAGAGACGGCACTGGAATGGAGGCATGTTGTATGGCAATCTTGATGGAGGCTGATCATCTTTCCCATTCTTTTGGGAAAAAATGTGTTCTGGACAATATTTCACTACAGATAGAAGAAGGCAGGGTGATAGGCCTGCTGGGACCCTCCGGCGCGGGCAAGACCACGCTGGTGAATATCCTGACGGGGCAGATCGCCCCCACAGCGGGAATGATCAGGACGCGAAAAGAACATCTGGCCGCAGGGATCATGATGGACAGTTTTGGACTGTATGAAAGGCTGACGGTCTGGGATAACCTGAAGATATTCGCCGCCATTTACCAGGTACCGGATCAGAAGATCCAGGAGCTTCTGGAAAGGACGGAATTGGCGGACGCCAGGAAGACGGCGGTGGGAAAGCTTTCCAAAGGGATGCGGAACCGGGTGAACTTCTGCAGGGCGCTTTTGAAAGAGATGGATATTCTGTACCTGGATGAACCTGCTTCCGGCCTGGATCCCGCCACCACGGAAAAGATCCATGAACTGATCCGGGCGGAAAAGGCTTCGGGAACCACCATTTTCCTGACCACCCACAATATGCATGAGGCACAGCAGCTGTGCGACAGCATTCTTCTGCTGAATGAGGGGAAGATTGTTGAACAGGGCGTTCCTGAGGAAATATGCATGAAATATAATCTGGAAAACAACATAGAAGTGATCCTGGAAAACGGCGAAAGACGCGTGCTTGCCAATTCCGGGGAAAACGCGGATATACTTGCCCGGATGATGCGGGAGGGGAAAATACGGAGCATCCATTCGTCGGAACCGGATCTGGAAAAGGTATTTCTGCATCTTACAGGAAGGAAGCTGAACGAATAATGAGACATATCATAACGATCATGCAAAAACAATTAAAGGATACCCTGAAAAATCAAATCGTGTTGATACAGTTTGCGATGTTTCCGGCGCTGGGCGTCATTATGGTGAACATGATACGGCTGGAGGGTATGCCGGAGAACTTTTTCGTGACGCTGTTCGCATCCATGTACATAGGAATGGCGCCCCTGACCTGTGTTTCCTCCATCATTTCCGAGGAAAAGGAGAAAAATACCCTGCGCGTCCTGATGATGGCGGATGTCACGCCGTGGCAGTATCTTCTGGGGATAGGCAGCTATGTGTTCCTGGCGTGCATGCTGGGAGGGGCGGTCTTCTGCAGCCTGCTGGAAAATGTTACGGCGGGTCAGAGGGCATTGTTCCTGCTGGTCATGGCAGCAGGAATCATTGCCTCCATCGTGATGGGGGCTGCCATAGGCGTGGGCAGCAGGAACCAGATGGCGGCCACATCGGTCTCAGTGCCTGTGATGATGGTATTTTCCTTTCTGCCCATGCTGTCCATGTTCAATGACAGGATTGAAAAGATTGCCAGATTCACCTATACCGAACAGATCCGTGTGCTGACGGGGAATCTGGGGGAAGGAGATCCTGCCCGGAGCGCGGCGGTCATCCTTATGAATATCGCCGTATTTGGGGCAGTATTTTCCATATTGTATAAAAAGTCGTCTCTTTGTTGAAACATTTCCACCTGCAAAAGATACCCTAAAAAGTGCAAACGGTTCCATAAGGGTAGAAATATGCGGAAATATGTAGTATAAAGGAGATAGCTGTTCAGGACAGGCATTGAAAACACCGCGTTTTGGCGTAGTGTTGTTTCTCTTTGAACTCTCCTGATAAATTTACCCCGAAAAATGTCCGGTTCTGGGCAGCTATATCATATGACAGCGAAAGCAGGCGGAAGAGTTCAGGGAGCGGGATGGGAAGATAGCGGAGGGAACTCAACATGGAAGCAGAAAGGCAAATGCGCAGACTGAATTTAGCCCAGAACGAAATTACGATGACGGATCAGACATGTTCAAACAGTATGGGTAATACGATTTCCCTGAAACTTTACCTGCCGGATCATACGCCGGAAGCGGTGAAAGAGGCCGTGGATAAAGTCCTGGATAATGCGGATGTGTTTACCGCTTCCTTATATCAGGGAGAAAACGGCTGGATGCTTTCTTATGGCGAGGGAAAGATTTCCGAATGTGATATTGAGAAAGAGCGCTCGGCTGACTGGGTGGAAGGATACATGGATATTTCAGACAGACTTCGTATGGACGCGGAACGCCGCCTGTACCGGGCGAATGTGTTTCCGCTGACCGACGGCGGAGTCCTTTTATATGTGCGGTTTCACCATATTATCATGGATGGTCACGGTATGAGCCTGTTTGTGCAGAGGGTGCTGGATGTGCTGGCAGGCAAGGAGATCGTGCCATCCGTATTTAATGTGGGAGATGTGACGGATCTGGAAGACAGCCTGAACACTGTTGATGAAAAGGAATTCTGGAAATCTTATTTTCTGGACGCGGATTTTGAAGCGGCTGTTTTTTCCCGGAAAACAGACGGGACGAAGTTCAGCAGTTACAGGGACAGTGTGCCGGACACGATCATGCAGGCGGTTGAAAGCTACGGGGAGAAAGAAAACATTTCGATTCCCTGCCTGTTTGCGGCGGCATACGCGTTTTACCTTGCCCAGGCCACGGACAAAAAGGATGCAGTGTTCCTGATGCCCTGCCTGAACCGAACCCTGGAACAGATGGATACGCTGGGATGTTATACGCTGTTTGTTCCGGTCAGGGTGCGGGTGGAAGCGGAAGATACCTTTGCGGAACTGTGCCGGAAAGTGAAGGCGGCTGCAGGGGAAGCGTCCGCCCACAGTACATGCGGATTCCACTATATCCTTACGGTTCTGTGTGAGGAAAATATGATCGGGGAGTCCATTTCCGAATACATGTTTTATTTCTATCAGTTTTCCTTTCAGACCGATCTTCGGTATAAAGCGCGGTTTGGCGTGGCGGGAAACATGCCGAATCATCTGACGTTCAGCCTGCTCCGTAATGAGAAAGGTGGGTTGAACCTGCAGTTTGATTACCAGGAGGGCGTATATACGGAAAAAGGGGCAAGGAACCTTTGCGCGGCGGTCATTACGATCCTTTCGGGCGGGGTGCAGGGAATCGGGTAAGACGGCGTGCGGATAACCGCGCGCCGTTCATCTGCTGGTCATTAGGACAAGTGAGGAGTTCTTTATTTTACGTTTTCTTTTTTTGACAGAAGCCTTTTTAGGCGTGCAATTTCAGCGTCCTTATCAGCAATTTCAGCGTTCCTATCAGCAATTTCAGCGTTCTTATCAGCAATTTCAGCGTCCTTATCAGCAATTTCAGCGTTCCTATCAGCAATTTCAGCGTTCTTATCAGCAATTTCAGCGTCCTTTTTAGCAAGTTCAGCATCCTTATCGGCAAGGGCGGCTTCTTTCCTGGCAAACTCTTCTTCCACATAGTTTTGCCGGCGGTAGTAATCCTCGCGGGCTTCACACTGCAATCGTATTTTCTCCTCCTGGGTCAGCTGGTAGATGGTGTTGGATGCATCATTGATCAAATCATCTTTCTGTGCAAGCATTTTGATTTCCTCCCATGTGGTGGACTTAAACAGGGAAGCCCAATAGTCGATATGGTATGACTTGTCTTCCCCGGTGGCTAGGTCGATACGAGTTAAGTCTAACACAGAGAGGCGCAGTTTGTCACTATACGGCATATGATTTTTTACGTTGAGGAATTGATAAGTGGCATAAAACTCCGGGTTTTCCGGGAACAGGGTAAAATTTAACAGTCCGATCTGGATGGTCGGCTTCGCATAGCGGTAGTCCTGGCCATGTTCCAGGTGGTCAAAGGAACGGCAGAGGTAACTCAGGGAGCGGTCTGTCCAGTTGTGCTCATTGATGACCTGCATTTCCAGATTGATATAGGTCTGGTCGTTCATCAGTACCTTGACATCAAGGAAAAAGTCCCTGCTGTCAATGGTATCGCCCAGTTCGATGGGATTCCTGATGGACACGGTGCGGACCTGTTCGCTGTCCAGATGCAGCAGGGAGCAGATCAGCCCTTTCAGGACGCGGTTGTTCCGCTGCAGCAGGGCACGGAACAGGTAATCATTGTACATGGGGATGGAGACAGGGCCGGTGGCGGAATCCAGGCCTGTGCCAGGGGTGGTTGCAGGGGATGTGTCAGGCCCCATGGGGTTGGAAATGGGATTGATGGATACATGGTTGGTGTTCTTGCTGTTCATACGCATTCTCCTTTGCATGTGTGGTGTGACATTTTAACTTCATTGGAATTGCAAATTTTTGCAATATGCGCAAAAGTACGCAAAACCCTAGGGAAGTAAAATGCAGTTTGTGAATTGTGGTACAGGGTATAAACGGCGAAACGCCGCAGGACATTAAGTCGTTAAAATTTCTATAAAATAATGAAGATGACTTAATTTAATAAAACAATAACATCTTTTCAGAATAATGTCAATAATAAAATAATTTTTTATTGCCAGTGCGGGATAAAAGCTTGTTGTAACAGTTCAGCCCCGGTGGTTTGTTGGTTTGCAGATAAAGGGACAGGGTCGCACATCTCCGTCTGATTCCTGCAAGTTCTCCTACAGGAAAGGGTCAGCATGTCCTACAGGACTGCATGACGCCGCCGTCCCATCAGCCATAAACCACTGAGCTGCCAGTCATCACCTGGGCTGAATTGTTACCGTTGATATGGAAAATTGCAGCGGGAACTTGATTAAAGAGTGATTTTGGAATACTATAGATATGGGAGTATTACTTGGGAAGCGAGTTGGAGGATAAAAATGCCAGCATTTAACGAGGATACCAGAGTGAAGATTCCGGCCACCATTCAGTTTTTAAGGTTGGGATATGATTATCAGTCATTGAGAGCGGATGATATTGACATAGACTTTAGTACGAAGATTTTTGTCAATAGATTTAAGTCTGCCATTGAAACTGTCAATGGCAGAAAATTTACATATGATGAAATTAAGGCTATTATTACTGACATTTATAATGCGCTCAAAAATAATGATCTGGGAAAAGAATTCTATAACTGGCTTGTTGATCCGCAAGACAGGGTGAAGCTGATTGACTTTGAAAACATTGCGAAAAATGATTTTGCTGTAGTAGATGAATTGCCTTTTAGCATAATAGAAGGAACGGAGGAGGGCTCTTTCAGACCTGACATAAATATTCTGGTGAATGGTATGCCGCTTGCTTTTCTGGAAGTGAAGAAACCTAACAATGATGGTGGTATACAGAAAGAATTTGACAGAATGATAAACAGAAGATTGCAGAATCCTGACTATAAGAAATTCTTCAATCTGATTCAGCTTGTCTCTTTTTCCAATAACATGGAGTATGAAGATGACGATGATGCGGAAGATGTAAAAGCCGGTTCGTTTTACACTACTCCCAATGGAAATAATACCAGCTTTTCGTTTTTCAGGGAAGATGGCGAGCAATATCATGAAGACTACCCTTACAAAGAAATTGATCTTGAAATGGTCAAATTCGTGATGAAAGATTGCGGCTATAATCCGGCGGAGACAGATACACCGGAGTTCTCTGAAAATTTGAAATTTACAACACCCTGCAATCGTTTTGTGACTTCAATGTTTGACAAAGAAAGGTTTCTGTATTTTCTGCAATATGGAATCATGTTTATCAATGGTCAGATTCCAGAGAAACATATTATGCGGTATCCACAATTCTTTGCTACCAGAAAAATTATCGAAAGGCTGGATTCTGGTGGTAAAGGCGGAATTATCTGGCATACACAGGGTTCTGGGAAAACAGCGATAGCGGCATTTTCTAATCGTGTGATCAGAGATTACTACGCTGGAAAAGATATCAGCACCAGATTCTTCTTTGTAGTGGACAGGCTTGATTTATTGACACAGGCAAGCATGGAATTTACAAACAGGGGTCTAAGGACGGTGAATTGTGATGATAAAGCGGGATTTACAAAGGAACTGAATAAAACGCTTTCAACGGATGTTGGCAGTAAGGCAATCGGTGAAATTTGCGTGGTAAATATTCAGAAATTTGAAGGTAAGATGCCAGAAGCCAGAAATGATTACAATGCAAAGGTACAACGCATTTTCTTTGTGGATGAGGCACATAGAAGTTATTCTTCTACGGGAGAATTTTTCAAGAATCTTATGACCTGTGACATGGATGCTGTATATATAGCGCTTACAGGCACACCGCTGCTGTCAAAGAAAGAACGCTCCAATTTGAAATTTGGGGATTACATCCATAAATATTTTTATGATAAATCAATAGCCGATGGATATACCCTCAGAATCAAAAAGGAAAACATCGATACTGTGGCAAGATCAGAAATCAAGAAGAATTTGGAGATAGAGGACAGTCAGCTTGAAGACAGGGACGTTTATGAATCGGACGCCTATGTAGATGCACTTGGCGCTTTTATCGAGAAAGATTTCGTGAACTTCAGGTTACAGAATTCAGATACATCTATTGGGGGAATGATCGTATGCCGAACTAATCCGCAGGCAAAAAAAGTGTATGAATGGTTCAAACAGAACTCAAAACTCAATGCAGGACTTGTGATCACTGATGTGAATGATCCAAAGCAGAAACAGATCAATAAAAATAATCAGCTTGATTTCAGGGAAACACTTTCTCCTGATATTTTGATCGTGAATTTTATGCTTGCCACGGGCTATGATGTAAAGCGCCTTAAGAAGATGTATCTTTTAAGGGGACCACACGCGCAATCGCTCCTGCAGACAATTTCCAGAGTGAACAGACCGTATAAAGCTCCAAGCGGAAAGGTCTACAAGTATGGATATATTGTTGATTTCGTGGATATAGAGCAGGAGTATGATAAGACCATTGAGGCGTACATAAAGGAACTGGAAGCGGATCTCAATGAAAACGGTGAAAACGAAGGCTCGCTTTCAGGGTTAGTTATTGATAAAGAAGACATTAACCGGAAATATCATAAGTATCTGGAGGAACTGGAGGATATTATTGCTGTAGACAATCTGGAAAGGTTTTCAAAGCAGCTGACTTTTTACAATAAGGAAACATTACTTAAAATCCGTAGGCTTTTGAATGGAATTAAAGAATGTCAGACAGAATTTATCCTGTCAAGGGCAATGGATTATGCGGCGCAGATCGATTCAGACAGGAATAAGAAACTTTTGAAAGCAACCCAGGACAGAATTGATTTTATCAATCTTTCCCAGAACACGGTAGATATGATGGATGTTATTTCCAATGATGAAGTCGTGGAAATCCTGTATGAATTCATTAAAGTGAAAGTTATTATTATGGATTTGGGGCAGATTACGCAGGACAATCCCGCATTCCAAAGATTTTCAAAGGTTGTCAGGGATATCCAGGATGAGATTAAGACAAATAAGAATAAAGGTGATGTCAAAATCAGGAAGCTGGATGAACTTCTGCAAAAAATATTTAATGATTTATCCATTTCCGATCTGAACGATCTGGACTCTATAACGGATGAACTATTAGAAGCCCTTGAACGGGCAAGAAACATAAATTATGAGAACGAAAGGTTGTCCACGCTTTACGGAGGTAATTATGCTTTTGTGAAAACCTATCAGGATGCCATAGAGATATACCCGGCTGATAAATCGGATATCGAGAGGACTCTGGTTATTATCTATGGTGCTATTGAGGATGTTCTGGATAAAGAAGTTGTGGTGATCCAGGGCAGAAAGAATTTTGCGGATTCTGTAAAGGTAAAAGCGACAAAAATTCTTTTAAAAGAAAAGTTATATGAAAAAATCAAAGGTTTTTACACCCAGCTTCTTAATGATTTATATACCAATATACAGTTATTCAAATAGGAGAATTGAAAAATGCCGGATATATATACTTTAGAGAACAAGATAAAACAGATGATTGACGAGATGAAAGGATTATGTCAGACTAACGGATTGTCTAATCAGGCCAGTGAGGAAGTAGTGATTACTTCCGTATTCCTGTATAAATTCTTAAATGATAAATTCATGGCAAACATGAAAGACTTTGCGGATGAAATGGGTATAAGTATAGAAGAAGTATTACAGGATGAGAATATGTTTGCGGGATTTTATGACACTTATCCGCAGGATGTTGCTTTTAAATATGAAGACACCATAGAGTGTCTGATCAATAAAGTTGGAAATAATGATTTCTACAAACTTCTTGATGACGCGCTGGAAAGGATTTCCAATTATCAGGAGAATGAGGAATTCGGCATCGATACGGCGGATGGCGGAAGGAAACCATTGTTTACCAGGGTCACGGAAAATGTGGAGGCATCGAAGCGAAACAACTTTGCCAAAAATATTTTCGGTATCATCAGTCAGGATAAGTTTGACTTCGGCGAAGCGTTTAAAAATAATTTTGACTTTTACAGCGCAATCTTCGAACACCTGATCAAAGACTATAATGTTGCCAGCGGGGTGTATGCGGAGTATTTCACACCGCAGGCTATATCTGCTATCATTGCAAAGATTCTGGTAGAAATGTCACCAGTGGAAGATAAGATTTATGATATATACGATCCTTCGGCTGGTTCCGGCTCCCTGGTGCTTCATCTGGCTAATGCTTTGGGGAAAGGCAGTTTTGGTGATAAGGCGCAGGTCTATACACAGGATATCTCCGGGAAATCATCCAGATTTCTCCGGACAAACATGCTGCTTAACGGACTTACAAACAGTCTGGATAATATTATTGAGGGCGATACACTGGAAACGCCTGCCCATTACAATATAGCCCATGATCCCGGTTCGGGAGTAAAGCAGTTTGATTATATTACTTCCAATCCGCCTTTTAAAATGGACTTTTCTTCTACCAGAAATACGATCGAGCAGAAGTGGGAGGATTCTGAGGTCAGGGATGGGATCAAGAGATTTTTCGCAGGAGTGCCTAAGATTCCAAACAAGAAAAAGGAATCTATGAGCGTGTATTTATGTTTTATCCAGCATATTCTCTGGAGTTTAAAAGAGAATGGGAAAGCGGCCATTGTTGTCCCTACGGGATTTATAACGGCTCAATCCGGCATTGAAAAGACGGTGCGCCAGACAATAGTTGACCGCCACTGGCTGAAAGGTGTGATTTCCATGCCGTCTAATATTTTTGCGAATACAGGGACAAATGTATCAGTTCTCTTTATAGACAAGTCCAATAAGGATGGGAATATTATGCTGATCGACGCGTCTAAATTGGGAGAAAAGCGGAAAGAGGGAAAGAATCAGAAAACCGTTTTGCGAGCCGAGGAAGTGCAGAAAATAGAGGATACATTTATCAAGCAGGATGTGGTGGAGGATTTCAGCGTGTCCGTTACTTATGAGCAGATTGCGGAGAAAAATTATTCTTTGTCTGCAGGGCAGTATTTTGAAGTGAAGATTGAGTTTGTGGAATTGTCGCAGGAAGCCTTTGAGCAGAGGATGAAAGCGTATGCGGACAGGCTGGGGAAATTGTTTGCGGAAGGGAAAGAGTTGGAGGAGGAGATTGAGAAGGGGTTGGGGGAGTTGAAGTATGAGGAAACTTAAGGAGTACAGGTTTAGTGAATTATACCGTATGGATTCAGGAATAAGTACAACAAAAGCGCAGGCAGGACATGGGGCACCGTTTTTATCTTATAAGGATATATATAATAATCCTGTTTTGCCAGAAAAGTTAATGGAAAAAATGGATACTTCTGCGGAAGAACAGGAAAGATATTCAGTGAAAAAAGGGGATATTTTTCTGACAAGAACGAGTGAAGTGATTGATGAATTAGCAATGAGTGGTGTGGCGGTTCAAGACTACCCCAATGCTACATTCAGTGGGTTCGCAAAAAGACTTAGACCATTGCAAAAGGATATAACATATGATAAGTTTATGGCGTTTTATTTGAGAAGTATATTTTTTAGAAAGATTATAAATGCAAAAGCAGTCATGACTTTAAGAGCCAGTTTCAATGATAAAATATTTTCGGATATAATATTGCAATTGCCGGATTATGATACCCAAGTAAAAATTGGAGACTTATTTTATGCGATAGAGTGTAGGATAAGGAATAATAATAAAATCGCTATGGAATTGGAATCAATGGCCAAAACAATTTATAGTTATTGGTTTCTGCAATATGAGTTTCCTGATGAAGAAGGAAAACCGTATAGGTCTTCTGGTGGAAGGATGGTATGGAATGAAGAACTGCAGAAAAAGGTTCCAGTAGGATGGGAAGTTAGGGGATTGGAAGATTTTGGAACATTAAGCAATGGAATAAATTATAGTAAGGATGAGGTTGGAAATAAAAAGTATAAAATAGTTAATGTACGAAATATGTCTAATACATCATTGTTATTAGAGAGAGCGGATATGGATGACATCTATTTGAATGCCAAAGTAGCGAAGAATTATCTAATACAACGAAATGATATACTTATTGCCAGAAGTGGAATACCCGGAGCAATTAGAATTTTGGAAGATGATATTGAAGATATAATTTATTGTGGCTTTATTATTTGTTTAAGTCTAAAATCTGATCAGTACCGCAAATACTTAGCATATAAATTAAAAGATTATGAGAATACGACAGCAACAACATCTGGGGGAACGATCATGCAGAATGTCAATCAAAGCACTTTAAGAAGTATAAGGTTTGTTATACCTACAGAGAAATATATTTTGGCATTTAACGAAAAGATAGATAGTATATGGATGGCAATGAAAAGCAGAATTGCAGAAAATAGAGAACTTGTATCATTGCGTGATTTTTTGTTGCCGTTGTTAATGAATGGACAAGTTGGCTTTAAAGATTGAAATGAAAACTGCCATATGAGATTTGAAATAAAGAAAAGAGGTCAGGATGGAGCGGATATTTTTTACGGAAATAGATATTTTGCAAATCAGGCATTTGAGGAATATTGAAATCAAATTGTCACAGAATGAGATGAAGCATTTAATACTTACAGGAGTTAATGGGTGTGGGAAAACAACAGTGCTTAATGCAATCAGCAGATCGGTAGGGATTCATGGTTGGGAATTTGGCGGTTCAACTTGGGAGCAGTTTGATTTTGGTATTTCTTCAGATGAAATAAAAATAAAAAGCAGTTTGCCAAATGATATTGATGGAAAAGAAATGTATAAATCTTATAAACGGGGGGAGTTCATGCAGATATACTTTCCTTCGGATAGAAAATTTGAAATAAACAAATCGATGGCAGTTGAAGTTGTAGATATAAGCGAGATAAAACGCCCCACAGAAAAAATGAATCGTTCATTTGGCCAGTTATTAATATACTTATATTTTGAAAAACTGATTGCAAGAGAAAAAGAGGAAAAAGAAACGGTTGAGGATATTGAAAGGTGGTTTAACTGGCTGGAAAACGTTTTGGGAGAATTATTTGAAAATAAGCAATTGAAACTTATTCTATCGTTGGAAAATATGTGTTTTAAGATCAAATTACCGGATAGGGACGCATTTGGTTTGGATGAAATGGCAAGCGGCTATGAAGCGCTTTTTCACATTTTTTCTGAAATAGTAATCAGGATGGAACATCAGGCTCATTTGAAATATGAGAGTGTGTGAAATAATTTCTGTAAATTAAGATCTCCTATGATAAGTGATTAGAA
>JAMPAC010000001.1:0-38514 GCA_023667395.1 Blautia sp. | reverse complement strand
AATTCAAGGTGCAGGACGAGGAGGAAAAGGAACTGTCGGACACGGTGCGGGAGGCTCTGAGGCAGATCGAGGAGAAAGATTACCAGGCGTCCCTTGTGGCGAAAGGGATCCCGCAGGGGAGGATAAGGAAGTACGGGTTTGCATTCTGCGGAAAAAAGGTGCTGATTGGGATGTAGGGCTTATGATCTGGCGCACTTGACACATCTGCAGGACGCGTGCGGAAAGGATGAAATTTGTGTTTGAAAATAAAAGCGAATCACAGGCCAGGGCAGAAATACTGACCCTGGTAGAAGAGTATCATAAGACATATCACAATACAAAAGAATATAAACCAGGCGACAGAATCCCATATGCGGGGCGTGTCTACGATGAGGCGGAGATGGTCAATCTGGTGGACAGCGCACTGGAATTCTGGCTTACCACAGGGCGGTATACGGCCCGGTTTGAAAAAGAGTTCGCAGAATATCTGGGGATCGGATATTGCAGTGTTGTGAATTCCGGTTCTTCCGCGAACCTGCTGGCGTTCATGGCGCTGACTTCCCCGCTGCTGGAAGAACGGCGGATATTGCCCGGCGATGAGGTGATCACTGTGGCAGCAGGATTCCCCACCACCGTGACTCCTATGCTGCAATACGGAGCGATTCCGGTGTTTGTGGATGTGACAATTCCCCAGTATAATATTGATGCTTCCATGTTGGAGCAGGCCGTTTCGGAGAAAACGAAAGCAGTCATGCTGGCGCATACATTGGGAAATCCCTTTGACCTGAAGGCAGTCAGGGATTTTTGCCGTAAATATCACCTGTGGCTGGTAGAGGATAACTGTGACGCCCTGGGAAGCCGGTATTTTATAGACGGAGAATGGAAGTTTACGGGAACGGTCGGAGATATCGGAACTTCCAGTTTTTATCCGCCCCATCATATCACCATGGGAGAGGGCGGGGCTGTATACACGGACAATGCGCTGTTGAACAGGATCATCCGTTCCATGAGGGATTGGGGACGGGACTGTGTATGTGCGTCCGGGCAGGATAACCTCTGCGGTCACCGTTTTGACAGACAGTATGGGGCGCTGCCAATGGGATATGATCATAAGTATGTCTATTCCCATTTCGGATATAACCTGAAAGCTACGGATATGCAGGCGGCGGTGGGATGTGCGCAGCTGGAGAAACTGCCGTCTTTTGCTGCGGCAAGGCGCAGGAATTTTGCGCGTCTTTCAGAAAGGCTGCAGGAAGCGTCAGATCGGCTGATCCTGCCGGAGCCGTGTGAAAATTCCGATCCCAGTTGGTTCGGCTATCTGATCACCTGTCGGGATGGAGTGGACAAGAACCGTATTGTACGTTATCTGGAACAGGGAGGAGTGCAGACTCGTATGTTATTTGCGGGCAATCTGACGAAGCAGCCCTGTTTTGACGAAATGCGAAAAGCCGGAACAGGGTATCGGACCGTGGGCGATTTGAGAGAATCTGACCGGATCATGCGGGATTCTTTCTGGATCGGGGTATACCCGGGAATGACAGACGAGATGCTGGATTATATGGCAGATCGGATCCTGGGAGCGGAGAGGGAAGCGTAATATATGGTGGACATTGCATTTTACAGAAAGAAAAAAGTCCTGGTCACAGGCCATACCGGGTTTAAAGGCACATGGATGTGCCAGACTTTGCTGCAGCTGGGAGCGGAGGTCACAGGATATGCGCTGAAGCCGCCCACGGAGCCCAGCCTGTTTGCCCTTTCCCATATGGAGGACAGAATGGATTCCATCGAGGGGGATATCAGGGACCTGGAACATCTGCGGTCTGTTTTCGCACAGGCGCAGCCGGAGATAGTGATCCATATGGCGGCGCAGCCGATCGTTAGGGAATCGTACAGGGATCCGGTATACACCTATGATGTAAATGTGATGGGAACGGTCAATGTATTAGAGTGCGTGCGGACGACGCCATCGGTGAGATCCTTCGTGAATGTGACCACTGATAAGGTGTATAAGAACAGAGAGTGGGACTGGGGTTATCGCGAGAATGAGGAACTGAACGGGTATGATCCCTATTCCAACAGTAAGTCCTGTTCGGAACTGGTGACAGACAGTTACCGCAATTCCTTTTTTGCGGATGGCAGGACAGCCATCTCCACCGCAAGGGCGGGCAATGTGATTGGCGGCGGAGATTTTGCGGCGGACAGGATCGTTCCGGACTGCTTCAGGGCCATTCAGGAAAACAGGGAGATCATTGTGCGCAATCCCTATTCGGTCAGGCCGTACCAGCATGTGCTGGAACCGGTGACGGCCTATCTGCTGATCGCGCAGAAGCAGTATGAGGACAGGGAATATGCGGACTGCTATAATATTGGTCCCCGGGAGGAATCCTGCCTGACCACTGGCGGGCTGGTGACAAACCTGTGCCGACAGTGGGAAAGATTGTCGGGAAATAGGACGGAATGGAAGCATCTGGGTGATGGCGGCCCCCATGAGGCGCGTTTCCTGAAACTGGACTGTTCCAAGATCAAACGCAGATTGGGATGGAGTCCTGTATGGGGACGGGAAGAAATGATCGTAAAGACAGCGGAATGGTGGCAGGAATACCTGAACGCCGGGGATATCGTGGACGTGATGAGGAGGCAGATCGAAGAATATTTTCATTCCTGATCAGTGATCATCAAAACAGATGTTCCCCTGAAGAATACAGGCAGCACAGGCAATTCAGGGAATGATTACATGGGGGAATGACCGGACGGTTCATTCCCCCATCGTTATCTTATGCAGATCAATATGATATCCCATGGAAGCGATATTTTTGGCTGCTTCCAGTTTCCATTTTTCACTGGAATCATAATTGATAAAGCAGTATCCTGAAATGTCGGAGGGCTCTTCGAACTCTTCATCAGCCGGGCGGAACAGGAGTACTTTGGAACGTCCCAGCCTGCCGATAAAATAGCCCAGTTCCAGGATGACGTTTTGACGGGCGCGGGGACGCGGAAGCTGCCCTCTGGAACCGCCTTCGTCATCAGGGGACAGCATGATAACAGCGAATGCTGCCTGCTCCGCGTACTCTTCAAACTTCTCGATCACTGTTTTGCCGCCATTGACCTGTTCGCTTAAGATAATGGGTTCAAAGCCGATCTCATAGAAGAACGCCTTGATTTCCTTTTTCATTTGCATATTGCGGCCATGGACCAGGAAAACTTTTTTGGAGTTATTTCCGGCGGCCGGTATGGATTCCATTTTATTAAACATATTTTCCGCCTCCTGTATTGCCTGCTCATATCGCAAGACCTGGGCAGGAATATATACAGCCTGATGGGCAAGGAACCTGTCTTTCTCCTGACGCAGTTTGCGGCGGCTTTCTTCTAAGAGCAGCGTCTCGCCGTTCTGCGCAAATGACAGACATTCGCAGAAGCAGTCCCATACGGCGCCGCTGCCGAACAGACGCTGTATTTTGCCGCTCAGGGAGCATATGGCCTCGTTGTTGATGAAGTGGTTAGTCTGCAACACTTTTCTTGATATCCTCTTCTGTAATTCCCCAGTTGATCACGTTCCAGCAGCGCTCGCAAATATCGCCCAATACACTGTGATTGCAGTTTTTCAGCCTGCCATCGTATTTTATTTTCTTCAGTCGCAGTTCGTCTAATTGTTCGATATGCTTTATCTTGATGTTTTCATCTCCGTTGTAGGAAATATTTTTCAGAAAATCCTCATGTTTGCTGATCTGGGCATCTGTATATTGTATCGCGCTCTCCAGGCAATGATAATAGGTGGAGCCGCCGCGTTTGGGTTTCGGGGCTCCGTCTACTATGACGGAATTGCGCCATTGATGCTTTTCCTCGCCATACTGCATTAATCCGCAGCGTCTGCAGTACCTGACCATGATACAGGAGTTGTTGTTTTTATAGTCCCAGTCGGTGAATTCATGGCGGTTATAATATATCTTTTTGGCGCCGCATACGGTGCATGTCTGCATAGTGGTGCAGGAAGCGTCTTCCATGGTATAGTCCTCCCCGGAAAATGTATGTACGGTTCTCTTCTCCTGTTTTCCGCACCAGGTGCAAAAACGTTCCTGCCGACATGGTTCAGATGTCGCAGCCCATTTTCCATAACTGTGTTCGATACTTCTCTTTTTTTCTTTTCCGCACTTTGTGCAGGTACATTTTTCTTCACATACGCCGGATAACTTTTCCCAGTTACCCCAGCTGTGCATTAGGAAACAAGACATTAGACGCCCTCCTGACATTAAAATAATCGCATTTCTATATAACAAATAATAATACCATTCCTCAAAAAAGTAAATGCTTTTTGCGATAAAAATGTATTGTGAAGGGCATTTTGTTCATTGTGTCCCATGTACCAGCCGGTATTCATTCTTTAGGATCAGCAGCATGATCTCCCGGTCGCTGTCTTCCACCAGGTCCAGTATATAATTCAATTCGTTTAACAATCCTTTCGGGTCTTTCAGGATAAAGGCGGGAGATACATGGAACAGATCGTACATTTTCCAGATGAGTTCGCTGTCCGGAAGCAGCCGCCCTTTTTCAAGCATGCGGAGTTTCTTGATATCCACCCCCAGGGCGTCAGCCATTTTTTCCTGGGTATAGCCGCAGCGGTTCCGTGTGTACAGGAATATGTTGTTCCGGTTTCCGTTTCTCCAATTCCCGCACTGGATATATTCCAACTGTTGCCTGATCTCATCGAAAGGAGTCCTGCCATGGTCTGCGGACCATGTGAAGCATGCCAGGGTATATACCGTGCTCAGAAGACAGATCGATTCATCCGGGCTGAGTTCCGGCCATTGCAGGAATTCCCCCTGACGCAGGGTTCTTTTGCCGGTAAAGATATAAAGCATGTCCACATCAGTGGCACACAGCTGTTTCAGTTCATGGTAGGAAAAACGTCTTTGGCCTGTTTCAGCCCTGCTGAAATGGCTCTGTTGTATCTTCATGCAGTAACACAGCAGCCGTTGCGTCAGATTTCTGCGCTCGCGCTCTTCCCTTAATCTCCGCAGTACGGAGTCATAAGTATCGTTCATGGACAATTCCCTTTCATCATAAGTCTGCTATGACCTATTTTAAGTTTTATACAGTACCCGAAACGCACCGATTATGACATATTTGTGGGAACCGGCCAGGAAATCGCATCCCAATTCCGGTGAAATTTTCCGCTTGGATAAAATTTTTTAAAGGAATTTCTTAAAAATTCAGGATTGTACTTGAAAATAAACACGGAATATCGTATATTATTCCTATATACTTAATTATTTCGAGTATGGAGGAAAGAAAATGACAAAAGCAGAAATTTTGAAGAAAGAAATTTTAAGGCAGTATCGCAGTGTGCGTCAGTTCGCGATGGAGATGAGTATTCCTTACAGTACTCTGGTGACGGCGCTGGAACGTGGGATCGAGGGCATGGCTTACGGCACCGTGATCAGGATGTGTGACAAACTGAGCCTGAACCCGGTTGACTTCTCCTCTCTGGAGAGGGACACATCCCTGGGGGCGCAGCTTCTGGAGAACAGGGTAATGCAGTATTATATCAAGCTGAACCAGAACGGACGGGACAAGATCCTGGAGTTGATGGATGATTTTGTCCAGATTGATAAGTACAAGGCAAAAGGCAAGAAAAGTAAATGAGATATGACTATCTGATTGTGGGAACCGGCCTTTTTGGCGCGGTTTTTTCCCATGCGGTAAAAGCGGCGGGCAGGAGCTGTTATTGCATAGACAGGCGTGCCCATATAGGCGGTAATATCTATACGGAGGAGTGGAACGGCATCCAGGTACACAAATATGGGGCCCATATTTTTCATACTTCTGACAGGTCGGTCTGGGAGTATGTCAATCAGTTTGCCGAATTCAATCATTACGTCAATTCGCCGATAGCGGTCTACCGGGATGAACTTTACAATCTGCCCTTTAATATGAATACTTTCAGCAAAATGTGGGGCGTCAGGACTCCGGACGAGGCGAAAGCCGTGATAGAGGAGCAGCGGAAAATGGCGGCGGGAGATGGCGCAGAGCCTGCGAACCTGGAGGAACAGGCTCTTTCCCTGGTGGGCAGGGATGTCTATGAGAAGCTGGTAAAGGGCTATACGGAAAAGCAGTGGGGCAGAAGCTGTAGAGAACTGCCTGCGTTCATCATCCGGCGTCTGCCGGTACGATTTACCTATGATAATAATTATTTCACCGACAGGTATCAGGGGATCCCTGTGGGAGGCTATACGCAGATCGTTGCAAAGCTTCTGGAAGATACGCCCGTCAGGCTGGGGATATCTTACCGGGACTTCCTGAAGCAAAACAGGGAAAGTGGGGAACCGGACACCTTTGACCGGATACTTTACACCGGCATGATCGACGAGTATTTTGACTACTGCCTGGGCGAACTGCAGTATCGTTCCCTCCGCTTTGAAGAGGAGTTCATGGAAGGGTGCGATAATTACCAGGGGAATGCGGTGGTCAATTACACGGACAGGGCGGTTCCTTACACGCGTATCATCGAGCACAAGCACTTTGAGTTTGGAGCCGGAAAGGGCACTGTGATCACCAGGGAGTACCCGTCCGCATGGGAAAAGGGCAGGGAACCTTATTATCCTGTCAATGACCGGGAAAACATGGCGCTTTATGAGAAGTACAGCGAACTGGCGGCAGCTGAGGAGAATGTGATCTTCGGAGGCAGGCTGGGGCAGTACCGGTATTATGATATGGACAAGGTGATCGCCGGGGCGTTGAAAATGGCGCAGGCTGAATTACGGAGCAGACAGGAGACATAAAAAGCTTCCCGCAAAAGAATGCGGGAAGCTTCTTTTATTTTCCTGTCAGCAATAGCTGTTGAACATCATGCCGGTGTATGCGCTGGTGGAATAAGGGCTTACATAGTTGCGGCTTGCAATGGGATTCTTGTAGGCCACCATGGTCTTATCCACGTAATCCATGGGATTCAGGGATACCTGGTCGCTCTTGCGCAGCAGCGTTGTGGAAAAGTTTTTCAGGTAGGCAAAGGTTTCGTTGATATTATCCGACTGCAGCGCGGATCGTTTCAGCTGATCCCTGTTTACGTTAAGCGTGCCATCCTCCGCAATGTCCACACCCATGGATTCCATGGAGGGGCGGTATACGGCGGCGATCCCCTTAAATTCCTGAACCAGCTTCCTGCTCTGTGCCTGGGAATCCAGATAAGTGGAAGCGGCTCGGAGAAAATCGTTATACCCGCTGATCAGATGCGTCACATTGTCTGTCAGGGATTCCAGATCTGTCTTTAACCCGATCTGAACCGGTTCATTTTCCGGACTGATGCCAGTCAGCTGGACGTCAAACATTTTGCCGATGGTAAAGTGATTGGAAGAGGAAGTGCGCTCCTCCCCATTGAGCAGGAACTGTGCGTCGGAAGCGTCCCTGCTGACGTAATCCAATCCGAAATAGTCAACGGCGCCGGAAACTTTGCTGGTATGGGAATCGCTGACGGTAAATATCTGCGACCGTCCCGGCCCCAGGCCGGTAGACTCGGAAGTCAGCCTGAGCGAGGTGCGTCCCTCGGATTCCGCTATCGACGCTTTCAGGCCGATATCGGAATTGTTGATCACGCGTGCCAGCCTTTCCTGAACCTCACGGTTTGTTTCGGATTCACCGATGGTAAACTGGAACTCATAGTTCATATCATTGACGCCTACGTCAAAAGAATAGGTATCCGGCGCCAGGGAAACTTTTTCATCAGGAAGAAAATAGCCCAGATTTTCCTGCGAGGAGGCAAGCGCCCTCACTTCCATCTGCAGGTCGGGAATCTCATCCTTGGATCTCTGGGGACCGATATAGGCAGCCTTCACAATATTTTCATCAGAAGAATAAGCGCTTTTCTTGCTCAGCAGGCTGTTGCCTTCTTCCAGTCCGCCAAGTTGTGCAATGGTATTGTGCAGATCCCTGGCATTTTCTTTCAGGTCCACTGCGTATTGCTGGGTCTGCCTGCTGGTGGTGGGAAGGTACCAGGGAGCGTCTTTGTTCATCTTTACAATAGAATTATAAACTTTACGGAGTTCGCTCTTCTTATGCGTGTCGTATTTTGTCACCGCCTTGGGCGTATACGTGGAGAGATAATTATTGTATACTGCATTTAATGCCATGCTCATTGTACGCTGCCTCCTTCCCTTTCCCTATTTTATGCAAGCGTCCATATTATGTTATCGGCAGTTCCATGCCCTTACATTATAGTTGAATTATAACATTTTACGTAGACAGAAACAAGAGCCTGATGGAAAAAACAGCAAAAAATCAGTTGACGGGGCAGGAAGGTTGTGTTATAGTAAGTAAACGAGATAAGATTCAGGTCTTTTTTTTATGCTCTTTTTTTACAAAACATATGGAGGTAGCGAAATGCGTACAAAAATAACATTGGCCTGCACAGAATGCAAGCAGCGTAACTACAATACTACCAAGGATAAGAAGACTCATCCTGACAGAATGGAGCTCAGGAAATACTGTCGTTTCTGCAGGAAGCATACGATACACAAGGAAACCAAGTAATCGTTCTCAAATTGGAGGTTGAAATGGGAGATTCCGCAGAAAAGCAGTCGCGTCCCAGTTTTTTCCAGGGCGTAAAAACTGAATTTAAGAAAGTAGCATGGCCGGATAGGAAGTCCACATTAAAACAGTCTGTGGCTGTAGTCGCAATCTCGGTAGTTGTCGGAGTGATCATTGCCATTATTGATTATATAGCCAAATGTGGCGTGAATTTTTTAACATCGATTTAGAGCGAGGGTGATCGTATGGCAGAGGCAAAATGGTATGTGGTTCATACCTATTCAGGATATGAGAACAAGGTCAAAGCCAATATTGAGAAGACCATTGAGAACAACAAGCACCTGGCGGAGCAGATTCTTGAAGTAAGGGTTCCCCTGCAGGATGTGGTGGAAATGAAGAATGGCGCCAGGAAGACTGTCCAGAAGAAGATGTTCCCCGGATATGTGCTTCTCAATATGGAAATGAACGACGATACATGGTATGTGGTCCGCAATACCCGCGGTGTAACCGGATTCGTGGGGCCGGGAAGCAAGCCTGTTCCCCTGACCGAGGCGGAGATGAAGCC
Source organism: Blautia sp. (assembly GCA_023667395.1). Lineage (GTDB taxonomy): Bacteria > Bacillota > Clostridia > Lachnospirales > Lachnospiraceae > Acetatifactor. The sequence goes on along the minus strand of JAMPAC010000001.1, from coordinate 29,453 downwards.
CTTGGGCATCAGGACCGAAAATGTCTCCATTGATTTTGTGGAGGGAGACAGCATCGCCGTTGTGGCGGGCGTGTGGAAAGACACCGTCGGCATTGTGCAGAAGCTGGATCATGGGAAGCAGACGGCCACCATCAACGTGGAACTGTTTGGCCGGGAGACCCCTGTGGAGATCAGTTTTGCGGAGGTCAGAAAGCTTTGACGAAGATTATGGTATTTCTGCCGGAGAGGGATCGACGGCATGATATACATGGGGCGTAAGCCCCAGGCAGTAAAGTGGGAGCAGGAGAACAAAAGGTTCCCTGCGCCGGATTACCGTTGCACACAGGCCGGCATCAGCGGGCCGCGACGGTTTACCACATTATAGGAGGTGCCAAAATGGCAAAGAAAGTAGAAGGATACATTAAATTACAGATTCCTGCCGGCAAAGCTACACCGGCTCCCCCTGTTGGCCCCGCGTTAGGCCAGCACGGCGTGAACATCGTTGAATTTACCAAGCAGTTCAACGCAAGGACAGCGGACAAGGGCGATTTGATCATCCCCGTAGTCATTACTGTATATGCAGACAGGTCGTTCAGTTTCATTACGAAGACCCCCCCTGCAGCAGTGCTGTTAAAGAAAGCATGTAACATCAAGACCGCATCCGCAACGCCTAACAAGACCAAGGTGGCTACCATTTCCAAGGCCAAGGTCCAGGAGATTGCGGAGATGAAGATGCCGGATCTGAACGCGGCAAGCATTGAAGCGGCCATGAGCATGATCGCAGGCACTGCACGCAGCATGGGTATTGTAGTAGAAGACTAACTATTCATAATTGGGAGACAACAAAAGTTGTCGCTGGAACCTAGGAGGTAAGATAATGAAACGTGGTAAGAAATATACCGAATCAGCAAAGCTTGTAGACCGCAGCGTATTCTATGATCCGGAAGAGGCGATCGCTTTGGTGAAGAAAGCAGCCCCGGCAAAGTTTGATGAGACCATTGAAGTGCATATCAGGACCGGTTGTGACGGACGTCATGCGGAGCAGCAGATCCGTGGCGCGGTAGTATTGCCCAACGGAACAGGTAAGAAAGTCAGGGTCCTGGTGATTGCGAAAGGCGACAAGATTGCCGAGGCGGAAGCAGCCGGCGCCGAGCATGTTGGCGGCGAGGAACTGATCCCCAGAATCCAGAACGACGGATGGCTGGATTTCGACGTGGTAGTGGCAACACCCGATATGATGGGTATCGTAGGCCGCCTCGGTAAGATCCTGGGACCCAAGGGTCTGATGCCCAACCCCAAGGCGGGCACGGTTACCATGGATGTGACCAAGGCTGTCAAAGATATCAAGGCAGGTAAGATCGAGTACAGGCTGGATAAGACCAATATCGTTCATGTTCCCATAGGCAAGGTTTCCTTTACGGACGAGGCCCTTCAGGAGAACCTTAAGGCGCTGATGGATGCCATTGTGAAAGCAAGACCCAGCGCAGTGAAAGGACAGTATCTGAGAAGCATCACTCTGGCCAGCACCATGGGCCCCGGCGTGAAAGTAAATGTGACAAAATTCTAAGGAACAGCCGGATGAAAACAATTGACAAACACAGAATCTTATAGTATTCTGTATAAGGTCATATGACAATGCCGAAGACAGTAGGTCCCATAGTCTCACAGAGACGGGGATAAGCGCAGCGCCTACCGAGGAAAGAGTTTTCAGTAAGACTTTATGCCTCCCTGTCTTCAGGGAGGCTTTTCTTATAAAGCAAACTCCTTTCGGCAGGGGAAACCCACTATATTCTATAAGGAGGTAAAGAAATGGCAAAGGTTGAATTAAAAGCGCCCATTGTAGACGAGATTGCCGCCAATATCAAGGATGCCCAGTCTGTGGTCCTGGTGGATTACCGTGGCCTTACCGTTGAGCAGGACACGCAGCTTCGCAAGAATCTGCGCGAGGCAGGCATCACCTACAAGGTGTACAAAAACACTTTCATGGCCCGCGCGTTTAAGGGTACGGAATGTGAAGGCCTGACCCAGTATCTGGAAGGCCCCAGCGCAGTCGCGATCTCTACCGAGGACGCAACCGCACCCGCGAGGATCCTGGCGGAGTTCGCCAAGACTGCTGACAAGCTTGAGATCAAGGCCGGTATTGTGGAAGGCACGGTATATGATGCGAAAGGCATGGCTGCCATCGCCAGCATTCCTTCCAGGGAAGTGCTTATTTCCAGGCTGCTTGGCAGCATGAAGAGCCCCATTACCAACTTCGCCCGCGTTATGAACCAGCTGGCGGAAAAAGGCGGGGCGTCCGCAGCGGCCGCTGAGTAACAGAGGCAGGCTACATTTTGCAACATAAGTTATCACACATCAATTTCAGAAAATGGAGGAAAAGAAAATGGCTAAATTGACCGCTCAGGAATTGATCGACCAGATCAAGGAGATGACCGTATTAGAGTTAAACGAACTGGTAAAGGCTTGCGAGGAGGAGTTCGGCGTATCTGCAGCAGCAGGCGTTGTTATGGCGGCGCCCGGCGCAGGGGCAGCAGTTGAGGAAGAGAAGGATGAGTTCGATGTGGAACTGACCGAGGTTGGGGCAGAGAAAGTTAAAGTCATCAAGGCTGTCCGCGAGATAACCGGACTGGGTCTGAAGGAAGCCAAGGATCTGGTAGACGGCGCTCCCAAGGTTGTAAAGGAAGCTGCTTCCAAGGCTGACGCTGAGGAGATCAAGAAGAAACTTGAGGAAGTTGGCGCTAAGGTTACATTGAAGTAATCCGATAAAATAAATGGTTATATGACAACGTAAAAACAGTTTGTGCACAGGCTCAAACTGTTTTTGCGTCATATTGTGTAATTGGACACTTTGATTATTGAAAAATTTATGCTTGACCCTCACCCCCATTTGTGATAACATGGATAGTGCACTATTGTGCGGAACTATGTCTGCGTATATTGCAACATGGCATAAGCAGGTTATTGTTCACAGTCCTTATTCCGTGAGGAATTTTGAGGTGTTTTTCTCAAAATCCGAGGCAGCAGGCGCCAAAATGAGCGTTCCTTGCTCATTTTGTGTGCATATTGTTGCTATGAACAGCGGAGCTGTGAATAGGAACTAAATCAGAAAGAACGGGGTGAAATGTCAATGGAAAAGAACAGAATACGTCCCATGGCCGGTAACAGGGTTATGCGTATGAGTTATGCACGACAGAAAGAGGTTCTGGAGATGCCCAACCTGATTGAAGTCCAGAAGGACTCCTATCAGTGGTTTTTGGACGAGGGTCTGAAGGAAGTCTTCGACGATATCTCTCCTATTGCTGATTACAGCGGTTCTTTGAGCCTGGAATTTGTGGATTTTGAACTGTGTAGAGACGACGTGAAATATTCGATTGAAGAATGCAAGGAAAGGGATGCCACCTATGCGGCGCCCCTGACTGTCAAGGTTCGTCTGTACAATAAGGAAAAGGAAGAGATCAGCGAGCATAAGATCTTTATGGGCGATCTTCCGCTGATGACCGAGACCGGCACATTTGTGATCAATGGCGCGGAGCGTGTCATCGTAAGCCAGCTGGTTCGTTCCCCCGGCATTTATTATGGCGTGGGGCACGACAAGATCGGCAAGAGGCTCTTTTCCTGTACCGTTATCCCCAACCGCGGCGCCTGGCTGGAGTATGAGACTGATTCCAACGACGTGTTTTATGTCCGCGTGGACAGGACCCGTAAGGTTCCCGTTACTGTGCTGATCCGCGCCCTGGGCGTTGGCACCAACGATGAGATCCGTGAATTGTTTGGCGACGAGCCGAAGATTGAAGCAAGTTTTGGCAAGGACACTGCTGAGAATTATCAGGAGGGTCTGTTAGAGTTATACAAAAAGATCCGCCCCGGTGAACCCTTAAGCGTTGAAAGTGCGGAAAGCCTGATCAACGCCATGTTCTTTGACCCCAGAAGATACGATTTGGCCAAGGTTGGCAGATATAAATTCAATAAGAAGCTGGCATTCCGGAACAGGATCAGGCATCAGATCCTGGCGGCTGACGTGGTGGATCCCTCCACGGGCGAGGTGCTGGCATCGGCAGGCGACAAGATGACCATGGAACTGGCTGACACGATCCAGAATGCGGCCGTTCCTTTCGTATATGTACAGACAGAGGAGAAGAATGTCAAGGTCCTTTCCAACATGATGGTGGATCTGACCAGCTTTGTGGACTGCAATCCCCGGGATTTCGGCATTCATGAGCGCGTGTATTATCCTGTGCTGAAGCAGATTCTTGATGAGTTCAGCGGGGATCCTGAGAAGCTGGCGGAAGCGATCAAAAAGAATGTGCACGAACTTGTTCCGAAGCACATCACAAAGGAAGATATCATTGCTTCCATCAATTATAATATGCATCTTGAGTACGGCCTGGGCAATGATGACGATATTGATCATCTGGGCAACCGGCGTATCCGTGCGGTGGGCGAACTGCTCCAGAATCAGTACCGTATCGGCCTGTCCAGAATGGAGAGAGTGGTGCGCGAACGTATGACCACCCATGACGCGGAGGATATTTCTCCCCAGTCCCTGATCAATATCAAACCCGTTACGGCTGCGGTAAAAGAGTTCTTCGGATCTTCCCAGCTGTCCCAGTTTATGGATCAGAATAACCCTCTGGGTGAGTTGACCCACAAGAGGCGTCTTTCCGCCCTGGGTCCCGGCGGTCTGTCTAGGGATCGCGCCGGATTCGAGGTTCGTGACGTGCATTATTCCCATTACGGGAGAATGTGCCCCATCGAGACCCCTGAAGGTCCCAACATTGGCCTGATCAACTCCCTTGCAAGCTATGCCAGGATCAATGAATATGGCTTTGTGGAGGCTCCGTACCGCAAAGTGGATAAGAGCGACCCTAATAATCCCAGGGTTACGGAGGAGGTTGTATACATGACCGCCGACGAAGAGGATAATTACCATGTGGCGCAGGCGAACGAGGCCCTGGATGCGGACGGTCACTTTGTCCGTAACAGTGTATCCGGCCGTTACCGCGAGGAGACACAGGAGTATCCCCGTTCCATGTTCGATTACATGGATGTATCGCCCCGGATGGTGTTTTCCGTGGCGACTGCGCTGATCCCTTTTCTGCAGAATGACGACGCCAACCGCGCGCTGATGGGATCCAACATGCAGCGTCAGGCAGTGCCTCTTCTGCTGACGGACGCCCCTGCGGTGGGAACCGGTATGGAGACAAAGACAGCGGTGGACTCCGGCGTCTGTATTCTGGCGAAGAAGTCAGGCACGATTGACTATGTGTCTTCCAGACTGATCCGTATGACCTGTGATGATGGGGAAAAAGCAGAATATCATTTGAGCAAGTTCTCCAGAAGCAATCAGTCCAACTGCTACAACCAGAAGCCCATTGTATTTAAGGGCGACCATGTGGAAGAGGGTCAGGTGATCGCGGATGGACCCTCCACTTCCATGGGCGAACTGGCCCTGGGCAAAAACCCCCTGATCGGTTTTATGACCTGGGAGGGCTATAATTATGAGGACGCTGTCCTTTTGAGTGAAAGACTGGTGCAGGATGATGTTTATACCTCCGTGCACATTGAGGAATATGAGGCGGAAGCCAGGGATACCAAGCTGGGTCCCGAGGAGATTACCCGGGATGTTCCCGGTGTCGGCGACGATGCGCTGAAAGATCTGGATGACAGGGGTATCATCCGCATCGGCGCGGAGGTTCGTGCAGGCGACATCCTTGTGGGTAAGGTAACCCCCAAGGGGGAGACGGAACTTACCGCAGAGGAGAGGCTGCTTCGGGCAATCTTTGGCGAGAAGGCGAGAGAGGTTCGTGATACCTCCCTGAAAGTGCCTCACGGCGAGTATGGTATTGTGGTGGATGCCAAGGTGTTTACCAGGGAGAACAGCGACGAATTGTCTCCCGGGGTAAATCAGGCAGTCCGTATTTATATTGCGCAGAAGAGGAAGATTTCCGTGGGCGATAAGATGGCAGGCCGTCACGGCAACAAGGGTGTGGTTTCCCGCGTGCTTCCCGTGGAGGATATGCCCTATCTGCCCAACGGACGTCCCCTGGATATTGTGCTGAATCCCCTGGGCGTGCCTTCCCGTATGAACATTGGACAGGTACTGGAGATCCATCTTTCCCTGGCGGCTAAGGCGCTTGGCTTTAACGTGGCTACACCCGTATTTGACGGCGCAAACGAGAAGGATATCATGGATACCCTGGATCTGGCCAACGATTATGTAAATCTTCCTTTTGACGCCGAGGAGGCGGCACAGTGGAAAGAGGAGGGCAGAACCACTACTGCGGACGGCAGGGAGTGGGGCGGCGAGACTTTTGAGAGCAGACACAGTGAGGAACTGCTTCCTGAAGTGGTGGAATACCTGTCAAAGGGCAGGGATCACAGGGAAGTGTGGGCGGGAGTGCCCATTTCCCGGGACGGCAAGGTTCGTCTGCGCGACGGACGTACCGGAGAATATTTTGACAGCCCCGTAACCATTGGACACATGCATTACCTGAAGCTGCATCATCTGGTTGACGACAAGATCCATGCCCGTTCCACGGGACCGTACTCCCTGGTAACACAGCAGCCCCTGGGCGGCAAGGCGCAGTTTGGCGGCCAGCGTTTCGGGGAGATGGAGGTATGGGCCCTGGAGGCTTACGGCGCGTCCTATACGCTGCAGGAGATCCTGACGGTGAAGTCTGATGATGTGGTGGGACGTGTAAAGACGTATGAAGCGATCATTAAGGGCGATAACATCCCTGAACCCGGAATACCGGAGTCCTTTAAGGTGCTGCTCAAGGAATTGCAGGCGCTGGGTCTGGACGTAAGGGTTCTCCGTGACGACCAGACGGAAGTTGAGATCATGGAGGCCATTGACTACGGCGATACGGATTACCGCTATGAGATGGGCGACGACCGCAAGTATGACGACTATGACAACGGTTCCCTGGGCGAGATGGGCTATCAGGCGCAGGAGTTTGATGAAGAGAGCGGAGAACTGGTAAGCGCGGACGATGAGGATGATGCTTATGACGACGCGTTTGAGATGGATGCGGATGATTTCGGCGGCGAGGACGACTACGAGTAAGTTTTGAGCCGGGTGAATTTGAAAATAGAAGGGAGTGCCATGAATGTCAGAAACAAAGAATGAAGCAACCTATCAGCCTATGACCTTTGATGCCATCAAGATCGGGCTGGCTTCACCTGATAAGATTCGCGAATGGTCCCACGGCGAGGTTTTAAAGCCTGAGACGATCAATTACAGAACCCTGAAGCCTGAGAGGGACGGTCTGTTCTGTGAGAAGATTTTCGGACCCAGCAAGGACTGGGAGTGTCACTGTGGCAAGTACAAGAAGATCAGATACAAGGGCGTTGTCTGCGACCGCTGCGGCGTGGAAGTGACCAAGGCAAGCGTGCGGAGGGAGCGTATGGGTCATATCGAACTGGCGGCTCCCGTGTCCCATATCTGGTATTTTAAGGGAATTCCCAGCCGCATGGGACTGATCCTGGACCTGTCTCCCAGAGTGTTGGAGAAAGTTCTGTATTTCGCGTCCTATATCGTGCTGGATGGGGGCGAGACCGGCCTGGATTACAAGCAGATCCTTTCCGAAAAGGAATACCAGGACGCAAGGGAGAACTATGGAAATAAATTCCGTGTGGGAATGGGTGCGGAAGCCATCAAGGAACTTCTGCAGGCCATCGACCTGGAGAAAGAGGCGGAAGAGTTAAAGACCGGCCTGAGGGAATCTTCCGGACAGAAGCGCGCCCGCATCATCAAGAGACTGGAGGTTGTGGAGGCTTTCCGTGAATCCGGCAATATGCCGGAGTGGATGATCATGGATGTGATCCCTGTCATCCCGCCCGACCTGCGTCCCATGGTACAGCTGGACGGCGGGCGTTTTGCCACTTCCGACCTGAACGACTTGTACAGGAGGATCATCAATAGAAACAACCGGTTGAAGAGACTGCTGGAACTGGGCGCGCCTGATATCATCGTGCGCAACGAGAAGAGAATGCTGCAGGAGGCCGTGGATGCCCTGATCGACAACGGCAGACGCGGACGCCCCGTAACCGGCCCCGGAAACAGGGCATTGAAGTCCCTGTCCGATATGCTGAAAGGCAAGTCAGGACGTTTCCGTCAGAACCTGCTGGGCAAGCGTGTGGATTATTCCGGCCGTTCCGTTATCGTGGTGGGACCCGAACTGAAGATTTATCAGTGCGGCCTGCCCAAGGAAATGGCCATTGAGTTGTTCAAGCCCTTTGTCATGAAAGAACTGGTTGCGAAGCAGATCAGCCAGAATATAAAAAACGCGAAGAAATTAGTGGATAAGATGGATAACCAGGTCTGGGATGTGCTGGAGGAGGTCATCAAGGAGCACCCTGTGATGCTGAACCGTGCTCCTACCCTGCACAGGCTTGGTATCCAGGCATTTGAGCCCATCCTGGTAGAGGGTAAGGCGATCAAGCTGCATCCCCTGGTATGTACCGCTTTCAACGCGGACTTTGACGGCGACCAGATGGCGGTTCATCTGCCTCTGTCCGTGGAAGCGCAGGCGGAGTGCCGGTTCCTGCTGCTGTCGCCCAACAATCTGTTGAAACCCTCTGACGGCGGCCCGGTGGCCGTTCCATCACAGGATATGGTATTGGGGATTTATTACCTGACCCAGGAGAGACCCGGTTCCGTGGGCGAGGGCAGGTATTATAAGAATGTGAACGAGGCGATCCTGGCCTACGAGAATGGCGCCTGCACCCTGCACTCCAGGATCAAAGTGCGCGTGAGCAAGGTGAACGCCGCAGGGGAGACCGTCACCGGCATTGTGGAATCCACGCTGGGCCGTTTCCTCTTCAATGAGATCCTGCCCCAGGATCTGGAGTTTGTGGACAGAAGCAATCCTGAAAACCTGTTGAAGCTGGAGGTAGATTTCCATGTGGGTAAGAAAGGATTAAAGCAGATCTTGGAAAAGGTCATCAATATCCATGGCGCTTCCAAGACCGCCGAGGTTCTGGATGACGTAAAGGCAATCGGATATAAGTACTCTACCAGGGCGGCCATGACCGTATCCATTTCGGATATGACCGTGCCCGAGAAGAAGCCCCAGCTGCTGGCGGATGCCCAGGCTACCGTGGACAGGATATCCGCCAATTTCCGCCGCGGACTGATCACGGAGGAAGAGCGTTACCGCGCGGTGGTGGAGACCTGGAATGAGACGGACAAGGAACTGACGGATGTGCTGCTGGCGGGGCTGGATAAGTACAATAACATCTTTATGATGGCTGATTCCGGCGCCCGTGGTTCCAACCAGCAGATCAAACAGCTGGCAGGTATGCGTGGACTGATGGCGGATACCACCGGACGTACCATTGAGTTGCCCATTAAATCCAATTTCCGTGAGGGTCTGGACGTATTGGAGTATTTCATGTCCGCTCACGGCGCCCGCAAGGGTCTGTCCGATACTGCGCTGCGTACAGCCGACTCCGGTTATCTGACCAGGCGTATGGTGGACGTGTCACAGGAACTTTCCATCCGTGAGGTGGACTGCTGTGAAGGCAGGACGGATATTCCCGGAATGGTGGTCAGGGCGTTCATGGACGGAAAGGAGACCATTGAAAACCTGAAAGACAGAATTACAGGAAGATATTCCTGTGAAGATATCATGGACAGGGACGGCAATGTGATCGTGAAGCGCAATCACATGATCACCCCCAGCCGCGCTTCCAGGATTTTGAGCGTTGGGGTAAATGAGAAAGGCGAGCCCGTGGAGGCGGTGAAGATCCGTACCATCCTGACCTGCCGTTCCCATGTGGGTATCTGTGCGAAATGTTACGGCGCAAACATGGCCACCGGCGAGGCGGTACAGGTGGGCGAGGCAGTCGGTATCATTGCGGCGCAGTCCATCGGCGAGCCCGGTACCCAGCTGACCATGCGAACTTTCCACACCGGCGGTGTGGCAGGCGACGATATCACACAGGGTCTTCCCCGTGTGGAGGAGCTTTTTGAAGCCAGAAAGCCCAAGGGACTTGCGATCATTGCGGAGTTCGGCGGCCGGGCGGAGATCAAGGATACCAAGAAGAAGCGCGAGGTAGTCATCACCAATGACGAGACCGGAGAGAGTAAGACGTACCTGATCCCATACGGTTCCCGTATCAAGATCATGGATGAACAGGTGCTGGAGGCTGGTGACGAACTGACAGAAGGCAGTGTAAATCCTCATGACCTGCTGAAGATCAAGGGTATCCGCGCCGTTCAGGATTACATGCTCCGCGAGGTACAGCGCGTATACCGCCTGCAGGGCGTTGATATTGCGGATAAGCATATTGAAGTCATTGTGCGCCAGATGCTGAAGAAGATCCGCATTGAAAATAACGGCGATACGGATTTCCTGCCCGGTACGCTGGTGGATGTCCTGGAATATGAGGATATCAATGAGAGACTGATTGCGGAAGGCAGGGAACCTGCGGAGGGCAAACAGGTGCTGCTGGGTATCACCAAGGCGGCGCTGGCAACCAATTCGTTCCTGTCAGCGGCATCTTTCCAGGAGACCACCAAGGTTCTCACCGAGGCTGCCATCAAGGGTAAGGTGGATAACCTGATCGGTCTGAAAGAGAATGTGATCATCGGTAAGCTGATTCCTGTGGGTACGGGTATGAAGAGATACCGTAATACCAGGTTGAGCACGGACGAGACGGAGACAATCTCTTTTGATGAACTTGATATGGAGGAAGGCGCTGTTTCCGAAGATGGATCCGGTATGGAGGAAAGATTCGGAACGGAGGATTCCGTGGAGACAGAGGCTTTCGATTATATGGACGGTGAGGCTGAAGCGGAAGAATACGATGAAGCGGAGGAAGAAACCGCAGGCGAAATGGTTGCTGTGGCTGAAGACAGTGAATAATACAATATGATTTGGGGGCGATGCCGTATGGCATTGCCCCTGTTGTAAAAGAATGGAGACAGTTATGAGGGTATTGGTTACAGGAGTAAGGGGGCAGCTGGGGCATGACGTAGTCAATGAACTGGAAAAACGCGGCATGGAAGCCATAGGTGTGGATATTCAGGAAATGGATATCACGGATGCCGCCTGCGTGGACAGGGTAATCAGAGAAGCCGCGCCGGATGCGGTGATCCACTGTGCCGCATATACGGCGGTGGACGCTGCTGAGGAGAACCCGGAGGCATGCCGGAAGGTAAACGCTGATGGGCCCCGGAATATTGCGGAAGTCTGTAAAACTCTGGATATTAAAATGATCTGCATCAGCACCGATTATGTGTTTGATGGACAGGGAGAGCATATCTGGGAGCCGGAGGATGAGTGCGCCCCCAGAAGCGTGTACGGGCGGACCAAGTACGAGGGGGAACTGGCGGTACAGGAAATTCTGGAAAAGTATTTTATTGTGCGCATCGCATGGGTATTCGGCATTAACGGCAGGAATTTCGTAAAGACCATGCTGAAGCTGGCGGAGACCCATGATACCGTCACGGTGGTCAACGACCAGTTTGGCTCTCCTACCTATACTTATGATCTTGCCAGGCTGCTGGTGGATATGGTGCAGACGGAAAAGTACGGCGTGTACCACGCCACCAACGAGGGTTTCTGTTCCTGGTATGATTTTGCCTGCGCCATTTTCAGGGAGGCGGGGCTGAATGTGAAAGTGATTCCGGTCACATCGGCGGAATACGGGGCGAAAGCGAACCGTCCCATGAACAGCCGCATGAGCAAGGAGAAGCTGACGGAGAACGGCTTCGAGAGGCTGCCCGCATGGGAAGATGCCCTGAAGCGCTATATAGCAGAATTAAAGCAATAATTTTACAAAAAATGATTGACAATGCATCCGTAAGCGGCTATACTAATAAAGCATGCGTGCGGATGCCCTTTTTTTGTGAGCAAAGCCGTGTGCGGATAACCACAGTACAATTTAGAAAGAGGTGAAACAGAATGCCAACATTTAACCAGTTAGTAAGAAAAGGACGTCAGACATCAGCAAAGAAGTCCACAGCGCCTGCTCTCCAGAGAGGGTACAATTCCCTTCACAAGAAGGCGACCAATGTATCCGCTCCCCAGAAGCGCGGCGTGTGTACCGCTGTAAAGACTGACACTCCCAAAAAGCCTAACTCAGCTCTTAGAAAGATCGCCAGAGTACGTCTTTCCAACGGAATCGAGGTTACAAGCTATATCCCCGGTGAAGGACACAATCTGCAGGAGCACAGCGTTGTTTTGATCCGCGGCGGCAGAGTAAAGGATCTGCCCGGCGTAAGGTATCACATTATCCGTGGTACCCTTGATACCGCAGGCGTATCGAACAGAAAGCAGGCCCGTTCCAAGTACGGCGCTAAGAGACCCAAGGAAGTAAAGAAGAAATAATTGCTTCAAAGGAGATTCGGGACAAATCTGAACGAAACTAAGAAAGTGTTGGAATTCTGTCATACAGATATACAGCACGAACACTTGGGGAAACACATGTGAGTACCGATGATTTAACGAACTGATTTTAGTTAAGGAGGGAAGGACCGTGCCACGTAAAGGTCATATTCAGAAAAGAGATGTATTAGCAGATCCTTTGTACAACAATAAGGTTGTGACCAAGCTGATCAACAACATCATGCTTGACGGTAAGAAAGGTGTCGCACAGAAGATTGTATACGGCGCATTTGCAAAAGTGGAGGCGAAATCCGGAAAGCCTGCCCTGGAAGTATTTGAGACGGCCATGAACAATATCATGCCCGTTCTGGAGGTAAAGGCAAGACGTATCGGCGGTGCTACCTATCAGGTGCCCATCGAGGTGAGGGCCGACAGACGCCAGGCTCTGGGTCTCCGCTGGCTGACCACGTTCTCCCGCAAAAGAGGCGAGAAGACCATGGAGGACAGGCTGGCGAATGAGATTCTTGACGCAGCCAACAATACCGGCGCCGCAGTCAAGAGAAAAGAAGATATGCACAAGATGGCGGAGGCAAACAAAGCTTTTGCGCATTATCGTTTTTAGGCGCAGCAGCGCTGATATGTTTTAAAAATAAGTTAGGAGGAAAAAATCTTGGCTGGAAGAGAATATCCGTTAGAGAGAACCAGGAATATCGGGATCATGGCCCATATCGATGCTGGCAAGACCACATTGACCGAGCGTATCCTGTATTATACTGGTGTGAACTACAAGATCGGTGATACTCATGAAGGCACTGCCACCATGGACTGGATGGAGCAGGAGCAGGAAAGAGGCATTACCATCACTTCAGCGGCTACGACCTGCCATTGGACTCTGGAAAAAGAGACCAAGCCCATGGAAGGCGCGCTGGAGCATCGTATCAATATCATTGACACTCCTGGCCACGTTGATTTTACTGTCGAAGTAGAGCGTTCCCTTCGCGTACTGGACGGCGCCGTGGGCGTCTTCTGTGCAAAGGGCGGCGTAGAGCCCCAGTCCGAGAACGTCTGGCGTCAGGCTGATACCTACAACGTACCCCGTATGGCGTTCATCAACAAGATGGACATCTTGGGCGCGAATTTCTATGGCGCAGTAGATCAGATCAGAACAAGACTTGGTAAAAATGCCATTATCCTACAGCTTCCTATTGGAAAAGAAGATGATTTCAAAGGCATTATCGATCTGTTCGAGATGAAAGCTTACATCTATAATGATGATAAGGGCGAGGACATCACTGTATCCGATGACCTCGGAGATATGAAAGATGATGCAGAACTGTACCGCGGTGAGATGATCGAGAAGATCTGCGAACTGGACGATGATCTTACGATGATGTACCTGGAGGGCGAAGAGCCTTCCGTAGAGGAATTGAAGAAAGTCCTGCGTAAGGCGACTTGCGAGTGTACGGCGGTGCCCGTATGCTGCGGTTCCGCGTACCGCAATAAGGGTGTTCAGAAGCTTCTGGACGCGATCCTTGAGTATATGCCCGCTCCTACAGATATCCCTGCTATCAAGGGTGTCGATCTGAACGGCAACGAGGTGGAGAAACATTCATCCGATGACGAGCCCTTTGCCGCGCTGGCATTCAAGATCATGGCGGATCCTTTCGTAGGAAAGCTTGCGTTCTTCCGTGTATATTCCGGTACCATGAATTCCGGATCCTATGTGTTGAACGCGACGAAAGATAAGAAAGAGCGTGTGGGACGTATCCTTCAGATGCATGCCAATAAGCGTGCGGAGTTGGATAAGGTTTATTCCGGTGATATTGCGGCAGCGGTTGGTTTTAAATTCACCACCACAGGCGATACTATCTGTGATGACCAGCATCCTGTGATCCTGGAGTCCATGGAATTCCCCGAGCCCGTTATCGAACTTGCTATCGAGCCCAAGACCAAGGCAGGCCAGGGTAAGATGAGCGAGGCTCTTGCAAAGCTGGCGGAGGAGGATCCTACATTCCGTGCACACACCAATCAGGAGACAGGACAGACCATTATCGCAGGTATGGGTGAACTTCATCTGGAGATCATCGTTGACCGTCTGCTCCGCGAGTTTAAGGTAGAGGCTAACGTGGGCGCGCCCCAGGTTGCGTACAAGGAAGCGTTTACCAAGGCTGTGGAAGTGGATTCCAAGTATGCAAAGCAGACCGGAGGCCGCGGCCAGTATGGTCATTGTAAAGTGAAATTTGAGCCCCTGGAGGCGAACTGTGAGAAGTTTGAGTTTGATCCCAAGGCAAATATCCTGATCAACGAGCCCCCTGTACTGCTGTTCGAGTCCACCGTGGTGGGCGGTTCCATTCCCAAGGAATATATCCCGGCGGTTGGCGAAGGCATCAGGGAGGCTGCGCAGGCAGGTATCCTTGGCGGATTCCCCGTACTGGGCGTTCACGCAAATGTATTTGACGGTTCCTATCATGAGGTTGACTCCTCTGAGATGGCATTCCACATTGCAGGTTCCATGGCTTTCAAGGATGCCATGCAGAAAGCGGCTCCTGTGCTGCTGGAACCCATCATGAAAGTGGAAGTCACCATGCCTGAGGAATATATGGGCGACGTGATCGGCGACCTGAATTCCCGCCGTGGACGTGTGGAAGGCATGGAGGATATCGGCGGAGGCAAGATGGTTCGCGCGTTCGTTCCCCTTGCCGAGATGTTCGGTTATTCCACAGATCTCCGTTCCAGGACGCAGGGTCGCGGCAACTACTCCATGTTCTTTGAAAAGTATGAGCCCGTTCCCAAGAGTGTCCAGGAGAAAGTCCTGGCTGCAAAAGGAACCAAGTAAATTTAGAATAACAAAGAACGCGATTAAGATTTACCAGGTTCGTGAAAGAATACACATGTATTCTTCCGAAAAAGTAAAAAACAGCTTGAAAAAATCCGGTATATTCCATATAATGGGAGTAGCCGAGTTATGAAGCGCCGAGTGTGCGTAAATGCGCTTCGGCGAGGAAAAAATAACAATATGTTTTATTAGTTAAGGAGGATTTCAATAATGGCTAAAGCTAAATTTGACAGAACAAAGCCCCATTGTAACATTGGTACCATTGGTCACGTGGATCATGGCAAGACAACCCTGACAGCTGCGATCACCAAGGTTCTGGCTGAGAGAGTAGCAGGTAACGAGAAAGTAGATTTCGAGAACATTGATAAGGCTCCTGAAGAGAGAGAGCGTGGTATCACCATTTCTACCGCACACGTAGAGTACCAGACCGAGAAGAGACATTATGCACATGTTGACTGCCCCGGCCATGCTGACTATGTAAAGAACATGATCACCGGCGCTGCTCAGATGGATGGCGCTATCCTGGTTGTAGCTGCTACCGACGGCGTTATGGCTCAGACCAAGGAGCATATCCTTCTGGCTCGTCAGGTAGGCGTTCCTTATATCGTTGTATTCCTGAACAAGTGCGACAGCCCTGATGTTGATGACGATATCCTTGAGTTGGTTGAGATGGAAGTTGTTGAGCAGCTGGAGGAGTATGGCTTCAATGACTGTCCCATTATCAAGGGTTCCGCTCTGAAAGCTCTGGAAGATCCCAGCGGCGAGTGGGGCGATAAGATCATGGAACTGATGGAGACCGTGGATACCTACATTCCCGATCCTCAGCGTGATACTGACAAGCCTTTCCTGATGCCTGTAGAGGACGTATTCACCATTACCGGTCGTGGCACTGTTGCTACCGGCCGTGTAGAGCGTGGTACACTGAAGCTGAACGAGGAAGTGGAGATCATCGGTATCAGGGAAGAGACCAAGAAGACTGTCGTAACCGGTATTGAGATGTTCCGCAAAATGCTTGATCAGGCACAGGCTGGTGATAACATCGGCGCACTGCTGCGTGGTGTCCAGAGAACAGAGATCGAAAGAGGACAGGTTCTCGCAAAGCCCGGCACTGTTACCTGCCACACAAAGTTTACCGCGCAGGTTTACGTCCTGACCAAGGATGAGGGTGGCCGTCATACACCTTTCTTCAACAACTACCGTCCTCAGTTCTACTTCAGAACAACCGACGTTACCGGCGTTTGTGCACTGCCCGAGGGTACCGAGATGTGTATGCCTGGCGATAACGTAGAGATGACTATCGAGTTGATCCATCCTATCGCTATGGAGCAGGGTCTGACGTTTGCTATTCGTGAGGGTGGCAGGACTGTAGGGTCTGGTAGGGTTGCTTCTATCATTGAGTAATTGTAATTAATTCAGTAAAATCAAGGCTTTCGGGGGTTTTTCCGAAAGCCTTTTTACGTGGAAAGCCACTTTAGAGAACTAAAGTGGCTACAAAATGGCTACGATACTTTATTTTTATCTCGACGTGCTACTTTATGTCTTTTAAATCCGCTGCTCTTTCAGGAGAAGTATGATTTTTCTTCAGTATCTTAATATATTCAAACAAATCACGTCTGGTCGCATCATCTAACACATATAAATCGGCAATCAATTCATCAACCATAGGCAGCTCCGTATAATCAAATTTTTTTAGGATGCGGGCGGTGCGGTCTGATATATAACTGTTTTTATGGATGTCAATATTCCATTTTTCACTGTCAGATGGAAGTGCCGGTAAAGTTTCAATATCGTCCTAGGGATTATCTTTGCATATGGAATCAATAGGAATATCAAGGATATTAGATATTTTGAGAGCTGTGTCAAAGCGTATGGCCGCATCCCTTTGAATAATAGAATATATTGTCGTCGGTGCAATACCGGCACGGCGGGCAAGTTCTTTTACCGTCATATTTTTTCGATCTAAGATTTCTTTCAAGTTTTTTCCGTATCCCATGAACAAGAATCCCTTTCTCAAAACTGATAAATTCCTGTCTACAATTATAACACTGGATAAAAAGATATGCGATTCGTACTATTACGGTAAAATTAAATAACTCGTTGACAAATTACGAAACAAGTAATGCAATAAAGATGCTACGAATACGCAACTCGTAATACGGAACAATGGAAAGGAGGGTTGAATGAGAAAAACAAATTATATGATGACGGTCGAGGATGTCATGGAAGAATTGGATATATCTAAACCGGCGGCATACCGCATTATCCGACAACTTAATTTGGAGCTGCAGACGGCAGGATATATGACAATTCGGGCTAAAATACCAAGGACATATTGGAACGAAAGATTCTATATAAGAAAATAAGATATTGGGGGGGGACAGGATGGCGGTATCAAAAGATTCTGAAAAAGGTACATGGACCTCACAGATTTGGGTGGAAGATTGGCAGGGTCAAAAGAAACACAAGAAAAAACGGGGATTTGCCACTAAAAAGGAAGCGCTGGAGTGGGAACATTCCATGCAGCTTGCTTCTAAGACAGATATGAATATGAAGCTGGCAGACTTTGTGGATATTTATTTCAGGGATAAAGAGGGGGAGTTAAAACAGCGCACGGTGAGGAATAAAAAATATATGATCGAACATCATATCATTCCGACCCTGGGCAATAAGGCGCTGGATCATATTTCACCATCTGATATTATCCAATGGCAGAACAGTATTCGTAACCTTGGCTTTAAGGAAACATACAATCGGATGCTGCAGAATCAATTGACGGCGCTCTTTAATCATGCTGCAAGGATTTATGGGTTAAAAGATAATCCCTGCGCCAAGGTTAAAAGAATGGGCAAGTCGGATGCTGACAAGAAGCAATTACAATTCTGGACAATTGATGAGTTCAATCAGTTTGTTGCAACTTTTGAAAGTGGAAGCAGATATCATGTGCTGTTTGATCTTCTCTTTTACAGTGGCTGCAGGATTGGCGAGGCTCTGGCATTGACAAAAGCTGATATTGATTTTGTAAAGAATACGATATCTATAACGAAAACATACTTTCGGCATAAGGGACAGGATGAGATTACAAAGCCTAAGACAGATGAGTCAATCAGGACAGTGGTGATTCCAAAGTTTTTAGCGGAGGAGATTAGGACATATGTGAATGCATTGTATCAGATTCCTGCTGATGAGAGAATATTTCCGATTGTTCCGGAGGCAGTGCAGCATGTAATCAAGAATCATGCTGATAAGGCGGGAGTGAAAAAGATTCGCGTTCATGATGTAAGGCATTCCCATTGTGCGTATCTGATTCATAGAGGTGTGCAGCCGATGATCATTAAGGAGCGGCTGGGACATAAGGATATTAAAATTACACTGAACACTTATGGGCACTTATATCCGTCGGAGCAGGAAAAAGTGGCGGAGATGCTTGACCGGCAGTGGAGTGATTCGGCAAATGGGACAGGTGATCAATAAAGTACATATGGAAAGGCGCAATTGACTACTAATAATTTGAGCGGGCAGGTCTGATGTAGAAAGTTTAAAACATCAGACCTGTTTGTTATTGAAGTTATTAACCGTTAAAGGATAGATAAGATGAGCAGGAAACATTGTAGATGCTTATATTCAGGAGAATATTTTTAGAATAAGCATATTTGATGAGAGTCAACCCCTGAAGAAACATAAATTATTTTGGGGTCATAGAGCAGTTACAAGTATTTGCGGAACAGATGAGAAATTTTTTGTGGGCTGAGATTCGGTAAGGTTGAAAAAATAGAAAGTTATCAGTTCAAAAGCTACACCGCAAGGTGTGTTCACAAAAATGTGGAACACATTTTTGTCGGGGCTTGGGGTGTCCCCAACAAGCAAAACGAGCGCACTTTGGTGCGGGAGTGTGTTTCGAAATATCCCAAAAGGATATTCCGAAACATTGCTTGCCGCATCTAGGGAAATAGGCTATAATGGAAAGTGCTAAATGAAAATAGCGGGGCAAAATATGCGGACTGATTCAATATACGCAGGAGTTAATGTACTTGGGAGGATGAAAAATGCCCACATTAGAATGGATAGGAAAAGAAAAAGTAATAAACCATCACATGGATGTGCCCTATCGTGTATTGAACAGAGTGTATAGTTATGACTTGAATGGTCGGCATATTGAAGATAATGGAAGTGAAAATAAAATTATTCATGGAGATAATCTGGAAGCATTGAAATCCTTGCTGCCGGAGTATGCGGGAAGGATTAAGTGTATTTATATTGATCCGCCGTATAATACGGGAAACGAGGGATGGGTCTATAACGATAATGTCAATGATCCTAAAATAAAGAAATGGTTGGGGGAAGTTGTAGGAAAAGAGGGGGAAGATTTATCACGCCATGATAAGTGGCTCTGCATGATGTATCCAAGGCTGAGACTGTTGCATAAATTGTTGGCAGAGGATGGAGCAATTTTTATCAGTATTGATGATAATGAAGTGGCACAGCTTAAAATGGTATGTGATGAAATATTTGGATCGAGAAATTTTAAAAGCCAAATTATTAGGAACACAGGAACACCGACAGGCCAAGGCAATACTATTATTGCAAGTGAAATAGATTATATTTTGGTTTATGCAAAAAGCAGTCTTACTTCTTTTATTGGATTACCATTTGATCAAGAAAGCGCAAAAATATATAATCTTGCAGATGAATATGGCCAATATCTGATCAGGCCATTAAGAAAAACCGGTGGAGAGGACAGGAGAGAGGATAGACCTACAATGTTTTATCCGATATCGGCGCCAGATGGAAGTCAAATATATCCTGTTTCCCCTGGCGGATATGAAAGCAGATGGCGTTGTCAACTGGCAACATACGAAGAATTAGTCAGGAAAAATCGAATTGAGTGGAAACAGGACAGGGAAGGCTGGAAAGTCTATCAGAAATTTTATTTAGAAGGACGGAAGAAACAGGTTGGAAATTTATGGGTTAATATCGAAGGAAACAAGAAAGCATCGATAGACGTGAAAACCATATTTAATAAACAGGTTTTTGATTACCCGAAGCCAATCGATGTGATTGAACGAATCATAAGGATTATTACAGATGAGGACGATATGATCCTTGATTCCTTTGCCGGTTCCGGCACCACGGCTCATGCTGTCCTCAACATGAACAAGGCGGACGGCGGCAACCGCAGATTTATCCTGATCGAGAGGGAAGACTATGCGGACAGCATCACTGCGGAACGTGTGAAAAGGGTGATCGATGGATACGGGGAGGGCAAAAACGCCGTGGAAGGCACAGGCGGAAGTTTCAGCTTTTATGAATTAGGCGAGCGGCTGATGCTTGAAAATGGCACCCTGAATCCTGACATGGATCTGCAGAGTATCCGGGGATACATATGGCATACGGAAACGAAGAAGCCGCTGCCTGATACCGGGCAGGATGATAATCAATATTTTCTGGCAACAGACGGGGATGTGGCATATTACTTTTATTATGAAAAAGATGTGCCTACGACCCTGGACAGGACTTTTTTGAGGACGGTCAAAACAAAGGCTGAAAGCTATGTCATCTATGCGGATCAGTGCGCAATATCGGACAAAGAATTGCAGAAGCACAATATATCTTTTAAGAAGATACCAAGGGATATCGTAAATCTGTGATTGTGTTTGGGCAGATGCACCTGGAGGGAACCTATGGAACTGAAGACTTATCAGAAGAAAGTGATGGGAGACCTGGAGCGTTTCCTGACCCTGCTGACAGAAAAGCAGAACATAAAACTGGCTTACAACACCTTATGGGAAGAAAAAGGTGTGGAAGTCAGTGCGCTCAATCTGCCCGGGACCATGCCATGTTATAAAACGACGCTCCCAGGCGTTCCCCAGGTATGTCTGAAAGTGCCTACAGGCGGCGGAAAGACGTTCCTGGCGGCAAATGCCATCAAGCCCATCTTTGATTCCATGCCGGGCAGGCACCCGAAAGCGGTGGTCTGGCTTGTGCCGTCGGATGCCATACTGAAGCAGACGATCAAAACATTGCAGGACAGCACCCATTTTTACAGGCAGAAGATAGACCTGGATTTTTCCGGCGCGGTTGAAGTATATGGAAAAGAGCAGCTTATGACGGGGCAGAAATTCAACCCGACCGAGGTAATGGAACACCTGTCTGTTTTTGTGCTGAGTTACGATTCCTTCCGGACAAGTAAAAAAGAGGGACGGAAAGCTTACCAGGAAAATGGCAGTTTAGTTTCCTTCAGCAAATACCGCGCAGATAAAGCTGATCTGCTGGAGGGAGCAGACGAGACGGCGCTGATCCAGGTGATCCGTCAATTGAATCCGGTCATCATTGTGGATGAGAGCCACCATGCCACTTCCACATTGAGCATTGAAATGCTCCGGAATTTTAACCCGTCGTTCGTGCTGGACCTGACGGCCACGCCGAAACAGGGCAGCAATATCATATCTTTTGTGGACGCGAGGCAGCTGAAAAAGGAAGAGATGGTCAAGCTGCCCGTTATTGTATACAACAGAAAGAGCCAGGGAGATGTGCTGCTGACTGCCATTGGCTTGCGCAAAAGACTGGAGAATGAAGCGAAACGGCTGGAAAGTATGGGCGGTAAGTACATCCGCCCGATCGTGCTGTTCCAGGCCGAAGCGAATACAAATGAGAACAGTAGCACCTATGAGAAAATAAAAAAAGAATTGGTGGAGATGGGGATACCGGAGAAAGAGATTGCGATAAAGACTGCTGACAAGGACGATATCAGGAACCAGGATCTGAT
The DNA here is from genome assembly GCA_023667395.1 of Blautia sp. Taxonomy (GTDB): domain Bacteria; phylum Bacillota; class Clostridia; order Lachnospirales; family Lachnospiraceae; genus Acetatifactor. Next base: position 7,540 of record JAMPAC010000001.1, on the reverse strand, counting down.
GTCGCGGGAATGCCCGATCCGCTACATTATAACAGTAAATGCGCTGAAAGAAGGCTGGGATTGTCCGTTTGCCTATATTCTGGCTACCATAGCAAATAGAAGCTCCGTGGTTGACGTGGAGCAGATCATAGGAAGGATCCTCCGGCTGCCCAATACAAAGAAGAACGAAAGCGCTGTGCTGAATCTGTCCTATGTCATCACTTCCTCGGCAGATTTCTTTGCCACATGCAATAAGGTTGTGGATGGGTTAAAGGTTGCCGGGTTTAGCGATAAGGATTACAGGGCAGGAGATGACTCTCCCATGACGGAACAGGATGCGGGAACCCCGCAGACGGAACTGGAGCAGATGACATTTGCGACAGGGGAAGCAGAAATTAAGCCGGAGCATGAAGAAAGACAGGCAATTTCAACCGAGGAACCGATTTTTTATACGGATGGATTAAAAGAACAGGTTACCCGGGCATTGTGCGAAGATACCGTTTTTGAGGCGGATCATAAGGGGGCTGTTTCCGGAATTTCCGCCGAACTGGATGACATTTTCCAGACGGCCGAGAAAGAGGAAAGTGCCTGTTGGGAAGACATTGCTTCAGATGATAGAGATTCCATGGAGGATGTTCCGCCGGAGGTGAGGGATGTCATGAAAACATATCCGATCAGGGCAGAGTTTCGGGAGGAGGCACTTGCCCTCAGACTGCCCCAGTTTGCATTGCCCGATGCGCCGAGCCTGTTTAGTGCGGAAGAATACTGTTTGTTACAAAAAGAGGACTTGTATGTCGGCTTCACCCTTTTAGATAAAGACACAAAAATTGATTTTTCCATGCTGGACGTGGAGATGGCACAGGTGGATGTGGAAGAAGGCGAAAATTCCAGTCCCAAGGCGTGGCAGCTGCAGGGCTTTGAAAGCGCCTATATGAAGGAGTGGTTCGATGCCCAGCCTTCGGAGAAGAAAAGGAGGATCTGCAAGGAAAGGATCATAAAGCGCATCTCCAGGATCAATGCGGTGAATGATGCTGAACTGGATGAGTATGTTTCCAGGGTCATGCAGAATATGACGGAGGACCAGCTGACCGACCTGGAGCAGTCGGATTATCTGTATATCCAAAAGATATATGATAAGGTGAGGCAGCTATTGGCTGCCCATGCGAAGGATACTTTTGAAAAGTGGATCGAGCAGGATATGATTTCATGCCAGCCCCTGTATTCCTTTGCCGCCGGTATTACCGCGGCAAAGGTGAACGATGTCATACCAAAATCCCTTTATACAGCGGAGGAAGATGTGAATGGATATGAAAGCAGGGTCGCGTGGGAATTGTCTGCCCTGCCCAATATCAGATGGTGGCACCGCAATATATCCAGAAGTGGCTTTGCCATTAACGGGGCGGTAACGGCTTATCCCGATCTGATTGTCATGACGGAGAAAGGGAAGGTGCTCCTGGTGGAAACAAAAGGCGATCATCTGAAGAATGATGAGTCAAAGGAAAAGGCAGAGATCGGAGCAACCTGGGCGGCAAAGGCTTCCCAGCTGGGCAGGATATATAAGTATTTCATGGTGTATGAGACGAAGAAGCCGGAGTATGCGGGGGCGTACTCGCATGAGAGGTTTATGGAGATTGTGAGAGGGTTGTAAATATGGATTTGAGATAGGAATTCAATGGAGTAATTAAAGGGGAGACAACAGATATGTATTTAAAGAGTTTTCAAATGAAGAATTTTAGGAAATATCGAGAAAAGAATAATACGGTTATGTTTGTAAACTCTGATGGGGTACGTGGGAAAATGACACCATCGGAAGCTGAGAAGAGTAAAGCTAATCCTCAAAAAGATGTCGCATCTGGAGCAGAGGAGGGCAAAGCTAAGTCTCAAATTGATGTGGCATCGGCAACAACACTAATTGTGGGTAAAAATAATGCTGGCAAGACTTCTATCGTTCATGCTCTTTTGAAAATAATAAAAAATAACGAAACAGAAGGCCTTCAAGTCAGTGATTTCAACTTCCAGTATTTGAAAGAATGCTTTGATAAATATCAAGCATCCTATAAGGAAACGCAAGAAACGGGAGCGAAAACGGTAATTGAGCCTCCATTCATGGAATTTGTTGTGACAATTGCGTTTGAAGAGGATAGTGACGATTTACTCACAAATTTGATCCCCTTTATGCTTCTTAAAGATATTGACGAAGACAAATTGGACATAGTATTACGATATGAGGTGACAGAAAAAGGGGAGTTTTATGATGTGATGAAAGCTGCCTTGGCTAAAATAAATGAAAAAAGTCGAAACGCTGCGAAAGATAAGGAATTGGATAATGGAAAAGAATTTCAAATTTTGCTAAAAGAATTGGAAAAAGTTCGTTTTCAGATAAAATACTATCGAATGCACAGGGAAGAGGGCGAGGCAGAGCAGCAGTTGGAGGAAGTAGGTGACAAATTTAAATTATCCAATGTGATGGATATAAAGTTTATACAGGCGAATAATGTAAAAAAGGATGAAGAATTATCTGTGGCATTTAATAAAATAATCTCTTATAGGTATGAAAAGATTGTATCAGATAAAAAGAAGGAATTAAATGAGAATATAGATGCTATAAATGATAGCTTGACTGAAAATATTAAAAAGCATCATTCGGATGGAATTAATAATGCCATTGGCAAAATAGTAACCTCTGACATAATGAAGGTGGATCTGAGTTCAAATATAACCGAAGAAAAGCTGGTCAGAGGCCTACTGAGTTATGCGTATGTGGAAAAAGGGATGAATATCCCAGAAGGGCAATTCGGCCTGGGGTATACACATTTAGTAAAAATAGTCGCCGAATTGATAGACTATATGGAACATTATCCCGATGAAAAACATAACAGCAAGATTAATTTAATTGCAATTGAAGAGCCGGAATCTTTTATGCATCCTCAGATGCAGGAACTATTTATTAAAAACATCAATGATGCATTATGGGAATTAGTCAATACAAGAGAAAAGAAACTGAATAGCCAGTTATTTATCACAACACATTCTTCACATGTCTTAAACAGCAAAATTCATATGGGAAAATCGCTCAATGATATTTGCTATGTATATGAGGAGGATGGGTGTGCCTGCGCCCAAAATCTTGATAATGAATCCGTTATGCCAGATACAAAAGATGAAAAAGATAGAGAGAAAGATTTTGAATTTTTGAAAAAGCATATAAAATATAAGGTGTCGGAATTGTTTTTTGCTGATGCTGTAATTTTGGTAGAAGGTTTTGCGGAAGAAACTATCCTGCCTTTTTATCTTGAGCAGGAGTCGAAACTAAATAAACGATATGTATCCATATTTGGCATTAATGGTGCACATGCGTTTCTGTATAAAAATCTTTTAGAAAGATTAAGAATTCCGGCAGTGATTGTAACTGACCTTGATATAGTTCGTAAAGAAAGTGACGATGGAGAAAAAAATAAAGAGTTTACTCAAATTACGGATTTGAAAGGGCAATCGACAACAAATAGAACAATAAAATATTTTAATGATAATTCCACGGATCTGTCAAAGCTAGGACCATTTATTGAGAAAGGTAACATCTATGTTACATACCAAGGGAAAATTGGAGAATATTTTCCCACAAGCTTTGAGGAGGCATTTATTCTTACTAATGCGGATAATGAGATTTTAAACGCTATTTTGAAGGATATTAAAAAAGGAACTTATCAGCAGATTGTGGAGAAAAATGGAATTCCCGACTATGAACAGAATAAACAGAGATCATATGAATGGCAAGTAAAATTATCAAATGCAAAGGGAGAATTTGCAAGTAAACTGTTGTATGCGCTAGTTACAGAGCAAGATAAGCGACCTGAATTACCAAATTACATCAAACAAGGGTTGGAATGGTTGAGTGAAAAATTAGGACAGGGGAATTCATATGGGGCTGAATAAAGTAGATCCGGCGAAAAGAAAACAGGAAGATGAGATTACAAAAGAACTTTTTTCGTATATTGATGAAAAGCAAAGTTTAGTATTTAACGCGGGAGCCGGTGCGGGAAAAACATATGCATTAATAGAATCCCTCCGATATGTTATAAAAAAGTATGGGCAAATACTTGAAGAGAACAATCAACAGATTATGTGTATCACTTATACGAATGTTGCTGCTAAGCATATAAAGAACCAACTTGGGAATTCCAGGCGGGTTGTGGTGTCAACCATTCATGAAAGGCTATGGCAACTGATAGCGCCTTATCAAGAACAGTTATTGTCCATTCATAAAGAGAAAGTGGAGGCAGAACTTAAAAGAGATATTTTTACATTAACAGAAGACATAAGGGATGAGAAAACTTTCAGGGTTTACAGGGAATTATTGGAGGAAGACAGGAGGATATTTGAAGAGACTGTATGGGAACACAGGGAGGAATTTTACCAAGGGTATGTCTAAATGCGAAATCATTTAATGACTTTTACAAAGCATTTATACCGGGTTATGGACAATTGATGAGTAATGTGGGGAATTTTAAAAAAATTGTCACTAAAATATACGCAATAAGGCGGAATAGAGAATGTCTTGCCAAGATGAATTCAAAGGAACAAGGGTATAGGAAGGTTGAATATAATGCCAGATATAATCAAGATCGACTATACAGAATGAGAATAAGCCATGATACATTGCTTGAGTATAGTGAAAAAATGGTGGTGCAGTATCCGGGTCTCCAACAAATTATAATTGACAAATACCCATATATTTTTATTGATGAATATCAAGATACTGCTGAAGAAGTAGTGAAAATCATGGCAGTGCTGGAAAATCGAGGAAAAGAAATAGAGCATACGGCTTTTATAGGATACTATGGAGATTCAGTACAAAGCATTTATGATTATGGGATTGGGGAAAGGATTTTAGAAAAGCACCTTGGACTTAAGAAAGTATACAAGCAATTCAATCGGCGTTCTTATGAGGAAATCATCGCAGTGGCAAATAAAATCAGGTTGGATGGATTGCAGCAGGAGTCTATCTTTGCGGACTGTAAAGGTGGGAAAGTTGAATATTGCGTTGGACATAGTTTTGATGCTGTGCTGGAAAAATGTAGAAACGAATGGAAAAATGAAGCGGATAAGAAGATACATTGTTTCCTGCTAAAAAATGAAGAGGTTGCAGAGAAGACTGGAATTTCGGATATATATAATGTATTTAAGGGAGCTAAAGCATATTCAGGATCGAATTATAAGCAGTTGAATACAGAACTGTTATCAAATGATAGGGAGAAACTGGGGAGGGCGGCGGCTTTTTTATACCGTATACTTAAATTGTATACGGATATTCAGGAAGATGAAACGCCAGTCGAAGAAATATTGTATGGAGATATAACAAAATATATCAATTTGGATATTCAGAAACTGAAAGATATAAAACAGCAATTAATGGGGATAAAGGGGGATACATTAGGCGATATAATAAATAAAATGTGTGAGTGTTATGTTCATGGAGATGTAGATGTCAAGATGATAATAGAGGCAGTATTGGATACGGAAAAAGTAACTTATCCCTACATTATTGCTTTCTTGGTGCAGGCATTGGATTCAAATCGTGTGCAGGATGAAAGGACGGAAGCAAATATAGAAGATATGGATTTAGATAGGGTCAAGCAATTGTTGGCTATTAATATAAAAGAGTTTGAAAAGTGGTTTTACTATGTCGAAAGGAAAGAACAGGAAGAGATTGTATATCATACTTATCATGGAACAAAGGGATTGGAATTTGAAAATGTGTTGATTGTGATAGAGGACGGGTTTGGTACAAGTGTAGAGGACAGGGTTTTCATAAAAAAATTTTTGGAGGATTATGTTTCGCTTGATGAGAAGATACCAATAGGAGACTATGAGAAGGCTAGAAATCTTTTATATGTTGTGGTGACGAGGGCTATAAAAAACTTGAAAGTGGTTTATGAAGGGGAGTCAGGAATAGTGGAAGAAACATTGGCGAGAATTTTCAATGAACAAACAGCAACAACCACTTAAAAGTGGTATTTGGTTCGGTACAGACTAAGATTAAAAATATTGTAAGAGGAGCATTTGTTTATAATTCTAAAAAATTGAACTGGAGGCTGAATCATGGAAAAGGATTTACCGAAAAAAATAGATACAGATAAGTCATTGCATAAACTGTGCCAAAATTCAATAGATTTAGTCGAATACGCAAGAGGAATTACAGCAAAGCAGATTAACATCATTCAACTAATGACATTTTATTCCATTGGAAGATGGATTGTGGAAGAACAGCAACAAGGTGAAAGCAGAGCTAAATATGGTAAGCGAGTGATTAAAAGCCTTTCGGAAGCTCTGACTGAGCAGTATGGAAGAGGATTTTCGGTAGATACATTGGAGAATGCCAGACATTTTTTCCTTACATATCAAGACAGAATTTCCGAAACAGTGTTTCGGAAATTTGCTGTGGAAAAATCCGAAACAGTGTTTAGCTTTTTTGAAAAAGAATTGCCGTTCACACTTCCGTGGTCTCATTACCTTCAACTGATGCGCATTAAAGATGAAAATGAACGAAAATTTTATGAAATAGAAGCAACAAATGAGGCATGGGGAATACGAACACTGCAAAGACAATATAATTCGAGCCTTTATGAAAGGCTGGCATTGAGCAGGGAAAAGGACGAGGTAATACGGCTTGCGTCTGAAGGCAATGTGATAACAAAACCACAGGATATTGTGAAACAACCTACTGTGCTTGAATTTCTTGGGTTAGATGAAAAAGCAAAATATGTGGAATCTGATTTGGAGACTGCAATTATCAATAAATTGCAAAAATTTTTGTTGGAATTGGGCAAAGGCTATCTATTTGAAGCAAGGCAGAAGCGATTTACATTTAAGGAAGATAACTATTATGTGGATCTTGTGTTCTATAACAGACTTTTACGGTGCTATGTGCTGATAGATTTGAAGATTGATAAACTTACACATCAGGATTTGGGACAGATGCTCATGTATGTACATTATTATGACAAATATGAGAAATTGCCGGAGGAAAATCCAACGGTAGGTATTCTGTTATGTAAGGAAAAGGATGATGCTCTTGTAGAAATTACATTACCAGATGATGCCAATATTTATGCGTCGGAGTATCAATTGTATTTACCTGATAAGAAGGAGCTTCAGAAGAAGTTAAAGGAATGGATAGAAGAAGGGACGGATTTGTAGATAGTTTATTATCCCCTATGCGGGAGTGGCTACAAATTGGCTACAGAAATTTTGAAAATACAGAGAAAAGATATATTCTCGGAAAAATATGATGACTAAAGGGCCGGAAAATGCGCTATTCGTCGCATGAGGTTACTCTGACTTAATCCGTGAGGGTGGACGTACTGTTGGGTCTGGACGAGTGGCTAGCATTATTGAGTAATCAGTAAAAAGGCTATATTTTATGGGGCTTTCCGAGAAATCGGAAAGCCCTTTTTGAGATTATGGATCAATGAAAATATTGTGAGCGGTGCCAAAACGGTGCCGAAAAAGAGTGTGTGAAATAATTTCTGTAAATTAAGATCTCCTATGATAAGTGATTAGA